>QXWX01000030.1 GCA_009911175.1 Lachnospiraceae bacterium | reverse complement strand
CGCATCGATGGAGCATGGATAAATCTATTGAGTTAGAGAATTAGTTATGCTATGATAAGACATAAGAAAAAGCCCTGTTTTTTAAGAAACAGAGCCTGTATTTACATAACTATTTACCTTTTATAACTATATAAAAATCTGCCAAGTTCTTTGATAAAATTACCTCCGGTTCCTCCGCAGCCAACAATAATAATATTATATCTCATGCCTCTGACCTTCCTTCAAAAATATCCTCTAATGCCACTTCACCGAATATGCCTGCGACGCCTACTCGAAGCGCATACCCAGGCGTATGCCTGTCCAGATTTCCAAACACCATATACAGCCGTATGCCTTTCTCGTCTTCATTATCTACGCTCGAAAAAAAGGCTGAATACATTCCGTGGCTATGGATATCCATAACCAGAATATATTTCTGCTCCATCTGCAGATCTCTTTTGAATTTAACGGAACCTCTGGTTACACATTGCTCTGGTTCAAAGAGAATGTAGGAGTCTTTGGAATTATCATAGAAAATCTGCAGAGCATGCTCAAGCGCCGGCGTCTTCTTAAAAATCCTGATTACATCCTCCAATATCCGTCTCGGAATTTTGTGGGCAGACAGCTGAAAGGCTGCCTGATCCTTTTTTGAACTGTTACATCTGAAAACGCCAAATGGCGTGGTTTCCACACGCCATTTGTCCTGATACTCATCTTCTATGATCTCATGCTTCCATCCTGGGTTCAGCGGCCGGATTTCAAGCCCTTTCCTTGAACTGATCAATACCGGCACAACAAAATGCCTCTGATCGTACTGCATATCCGTCCTGTCCTTCGTATATTCGGGATAAACACCTTCGAGTACCTCTCGGATCTCCTCCAGGGTCGCGGAACGTTTCCCCTGAATATCCTCCGGATTAATCGTAAGGGAGAATCCGCTCGCCCTTACTTCCACTGGAATTGCAATCGATTTATCCTTCTCTTCCTGACCCGATTTCATAACTGGAAACAGATGATTCTGCTCCTCAATATAGGCAAATCCACACTCAGAAAATTCCGGATAATGACTGGCAAACTTCTGTTGGAGCTCTGCCTCTGTCACCTCTGAAACGCCGAAATCCTCCTCCCCATATGTTTCCTGTATCCCAAGATATCCAACCGTAACAGGGAAGGTATACTTTTTCCCGCCTGGAGCATTTCTCTCCATAAATGGAATCAGCAGCTTTTGTATTTCATCATACTGGAATCTGCAGCCGTCATATTCAGGATGTGCTTCTACCCACAATGCCCTTATCTCATCCAATGACATCTTTGTGTCCAGCCATAAAGACTCTGTACCGGCTGTTACTTCCAGTGGGAATTCCAGTTTATCTTCATTCGTAAACTCCTTGTACATAATCTCCGGCCGGATATAAGTTTCTATTCCTTCTTCTTTTTCTTCTACATTCATAACAGAAATTTTGAAGAAGATACCGGCCAGTTCCCTGAACATGCTGCGGATGTTTTTCTTGAGCGTATCTTCACTCCACGTGCCCGCAGCCTCATCATAAAATATCTGACGCAGATGCCCCGCACAAAATGAAACTGGCAGCTTGTAATTTGTTCCCTGCTTCTTTTCCTTCTTTTCTTTTTTCTCTTTCTTTTTAGGCTTTGCAGATGCCTTCTTTTCATCCTTCAGTTCTTCTTCTGTAATTCCAAAAATATCAAATAGATCCATTCCTGTCCTCCTTCTTTATGATACCCTTAATCATGGTGCCAATATTTCCCCTGTCGCTCATTACAAGCAGCTTTTCCGGAAATTCCTCTTCTTCTTTTAATTTCTCCAGCACATTGCGCAGGTTGTCTGTCTTCCATTTCACCGAGCGCTCCGCAGTAAAATAATCATTGTTGCAGGGACTGTCATAAAACAGAGAGCATACTACATCTAATTTCCTTAATTCCGTAATCTCCGGCAGACTGTTGCTCCCCCAGCACACTTGATGTGACTGCACATTTACATTTCCATACGGATAATTATATAAGACAGACTTCTCATTCCACTGTGTACCCGTCAATGCATATACCTCCGTTGAACAAACCCGCCTGTGTATAATATGAAAACAGAACAGAAGTGCAGGAAACGGGATTGTGTACTTTGTCTCCTCAAACTGTAATGGGATTCTCTGCTTTGAAACTGTCAGCAGCATATGTCCGCTTATTGTCATATCGGATTCCCTCCGGATCGTCCCATCATAATAATTCTGAGGCAGCCTGCCAATTCTGTAGAATACATCCATATTCCTGGCATTTTTCATTGCTTCCAGCAGTCTGTCAACATCCACATACTTTGCACTGCGCGTTTTGTCTCCCCGGATTACTTCTACATGTGCGGCATGATAATAATTACCGCCAAATTTTTCATCATCCAATGTTATAACCGTCTTCATACTCAGTACCTCATATTAAATAGCCCTTCTCATTGCTATACTGCATCCTGGCATGGATTCCAGTTTAATCACCGGATAATCTTCCTGCAGTTCATTATTTAAGATAGTCCCCAGATGATTTAGCAGATAAACAATATCTTCCAGAGAAGCCTTTTTTAGACATGCTTTATTCCCTGAAACAATTCCCATTACCTGTTTAAAATCATCGTTATCTCTCGGTTCTACTTCCTCCAGTTTATCAATCAGCGCTATCAATTCATTTACTTTTATCATATTCCTTCCTTTCAATGTGCAAATCCACAGTAATTCAGCACATAATCAAACCCAAGCCCATTTTCATACAGCGGGCGCATACAATAGTTGTAAAGTCTATAGTCATCAGACTTCATCCTCTCAAAGCGGTTCGGATGAGGTTCCAGCTGTACCCCCATGCAGCAGTAGACACAGCCGGATCTGTAAACCCCTGTATTTTGGAACACGCCATTGCGGCACTCTATTGTCCCATAGATACTGCAAATGTTGAGATTATTTACGGCAATATACCGTAGGATATCCTGACGGGTCCAAAAACCTAGGGGCTGGGATTTTGGGTGCTTTGCATCATATACATTGCAGCCTGTACGGTTATATTCCCTCTGCCTTCTGTACCCTTCATCCTGTGTGATCCCAATATAGGGAACCCTGCCTGTCTCCTTGTTATATGCATAAATTGGCTGCTTTTTCGTAATGTCACAGCACAGTTCGCTGATATCAAAAGGCGCATTTACAAGGAATTTCCACTTTTCGGCCAGCTTTCCAAAACTTCCTCTTTCGTCTCCGTTCAGAAGATAATTTCGATAACGGGCGCTTAGGTTGCCATGCCGCAGCTTTCTAATCTTTGCTGCCGTCTCTTTACTGACCAGCGGGTATCCATGCACTTCCAGCACTTCCTTGAATGACATCTTTGGCCTCAGAACAGTCACATTATCATATAAAGAAACAAATCTGACGATTTCCGGATACTCAAGCCCAGTATTCACAAATACCAACGGAACATCCCCGACCGTTTTTCTGACAAGATCAACAAGTACCGTTGAATCCATCCCGCCTGAAAAAGATACATAGACGTCACCCTCGTGGAAATCATACCAGTCCTCAATTCGTCTCCTGGAGAGGATAAGCTTTTCTTCAAAAGGAAGATACTTTCTCTGGGCAAACTGCCATTCATTCAGTTTCAGTTCATTGTCCATTATAAACATCTTATCCGCCCTCTCCTATAAAGCCATAATCAATCTCTTCTCCTGCCAGGTATAGGATAAAAACTGCGACTTCATATAAAAAAAAGTCCTGAGAAATGCTTTTTTCTTTCATTCCATCAGAACTTTTTCCTGTATTTGCCGCCTGTCTCTTTTTGAATCTGGCCAGCCACCTCCGGGCGGTTTTTACCGCATGATCCTTATTCCCGATAATCCTGCCGTTCTCCAGTCTTGCCTCTTCCAAAGTAACTGTCTCTGCTGTGTCAAATTCATAATTCCCTATATTCAGTTTGTTTTGGAAATATTTTAATGCCTGATACGAAACATGCAGATTTTTTATCACTGCGCTTACCACGTATTCGTTAAATATTTCCCCGTCCTCGATCATTTCCGCATAACGGAATGCGTCTGCGGAATAGGCATAATAGAATCCCAGCGACATATGATAGTTATAATCATCATTTCCCGCTGACATCCCATGAGACCTTAGAAATTCCTGGACATCTGTATCCTCCTTCTTCTTCACTCGATCTGCCATTTCTTTCTCTTTGTTGTACGCATAACAACTTCCTCCTTCTATTAATATTTTTGCATAAAAAAACATCTGGCATAGTACCAGATGCAAAATTCTTCCCACGCTTCCCCCTGATGATAGATAAAAACCTGTTACCAGGGATTTCACGCCTTCTCCTCTTCCTAAGAATCAGAGTATGAAAAGAATCTTTATGCGTTCATTATATTGCATACGAAGCAGAATGTCAAAAACTTTATAATGTTAATCCACACTAATTCCAACCGCCCTTTTCTCTTATTTGACATTTTACAAGCATAAAATACAAAACCTTACTGTTAGGGTGAAATGTATCCGCAGCCTTTCCCTACTTCGGAGGCTCCACCCTTACTTTCACTAACTCATTCGCTGCACGGACAAGGTTGTCCCGGTAAGACAGATTCTTATAACGTTTGATCTGAATCTGTGTGACCCCCATCTGCCTGGCTACCTGCTCCGGGCTTGCTTCATATGCAAACATTGTGACCGCACAAGTATTTCTCAGCGCTTCTGCACTGTAATTCGGTACGCCGGCAAGTTCTGTATATTTCTTCATGAGCCTGCTGATATACATGGTATTCAGCTTATTCCCGCGGCTGTTATAGAACAGATATTCTTGTTCCTGCCTCTGGGCAATATACTGCCCTAAAATCACAAACACATCCTCCGGTATAAAACAGGGGTCCTTCCGGCTTGGCAGTTCCGCATACACACCATTGTCATATGCAACAATATCACACAGCTTCAATCCTACAATCTCTGTCGATGAAAGCCCTACCCTCTGAAGCAGGGCAAAAATACAATATGCCTGGAGGTCATCCTGCGCTTCGGTAAATATCTTATCAATATGTTCTACCGGGATCGTCTTTGCGTATTTATCTATCTTTGCAATCCTTTTTAAATAAGGAAGGAAGTAGTCCCGAAATGATGCCGGGACCTTGTATTTCCCACGCTCATCACAGATATATTCAGCCAGGGAATGCAATTCCCGGATTTTCTTTGCCATTGTGCTTGGCTGCATCTTTCCTGTCTCCAGTTTCTTCTGCAGATATTCAAAATAGGCTTCTGCTTTTTCATAGTCCAGCTGTAAAAAATCACTCTCGCAGAACCGCATAAATTCGGCCACATCTACTTCATATGACGCAATACTGACTTCATTACGGAAATGTGCAGTAAAATCTGGCCAGATTACTTGCAGAAACTGGTCGGAAGCGTGTATGTTGTTCATTTGGCCTGCCCTCCCTTGTTGACTGATCCGCGGAAGCGGATTCACAATATGTTATAAGTATATATTCATACTATAACATATTTTATAAACAAAAATCAAGTGGTACATAAATCACTTGATCATTCAAAATTTGCTCACTCCTGAATCATTTTCTTACGGACTTTGCAGTAAATGCAAAGTCCTGTGTGAACAGTAACCAGTCCTCTACTTTAAAATTCCCGCCATACGCAACAGATACCGTGCATTTGTAGTCGTACAGCGTCCTTCCCTTAATTTATAGTCGAAAAGGATTCTGTTTTCCTTATAATGCTCTGTAAAATGATAATTTTTCGCATCTATGCCTAAGTCATTTTCCAAATCACACAGCTCAAAATCATGAGTGGTAACCAACGTCAAAGTATATAGCCTTGACAAATTCCGTATGGTCTCTTTAGCCGCAAAAATCCTGTCCTTTGAATTTGTTCCTTTGTAGATTTCATCAATCAGTGAAATCATGGGAACCTGCTTTTTACTGACCTCAATCATCTGCTTGATACGCAGCAACTCTGCATAAAATGTGGAGATTCCCTCGTTCACGTTATCCTCCGTGCGGATGGATGTACATAACTCCATAAGAGAGAGCTGCAGATTTGACGCAGTGCAGAATCCACCGGCATAGGCGAGGGCTAAATTAATACCTATGCTACGCATAAACGTTGTTTTCCCTGACATGTTGGAGCCTGTTATAATGCAGGCGCTATGGGTCAGATTAATATCATTTCCTACTGCCACTGGCTCATTTATCAACGGATGTCTGATATTTGAAGCTTTTAATATGGGACGCCTGGAATCCACGATTACAGGCAGACAATGGGACTTCCTGGTATGACAGATTACGCTTAAACTTATTAAGGCTTCGGCCTTTCCCAATTCCTTAACCCAAGACTCCAAACTGTCCCTGTAGTTATCTTTCCATTTCCCATATCTCTCCATGCAATAATAATCATGCAAAAATAGTCCGTTATAGAGCACAAATGCATAGATATTGTGGCGTGCGCACACAGAGTCAGAGATCTCCTCCAGCTCTTTTAAGGCAGCGGAAGCAGTACCATTTTTCTGCAGAGTTTTCTGCAATTCTCTAAGATAAGGGCTGTAAAATGTCTCCTGCTCCAAAAGCTGAAACAATTTCCGGTACGGGGTAATGGTCTTATTCATCTGATAGATCGGTGATAAAACCTTGTTGTTCCAATAAAATCCAAGGAAGGCAGACATCAACTGAACAAATGCGAGAAGAACGAAAAGAGGCATTGTCAAATATCTGTGGATTCCCAATAAGGCAGAAAATAAAAAGGTCAGCGTAAGAAGCGGGAAGAATCTAACGAGTATCCGGTAAACCATCGGAAAATAATTTCTCACTTTCAGGGTTTGAAAAAAGTTATCCATCATTTTTCTGGATTTATCATATTCGGTCTCTCTCAAACGCCTTGCACCGGTTTCAAGCTCCATACAGAATTCCGGCTTTTGCGCCAGCTCTGCAACTGCCTGCTGGCGGCTTTTCATCTCCTGGGATATCTGCAAAGCAGAATCCGGCGCTTGCCCTTTGCCCGGCAGGCTCAGCCAAAGGGCAAGCTGATCCTGGCCCCAAATGGTGCTTGCTGTGCAAATGTATTGATAAAGAGAGCTTTTTCCAAACAGATCCAAATCCCTGGCCTCTAAAAAACCATCACTTAAATACTGCGATCCGTCCACAGGAAAGCTTTTCCATCCATCGTCAAAACGTGCCATATAATCCTTCACAACAGACTGCGAATCTTTCAGGCATGCCTGTTCCTCTTCCAGCTTGCCATGATAGATCACCAACAGGAGAAAGGCAAGCCCAAACCCGGCAGCAAGCACAAACAGCGCAGGGCTTTTCTGCTGATACCCAAACAAAAGAAGCAGTCCTGCAATGACAAAAGTAATGCCGCGTAAAAATGATACCCTGTCGGATACCAGGACCAGTTTATCTAATTTTTTCTGGCAGGATTCATACCGTTTCTCATACATAACATAAGTATTTTGTATAAGGTCTTCCTCAACATTTTCAACGTTTTCCATAGAACTCTCCTTAAGCTGACATATAATTTCCCACACTTTTCACTTTATGGCTCCATAGAACCCATAACCATCTCTTTCAGCCATATTTCCCCATCATCTATATCTACCACTTTCCAATGGCACAGATTCTCAATTGCGTATCTAATTTCTGTCGGTTCAAGAATGTTTTCATTCTTTTCTTTATACCATTTTGAGAAATCATTTATAAAAGCTTCTTCCTCTATCCCTGTCTTATATCCATTTCTTATATGAAGGTAATACACAATATATGCCTCATTCTTCCCTATATCCTGCCTCGTTGCTTTCTGGATAAACAGTGCCCCTGCTATCAATAACTGCAGATAATTGAAAAAACTTTCCGGACAACTGACAGACGCCAACAGTTCAATACCCGCCGCGATTGCCTTTTTGAAATCCATTCTGATATTTCCGAATTTATAAGAAACAGCTTCATTTCCCAGAAAAACCATCCCTTTTCTCATATCATCCGGGATTACCATAATATAATTATCTACAATACTGTTCCCTGTACTTTCTTCCAACCCAAGCATATCAGCTTCCAGAGCCAATTTGTTCTTTAATTTATTGTCATAATCTAACGCTTCCTGCCTCGTCACAGCTGCTCTCCTCTCATCTGATTTCTTCTTTTTATATGAAGAACCTTATCAAGCTTCCCTTTTTCCATTTTCAAGAGTACCTGATCTTTATATTCATCATATACATCCAGAAATCCGCTATACAGATGATTCCCATCTACCGTATCGAAATCATATTCATCTTTATTAACAATCGCAAACAGCCTGTTCTTTCTGTCACCCGGCAGAGGATGCTGCGGATCATAAAATCTGGTCTTATACAGCACCCTGTCTGTATAATAATATAAATCAAAGAAATCCATATACATCATGGGTGCAAGGTATGTATATTCTTCCAAAATCCGCTTATCTCCATCATTTTCTATGATAATTCTCAGCACAATATGATATGCTATCATGTCTGCATCATACTCTTCTTTCTCCGGATGCCGTTCGGAATACGTTTTCCCAATGCTTGCCAGATACGCATGTGCAACCTCATGCGCCAGGCTGAAAACTACAACAGTCCAGTAACAATCCTCTGCAAGCTGCAGTATCTGCACATCGCCGGACACCAACTGCAGCAGCACATCGTTTGCATACTGTCCCTGCATTTCTCCAAAAATGCAGACGTTATTCATCAGAAACAGGATATAACGGAAACACTCACTATAAACATCCAGATTCTCAAACTCCTTTGACCATTTAAGCATGGCAAGAAAAAATGCGATCACTGTTGATTCAAACAACTCATCAATATGTACAAACGCCGGATTTTCTTTGTCGTTGTATATATAGCTGTTAATCGTCTGTTGATAGCGGTTGCTTAAGGTTATCCCATCCCCCTCATATCCGTATTCCTTTTTAAAATATTCTTTCACTACGGCAAACATGTTTTGCAGATTATATCTCTCCATGTTTTTCCGTAACTGTTCTTCTGTAAAATCGCCAGAAAAATACTGCAGCATTCTTTGGATCTCTCTTTCGCCGTCCTTCACGCTGCTTCCTCCGAATTTGAACAGTTCATACATCTGCGGAACCATGAACTTTTCCATGAATGGTATTTCAGGCTGATTTGGAAATATATCCTTTCTATCCTTTTCCATCATTCTTGTCCTCATGTTAAAAAGTATATCTTTCTGTATTATTCACTTTTTATTTCGATGTTTTTTGTGTGATAGAAACGAAGGTTTCTTTGCTTCTTTATTATATTTATTTTGTTCAATCATCTGAGATTTGGGTTCAAATAACAAAAAGGATATTTTATATTCATCTATTATTTTATCTATTTTATTTTTAATAATTTCTGAATTAAATTCTATACGTCCTTCAAAAACTGTAATAGGTCTATCAAAAACCATTTTCGTTTTTTCTACAAATTCTATAAGAATATTCGGATAGAAACATACAAATTGATTACTTAATCCCTTATTCTCCAAAAGAGAAATATCTTTTTTCTTTACTTTATCTCCAACTTTTTCACCTATAAATTTTTTTATATTATACTCTTCCGGATTATATAACAACCATGTTCTCTTTTTAGTTATTTGATTCAATGCGGAAACAATCTCTGAAGTCAACAATTTTCTTAATCTTTCACAGGAAATAATTATCCCTTCATATGCAAATTCCTTATTATATAAAAACACTGTTTCTAATTCTGATTCATCAATTAACGCTCTTGCATGTGTGTACTCCTCTAATAACTCATCTGAAATCATTTCATTTCCATTTAATTTTTCAATTAATTTACGTGTATATTGCTTCTCTTCCTGACTAACAATTCCTTCATTATAATGCTTTTGGGAAAATTTCCAATCCCTTTCAAAAAAGTTTTCCATTCCTGAATAAACTACATCTCGTACTTGACTATAGAAGCTATTTTGATATCTTCCTCCTATATCACCTTTAATAATAAACTCATAATCTTCGGAATCGTTATTCTTGTATATTAAAAGTTCATCCTTTATATAATACAATTTGTCATAAGTAATATCCAAAATCTTATATAATTCTCTTTGCAAGACTCGCGTATTAAAAATATTTGCTTCTATCTGATTTCTCTGATATATTTCATTTATGTTTGCATAATTACTTTCTAAAAAGTCTTTTGTAATTGTCTGCTCTTCACTTAAACAAATATCCCCTTTACATGGCTTCACAAATATTTTTTTACCACTTTCTTCAATATCTCCAGTAATCATATTAACCGAAATTTCATTCAAATTTCTTTTGCGAACAGTAACCAATCTTCTATCAGCAAGCGCTTTTCGTCCTTTAGGGGTCATGATAAGTTTATTTTCTACAGTAATAATATATCTTTGCGTGATCATATCAACTATCGTTTCTTTTAAAAGCTTAAACTCTATTCCCATAATTGAGGATATTTCATGTACATCCGATACGTCTATGTCAATTAACTTTAATATTGTTTCAAAAAACAAATTAATTTCTGTTACTTCCTTTGTCAAACAGCTAATACCAATTTCACAATAAGGTATGAATATATTCTGTCTTTTAATTAAATGATAATTTTTTAATTCTCGCGGAAGTTTTCTCACAACTGTAGCTACTAATTGTTTCATTGCTCTTTTCTCCTATTTTTCTATGATACGACATCCTTCAGATTCTTCAATATATTTAATTATTTCAGGAAATTTATTTCCTCTGATTTTATAATTATCAAGAAAACTTATATCTCCCACAATAATCAATAAACATCTCGCCCTAGAAAACGCAACATTAATTCTAGCTTCTGATTTTAAGAAACCTATTCCATATTTATTCGCACTACTCCTAACAGTTGAATATAGGATAATGTCTTTCTGGCTTCCCTGAAACGCATCTACTGTATCTACATCAATTTCAAGATTTCTAAAAGAATGTTGTTTTACCATTGTCTGTATAATATATTTTTGCGGTCCGTAACCTGTAATTACCGCAACCTTTATCCTTTGAGTAAGTTTAGAATCCAATTCCAATAACTTTTTTTCAATGATATTTCTTTCGAGATAATTTTGATATGATTTCTTCCCATTATTTTCGAATACCTTCTCATATCGATCTTTTGTTGGAAATTTCGATGTACTAATCCATTCAATTGCAATCCCCTCATATCCTTCTATATACAGTTCTCTATCTTGAGTCTCTACTCCATTTTGAATTTCATCATTGTAAAACACATGACTAATTAATGTACCAATCGTTGGATGCATTCTGTATTGTATAGAAAGACGATGTTTATTGCTCTCTGGGAAAATATTATACATTTTTTCAAAAATTCCTTGTGCTAAACTCTCTTCATCAAGTCTTTCCTTATTGCTTCTAATTATTTCTGTATCTAAAACAGGTGGCAGTTGTTGATGATCACCTACTAATATAATTTTATGGGCTTTGTTTAATGAAACTGCAAGTTCGGGAAACGTTGCCTTGGCTGCTTCATCAACAATGACATAATCAAATTCAACATCCCGTATAATCCTATTTGAAACAAATCCTGTGCATGTCCCAGCAATAATAACAGTACTTTTAATGATATAAAGTTCTACCTCATCACACTTCTTTAATTGCTCGGTCCATTCCCGTTGAATCTCCAATATTTTTCTTACTCTTTCTGACTTAATACCTTTTGTTTTTTCTTTAAACTTCTTAATAAATAATTTATCCTCTTCAGGAAAATCTATATTTTCCACTTTTGAATTTTCTAGTTTTAAGAAATATTCATCAAACTCTTCTTTATTAATTCCTATTTCCTTAAGTACGTTTTGTGAATACTCATTACATACGTTCCTAACAGTTTGATACCATTTTTCTTTTACATCATTAATTGAATATTCTTCTTTTATTTCTTCATTTAACTTTTCATCTCTCCCAATACGAAGTAAATCTGGTCTTTCATCACTCTCCCTAATTAAATCCTCTAACATTTTATCAACTGCTGGATGCGATTGTGATACTAATAGTACCTTTTTAGGTTCAATATCCGGATTTCTTTTATTCTCTTTTAGTATTTGTAAAATAATTTCAATAATAACGTTTGTTTTTCCTGTTCCTGGAGGCCCTTGGATAATTGCTATCGAATCCGCTTCTAATGCTTTTTTTACTGCTGTCTTTTGTGGAAAATCCAATTTCTCATTGAACAAATGTATAGGTTTTGAAATAACACTTACCGATGGGGCCTCGACTCCTGAAAGAATCCTCTTTAAATTGAAAGAGCACTGATAATCTTCCTTCTCTAAAACATTTAAAGCATCCAACTGTCTTTCAACATTAATTTTATCTTTTCTATAATCTAAACAAATAAAACCGCTCGCTGGCAATCCTATAGAACCCTGTCTATTAATTTCTAAAACTACATGACCTTTTTCATAAATATCATTTTCATATGTTCCTACTGTAACAGGCTTTATTTTATCTTTCTTTTTACCCACTTTCTTTTCATAAACAAATACCTGTTCTTTATTCAAACGCTCTTCATCTATAAAGGTCCCCTTCTTAAGTCTAAATCTTAATAAAGTGTCTCTTGCTTCATAAGAATCATATGGTAATCTTACAACATTTTTTTCAATGTCTTTTTTTATTAACTCTAATAAATCCCTCCATACCCCATACTTTTCTTTATATTCAAAATCAACATTGTTATTTGACATGTAATTCTCATAATAATCAATAATAATATTTTTCATTTCTATACTATTATTCTTAGATTCTCTATGTGCAAATCTTTTCTCTACAAACTTTATTTCGCCCTCTATTTTAGCATATTTCTTTTTCAATCTGTCTCTTTCAATCGGAGATACTTTTTTAAATTTTAGAACATCGAATACACTTTGTTCGTTATCAAATACACATTCTGCAAGAAAATTAAATCCCAAAAAGATATAAATTATTATTTCTTTATTATCCTCTGATTCTTCCTTCCTACAAAATGCATATAGATCTAAAAAATTTTCTGGCATGTATGTATCAGAGGCCATTTTAATGTCTGCTGACCGCGGCAATAATTTAAAATTTCTCAATTCCTTTATCCTTTCATATGCGGCAGTCATAATTATCATCTTGTCTAAATCTAGGAAACGAGTAAATAACTTTGAAAAATCTGTTCTCAATTCAAAAATATTTTCATATCTATCTTCCGGATTCTCTGCTACTAATTTTTTTAAGATTGGTTTCAAAGAAATATCCATTCCCCGGACTTTATCCAACACATCCTGGAATTGCAAAGCTAACGGTGGTTGTTCCCCTGTAAAAAGATAATAGATCAATGCGCCAAGAGAATATAAGTCACTTTTTTCAGTTGCATTTTCACTATGTTGATGGACTTCTGGGGCCGAGTAGGCATTTGTTCCTAATTTATATACTGTTGCAGAATTTATCATATCATTGATTTTACATATGCCAAAATCAAGTAGTTTTACCTGTCCATCTTCAGTAAGCATAACATTATTAGGCACTTAACAACAATTTCTTGCGCAAAATGGCAAAATTTTTCCACCTGTACGGTTGCAATCCGAAGTCACATTTTTATGCAATTTATTGCAATGAAAATGCGACTTCGGATTAGCAACCGTACAGGTAGAATTTTTGTATTGTGCTTTTCCGGTTTATCCGGGTTAGGATTAATATCTCTATGAATGATTTCATTAGAATGCGATATTTCAATTGCATCTAACAATTGTTTTATAATTGAAAACTTTTCCTTCGATGTAAAATTCTCAATAGATGCTCTTCCTAGTTCAACTCCATTTATATATTCTAAATAAATCACACCGACCTTTTCTTTAGTGGCGGATATGGCTAAATAATCTTCTCCTAGTATATTAACAATGTTCGAACATTTATTTAATTTATGCAATGCACGCATTTCCCTTGTAAATACAGCTTGATACAAAGGCTGCTCAATCCCATAAATAACTTTTCTTACAATTAAATCTCCAGTATTCTTATTTTTCAACACATCTACTACAGAATTCGTATCCCCACGATCTTTTAATCTTTTGTATGCTTCCCAATCTTTAAATGTACTCATTTTTATGCTCCTTAAAATAAAATATAAGGATATTATACCACCTTTCATTTTTAAAAGCATCAAACACTCAAAAATATTGACTACGCTATCAGCTTTACCTTCTATGATTTCCCAAATCACTTCATCCAATTGAACAACATCCAGTCCTCTCTTCCACCGTGAACAATACTTCTTCCAGCTTCGTATCCGCACAGTGACCATATCCATGGCATATCATCGCACAGATATGGACTTCGTCAATCCCCGCTCCCGCATAATTTCCTCTGCATTTTTACAATGTTCATCGGGATACTTCTCATAATCCAAATCATGTAACTCCCCATACTTCCTCGTCCTCGCCGTTTAAACGTGCGTACAGGACTGTCCCACCCCCGATGCTGAACAGCGTATTTTTCCTCCATTTATGGAGTGTAACAATAAAAGAAACTGCAATCGGCTCTGGCAACGCATAATATATTTCGGCAAAAGCATCCTTCAGGCAATAAACTACCAAAAAACCAATCACCGTTAACGGAAGAAAAACGAATACTCAATAGTAATTCAAAGTAGATTGTGGTATACTAAAATTATCTTTATCATGGAGGGCAGAAACTTGGCTTTGTCCAGATAGTATTAGAACTAACATATACTTGCAAATGATTTAGTAATTTTCGGATAAAGTAAAAACTGGGGTGAACGAGAATGAGTAGATCAATAGTTGCAGAGAAAGGAACCAGAAAAGGTCATACAGTAAAAGCCAGAGGAAGAAAAACAATGACAGTTCCAAAGCAGAAGGTCGATTTTTATCCCTCTGCAAGTCGCATTTCCAAATTTTCAAATATGGCAGAAAGAATTGAAACAAACGGAATCATTCGATTTAATAAAGTATAATGACAAAAATATGGTAAAGGAGTCGTCTATCTGGAATTTGATCTAGATACAAAGACAGTAAAAACACAATATTATGGAACCGCAACAATATTAGATTTGGAGAAATTAACAAAATGTTGCATTTACTCCAATAATTCATATTCAAAAGAGGCCCTGTCCGTCGTAAAAGAAAAGAGAGGATATTCTCCTTTTCGGAATGCATAAAATGCCCGGCAGGCTGCATTTTCATGAATCGTTCTTACCATATCCCCATTAGCCGGAGCTTTCAGAGGGCTCCTGACCTTTTCTAACAGCCTGGCTTCTAATTCCAGATTCCCCTGCACAATCCGAAGCCTCCCGCCGCGAACCTGCACCGCTCTTGCCCCCAGATAAGTTGCCAGCCGGTATTCTCTGCCCTTCCACAGCACAACACCAATGACGCCCCGAAAATGAAAGCCGGCAACCGGGACATCTGCCACAGCCAGCATCAGCGAACCTCCCGGAAAGCTGCATTGCGTCCACGCATATTCCCTGGGAAAAGAATGTCCTTCGTCTCCCTCCCAGTATCCCACCGCATTCTGAAACAAATATTCCTGCCCATTCACCTTCATCCTTCCATAGACCAAATGCCGCATACTCCGCACACTATGCCGGCATTCCAGGAAAGGAAATATGGAAAACGGCCCCATGATGTCATATCTCAAAGGAAAAAGGGGGCCAAACCTCAATTCTCCGCTTATATCCAGCTTTGGCGTATGTACTGCCAGAAGAATTCCCCTCTCTCCAAACCGACTCTTTCCGATCCAAATATCCTTTCCTGTCCGGTGGAATGCCGCGGCAGGATAATCAACATTCCAAGCATGATTCTCCGTAATGACCTGAATGGAACAAGATTTCTTTTGTCCTGATCTGTGAACCGCAGGGATGATTGACAAGGTCTGGTTTTCCGACTGGCATTTAAAATACCAGCCATAAAAATAATTGCGCATATGTTCTGCCCTCCATAGAAAGATACTTTTATTTTTCCACAAATGGCTTTCATTTATACGCAGCTCCCCTGCTTCTGGCCGTCCCATCTGACCTTGTTCCAATCTATCCTACAAGCAATGTAGCTGTTATTACCACTTAAAACATTTCACCGCAATTCCCATGCAAACAATGGTAACAACTACCATAACCAATACCGGCTGCCACAGATTCCCCGCCGGCAGTCCAAGCGAAGCCGATTTCATAAGCTGTATCCCCTGTGTCAGGGGGAACAATCTGACAATCTTCTGCAGCATCCCCGGCATAACCTCAAGCGGAACGGTTGCCCCTGAGAATATCAGCATTGGAAAATACAGGACGCTGGCTATCACACTGGCTATTTTCGTGTCTTTTGCAATCCCGCCTACCATCATACCGATACTTAATGTAGAAACCAATGTAAGAAGCCAGCTCCCGATAAATGCAGGCCAGCTCCCGCGAAGAGTCACTCCCCAGAAGCAGGCGGCTGCCGGGAAGAGAAGAACCATAGAAGCAAGAGCATATAATACATAAATCGCAAATTCTACCACCAGCAACATAACCGGACTTACAGGAGTCACCTGAAAACGTTTCAGGATTTTTCGTTCCCGGTATTCCGATACCACAATCGGCAGACCCATAAGACCCCCGGCACAGATAGAAATCGTACACACCGCGCTCATAGATTGTTCCAGAAATGTATACTCTGCTCCGGGAAAAGCCGGCTTGGACTGGTAAATGATTCCAAGGACGGCCAACACCACTACCGGCATAATTACCGCAAAAATAACCATATTCATGTTTCGTATATTCAATTTCAGTTCCGTTTTCAAAAGCTTTGTAAATGTCCTCATACATCTGCCTCCTCATTTGAAAATTCTAAATAAGCGTCCTCAAATTTTTCACATCCGCTCTGTTCTTTTGCCTGCTCTACGGTGCCGTAAAATACTGGTTTCCCTTTCTTCAGGATACAGATCTCATCACAGAGCGCTTCCACCTCATCCATAAAATGCGAAGTGAGGAAAATAGTCAGCCCCTGCATTTTTAGCTCTTCCAGAATCTTCCAGACCGTCCGTCTTGCCTTGACATCAAGCCCAGTTGTCAACTCGTCTAAGAATACCAGCTCTGGCGACGGGATAAGTGCCAGGACAATAAACAGCCTCTGACGTTCACCTCCGGACAGACTTTTCACTGCATTCTTTTGCTTGTCTCCGATTCCGAACCGTTCACAGAGCTCTCTCCAGTCAGCCGGATTATCATATAGACATGCGATTTCCTCGCATATCTCGGAAACCTTAATCTCCGGCTGATAATCTCCTTCCTGGAACTGGACGCCTACCTTTTGGAACAATGCCCGCCGTTCTTTTCTTGGATCACACCCCAGCACAAGAGCCGTTCCCTGTTCTGCACGCTTAGTTCCCAAGATACATTCAATCGTTGTACTCTTCCCCGCACCGTTTGCCCCCAGCAGCCCAAAGACCGTGCCGTTCTTAACAGAAAGATTCAAGCCGTCCAACACCTTTTTCCCGTTATAGATTTTCGTAAGGCCGCTTACTCTGATGGCTTCTTTCGCTTTTCCCATTTTTATCTCCTTTCTTATTCCTGTTTTCAGATTGCAGTATAGCATTACCCGGAAATATCTTCTCGACTTTTTTTGGCATGTTTGAAAACGCAGACACAATCCATACATACGGAAAAATAAAACCGGGGTGACTAACACCTCGGCTTTCATTTTTATTCTTATTCTATTGATTTATGTCCGTTCAGCCGATTTCTGAGGATACCCCTTAATTGCTTTAATTGCGCGCAATTCAATATATCCCCGTTCCCCCCGCGGTTCCAGCTGGATACGTGGGCTTCTGTCATCCCATTCATAACCAATCACCGCCGGATCATACTGGTTCATAGAATACTGTACGGACAGGATTGCCTGAGAGTAATCCTCTTCCCTGAACGGCTCCCCCTGGAAAACCAGATACTCCGAAGCAGGCAGGGAAATGATATCAAACCCCTCCGGTATTTCCCCCGCATAACCTGACTCCACTTCCACACCCTGCACATAAGTAGATGTGCCCGGCGTCTTATAGCTTTCGGGCAGCCAGAGGCAGACAGGCTCCCCGCAGAGGGAATCCATGCTCATAAGAATGCCCCATATGTCACAGCTTACCTCGCTGCAGTAATCAAAATAATCCTCTGCAGAAATTCCCCTCTTGATGATCGCCTTGCGCTCTGGCTTTCGGATTACCTGTACAAAAACACTCTGTAAATTTTCCATATCAACAACATCCTTCCTTAATTCTTTGAATTTCACACCATAAGGGATAAAAAGCACAATCGGAACCGGATCCTTTACATATTCTCCCGGATTGCAGCCGAATTCTTTGTAAAAAGCGCGGGTATATCCGTCTACACTTCCAAAGCCGCACTCATAAGCAGCCTCTGCAACAAGGCATTGCTCCTGTTTCAGACGCATAGCGGAACGTGTAAGACGCAGCTTCCGAATATATTCCGCCGGAGTTGCCCCCAGATAATTCTTAAACAGCCGGTAGGAATGCCATGGGGAATAGAGGGAAACTTCCGAAAGTTGAGTTAATGTAAGTTCTTCTTCCAAATGTCCCTCAATATATTCCTGCATCCTCTGAACAGCCTCCATTTGTTCGTTCATACCATCCTCCTGATATACTGCTAATGCTCCACCCTGTCAGAATCCAGATTCAAAAACCATACAGTTAATGAATCTGGTACAACCTCGCAGAATTCACTGTTAATTATGCAATGCTGTACTAGATTCCGGCCAGGTAAAACACTCGATTTATTGCAAAGACCTCCGTAAATATTCAGCCGTAATCGTTTTCCCATGCCAAGCCATCTCTGACGGAGTTCCGGTAAAGACAATTTCCCCTCCGGATGTTCCGCCATCCGGACCGATGTCAATCACATAATCTGCCAGCTTTACCACATCCATATTGTGTTCTATCACAATTACCGTATTGCCCCGCTTTACAAAACTGTCCAAAAGCTCCATGACTGCCTGTACATCCGAAGCATGAAGCCCCGTTGTCGGTTCATCCAGCACGTAGATATTGCCTCTCTTATCCAGATATTTTGCCAGTTTCACCCTCTGGCGCTCTCCGCCGGATAACGTAGACAGAGGCTGCCCCAATGATAGATAGGATAACCCAACCTCCACCATAGCATGTACAGCTTTGCGAATCTTTGGACAGCCTGAAAAAAACTCTTCTGCTTCTTCCGCATTCATGTCCAGAATATCCACAATATTTTTTCCATGATAGGAATACGAAAGGGCTTCTTCACTGTACCGGCTGCCGCCGCAGGCCTCACAGGTGGTCGTCACCGGATCCATGAAAACCAGCTCTGTCACAATCACTCCCCGTCCTTTACAGTCCGGGCATGCCCCTTTACTGTTAAAGGAAAACAAGCCTGCACCTACACCGTTCTCTTTCGCCAGCAGTTTACGTATATCATCGAAAAATCCTAAAAAAGTTGCAGGCGTAGAGCGTCCTGTGGCCGTCACCGGAGATTGATCCACTAAAATCACCCGTTCCTCATACTGCTTTGCAAAAATATCACGAATCAGAGAACTCTTCCCCGAACCCGCCACACCGGTCACAGCGGTCAATACATTTAGTGGAATATCAGTGGAAACATTCTTCAGGTTATGGATATTTGCGTTTCGGACCGGAAGAAACCCTTCCGGTTTTCTGGTCGTTTCTTTCAATGGTATCAACGCTTTCATGGCATTACCTGTTAGAGTGCCAGAATCCAAAAGCCCGGTATAGCTTCCCTGATATAGGATTTCCCCGCCTTTTCTCCCCGCCAACGGTCCGATATCAATCACTTCATCTGCAATGCAAATCACATCCTTGTCATGCTCCACCACCAAAACACTGTTCCCCTTGTCCCGCAAGGACAAGAGCAATTTTGTCATACGGTGGACATCCCGCGGATGCATTCCGGTACTCGGCTCATCAAATATATAAGTCATTCCGGTAAGCGCACTTCCCATATACCGTACAAGCTTAAGACGCTGCGCCTCACCGCCTGATAAAGTGGCAGACTCCCGGTTCAGGGAAAGATAAGGAAGCCCAATGTCGATCATCCGGTTCAGAGTTGTAACCAGCCCTTCTGCAATCGACTTGCCCCTTGGATCTGTAATGGTTTCCAACACTTTCCGAAGCTCTGTAAGCTCCATCCCGCACATCTCGTTAATGCTGTAACCTGCGACTTTGCAGGAAAGCGCTGCAGAATTTAAGCGTTTCCCATGACAGAGCGGACATTCCAGAGGATGCACATAATTTGCCAGACGTTTCATGGATGTCTCGCTCATATCGGAATTGTCACGTTTCAGAAGCAGGCGGCTCATCATATTATGGATTCCCTCTACTTGCTTCGACACACGCTCTCCGCCCTGTTCCCTGGAGCCATATAGCAGGAGGTTGCGTTCCTCTTCCGTATAATCACGCCATTTTTTTTCAGGGTCAAATAAACCGCTTCCTATATACTGTTTCCAATACCAGTTATTCACACGAAATGTAGGGAGATCCACCATCCCCTCATTCCAGCTCTTGTCCTCTGCAATCAACGGCAAAATATCAAGCTCCATCACCTTACCGATTCCAAAGCATTCCGGACACATCCCGTTTGGATTATTGAAAGAAAAATAGGAAGCTGTACCCACATACGGTTCCCCGATACGTGAATAGAGAAGACGCAAGGCAGAATACATATCGCTGATCGTCCCTACGGTAGACCGGGCATTCCCTCCAAGCCTTGTCTGGTCAATGATGACCGATGCAGACAGATTTTCAATCTTCTCTGCTTTCGGCTTCTCAAACTTGGGGAGCCTGCTCCGAAT
Organism: Lachnospiraceae bacterium; assembly: GCA_009911175.1. The sequence goes on along the minus strand of QXWX01000030.1, from coordinate 56,649 downwards.
ATATGCCGTATACGTTTCATTCATCTGCCGCTGGCTCTCTGCGGCAATCGTATCGAATACAATACTGGACTTTCCGGAACCGGAAACTCCGGTAAATACAATAATTTTTTCTTTTGGAATTTCAAGAGAAATATTTTTCAGGTTATTCTGGCACAATCCCTTTATGATAATGCTGTCTTGATGCGGCATATCTGTTCCCCTTTCTTAAATTTTCTGTTCGCAGTATAGCATTGTTCCAGAATATAGTCTCGACTTTTTTTGGCATTTTTAATCCGGTTCTCCTGTCTCATTAGACAGCGCTTTCCCTCACGATAGCAGAAAAATTTATTGCAAACCGTTTTCCAGAGCATTTTCAACAGCTTTCTTTATGACCTTGCTTGAGTTGGTCGCACCCGATATGGCATCCACATCAATCTTCTGTTCCGAAACAATCTGATCCACAATCGTCTCTGCCACCTGCCCGCGTTCATTTTTATGCTCTAATATCCTGATTTTCTCAATCTCTTTATTTTGTACTGTAACTTCAACCTTCGCATAAATGAAATTGACATTGCATTCTCCAATATAAACTCCGTCGGAAACATCACTGATACGGACATCTCCAATGGAAATTTCCTGTACTGCCTGCTTATAATCCCATACACTTTTCAAATAAACTGTCAGAACAATCAGTCCTAAAAAAACCGTGGCTGCAGCAACGCCTACAAGCAACTTTTTATTATGTTGTCTCATTTGAATCGCCTCTCAATCTTTCTCAAGATGTGGTCTGGTACGGCCTTCCTCTTTCCTGTATTGGCACAGACGATTTTCCCAATTGGTTTCATACCGGCAGTTTTAAAAAATTCATCCATATTACGGATTGCGCCTCTGCTTTGCCCGAATATCCAGGAAAACGGAGCCGGGGTATTACAGGCGGTCAGCAACATATATTTCTTTCCGCACAATCTTGGTTTGGGGAAAGCTCTCGTCTCTTCCATAGCAATTCCAAGCAACCGGTCAAAAAGATTTTTCACAGGAGCCGGAACATTTGCCCAATATACGGGAGCAGCAAGGATCACGACCTGACATGCCCCAAGCTGAGAAGTAATTTCATGGATATCATCCTTCAGCACACATTGCTCTGTCTTTAAACATGCCCTGCATCCTGTACAATAGGCAAGATTTTTTTCATATAAATTGATTTTGGTAACGGCATATCCCGCTTTTTCTGCCACATTAACAGAATGTTTCAACATAGTTGCTGTAATTCCACTCGAATGAGGGCTCCCTAAAATCGCAAGCGCTTGCTTCTGGATCATTGTTTTACCTCCATACCTGCAATAGACTGGTAGATCATATCAAATCCACATTGAAGAAATTGTTCTTTGGATAATCCCATGGACTGTTTGATGTAATCCGCTTTACTTGCCGTAAACTGAATCAGCCCTGACAACATTCCCCAACAGGAAAACGAAACAGGCGCAATGTCTAAATCTGCCCGCAAGTCGCCCTTTACCATACCGGACATCAAAACAGTCTTTATCATTTCATTAATCTCTTCTCCCACCTGAAAAGTTTCCCTTTCCTCCGGATAGAAGTCCTGGCTCTCAAAATGAAACTTTATTTTTTCCAGCGTCATTTTGAAATAGAACGGATATTCTTCCTGGTACCGTACCAGTTCCTTGCAGATAAGGTCATACTTTGAACGTGTGGATTCCTGATGCTGTATGGCAGATGAGATGTAGGCGCAGAGCTTTTTCATGCTGCCCAATACCAATACGCTGACAATTTCTTCCTTGCTTTCAAAATACACATAAAGCGTTGCCTTACTGTAACCTGCTGCTTTTGCAATATCATCCATAGATGTCTGGGAAATTCCCTTTTCCATAAAAAGCACGGCTGCAGCAGAGGCAATGTTCTCCCGATGCACGCCTCTCGGTTCTTTTTTTCTTCTTCCCATAATCCCTCCAATAATTAAACTATTAGTTTAATTATATGGAAAAGGCTTTCGTTTGTCAATGTTTCTCTGAATAGCTTAGACTGTTCTTTCTGTTTTTTATATCATATTTCCATTCTTTCGACTTTCCGTACCATATTAAATGTCAACAGGAGCCCCGTCACAAATATTACAGATGACAAGCTGAACATAATCGCAAAGCTTTGATTGATATCCGCTGCCATATTCACCAACAGCATACTGAGTAGAATCGCACTGATAATTGTCATTGAATTAGATTTTTTTATAAATCCAATGCGTAAAGAACAAAGGGTGATTCCATCCGCAAGACATGCCAGTACCAAGGCATTTCGATATGCTATAGCAATATCTATAAACTGCAGATTATCGTCCAACAGTGAAAACATATAACCTGTAAGTGCAAATACGATAAAGCTGCCAAATGTACATACAAGTATTGAAGCAGAAACAAACAGCAACAACAGTTTAATTTTGGCCCATACTATACTTTTCCTATCAACGGGGTATGTGAACAAAAGAATTACATTTGCACCGCTGTACTCCCTTATCACATACCGGTATCCCATGGCAGATGCTAAAGCTGAAAATGCCATAAGTCCGACAGCCCCTCCCATAGCTGATATTCCCTGATAGGTAGAAAATAGTTCCACGGCGTACGGATCCGCTGTGCCGAGGCTTGGCACCCAAGCAAATATGTAAGCCAGCCCTAAAAGACAGATGAAAATAGCGGACGCAGCAAAAAAATAGGATTTAATATTTGTTTTTTTCAATTCCATCCTCATTAAATTCATTTTTCCGTACCTCCGCTCATGATATTGACAAAATAATCCTCCAGTCCCTCTGGACAGATTTCCCTTACTTCCGACATAGGTACTTCTCTGGCAATACTCCCATTCACCAACACGCCCACCCTGTCAGCTATATACTCGATTTCGCTTAATATGTGGCTGGAAATCAAAACTGTCATATCATAATCTTTGACCAACGCCAAAAACAGTTCCCGCATTTGCCGGATACCCATAGGGTCGAGGCCGTTGACTGGTTCGTCCAATACCAGAAGCTTCGGTGAATGGCTGATTGCCCTGGCAATGGCCAGCCGCTGCTTCATGCCGAGAGAAAATTTAGAAACCGGCTTCTTTCCGGTATCAGCAAGCCCCACCATCTGCAAACTATTATCAATGGCTGTTGACTTACATCCCATATAAGCCAAATGAATCTCCAAATTTTCTCTCGCTGACAAATGCTCATAAAATACCGGCGTTTCAATCAAGATTCCCATCTCTTTCAGAAATTTTCTGTCCTGAACCTGAATTTCTTCTCCATCAAATTGAATGGCTCCTGTATTTGGCTGCAGTAAACCGGAGATTAATTTGAACGTAGTGGACTTTCCGGCGCCGTTTGCACCGAGTAGCCCATAGATAGTGCCGCGTTCCACACTCATATTGAGATGCCGCAGCACTTCCTTTCCATCAAAGACCTTGACTACTTCACGAACTTGTACCATCTTCGTTTCCTCCTACATACCACATGAATTAATTCCGCTTAATGGCCTTGCATCCAATCTTGTCTTACACCCAAGTTTTTTTGCAATACAGCACATCACGAATCTTTGAACATATCGGAGCGGGCCATTCGCAATGCGGATCTGCTTTGCCGAAAGATATTCCGGTATCGAGAAAGACTCCATGATTTCAGGCCGGAAATAACCATCCTTTCCAAACTGCTGTCCGGCTTCCACAAATGGCTGCAACAGTTTTGCTCCTAGTCTTCCTCCCATCAGGCTGAGACCGAACATATCTCCTTTGATGATCGTTCCGCCATACGCACATCCAAGCTGTGCCGGAAGCATTTTTAAGAATTCTTCGCAGCATCGTCCTTGAGATACTTCCGGGAATCCTCCCTGCAGGAGAAAGGATATTTGGGTTCCCGGCTGTTCCTTTGCAGATACACCTGCTAAAAACTCCAGCATAATCCCTGGCACATTCTCTACATAAAGCGGCAGGGCAAACAGGACATTCTCATTCTCTTCAAACGCAGCCTTTGCTCTCTTCCACTGTTTTCGGTCTGAGAGATACCAAGTCTCCGATGTATTCCCGCTGCTATTCAAACCCGCGCCAAATGCAGCAAGGATCTTCGCAGTGTTGCTCTTAGACTGTGTACGGGCAGCACCGCTGATCATTACGAAATGCATACAGCCATCTCCTTCCACGCTTCAATTGGATATGCCCCCAGACTGATTCCATGAAAATTCAAACAAAACCGACTCATCCAGTGTGATAAATAATCCTTATTTCCTTCACCTGCATATAGAAGCCCGAATTGGAATTCTTTTTTATAACGAGGAACATGGCGTGTCTGTCCGTTTTCAATTCTGGTATACATAGTCGCCATGGGCAGCATCCGGTCTATTATATTTTTCATTTTATAGCCAACAAATCCTAGTGTCGTATCAGAGATAAAAACAGTAACATCATATTGCAAATAAGCCCTTAGGATCTGTTCGTAATCATCTTTGACAGCGCAAATACCAGGTGTTTTTAACCAACAGGCATTGCAGCCAATACAAGGTGTTATCTTCATATCTTTTATATAAAATGTCTTACACTCCGCCGTCTTTTCCTCCAGGCGGCATATTGCTTTTTCTGCCAGCAGATGCTCTTTAGGCAATGTATTGATAATTAACAGCCTCATTCTTTTTTCTCCCTTCTATTCAATAGGGCCAAAAAAAACCGGCCCTGCAAATAATACTGTAAAGCCGGTGGAATCCCCCAAGTCAAGAGGAAAGTGTAATTCATTTTAGAGGAACCCATACTTCGTAAATGTGTTTGTCTATATCCTCATTTGGCATCGCCATACGGACAAAAATATACACCATACCGCGAAACGCTGCCTGATTTTCTTTTGCCCATGCATGGCACAGAGAAAACATCTTTTCCGGAACCGAAGTGTCATTATTATCTGCAAGCAATGTGGTATACAGGCATTTTCCATGCTCCAGATAAACATTTTGCTTCTCATGTTCTATTTTTCCGGCAGGTTTTACTACATACATTTCTGAGCCTTTGTAACCTGTTTCATCAAAAGTAAGCGTCCGAACCATGCTTGAAAGAATATCCTCATTCTCCACGTTGAGAAACCGCAGCACTTTATTCCTGTACTCTCCAAAGGAAGCTACGGAAGGAAACCGCTCTGCCACATAATAAAGCGGTAGTTCCCGGATCTCAAGCTTACCGGTATTCTCGGAAAACTCCTGATAAAAACGCTGTGTCTCCTTCAGACGCTTCTGTATCTGAGAAAGCCGGTCTATCTGAGCCTGCAGGCTGTCTGACTGTTGCTGAAGCTTTTCGGCATATTCCTCTGGCTTTGCCTCTAGTATTCCTTTGATGGCAACTGGTGAAAATCCCCGTTTCTTATAGAAATCAATCGCCATCAAACGGTAGATGTCAAACAAGTCAAATTCACGATATCTGCTATACTGCCCTCTTTTCGGCTTGATAAGTCCGATTTCCTCATAATACCGCAGGGTTTCACGGGTAAACCCCAGATGTTCAAAAATATCTTTCATATGATAAACCGCCGATTCCGCAATATCTACAAGTATGTCGCCAACTGCCTGACTCTCTTTTGCTTTGATAGTATCTCTGGAATAACGCTTATCCAAGGGTTTTGGAGCGTCGGCCGGAATAAACCAGGTCTTTCCTTTTTTTACAGCGCCCTCTATCCTTCCGGCCTCACAATAATAAGCAGCCATCCGGCTGGACACTTTCCATTTATTTGCAATCTCTGCAGCAGTGAGATAATCCATTTCCATCCCTCCTGCATCTATTATATTTCAGATACCTGAAATATAATAGAAAGTAACCTTGGATTTATAAAAATTATCACCAGCTTGGCATTCCTTTGCCTAACAGGAAATATTATAGTATTTGTGATTTCATTTATTTCTCCCGTTCTTTATGTGACTTGATGATTCGCAAAAAATCTACGGGAAGCAAAAGCACCTGTTTCTATAAAAATAAATGCCGTCGGAATAACCCATATTGCATATAATATGCCGTTATCCATTTGTTCTATTGACATGAGAGAAACAAATTGAGCATGATACATAGGTAAAAGCCCTATAAACCGAAACAATGGATTACTTTCCGAAATGGGTAATACAGCAGGGAAAAAGTACACTGCCGCTGAAGCAACCAGAGCCACCATCTGATTCCTGCTGATAGCTGAGATTAGCAGCGTAATTCCCGCAACACTCAATGTTCCCGTAAAAGCCAGCAAAACTTGATATTTCAGCAAAGTTCCACAGGTAATATTAAAAGGAATATACCCATTATCAAATGGCATAGGCGCAAAAAGAACGCTGCAATTCAATCCATCTCTTCCATATAGAACAAATGCAAACAAAATATTGACGGCAGCTACTGCCAGTGTCACTATAAATGCAGCAATCAAACCAGCGCCCACTTTCGCCGCCCCACATTTCGTCCTTCCATATCTACTTGTAAGGATAATATTATCCACTCCGCCATATTCACCACAGAAAACAGGTGCGGTCATAATAACAATAACCAGCGAAAGAATGAAAAAAATCTTAACCATGTTCTGGCTCGTTGTAAGCCAGCCGTCAACATAACCAATCCTGACTTCCTCACCGCCAAATGCATCCGAAACACGAACACCGTTCCAGTTTCCATTCATATCAGAAAACCGCGTAAAAACTGCAGACTGCAGAGCGTTATGATAGAGATACGCAGCATTCATTCCATGTAAGTTCGTTTGGGCAGCAAAGTCATTCATCATTTGCTGAACTTTTTCATCTGTCAATACTCCCTCATATTTCGCCGCAATCTCCTTATCAATCTCTACGGCTGTTTTTCCTGTCCCTTCCTTGCTCACTCCATCAAATGCGTATTTATTTTGATAGCTGGAAAACCCCAAAATGGCAGAAAAAAACAGTACAAAAAGCAAAGCAATCTGTGTCAGGCGTTTTGAAAATATTTTTCGTAATTCAAATTGAATTAGTTTTTTCATTCTTCTGTGCCTCCTTTGAAATAAAATAGATACAAATCTTCCAAATTAGGCTGCACCTGCGAAGCATCTGCCATAGGCGGATGATCTGCAATGATCCGTAAAACCGTTTTGTTATTATTCATGTTGCGCAAATTGCTGGTGTTAAATGCTGCTGCATATTTCTCCGCCTTTGCCGATGGGACAATGCACTCCCACACCTGCCCATTGATTTCAGACGTGATCTCCTGTGGTTTCCCGAAGTGAATAATTGAACCGGATTTCATCATAATAATTTCCTCTGCAATAAACTCTACATCAGAAACAATGTGGGTAGATAAGATTACGATACGATCTTTTGCAAATGCACTGATCAGATTACGAAAACGGACACGCTCTTTAGGGTCAAGCCCTGCTGTCGGCTCGTCTAAGATTAATATACGCGGGTTATTCAACATTGCCTGTGCAATTCCCAATCGCTGTTTCATACCGCCGGAAAAGGTTTTAATTTTATGTCTGCTTTCTGCAGATAATCCTACCTCTTCAAGTAATTCGTTTGATTTTTTCTGCGCCGCTTTTTCACCCACTCCCTTTAGAGCTGCAACATACAGCAGAAAATCAAGTGCGGTAAAATCGGGGTAATACGCAAAATGCTGCGGCAGATATCCCAAAAGATTCCTATACTTTTCTCCAAGCCCTGCAATGTTTTTCCCATTCAGAAATATTCTTCCAGAAGTAGGTTTTTGAAGATTGCACAGCAGTCTCATAAATGTAGTTTTCCCCGCGCCATTTGCCCCCAATAGTCCATAAACACCATTTGATAAAGTAATGTTCAAATCATTTACGGCTGTCTTCCCGCCAAATTGTTTGGTCAGCCCGACTGTTTTTAAAACCATGTCAAACTTCCTTTCCTATGTTTTTATGACGAGTATAACGCGTAAATTTCAACTTTTTATCTACAAAGAAAGATTTTTGAAAAATGCAGATACCATAGCTCCATTCGGCGTATTATCAATGTTCAGATATCCGCCATGATGTTCGCAGAGCAGCCTGCAGATATATAATCCAAGGCCAAAGTGTTCCGCACGGTCTTCTTCTGTGAAATATGGATTCGTTACCTTACGTACAATATTCTTATCAAAGCCTTTTCCGTCATCCAATACCATGATCAGCAATCCTTTATTCTGTAAAGAAAAAGACAATGTAATGGACGTCCGGGCATAGCGGACGGCATTTGCTAACAGATTATTGCATACTTGTAAAATGAACGATCTATCTATAAAAAGTTCACAGGCAGGCACCTCATTTTGCAGGTGCAATGCTTTTCTATTTTGTGTACATACCATTTGTGCGTTTTCCTGTAGAGAAGACAAAAACGGCTGCAGAGAAACCGCCTCGTACTTCGGCTGTGTGTCCTCCAAACGCCTGAGACTGCTCATACTGCTTACATAAGCCTCCATACGGGATATGTGTTTTCCCATAGTAGCAGCGATTTTTCTTGTCCGTTCATCTGCATTTACCTGCAGCATTTCATTGTAGCCTTTTAATACTGTAAGCGGGGTACGCAAATCATGGGCAAATGCAGCATTGAGTGCTTTCCGTTCTTCGACCTGCCTCCACATTTCAGAAAAATTATTTACAAGAGCCGCGCGCATGATTTCAAAGGAATCCACAAGCTCCCCCAACTCATCTTTACTGTCGTATCCTACCGCAAAGTCCAAGTCATTATTTGATATTTTTTCAGCCGCAATGCGCAAGTTTGCAAGCGGCTTTTTCAGCTTGTCCCTGTAAAACAGAAATGCTGCCGCTATAATACATAATGCGGAATAGACAGGTGCAGCAATCGTAGAAAACAATTCTAATAAAGTGATAATACGTTCATCCTGCCCGGAAGGCATAACAGGTACATTCCCGATATAGGTGCCGTCGCCCAGTCGTTTGCCCTGCTCATTTGTCAGGTAATATTTTTCACCGGCCAACGGGTAAGACTTCCTTATTGTATCCACTGTGTTATCGCATATGGAAATTGTCATGATAGAGAGAATAAGAGCAAGTACCGCAAAAACTGCCACGTAGAGCACCAGACTTTTCCTAAGAGATAAATTCAGTCTATAGTGCTTTATTTTCTCCATTTGTATCCGCACCCCCAAACTGTTTCAATATATGCCCTGTCCGTATATGCTGCAATCTTTGACCGTATCCTTCGGATATGCTCCGCCACAACACTGCTGTCCCCCATGCTGTCATAACCCCAAATGCGCTCATAAATCCGTTCTTTCGTAAAAACCTGTCCCGGATTTTGAGATAACAGTTCCACAATATCAAATTCTTTTTTAGCAAGACCAAGACGCTGCCCCTCAAAGAAAAGGCAGCGCTCTGAATAATCAACCGTCAGGTCACCGGAGAACTTGATCTGTGCATCAAAGGTACGCCTTGCTTCCCGGCGCAAATGCGCAGTCACCCTTGCTTCAAGCTCCATAAGGGAAAAGGGCTTGACAATATAATCATCACCGCCGACGGCAAACCCTTTTACTTTGTCTGTATCTTCTATTCGCGCAGTCAAGAAAAGAATAGGGCAGGACACATAATCCCGAATACGTTCGCAAACCTTCAGGCCATCCAGTCCGGGCATATTAATATCAAGCAAGATAATATCCGGTTCCTGTTCCACTTGCTTTAATGCTTCTGTTCCATTTACGGCTGACAGGACAAAATATCCTTTGCTTTCAAAAAAGGCACGAAGCATTGACACAATATCTGCTTCATCATCCGCTATTAATATTTTTTTACGCATGCTGGCATCTCCCCAATTGCCTGGCTTCCTTTTTTCTCTACTGAAACCGCAATTCTCTTAATCCGAGAGGCTAACTCCCCGTTTTTCTCCAGAAAGACTGCCCCATAAGATTCTGCCCTCTTTATTTCCATACTGTCAATATCACCGGACATCAAAATAAACGGTATATTCATGTCGCTCCGTATCATCTCCTGTAGCAGAACAACACCTGTCTCACCGCGCATATGCAAATCAGAACAGACCAAATTGACCTTTTTATTTTTCAGAATCTCCATTGCCGCATTCACTCCCGACGTTGTATATACGATAAACTCTTTCCTAAACACACGCTCCAGAATCTTTAAGCAATCGAAATTATCATCTACAAATAATATTTTAATCATTGATTAACCTCAAATTATCTTTCCAAAATCTATGGCGCACTGATTGTATCCACGTATCTGCCTATTCTGCCGTCTTACCTTTTCACATACATCAAATCCTGTTCCATCCGGTAAAGTAACATCAAGCAGTAATAGATCGTACTCACTGATAATTGACAGGGACTCAAGGGCTTTTTCCACTGTCCGTACAACCGTAACATCAAATCCGTTCTTCCCTAGAGAATACTTGAGTCCATCTACCAGACTCACATCGTCCTCTAATAATAATATTTTACTTATCTTTAGCCATCTCCTGCCACACAGATATTTTCTTTCATATGCTCATGGGCAGCACATCAAAATCTTCTGATTTAAAGTTAGAATAGTATCTCCCTTTTTCAGCAGTAAATTTTAAAACACAATAATCAGGATCTGTCACGCCCTGGGGATAATACATAGTATCACCCTCAAGCCAGATCATCTGCTTAGCTTCAGCATCCTCTAAAACCTCCATGGTGCCAATCAGCATAACTCCACGGAAAAAACGTTTGTCATAAAAATAAATGCTGGCATTTGGATTTTCCCTGTATTGAGCTACCCGCATAGAAGATGTATTAGTTGTAAACCAAAATTCCTTGATTCCCACTCGTTTTCTGGGCGGCAGCATAGCTTTCATATTTGGGAAACCTTCCGCGGAAATCGAGGCAATGAATGAAACTTTCTGCTTATCTATTAAGTTTCCTATTGTTTGTTCTGGATTTCTCATTTTGTCGTCTCCTCCACTCTTTTCAGCAGCGTTCCCGTCTCCAGTATATTTCCTCTTAGAAAGGCATTAACTTTCATCCGCTTTTTCCCAGGAAGCTGCACTTCTTTACTTGCTTAATCCTCCAACTTACAATTTTGCTATCGCTTTTCTGAGATCTGCAATATACCCGACCTGCTGCTTTTTCAGATACCCCTTTACAAACAAATTCATAATCGGGTTCTTCACCTGGACTTGTTCTGTAAAAGTAATCTGTGTACCATCATCGCAGCTCTCAAATATGCCGCTCCAGTGACCTCTCATGTTCTGATTTTCCATATCAAAGCGGTATTCTCGGTATGGCTCCTTTGCAGTGATCCGAAAATGTGTTACAAATTTATCCCTTGTATACTCGTCAAAACGATTTTCATCAATTATTTCGATTTTAGATAAATCACTTCGCCATTCAAAATTCTCATTATCTGTAACAATATCCCAGACCGTTTTACAATCACAGGGAAATTGTGCTGTCACTCTTGAGATCTTCACTGGACGTCCCTCCACTCTTTTATTGTTTTTTCCAGAAGATCCATTTTAGTTCCATCGTTTGAACACAATAATCTCTGCATCAGTTCCAAAGCCGCTGTACTCAGACACCATGAGGTATTTCTCGTCAGCGATGATCCCGTAGCACCTGTCGCTGTCCTTTTTTTGCAGCTGGTTCCCCAGATAGATCCTGTTGTCATCCCAAAACTTTACAATCTGGCTGTTGGGAAGGGCATATTCAATGTTGGCAAAGGAACCTTTCAGCGCATTCAGCTCTGTTACTTCTTCCATATCCGGAATGTGAAGCGCATTGAAGGCCGCAATCAGCTTTTCTTTCAATTCACTTAACGCTGTCTTGCCTTTTTTACAGCATTGTGCAACAAGGCATTCCGCCCCAAAAGGCTGGCCTCCTGTTGCCGCACACCCGTTACAAGTGCTGCTTAATTCACAGTTCGTACAATCAATTCCACAAATAGATTTCATTATGTTTTCCTCCGTATACATTATTACTCCATAGCTTTCCGGTAATAAAAAAATTCTTTCATTGCTACAAAGATAATTTTATTGTATCTACTTTATCCATTACTTTCAACGAGACAGTCCACTTTTGCAAAATAAAGTGCCATATTTGCAAATTTAGGGAAAAATTTAGCGAGAGCTGTAACCACATTGGTTACAGCTCTCGCTATTTTGGACTAATCATTTCTCGAAAGCCTCTTCACTTTTGATAACCCCGTGTATCTTTTCATCATAAAAACCAACAAAATCCCCAAACAGCTCCAAATCTAATGAATTGAACCTTTTTTCCCTGTCAAGGTTTTTATGTATATAGTCAGCTCTATCCTTCGAAAACCGTTCTTTGTTTTCGGAGACATTATAATCGTAATCCAGTGTTTCAAGCCATTTGTCAAATTCCGCATTAAATTCATCCCTATAGGTTTCATCATTGAAATAATTATGTCCCTTATCCTGGAAATGAATGAAACGAAACCGGGAATCATCTTTATATTTTTCATAATAAATGTCGTAGCCGTATTTGGCTGGAACAACTTCATCATCCAAACTATGCAGGATCATAATGGCGGCATCGCTCTCTGAAAATCCGTCCATCGCAGTATTTGAGGCATAGCCGCCGTATTTCATCCTCTCGTGGAGCTTCACAAACGGCAATATAAGATAGATACCGTTCCCTGCCTGTTTTTTCCCCTCTGCTTCAAACATATCCGATGAAGAGTTAAAACCGGAACACGCGATAACTGCTTTTACTTCAGGATGATAGGTAAGTACACTGCAAACACTGTAACCGCCCCAGCTATGCCCGAATAAAACGATTGGCAGATCTGGGAAATTCCCACTTTCTTCCACAAATGTGATTGCATAGTCAAGATCTATGACTCCCTGTGGAAGTCCTCCAACTCCTTCACCTTCGCTTTCATCATTTCCCGTAGCATCATAAGAAAAAACACAGTATCCATGATGCGCGAAATAATTTGCGCAGTCCATATAAGAGTTGTGCCCGCCACCGCCAAATCCGTGAGACATTACAACGATTCCATGCGGTTTTTCCTCCGTGGTGTACAGATATCCCGTCAATTTCTGTCCCTTATTGGAAACAAACTCATATTTCGTGCGCTGCAATCCGTCAAAATCATCAACATGCCGTATAAACGCCTCATCACTTTCAAAACGCTGGTTAAAATTTTCGTTGTATATTATCACGGATAATGCCCAATCTCCGGCAATGAACAGCACAATAACTACAGATAATACAATAATGAGAATTTTTCTCTTGGATTTCATTTTCATATTGGTCACCTATTCTTCCTTATAACTTCAATACAGCAATCAATTCATTGCAATCTATAGTAAATAGCCTACAGCGATAAAAAGATAGCTATACAAACATTTTCTGTTTAGTCGTAAATACATTACACCGCTAAGAACAGAAAATATCATAGTAGAAATTCCATTCCATATTTCAAGTCCTACTCCTCTCGACACAAAATGAAACGCTCCCCATGTCACAGCCAATATGATACCACCGAAAGGAATCGGACTTTCTTTTTTCAACAAGGTTTCAATCGCTTTTTGCCCATACATTATGATTAGAGTAACAAGCATTACCTCAAAAAGATAGTATAAATATTGTGCACAGAATTGGTATGCATTTTTACCTTGAACTTCACCAAATACTTTTAGAGTATGCCAATCTATAAAAGTCAAGATTTTGCAGCAGATTAAGCAGGAAAATGTTATGACCCAATTTTTCAAAGAAGGATGATCCTCTTTATTTTCTCTTGAGGGAAAGTGATAATACTTCTGCGAAAAAAATAGTGCCATTACAATAACAACTGCCCATATAAAAACCATTATCATACAATGAACGCTTCTTTGGTTTGCGGTATAGTTCCATATATCTACATGCAGAATCATGAATTCGATTACAAATATTGAAAAATATTCAAGCATAAATGCTCCAAACAAGAGCAGGCTCAACCATAGATATTTTGTCCATTTTACTTCTCTAGCCATTATCTTCACCTTATGAAATCCTAATTTTACACTCTCTGTAGCTTCTCGACAAATTTTAATTGAACAAAATCGCTGTGCGATGGCCTGCCAAGGCTGTGGCATAGCGATTTTGTTCAATCCTGATTTATACTGCATTTGCACTTCCGATTTCTAGTAAATTTCCCTCTGGGTCTGCTACATAAAAATTATGAATACCAAAAGGATAAGTAATGGGTTCTCCTGTGGGAAACTGCACCCCTAACCTCGACAGACGTTCATATTCTGAATCCACATCAGCGAAGCTGGGCAACCAGAGGGCAATTTCAAAAGTCTGGTTGATACCATTTGGAGGAATATAGTCCTCACCTATTGCCTTGACAAATTCTTCTCTGCTATACATAAACAAGGATAATTCACCGCTCGCTGTTTCAAAGTCTGCAAATGAACCACCATTCCATTGCGTTTGAAAGCCTAATATATCTCTATAAAATCGAACCATGTTGTCCATGTTACCAACGAGTAAACTCACGCCTACACGCACTTCTTTTCCATTCATTATCATTATCTCCTCTAAACTACAGCTTCCGATTTATCATTTTCTGCCAATATAGCCGCAGACTTTTTTCTTAATATTGCAGATACTCATTTCCAAATGTTGCAAGCCTCCTGCCTTCTTTCTCTATTTGCGTTTGGAAAATTTCTCTTTTGCGTATTCATAGGCTTCCTGGATATATGGCTTTAAATCCTCAAAAGTCTTTTCCGATGGGTTCAGGACACACAGCCACCCCATCCACGCATAAACCGGATGCGGCAAAAAACGGTCAACCGTAGAAAAATCATAATCCATTTCCACAATTCCGCCTGCCCCCGGACGTTGTGGCACAGCCCCAAACAGCTTCACAAACGTCTCCTTACGGACACCCAGGTTCACCCGGTAAATTCCTGGTCTGTTAAGCTTCGAACCTCTGTCATTATTGCCATCCTTCTCCTTGACCGTCAATATATACACGCCCCGTTTCAGTGCACGGCCGGGATTATAAAAAATTGCCTTTTCTCCCCAGCTCTCCACAAGGACACTCCCTTCCAGATTCTCCATGCAATACTCCAAAATCTCCTCCGGCTTCATTCAATCTCACTCCCTGTACATTTCAGATTCTTTTTATAAATCTCCAATTCATAAGTTTTTCCACTACGCTGGTCTGTCTTCTGCTCCGAATGCTGGTATACCAATCCACAGGATAATGCCAACGCCTTTGAAGCAAGATTCCCTGTCCGCGTAGAATAATAAAATTCCTGACCGCCTAATGAAACGCAGTATTCCATCAATAAACACAGTATCTGTTTCCCATATCCCCTTCCGACATACTCCGGACCCAGGGCAATACCAGTCTCATGATAAATGTGCGGCCCTGTTTCCTCCACTCCGGCAAATCCGATGGCCTGCCCGCTGATCTTCTCATAAACCAGCCACGCATCATGGGTTTCCTGCCATGCGACCGTCTGTTGTATCCTCTCCCTGGCCTCATCCTCATCAGCCGTCACTTTCCATATCATATATTCCGCCGTCTCCGGCCTTGACCAGACATTACAGTATATGGATCTCCAGTCCTCATATTTTGCTTTCCCAAGAATAATATCTTCTGTCTCCATCCACCTTTTATCCCTCATAAATTGCCCTGTCACAGCCAGACCGCCCAGTATCCGTAATAAAAAGTCCCACTCCCATGATACAGTTTCCCATTGCTGCTCAGGAGTCTCCCGCAAACGCAATTGCATGCTATCAGAAAATCTTTGATTTTGCCAGTGAAAACGTATTCGCATTATCCGGGTTCTCCTATGAGGTCATCATCAATGAAAATGTAATCGACCGAACGGAGGATGCCGTTGTCCAGATTCAAATTCCCATAGAAAAAATATAGCGAAAGATTAAAATTCACTTCCGCTATATTTAACTGTAAGCACTGCAACTATTTTTTCTGAATCCAATACTTCATAGATAATAATGTAACCAGAAACAAATAACTGACGATACCCTTTATGAGCATAGAACCCATATTTACGCTCCGCTCCACGATAGGGCTGCTCTTCTAAGCTGAAAATCGCATCTTCAAGCCTTTGTGCCAGCATTAATGCATTGTCACCGTAATTATCATTAAGAAGTGCCTGTTCATAGATTTTGTCTATATCACGATAAGCCTGCGGAAACATCTTAACAGTATATTTATCCAAAATGTTTCCTCCTCAATTGACTTAGAGCCTCTCTTGCATCTAACAGTTCTGCTCCATTTGACACCTCCTGCTCCGCCTCCAGGATTGATTTGTCAATTCTGTTCATGTTGATCAATTCATCATAAGCTTCTATGCTCATAACCACCAAATCTCCATACCCATTTTTTGTAATAAACACCGGCTGTTGCTGCTTATGACAAATTTCAGATATTGCATTTGTATCTCTAAGTTCCGTAATTGGCTTAATTACTGGCATTTAAACGCACCTCCTTTGTACATAATAATAACATTATTATGTACATTTCGCAATACATATATTCTTATTACAATTATAGTTCCTTATTCGCAATATAAATGTAAGCATCCTCAAGCGTTGCCTCACAGGGACTGCAGTTCATCCGGGGAGGCGCTTCGCTGATCAATTTCACCTGCAATTCATCTCCCATATACTGTTTCGATGACACATGATATCATACTCTAAAGATTATTGTAACAAATTCCAAAACATTTACTGTTTTAAGCTAATCAGAATACTATCATGAGTTACCTTTTCAAACATTCCAAATATACAAAATATCTATGACAAAATTTCATCATACTTTTTCAAACTTCTATACATTTGATAATATAGTCATTATACATTTTTCTATATAATGCGACAACATCTTTTATCATATCCGCTGACTATCACAACATATCTAAAAATATTTTTATCTATGTCATATCAACAATGGATGTTCATTGCTCGATGTATAGCGAAAGAACCTGCTAATCCGATACTGCACAAACAATATCGGATTAGCAGGTGTGTTACTATTCCATCAGCATCTTCCAGACATCCTCTGCTTCGGAAAACTCTTCAGCAAATTCCTGGCTCGATGTACTATATTCTTCGTATGTATCTACAAAACCGTATTTCAACCGATCTAATTCTACCTCTCCCAATCTATAATCCCGTTGAAAGTTCTCCCATGACTCTTTTTTATCATCGCTTTAGTACAGCATATCACCGATTTTTATTTTTGATCCAACCATAATATAGATTACCTCCAAATCCATTGATATCCCGACCAGCCTCATACTACCGTACTCTTTCCATTCATTACAGGAAAAAAGCAAAAATATTGTTTAATCTTCCTCAGCTCCTCCCTGGTAAAAGGAAAACATCTCCTTAAAACATGTACCACACATATTCTGGCCTTTTGCAAAAAGCCCTCTTTCCTCACAGGACATGTTTGGAAAAACATTCTGTATCAGATATGGCGCACCATCCTGATACTCCCGGTATTTTTGTGCCTCTTCCTTTTTCACGGTAAAACAAAAATCCTTATAACAGATCCGACAACTCGCAGTAAGATATTCTTCATCCTCCCCAAGGGTCTCCTGCCATGTAAGATACTTCTCATAATTTTCATTTGTGCAATCCCTTAACACTTCCTTCTTAAATGAAAATTCCGGATACACCACATAGCCGGACTGATGCTTTTTTCCGGTTCTTTTCCCGAACCCTTCTTTCTCCAGCACGTCCACAATATCCACCCCCATATTATTTACATCAATATAAGCGCAATTTCTTCCCGGTGCATCGTCCAGGCAGCAGGTAAGATTACCATATGGCTCACCCTCCTCAAACAATGCAATTGCCAAAGTCCTATTATATGCATAATATCTCGGCCAAACCTCCAGCTTTTTTCCTGTCCGTAATTTTAAAAATCTACTCATTTTCATCTTCCTTCCCTTGACATCTTTTTCATTCATTGCTGCTATAGGTCTGTTCCTATTCCTGCGATCAATTCATTTACCTGTAAATCCTGCCTTTTATACTTTTCCTGATACTTCTCCTGGCTTATTCTCTTTTCATCATTTCTGCCACTAATTCCTAATTCTTCCTTGCCTTTCCTCTTAAATAACTCCTTCCATTCTCTAATCTCTTTTTGTTTTCCACAAGAAAAACACACTTCCGATAGCTGCCCTCCTGCTCTATGCGGTTATCGCCTCCTATGCTGTCAAGATACTGCTCACCGGCTTTTGACCGGGAGATAAACATGGATATTCCCATACACACCATATCCTTTGGCCTCCATTCCTTATAAAACAGGCTGGCCGCAAACCGTACCCCCATCAGTCTTGCCTTCTTCTTCATCAGCCTAAATGAACTCCAACTGAACAAAAAACAACTGGAAAAACTGAATAAACTGCGAAAACTGGCGGGAACGCCTGTAATCGCATAACAAATCTTTTAATGCTGTAACGAAGTGTGTAAGTTATGTTTAAAATGAACAATTTCTAAATTCGATGGGGCGCCGTGTGCGGTGAAAGCCGCATGCACGGTGCTAAGCGGGGGAAAAGCCGGAAACATTTGAAACTGTAGGCTTACCTATCGCAATCGGGCGCGAATGCTCATGTACGGTAAAGAAGCAAGCAACCGAAAACAAGAGATAGACCGCCAGCACCACACTATTCCGAACCAAAGAAGCCAAAGACCAAAAGACAAACATTATGGAAATGTGCATAACAGGCTATGGAATCATGGATAACTCTATTCACAGCACATGGAAAAGCTAAAGTGCAGCTTTCCCACGTCCTGCAAACAGAGTTACCCACAATTCCATGAGACAGCCAGTTATACACATTCCCACAATGCCGATGACGACGGAATCCCTCTCATTCATTCATACTTGTTTCCAAACTGCAATAATGCTGATGTAATTCATATATTTTTTGCTGCATTAGTTTTATTAGCTCCAATGGTGCTAACACAGTGGCGTTGTTCCCAAATGGCAATATATAATCGGCAACCCATTCTAAAGCTGCATGATTTATTTCCATGTCGATTATCCCGCCGCCCGTTGGAAATGTTGTTAATCCGCTTGCAAGTAAACATTCACTTTCACAGCGTTTAACGCCTATATCCGTTAGTTGGATTTTCATATGGTAATCATTCCTAACATCTGTTTTTTCAAGATATTCTTGAATAGACGTAGGAATAGGGTATTTCCCTTTTGGATAGGGCTTTTCCTCTATGATTTCTTTAATACGGTCAACCCGGAATACTCTGATTTGATTTGCCGTTGTACAATAGGCGGGGCAATACCAAAGTCCATTCATAGCATATAAGCCGATAGGTATAATTGTGCGTGTACTTTCAGAATATGTTGACGAATACCGTATTGTTGCGGCATGACGGTTTATCACAACAAGGAACATTGATTTAAGTAATGGCGAATCGCAATGTCTGTCTGGAATCCAAAATACTACCTTGTTTTGAATCTGCGTAATACTGTTTTGTACATCTAATGGCAGACAATTCAAAAATTTTTTTAGGACGGATATGGTTTCCTGTTCAAACGGCAAGTCACGGTGATATTGCAAGGCTTGACAGGCAAAGAAAATAGCTTTTGCTTCGCTTTCTGAAAAAGCAATAGGCGGCAAAATGCGTTCTTTTAAGATATGATACCCACCCGCCGCCCCAACTTCGGAGTAAAGAGGGAAACCAGCTTGTTCCAATTCTTGCAAGTCACGTAGTATGGTTCTTTTTGATACGGAAAATTCATTTGCCAATTCGCCTACAGTAAAATCTTTTTTTGCATTTATTGTTATCATCATCTCGATAAGCCGTTCTGCTTTTGACATTTTTGAACTCCTTTCCGAATGGTGACAGCCCTTGTCACTATTCTATGATAAACTATCCATGTACCAAATGCAATATAGCATTAAAACGAAACCATGCACGCCCCATGTGGGAGAAAGGGGGGAATCATTTATGGCTTGTACAGAAGCATACAAAGAACATATCATGTATACGTTCAACGGCTTTTGCAAGACCGTCATACGCTTTGCGGCTATCAACGCATGGCGTGACAGGAGCAGACGGCGACAAAAAGAAATATCCCTTGAATACCTCACAGAAGAAAAGTTTTACCCTTTAGGCACAACAGACGAATATTTTGAAGCACCCTATGAAAAATACTCCATTACGATGTGCGGTCAGACAGTTATCCTCACCAACGGAAAACTTGCCGCCGCCCTGTTAGCTCTGCCGGAGAAAAACCGGGAAATCATTTTCCTTTACTTTTTCAGGCATTACACACAGCGGGAAATCGGGGAAATGTACGGACGCTGCCGGAGTACGACCGGGTATCAAATCCATAGGACTTTACAACTCCTGCATAAAGAAATGGAGGTGCTTTCACATGGGGAATCCGAATCTTTTGCCTTATGAAACGATTGTCCGGGCGACCAGCGGAGAGCCGGAAGCCGTGGAAGAGGTTTTACGACATTACAGCAAGCGTATCCGTATGGCAGCCCTTGAAAATGGTCATATAGATACAGACACCGAGGATAGCATAAAACAGCGGCTTATCTCTGCTTTGTTCCGTTTTCGGTTTGACGGACAGGCTACATAATGGGAGGTGAGATTTGTCGGGAAAATAGTCATGCTTACATTCAATGGCACAGAAGAAAAAGCGATTGAAAAAGCCATAGCTGGCCTTGCCCATATAATACCGCTGGAAGCCATGCCGCCGCCACACTTCCCCACACTGATTTTTCCAGGATTGGAAATCAGATTACACCAACGCCGGGTACTGAAAGGCGGGGCAGACATAAATCTCACCCGTTTAGAGTATGGCGCACTCTGTTGCCTTGCCACCAGTCCGGGGAGGGTATTTACAAAGGCGCAAATCTTTGAAACTGTATGGAGCATGGAAAGTGAAAGCTGCCAGTCAAGCGTTGCCAATGTAATTTGCAACTTGCGAAAAAAGATAGAGCCGGACAACCGCAAGCCTACCTACATAAAGACCGTTATAGGCGTGGGCTATAAGTTTGTTTCCAGAGCATGACAGACAGATTGCTATTGCCGGATAAATATAATATAATACCCTCAGTGAATCCCCATAGAATGTAAAGGAGAAAATCGTATGGAAAAATTGATGTATATGATGATGATTGAGAAAAGCAAGACCTATAATAAAATGACAAAACAGGTAGTTATGGAACACGTTGAGAACATAAGAAAGCTGGACGATGAGGGAAAGCTGGAAATCTGCGGTGTCTTTAAAGGCTATCCGGGAATGGCAGGTATGTATATCCTAAAAACAGAGAGCCGTGAAGAAGCAGAAGAAATTTGCAAAGCAGAGCCGCTGGTTATGGGAGGATATGCAACCTACAAATTGGTTGGTTTGCAGATTGCAAACCGGGAAAATAATTACTTGCTGTAATTGCGAAAAGGAACAACACTGGGGCAAATTAAATCCGGCTTATTTGTAAACTGAATAACCGCCGCTACATGGAACGGCACACCAAGACAGGAAATCAAGAAAAGGTTTCCTGTTTTTTTGCGCCCATTTTTGGCATTTTGAAAAATCGCCAGTATTATGCCGTGCAAAGGGGATAGAAAGAAATTTCCTCTCCCATTTGGCAAATCCGCAAGCTGTCCGTGGAGGGCAGGCAAAGAGAAATTTCCGTAAATCTCCGCCTATTCCGGCTTGTGTGGTGTTGTAAGGAATAAGGGGAAATTTCCGCAAATCAACGTCCATTTTGCATTTTGCAGGTTTGTAGGTATCAGAGGGAGAAATGTTTCCGCAGCTTTGGCAAAATCCCCGTTTGCAGCACTAAAGGTATTGACGGAAGCCCACACAGAGGAAGCCGCCACTTTCTTAGAGCAAGATTCTACCACAGTACCAAATTTCGCCTACCGGCTCATTTTGTCCTGCGGGAATCTTGTTGGGGTTGCTGGCTGACAGTCATAGGCGCGTTCCTCCAAATAGCGTTTTAGTAGCTCAAAAGAGCTGTTGCGGCGATACTTCACTGTTGTCCTCGGAATGTTGCAGAGCCTTGAAATCTCGGTTTCGCTCATATCGAAGAAATAATACAGCAGGATAGTTTCGCGCTTTTCTTCCGGCAAGCTCCGCAGGGCTTCGGCAAGCAGCTTTGCGGTTATCTCTTTTCCCGCAATAATGAAAGACTGTTCAGCTTCATCATCTGCAAAATATCTGTCGTAGGTAACAAGCTGGCTTTCTTCCAGTGGTGACAGATCGGAGAATGTTACTTCCCTTGACTGCTGCCGCTTTGTGTCCCTGTGGGCGTTCATTGCTTCGCGCTTCAATGCCTGTTTGCAAAAGCCATTAAAAGCACAACGGATTTGCCATTGGGTACGGTTCGGTTCATTCATGTTCTCACCTCCTTTCGCAGCCGCGAAAGCGGGTGATTTTTTCTGATGTCCCCTTTCATAAACCCTCAAAACCGCGCACCCCCGAATAGGCGGTGATTTTGCAAACTTTTTGAAAAAATTTTGCCGGGGGAACACAAAACGCCCGTCTACAAAGTTGCAGACGGGCGCAGAGGAATTGTAAGCAGTATTCAGTTGATTAGACAGTTCATATTCGTGGGTAGAATTTCCCCCGGCGGTGGACGGGCTTTTTTTGATATGTCAATGACCGTCGGATTTTGTCGATACGGTATGTGCTTCATGGCGGCTACCTCCTTTAGCTGCCGCTTTTAACAGTGAAACCGCGTCATTCCTTGAGAAGATAAAAAAGAAACGGCGGCTTTGATTTTTCAAAACCACCCATTATGTCGATTCTTGAAAATGAACGCAAAAATCCTACCTGTCAGCGGTTTTTGTCTTTTCCCGCATTAGCAGGTATTTCCATTTCTTTTGTTTTATTTAGATATTATCAAGTCAACATCAAATCCAATATCTTGAAATTGTAAAATCCATGTAAAACAAAAAAGCTGCCGTATGCAGCTTTTTTGAAAAATGGTTATACAATTTAATGTTTCATTTTGGAAATGTTACAATAACCGTCGTGCCTTTTCCGACATGACTTTTTACATCAACTTTAGCATTATGGATTTTAGCGGCGTGTTTCACAATAGAAAGCCCAAGCCCGGTTCCCCCTACTGCCTTAGAATGGCTCTTATCAACACGATAGAAACGCTCAAAAATCCGCTCTTGATGTTCGGGTGCAATTCCTATCCCCGTGTCCTCCACTGATAAAACTACCATGCCGTTTTCATTCTGTATGTTCACCATTACTTTTCCGTTTTCATGGTTATACTTAATCGCATTGTCACAAAGATTATAAATCACACTGTATAAAAGCTGTGGTATGCCGTTAAGGGGAGCCGGAACGCCGGAAAGCTCCAATGCAACACATACGGTATCTGCCTGTGGCTCTAAGCTCTGTACCGCCTTTTCTGCCAATGTGTATAGGTCGATATTTTCTCTCTGCATATCGTCCGCACCTTCGTCAAGGTGCGAAAGACTGATAATGTCCTCCACAAGCCGTATCATTCGTCCGGCTTCATCATAAATCTTTCCGGCAAAGGGTATTTTATCATTCTCCTTTACCATATCGTTTTTCAAAAGCTCCGCATACCCGGAAATGGAGTGAAGCGGGGTTTTTAATTCATGGGACACATTAGCGGTAAATTCGCGCCGTATCTGTTCCGCTTTTTCTTTTTCTGTCACATTGAAAAAGAAAAGCGCGGCTCCTTTCACAATGTTTTCAGAAGTGATCGGGTCAGCGTCAATTTGATAGCTTTCTCCATGTAGCCGGATAATGTTTTCGCCCCGTTCTCCGTGCAAGGCTTTCGTAAGGATTTCCTGCAATTCAAGATTACGGCATAAGGACAGCATATCAGAACCGATACAGTCTGTGCCAGCGTCCAACAGTTTTCTTGCCGCAGGGTTTATACTGATAATTTTCCCTTTTTGATTTAGGAGAATCATGCCCTCATTCATGCTGCCGATAATCGTATTTAATTCATTCTCTTTTTGGAGAAGCTCGGCTTTCTGCCCCCGTAGCTGTCTTTGCTGGCTGTCAATACGCCGTAAAAAAGGGGAAAGCTCATCATAGCCCTCATTTGACAACGGATTATCAAGATCAATTTCATTTAATGGCTTTACTATTTTTTTTGAAACTTGAATAGCTAAAACAATGGAAAGAATCAGCGCGATCACAAATATAATGCAAATCGGCTGTGTCATACCTAAAAGGAGCGTCAAAATAGAATTTTGAGATATGGAAAGCCGTAATACAGTGCCATCATCAAGTTTCTGCGCAGAATAAAACGAACGCTCCATCAAAGTAGCAGAATACCGTTTACTTTCACCATAGCCCGAAGAAAGGGCTTCCCGCACTTCTTCCCGCTCTAAATGATTTTCCATTTCCGCAGTATCAGACGCACTATCAAAAATAACATTTCCCTCTGTATCAATCCATGATATACGATAATTTTTCACTTTCAAATCATGGAAATAATCAATGCCCTCATTTGTAACGCCCTGTGCGGCAAGGGTTGTCTGCATTTTTAGCTGTGTCTGTTCAACATTTGAAAAGTATTCATACAGAACACCCATGAACAGGACAACAGACGCAAGAAAAACAGTCAATGCGACAAGGCAGATTGAACGAAAAATTCGTTTCGTCATACTTCCCCCTCCATTCGATACCCAACTCCCCGTACCGTTTCAATATAGCTCCCACATTCGCCTAATTTTGTTCGGAGTGTTCCAATGTGAACATCTACGGTTCGGGTTTCTCCTATGTAGTCAATGCCCCATATCATTTCAAGAAGCTGATCGCGTGTAAACACCCGTCCGGGGTTTTCCATAAAAGTATGGAGCAGCTTATGTTCTTTCAGTGTCAACTGAACCCGTTCGTTGTTTACAAGTACAATATATGTTTCCAAATTCAATTCTAAATTACCAATTTTTAGCTTTTTAGTTTCTTCTTTCGGACTTGTACGGCGCAATACCGCTTTCACACGGGAAATCATTTCCATCATGCCAAACGGCTTTGCAAGGTAATCATCAGCTCCCAAATCAAGCCCGGTTACTTTGTCGTATTCGGTTCCTTTGGCTGTCGCCATAATAACAGGAATATCCTCTGTCGTCCCCTGCATACGCAGCTTTTTCAATATGGAAATGCCATCTTCGCCGGGAAGCATTATATCAAGCATAATAAGCTGGGGTTTTTCTGTCTGCAAAGCGTCAAAAAGGGTGTCCGCGCCGTCAAAACCTTTTGCTTCAAATCCGGCAGAATTTAATGTGTATATCATCAGATCACGGATAGAGCTGTCGTCCTCAACACAATAAATCATGTAAATCTGCTCCTTTCTTTCCTGTGGCAATATTCCGAACTCAATCATACCATATTACCTATATTTCATCAATGGCGGTATGTTCACCCCTCTTTGTTCCCTGTGATTGAGAACAGAACCCATTTTGCAATATTGACCGCATGA
Source organism: Lachnospiraceae bacterium (assembly GCA_009911175.1). Next base: position 31,249 of record QXWX01000030.1, on the reverse strand, counting down.
TCTCCGATACGTTCAAAATATTTTGCAATCATTAACAGGTCTATGGCATACTCACCGTCTGTTTCGGGCTTGCTGAAAAGTTCAATCAGCATTTTCTTCACCTTATCGAAAAAGGAATCCACCACATCATCATAATCTATCACGGCTTTCGCCATCTGCATATCCTTTTTCACAAAAGCGTCAATACTGTCCGTTACCATTTTAATGACAGCAACCGACATATCATGGATAACTTGTGTGTCGTCGGTGGCGTGGATATTGGCTAATGTGATAATTTCCGCTATGTCTGCGGATTGATCTCCGATTCTTGCCATATCTGTCACCATTTTCAGCGCGGACGATACAACCCTCAAATCTTTTGCCACGGGCTGCTGCTGTAAGAGTAGCTTTAGACACATAGTTTCAATTTCGCGCTCCTTGTGGTCTATCTGAACAGAGAGATCGGGAACAGCCTTTGCAAGCGCGGGATTCCCCTCTGTCAGAGCTTTTGCGGACATAGCAATCGCATTTTCACAAAAAGCCCCCATTGTAATCAACTCTTTATTTAATAAATCTAACTGTTCATCAAATTTTAGGCGCATTATCCAAACCTCCCCGTAATATAATCCTCTGTCCGCTTGTCCTGCGGCATGGAGAATAATTTTTCTGTTTCTCCAAACTCCACCATTTCCCCAAGCAGGAAAAACGCTGTCCTGTCGGAAATTCGGAGTGCTTGCTGCATATTATGTGTCACAATGACAATGGTATAGTCCTTTTTTAATTCTGCGGCAAGTTCCTCTACCTTTGCCGTAGAAATAGGGTCAAGTGCGCTGGTCGGTTCGTCCATCAACAAAACTTCCGGCTCCACTGCCAAAGCGCGGGCAATGCAAAGACGCTGCTGTTGACCGCCCGACATACCAAGCGCAGATTTTTTCAGCCTGTCTTTTACCTCGTCCCAAATTGCCGCCCCTTTTAAGGAACGCTCTACAATTTCGTCCAGCGCAGCTTTAGAACGGATACCATGCGTCCTTGCTCCAAAGGCAACATTGTCATAAATGCTCATAGGGAACGGATTCGGTTTTTGAAATACCATTCCCACACGTTTACGCAGTAGGTTAATATCCATATTTCCATAAATATCTTCACCGTCTAAACGGATAGTCCCTTTGATGTGGCAGCCCTCCACCAAGTCATTCATTCGGTTCAATGTTTTTAATAATGTCGATTTACCGCAGCCCGACGGTCCGATCAGCGCGGTAATTTCGTGTTCCTTAAACGCCACATTTATTTTTTTCAAGGCTTGAAAGTTTCCGTAGAATAAATCCAAATCCTCAACCACGATTTTATCCATCTGTGTTTTTACCTCCTATCTTTTTTGCCACAAACCCAGAAAGTGCATTTATCAGAATGACAACAACCAATAATACAACCGCAGTTGCGTAAGTCTGCTTGATATACAGTCCCTCACCCGAAATAGAATACATATGGACGGATAAAGTTCTTGCCGACGAAAAAATACTTGTTGCTATTTCTGCAACGGTTCCGGAAGTAAAGATCAGTGCCGCCGATTCCCCGACGATACGCCCGATTCCAAGAATAACGCCGGACAAGATACCCGGAACGGCGCAGGGCAGGACAATAGAGAATACGGTTCGTAGCTTTCCGGCTCCAAGCCCGAAGCTGCCCTCGCGGTAACTGTCGGGAACGCTTCGCAAGGCTTCTTCTGTTGTCCGCATAATAAGCGGCAAAATCATAATGCTTAATGTCAAAGCCCCGGACAGCAAAGACAACCCCAGCCCAAGATATTTCACGAAGAAAAGGGAACCGAACAGCCCATAAACGATTGACGGAATCCCGGACAATGTTTCAGCGGTAATACCTACGATATGAACCAGCTTATTTCCCCGTCTTGCGTATTCTGTCAGATAAATTGCAGCACCAATTCCTACGGGAACCGCAAACAGCAGGGAAAGCAGCATAATGAACAGTGTATTGATAAGTGCTGGAAGCAGGGACACATTTTCTGTTGTATATTTGCTGTCAAATAAATCCAGCGTTAAATTTGGAATCCCTTTTATCAATATGTATGCAATAATAAAAATAAGCGCAAGCATTGTAATCAATGCTGCAAGGCATACAGAAAGAAAGAGAACAAAAGATTTAGGGTCGCGTCTGTATGCGCACCATTTCCGTTTCAATTTTCCAACCATTTATTTCACCCTCCTTTTGAACAGGGAGAGGGACAGATTGATAATGAGAATGAAAACAAACAGGACAACAGCCGTACCAATTAACGCTTCACGGTGTAAATCCGTAGAATATCCCATTTCCAATACAATGTTTGTGGTCAGTGTCCGAACGCCGGAAAGCATACTGTCCGGGATAACCGCTTGATTTCCGGCAACCATCATAACCGCCATTGTTTCACCGACTGCCCGCCCAATCCCTAATACAACCCCTGCAAAAATACCGCTCTTTGCTGCGGGAAGAACCGTAAAAAATACACTTCTTTCATGGGAAGCTCCAAGAGCAAGCCCTCCCTCATAGTAACTTTCCGGGACAGCCCGGATTGAAGTTTCCGAAACGCTGATAATGGTAGGTAAAATCATCAGCCCCAGCAGGACAGAAGCAGTAAGTACACTCATACCGCGCCCGCCAAAGGCTTCCCGAATAAAAGGCACTAAGACTACCAATCCAAAAAAACCGTACACAACCGACGGAATCCCCGCCATTAGATTAACAGCAGCTTTCAAAGGCGCATAGATACTTCTCGGAGCAAATCTTGCCATGAATACCGCTGTCAATATTCCAATCGGTACGCCAATAATCAATGCTCCGGCAGTTACATAGAAAGAGCCGACGATCATAGGGAGAATCCCATAGAGATTATTTGCGGGTTTCCAGCTTGTACCCAGCAAAAATTTGAAAACGCCTATTTCTTTTATTGCAGGGATACCGCTTGCAAACAGGAATATGCAGATTAGAATTACCGCTGCTATGGAAACAAGGGCTGTCAAGAAAAAAAGCAGTTTCATCACTTTTTCTTTTATATTCTTCATAATCATGCTCCTTATTGAAAAGGGGCGGCGGCTTTCTTACCGCAGCCCCTTAAAATCCTACTGTGATATTTCACTCCAACGAACCGCATTACCCATAAAAATATCTTTTACCTGTTCACTTGTAAGGTTATTTATGGGACAGTCATTATTAACAATCACTGTAATACCGTCCATTGCAATTACGGTAGCGGTCAGTCCTTTTTCCATTTCGGAATCTTTCAGCTCACGGGAAGCCATGCCTATATCGCAGGTTCCGTCTATTGTGTCAGACATACCAGTAGAAGAATCACTTTGCTGTATCTCAATCGTAACGCCCGGATTTCTCTCAAGATAGGCTTCTTTGAGTTTTTCCATAACCGGGGTGACAGAGCTGGAACCCGCTACAATAATTTTGCCCGAATCCATTTCCCCGCTGTAACTTCCCGCGTCAGATACAGAAATATATCCATTTTCTTCAATCACTGCTTGACCGTCCGCACTCATAATGAAGTCGATAAAATCCTGCGCTGTGTCACTTAAACCGTCCTTTGTCGCAATGTTAAAGGGACGCGCAATCTTATATGTACCATTTTTGATATTTTCAATCGTTGCTTCGCAGCCGTCGATCTGAATCGCCTTTACAGTATCATTCATGGAGCCAAGAGAAATATATCCGATAGAGTATAAATCCCCGGCAACCGTTGTCATCATAACAGACGTAGAATTTGTAACGGCGGCGGTGTCTGCTGTATAGTCGATTTTTTCTCCCGCTTCATTTTTCTGCTCGATTCCAAACAGCTCTATGAACGCGCCGCGTGTCCCCGAGCCATCTTCGCGGGTAAGTACATTGATCTCTCTTGCTGTGTCAAATTTGGCTGAATCGCCCTCGTTCTTATTACTGCACCCCGTTAATGCAGACAGCATTAGAACACTCATAAGGGCAAATGCCAAGTATTTTTTTGATGTTTTCATTTTTTGAATCTCCTTTGCTTTTTGTTTTTCTTGAAGTTTACAGCTATATCATACAGGACAAAAATCAAATCCAATATCGCGGCATTGTAAAATTGATGTAAAGTTTCTATGCAGAAATAGGAATTATTTAAGCTATTGATAGGTACTGTGTAGACATATCCAAAAAGAAAGGTGAACAGTAAAATGTAATAGGGTGAATGAATATGGCAAAAAGACCAGTACCACGATACGACTTTAAGGCTTTTGGGGAAGCAATTAAGACAGCCCGGAAAGGGCGCAAGGAAAGCCGGAAAAAGGTATGCGACGAAATGTATATATCCCCGCGCTACCTTGCGAATATTGAGAATAAGGGGCAGCACCCCAGTTTACAGATATTCTTTGAGCTTATGCTGCGTTACAATATCTCGGTAGACCAATTCCTTTTGGAGCAGCCCGCCGGGAAGAATACCCAGCGGCGGCAGCTTGACGCTTTGCTGGACGATATGAGCGATACGGGAATCCTGCACAATCAGCATACCTAACTTTTTGAGCTGCTTTCCAAGCTGTTTAATGTCAAAGCAGACAAGGCGGTTGTTAAGCTCTACATTTGTCCTGTGGTTAAAGACGTTAAGGCTCCCGGAAACGTAAACTCCAATGCCGCCGCGATACGCGCCGCTTCCGGCTCCAGCTGCTTCAAAAGCTCGTCGTAAAGGTCGCCCAAAATCGGCATTTTTGCCGGGTCGGGGGCTGCAAGGAAAGGACGGTACACGTTCCTAACAGCGCAGTCAATGACGGTCTTATCCACGGGCTGCAAGCCCTCCTTGCCGCCGACGATCAGCTCACAAAGGGAGAGGATAAAATCGCTTTTCAGCGCAAGCGGGTTGTCGTCCTCGGAATAGTTGAGGTTTATATCCATAGGGTTGACGTAGTGCGGGCTGGTGGGGGAAAGCCTTATCACCTGTCCCTGTAATCTTTGCACAAGGGGGTAATACTCGGCTTCGGGATCGCAGATAATAATGTCGTCGTCCGTAATGAGGAAAGCGTTTGTCATTTCCCGCTTCGCCGCAAAGGATTTCCCGCTTCCCGGCGTTCCCAAGATCAAGCCGTTGGGATTTTTAAGCTGCTTGCGGTCGCATAAGATCATGTTGTTGGAAAGAGCGTTCAGCCCGTAATAAAGGCTTGCGCCCCTCTGAAAAAGCTCCTGTGTGATAAAGGGGATAAAGATTGCTGTGCTGGAAGTCGTCAAGCCCCGCTGTATGGGGATAAGGTTCTCACCGATAGGGACGCTTGACATCAGCCCCGCTTCCTGCTGGTAGTCAAGCCGGGTGAGGGCGCAGTTATATTTCTGTGCAATCCCCGCCGCCGCGAAAATGTCATTTTCCAGCTTTCTTTTTGTGTCTGCCATGTTCACCACAAGGAAAGTCAAGAGGAACATTCTTTCATTGCGGCTCTGTAAGTCCTGCAAGAGATTTTTCGCTTCGCCGCCAAACGTGGCAAGGTCGGACGGGATTATATCCATGTCGTACCCTGCGCGGACGGCTTTCTTCTGTTCCTCGATTTTCATTTTGTCAAGGTCGGTGATTTTGCGCTTGACGGTCTTAATGGCTTCCGTCTGGTCGATACTGTGGATATGTAAGTTTACAATCACGCCCGTTTCAAGGTAAGCGATGAATAACCTACCGGTTTTACATATTCTAAAATCTGTGGGATAATCTTTTTGACTGACAAGTGAATGATGTGATTCAAGATTTCCTGAATCCGTGAACCATTTGGGTGAAATTTTTTCGGAGAATTTGAAAATATTATGCCTTTGGCGATATGTTTTCCTACAATGCTTTCACCCAATAGTGAAAAAATATTTAGAATCATATAATCCTAAAACCCTTGCAGTTATTCGATTTTTAGCACATTTTCACCTTTTGGGTTCACGGATTCAGGGATTTGTTTATAATCAAGTTCTTAATGAACCGAAGTATATAAGAATTATAAGTTCAAAACTGGAAAGGCTCATAGAATCCTGGAACTATAAGCGAATATAGCTTTTATCAACGATTGTTTTTTCATCACAAATAAGGGGCAGCTATCAGAGCGGTATCTGCCCCCGGTTCTCCGGTGTTTCTGTTTCCGTGTCCATCACCTTGGAACATCGTTCCTTTATAAAGTCGTTCCACGGCATCATTGCTTCCACACCTACGGACTCCTGTTTATAGTCTGGCATGTACAACAACAGTGTATAAAGGTATTGGAACACGTTTAGGTTGTTTGCTTTTGCCGTTTCTACCAGGCTGTAGATGATGGCGCTTGATCTCGCGCCATTCACAGTATCGTGGAAAAGAAAGTTCTTTCTCCCGGTTGCGTAGGATTTTGCGCATCGTTCCGCCCGGTTATTGGAGATCTCACATCTCCCATCCAGCAGGTAGTTGCCCAGAAGCTCCCTATGGTTAGCCGCATAGTTTACTGCTTTTTCCAACAGGCTTCCGCCCAGCGGTTCTACCGTTGCAAGCCAGGACCAGAAATTGTCCCAGACAGGGACTTCCAATTCCAGGCGTTTGTTCTTACGCGCTTCCGGAGACATGGCTTTGAGTGTCCGTTCTATACGGAACAGCTTGTTGCAATAGCAAAGTCCGATCTCTGCCGGGATCTTCTTGTCCTCCTTTGCTTTTTCCGGGTCAGCCGCATCTTCCGGGATCTCTTCCGGTGAGTTGATGTCCAGCAGTTTTATCTTTTTTCGGCGGGCTGCCGGAACTGCTTCGAAGAAATACCTCCGGCAATGCGCAAGACAGCATACCAGGATCACATTCTCTACACTGTTGTATCCAGTATAGCCATCGCATTCCAGCAGTCCGGAGAATCCTTCCAGAAAATTTTTCGCATGATTCCCTGCTCTCCCGGGCTGATAATCATAAAGAATGATGGGCGGGAGGCCGTCATTTCCTGTGAGATAGATCCACATATATGAGGTGGAAGTCGCCGCCCGCCCCTCCTCATGGAGAACCTGACAGACAGTCTCATCCGCATGGAGGAGGTCACGCTTGACAAGATATTCATGAAGCCGGTCATAAACAGGCTCGAAATAGGCCAGCGCACATTTAATGCACCAGTTAGAAGTCGTTTCCCTGGCAAGCGGGGCTCCCATTTGGAGCCAGTCCATTTCCTGACGGTAGAATGGCACCGAATTCAGGAACTTCTGATACATGACAAAAGCAGCCATAGACGGCGAAGCCGGGCTGTGTGCCAGCAAAGCAGTCGGTACCGGCGCCTTTATGAAAGCGGTTATAAGAAGTCCTGCTATGACCATAAAAACCATTGTCCGGTTATGGATTAGTAATTCTCGCATGGCTCTGCCTCCTTCCTGCATCTGTGCGGACCTCCTGTACGATTTTCTCCACAATCTTCCTGTTCGCTGCTTCTTCTAGCTCCTTTAATGAATCACTGGAAACACAGATACTGTCATACGCTGACTGTACAATATCCTCTACAGTCCCTTTTGCTGCCGAGACCGGATGTGTGTATCTCCGGATCTCCTCTAAGAGCTCCACACCGGTCATCCGTTTGGCATGGACTCCGCAGTTTCGCAGCGCAGTGATATATGCGCTTGCCTTTTCCTTAAGCTGCGCTTCCGCACGCTGATAGACCTCCTGTTCTTCCAGCGTCTGAGAGGAAAAGTCAACCGCGTTGTACTGCCAGTCAAAGACGTATATCTCCTCCCGCTTTGCCTCCGCATTTTCTCCTGAGATGGCCGTCATATACTGGATCTGTGCATTTAACTGGTCAATCTGGTAGCCTAATGAGATCAGTTCCCTCTGCATCTGTTTCAATTTCTCATAATAGATGTTATAATCCTCTGCCAGGAGATCCGGCGCTTCTGATTCTTCTTTTGTATCGGTATAGTCCAGATTCAGGGAAAAACGGCGTTCCTGCAGCCTTGCCGCCTGTTCCTGATAGTCTTTAATCAGTCCGTCAAGGTTCACATCCCGGGCCGACTGCCGGTACTGAATCGGGTTATTATCAAGCACATTAAAAAATGTCACATAGCCCCGGATCGTCTGGAGTTTTTCCTCTACCTCGGCATCGGCGAACGAAAAACCCTGGCATTTAATTGCCGCAATGAACCGCCTGCCATTATCTGAAACCAGCATATCCTCTGCAACATCATCCAGCTTCACGTACTCCATAACATCCTTTCTCCTGAACTCAGAGTAATCCACCTCCTTCTCCGCGGCCGCCGTTTTTCTTGTGCGGAACAGATATACTCCAATACCGCCAAATAATAAAAGGATTATAATAACCGCAGCCGCAATCATCTGTATGTTTCTTACCAAATCGTTTATTATCTGCATGTCTCTCCCTCTTCTGCTACACTAATAAATCTGCAAACTGTTTGAACAGCGCAAGCCAGAACGGGATACTGAACAGCATAATCGCAATCATCCCTTTCATCAGCGCCTCACGTTTTACATCTTCCTTCGCTGCCGCGCTACGCATAAAACAGATCCGGATCACCATATAAAATACAGAAAACACAATCCCCATGATTCCTACGGTAATTCCAAGCTCTGAGGACGAGGCTGCAAGGTCTGTAAGGGGGCCGCTTTCAGAAAGCGCAGTATCCTCCACATAGGTCCACGGGTTCAGGTCTTTAGGCTCAATTTTCGAGAAATCAAAGGGATCTTCCCCGCCTTCCTTTGCACACCCGCCTGCCCCCGCAAGCAAAACCAAAAGGAGCAGAAGTAAAAGCCCTCTTTGCTTTCTTTTCATCATGCTTCTCATAGTTCTTCCCCGTCTCTACCGTCATAATTTTTTACATAAATCTCCCCGTGTATCATCCGGTAGAAAATCCGGAAGATCAATTCATCAATCGTGATCCCTCCGCCGGCTAAGAACATTGCATCCACCGGCAGGCGGATCATGACGATCCCCATCACCAGCAGGGTTAAAAATATCATGACTATAAGTGCAGGAACCAGCATCCCCTTCGCACTTGCCCCCATAAGCACCCTATAGTCAATGATTCCGCTGACTACCAGCACCAGCGCCTGTTTTCTGTTAAAATACCGGAACCATCTGTCCTCACTCTTAAATTCCCCCGGTATCGGGAATACACCTAACCTGGACATCTCTTCCACCTCCAAATGAAAAAAAACAGGACCCGGAGGTCCTGTCATGTTATAAACCTGTGCCAATCGACTTAAAAAACCCGATGATGCTAAAAACTGAAAAAATAACAATTCCGGCTAAACATATGACTAACGCATGGCTCTTTTTCTCCTCTTTCTTCTGGGCATTGCTTGTAAGCAGAAGCGATACCGCCGTAAAGATGATTGAGAAAACAAGCCCTATAATGCCCAGTGTCAACATCAGTTCATATCCGGAAGCCCCAATATCCTTCATCTTTGCGATCAAAGAATTAAAGACCCCGGATTCACCGGGACTGCTTGTCATAAAGTCCCACTCCGATGCTGACGCAGCCAGAGCCATAACGCCCAGCCTCCTCGCAGGGACAGCAAGTCGTTCGGCTACACAAAAAATCTTCAAGTGCAAGCCTCCTCCATTATATGAAATTTGTATAAATCACATGTGTTTATCCTTATCCAAATCATAAACGAAAAAGTAGATAACTGCAAGCTACGCACATAGCCGGAAATATAAGGAATCTACAAATGAATCCTTTTTCTCCCAATATAGTACAAATTCTCCCATTTTGGTAAAAAATTAACAAACAGATAATATACGCCGTTTTATTCTGAAACCGGCATCAGAAAAATCTTATTCTTATCATCTTCATGCTGACGCATCACAATCGGCATCTTATCCGACATCGTTTCTATGATAATATCCTTTTCTTTTGAAAAAACGGACAGGCTGTTCTTGAATTCTTTTTCATTTACTGCCACTGTCTGTATGTCCCCATCCTGTGCACAGATTACAGCGGCATTTGACTGCTCGTCCTTTCCCTGCAGGATTACCTGCGTCTCCCCCTGCTTTTTAATTTCCAGCCAGGGTGTCTCCATTGTAATTTCATAGATTGCAAGCGCCTGAAGAACATTGGTCAGCCGGGCTTTCCACGCTCCCACCCGCTTAGTCCTGTCCATCACCTGCAGTATCGCATCCATCGGAAACGGAATCTCCTGTGTCATGATCATAACCACATCGCTGCCGCATTTTATCCGCAGCATTTTCGCGTCAATCCCTATGGTCACCTTCTTCTTCTCCAGATTCTTTACTGCGTTTCTCAAAGTCTTGCCCTCTATCACCACAGTAATGACTTTATTGTCGGCCGCCCCTTCCTCTTTATTTTTAACCGGGCGGAACGTGACATTCTGGGATTCTGCATAAGCGCAGCGGGTACCGTTGCTGCTTGCCCCTATCATGACCTTCTTTTCCGGATCTATACGGATTCCAACGCAATGTAGACCGCGGCTACCTTTTTCTTCCCCATAGCAGCTGGAGGCAAAGTTCACGAAATTGATAAAATCCTCCGTATGCATCTCAATTTCCTGCAGGAGTCGGCCATCCGGCTTTAACGCCACGATTTTCTGGCCAAGCGGGAGGGTTACTTTATTTCCTGCCGCGGAAATCTTCACATCCTTGTCAATCTCGATTTCAAGGGCCATATCCAGCGCCGCATACGCATTTGCAGCAGCAAGCGCTTTCTTCCCGCTGATATGTACCTCCGCTTCTTCTACATCAGCAGTTACATTACTGATATCCATAGAGCTCACTGCCTGAACCTTCCCGTCAAAGGCAAGGAAGATCCCCTTGCTCATATCCGGCATTCCCTTAATCGATTTGTAAAAAACAATCTTTACCCCGTCACTTTCACCTTTTTGGCTTGATACGGGTATTCCGATTGATACCTTTCTCATGGTTTCTACAAATGCCCCGCTGTGTACTTTCATTTTAAACATAATATCTTATCCTCCTAAAAAAATAATAACTCTAAAAGTTCTTTCAGCTCTGTATCCTCCGGCTCTTCTGAATCCACTGTTTCTTCCTGCACAGGGGTGATATCCTCCGGCTCCCCTGCATTATGGTTGTCGAAAGCAAAAACCAGATCCAGTATGTCCCGTCCCGTAGCTGCTTCATATTCGCCGAACGGGTCATCCAGGACGGGGACTTCGCTTAAACCCGTCAGTTCAGAAAAAACCATCATCTTTTTATAGCTGGCCGTTTCCCGGCCCTGGTTGTTCCGTTCATTCAGGACATCCATCATCTTCCTTAATCCCTGCTCTTTCTTTTCGCTTTTATCCGCTACAGACTGCGCAAGGATTACGCGCGGGTCTATCCCGCGTGCCATTGTGTACAGCCCTTCCGCCGAGAAATGTCCCTGTATGGAACTGGTCGCAACCTCCTTCGTCGCCACCAGCTCAACGGCATCCATCTGAATGGTCCTCTCTGAAACCAGATAGTATGTCCTGCATTCTTCTGTCTGGTTCAGCCGGTAATGCCTGCGGCTGCTCTGCCAGATTGTAATCATGTCATACCCAAGCTGGTAAAATATAATTGTCGGATAGTTATATTTTTTTCCTTGATAAACAAATGCAAAATCGAGTCCGGTTGAAACACATTTCGCATTTGTGATGAACACCCTGGCGCCTTCCGCAGCCTTCTGGTGCATCCACTCCTCCCTTTTTACTGCGGCGGGATATGCGCTTTCTATCACAACCACCTCATACCCGCACAGGCCGCAGGTTTGTTCTAAAACATTCTTTAGCCGATAGGATATGGATCTTTCCCGTTCTCCGGTATACTCACAGTAGATAAAGCAATTTCTTCCTTCGCCAAGCTCCCTGCTTACAATCTCTTTCAGCTTCTGCTCTTTATTAAGAAGCTTTCCCTCTTCTATCAGGCAGCTTAAGTCTTCCGGTTCTACAATCATCTCCCCTGTCGCAGGGGAAAGTATCGATCCGCGGTTATACGGCATATCCGTATAAGAAAGAGAAAACTGCAGAAAACTCCCCATAATTAGTTTTCCGCTCCTCTCTTTCATTTCCTCCTTCATGCATGCCCTTACCCGGCAATACTCCTCATATATCCGGCTCTCCAAAGGCACGATGACCACATCTTCATATAGCTTCGGAAGATATCTGCTCAGGTCTGAGAGATCCAGGAACAAGGACGTGTCCAGCAAAAATTCTGTAAAGATCAGCACGGATATGCCCGGCAGACAGCGCTGCGGTGTTATCACCCGCCCGCGCGACATTGAATGGTAATTCCCCCCTTCCTTGATTTCATAGACCGTTTCCACCGTTCCGTATTTTTCAACAAACCTCCTTTCTCCCGCACTGCTGTACCGATAGCCTTTTGCCCGCATCCTGCCAGGATCCAGCCTGAACAGCGTATAAAAAAGATCCGATGCATATCCTCCTGCTATTGTTCCTGTCAGTGCCAGCTGTTTCCTGCTTGCCTTTATCAGGTCGTGCATGGCATATCCCTGTGCGCTCCCGCCTGCCTTGTAAGACTGTACTTCATCAAAAATCGCCAGATCAAAATACCCGGCCAGATACTTTTTGATATAACGTGTCAGTCCAAAGCGCCTTGGCCCATAGATGTCCATCTCCTCTATCTCTTCTTCTGTAAGCTGATTGAGCTCCTTGTACAGCATTTCTCTGCCCTTCATAACCCATACAGATTTTCTGCCTTTCATGGCACGGTTCGCATAGTGTGATATTTTCTTCCATTTCTTTGGCTTTTCCTTCGGCTTCCAATACATAATCCTGTTGTCAATCGGTTCACAGGCCGGCATCCACAGAATCTCCCCGCAGCACCGGCAGAAACGGTTCGCACTGTTCTGCTGGGCAAAATTCTCCGGCATCAGGACTCTGTATTCACCTGTCGTCTCATCAATACTTCCCGATCCGTCTGCAGCCAGAAGTATTTCACCGCATTTCGGACATATTATCCCCTTTATGGCCTCTCTTTGTTCCATCAGTTCCCATTTACGGCACCCGCACCCACAAGATGACCGCAGGTCAGCCGGAAACTCCTTCTCACAATGGCTGCATACAGGCACTTTAGGCTTCTTAACCTTTATTTGGGTTGGAGTCGGCATATAGGCATAGGATAATTTCCCAGTGTCTTTCCCGACTATATAATACTCTTTCCCTGCCGGAGTTTTCCCCTTTTTTCTGAGCGCAGTCAGCTGTGACAGCTTTTCAATAATCTCTACCTTCGCATAAGGACTTTCTTCATAGATAAATTCCTCCCATTTATGTACCAGATGCGCCGGACACATGATGATAACCCTGAACTTTATCAGCCTGCCGTCCGTATAAACCTCCTTTACGGTCTTTTCAGAATGCTTCCTAAGATACTCCTGGTTAAAAAAAGCCTCAGCAACCCCCAGCCCCTGAAGGGTCTTGCCTGCTCCCATGCTTTCAATGAGAAATGCATATTTCTTTTTTTTCAGACATTCAACCGCGCCGTTCACGACAGCCGCCTGCTGTGGGTATAAACTCTTGCCGATAAACGTAAGCTCTTCCACTTTATCCTTCATCGATGTCAATGGCTTCAGCAGTCTTTCCAGGTTATCAACCAGCGTATGCCCGTATTTGTTAAAATAATCGTCCATATCTGAGAAATCCAGTGGCCGCTGCTCCTGTTCTGAAATATGGATCTTTTTATCTGACAGACCCGCCTGCAGAATGGAAAGAAGCGCTTCATTTGTCATTTCTGAATGCCAGATTTCATACCCGTCAAACAGCCCTGTTTCCCCGATCACCTTCATCTCCGATATGTGTAAAAGCTTTTTTGCCATGGCTTCCTCTGTCACATACGGGATCCAGCGGCGCAGGATTGGAAATTCAAACTGGTTCATCAGATAGGCATACAACTGCTCTTCCCAGTTCTTTTTCTCAATAAAAAGGTATTCTCTACTGATAAGTCTTGACAGGCTCACACCCTGATACAGACACTCGCGTCCGTTTTGTATCTTTACTTGATAGTTATCCACCTCCGCTGCCGGCGGAAATGTCTCTATATACTTCCCATTCTCTATGATTGCAACAGATTCCGTCCCTAAGCCGATATTGGCACATAAACCCGCCACAGACATAAAATCTTCATTAAAGTTTGACAAGATCAGCAGTCTGCCGTCCGCCGCTACTGCATAATATAGATGGGTAATTATATTCCCTGCTGTTACATGCAAATTCTTTTCCTCCTCGTTAAAAAAAACAGGCTCCTGCCTGTTCTCCCTACAATCTGCGTATCATTCCACTATTTTCAATAATCTGGAAGCCAACCTTGGAAAATCGCTGAACTGCCTCTACCATTCTGCCATTCTCGTCCATCCGCATCTCACTTTCCTCTACATTTGTAACCATTCCTCTCTGCAGATGCAGGTCACTGGACGCTTCCGAACCCACAAGCCCCTGCCCGGCGCCGGATATTGCCATCAGATACATCTGTCCTGCATTTGGCATGATCGGGGGCCTGCTCAGGTTATCCGCAATAAATTTCTGCTGTGTTATCTTCTCTTTCACCAGATCATTAAGCGCACTCTTTCCCAGACATCTCTTTGCACGCTCGGCATTGAATTCCTTGTTTTTAAATTCCGCTATATCTTTTTTCTTAGATGGCAGCACTCTTATTTTCTTTCCGTCATACCCTTTCGGCAAAAGCGGGATTTTCTCCGGAGAGTCGATATCCTTTTTTATCTTTGCCAGCTGCTCCCCATCTATTGGCCGCTTTTCTGCTTTCCTTCCAATCAGGACTACCTGCTTCCACTTTTTATACTCCTGTTCATGAAAACGGTAGCAGCATTCCGTGATAAAATTCGTGTGCCATGCCTTTAAAAACATAGACTCGGCCATTACATAATAAGGAATGACAAAAACAAAGATAGCCTGTTCTCTCAGGCATGGTACGATTTTGTTGAAAAATCTCCATTCCAGCCTCTCCCCGTCTTCTTCCCCATAGGGCGGGTTCGCAAAGCAGAAGGAAAATGCGCCTTTTGTGATAACCGCATCTGTCAAAAAATTACCGTAGATACATTCATCAATCAATGGATGATTGATTGCCATATCTGCTGTGGCCTCATTTAACTCTACCCCGAAAATATGTATGTTTTCGTTGTTTCTGCGCCCCATGACCGTAATAATCGCGTTTCCGTCACCGATAGCGGGCTCCAGGCCGCAGACTTCCTCATTTTCTGGGAAATCCAAAAGCCCAGCAATCCATTGGCAGTGTGCCGGGTCTGTATAATACGCCCCAAGCTTTGCCTGATTCATTCTTGTCTGAAAAAATGAATTCTGTTTCTTTACATGTTGCTCCATAAAAATATCCTCCTTTTATATGATTTCCTGACCGCAAAACGGGTAACAAAAAAGCACCCCGCAAGGTGCCCTTTTACTCTGTATGCATAGACCTGTTTCCAGGAATTCCCCCATCTTTCCAAATCTAAAGATTTCGGAATAAAACAAATCAGGTTTGTTCTAGTTTACCATTCTTTCCCTGAAACCGCAATTCTTTTTTCCGTTTAGATTCTCTTTGTCATTGTTTGTCATTGTTTCACGGCTCCAGTATCTGCTGTACCCTGCCTACCTGCCCATCCTTTAACATGACCTTGATACCTCTGGTATGAACCGGCCGGTTAGTAAGTATCCTGTCCACGTACCCCTCTGTCAGCTTACCTGATTTCTGATCCTTCTTTAAAATGATTTTTACCCGGCTTCCCGGTCCGATATTCCCCCGATACATATGGTTCTCCATATATCCACCTCCCTTTTGTTATCCATTTTACAGTAACTCCTCTCTTCTTACAACCAGGCACATCTGATTTATTTGTTCCATACTGATAGCTGCTGTCGGAAAAGTTTGCATATTTTTTCCCTTTATAATATAATAAGAAAATAGACGCTTGCTGTTACGGAGGTGAATAAGATGTCAGATATGATAGATAGCAACCAATATGAGAAATATGAAAAGATAGCATTATTCATCCAGCCAAATATCCACAAAAACCTGATTGCCACTTATGAGAAGTATATCAGGGGTAAAAAGCCAGAGTTATATATAGATGAAAACTACATCAAAACCACAAAACCTTTATCCAGGGCATCAGATACGGAGCCTTCTTCCCAGGACAAAAAAGATTCCCGCAGAAAGTCCGTATCACTGGAGGATATTATCACCGTCTGTACATATATTGCACTTTCCAAGGAAAATATTGAGCAGTCGATTCGTACCTACCGCGAGAACCGGCGCGTATATAAAAGGAACTGGTTCAACAGTATCAAGGAAGAAATGGGGCCTCCAGAGAAAATGAGGCCAAAAAATCCCCGGTTATTGAGAAAATATGCGGAATCCACGTCATTAATCAATAATATGGACCGTTCACAGGATGATGACCGGACCATTGAGGAGATCATGCTCGACAAGTACAATGAAATTGACAACTGGCGTTCCGATACGACCGCTCCTATTACAGATTTTTCTTTTACGGCCCAGAAGCCGACCAAGACTCTGGCCAACGCTTTCATCAATGACATCACCTTCGAGTCCCTTCTAATTATAAAGGATGCCTTTGGCGGATCGATTGAAGGCTTTAATACAAAATACCCCACCGAATTCAACGAGCATCCACTATTCTCGTTCCGAAGCACGGTAATGGATTTCGAGCCGCAACTGTTAGAAAATGAACTTACCTTTTTCAACCAGTACAGCTATAAGGACGAAGACAAGGGGATAGAAGGCGACATTACGGTAAAATATAATCCGGACGTGAATCTTCCAAGTACAGTCACGGAAAAAAATCTCTCTAAGATTATGAAAGAGTTCCAGATTAACCTGAAACAGCGGGAACTGGATATGAAAGACCGCGAGATTATGACGCAGCTCTTTAATCTGATCAATGGAGAAACGCTTTCAACCCAGCACATCCGGGTTGATTTAAGGGAATTTACAAGAAGGGTTTTCAATATCCGGGTTCCAAAGAAAAAACACTATGAAGACATTGGAAACCGGCTGGAAAAACTGAAAAACTATGATTATACGATTACTGTGCGGAGCCGGGAGACCGGTGAACTTATTGAAACAACATCCCTTGGATTGCTGAATTACCTGTACATCAACTTCCAGGAGAATTATTTCCAATACACCCCTTCTGAGCAGTGGATCCGCACCTATGTCCAGAAAAAGTACATCAATATTTTAACAGACTCCTATAAAAGTGTTGACTCTCCGCAGACAAAGGGCATCATGATGATCCTTCAACAGGAGCGCCTTACGGAATATGCCAAGAACTCCTATACCAAGACCCTTCCGCTGAATTATTTCCGCCTGCACATGAAGCTTCAGAAAATCGGAAACGCTGCCCTGGTCAAAGAGCTGACAAACCATATGTCCATTTTGAAATCAGAGCAGATTGTAATTAAAGATTTTGAGTTTATCAATAAAAACTCTGCTGTTACAATCCAGTTCCTCCCACTGGACTCCAAAGAACTGATTGCTTATGAGTTTAATACAAAAGCGCTTGATGATCCTTCAAAGATTATTGATGTAGAATGTGTCGATATCACAAAAACCGCAGGAGCAGATTAAGCTTTCTGCGGTTTCTTGCCCTTAAAACTTTGTCGCTATCTCAATCCGGAACTTTGTCTCCATCTTCCATCACCTATACCGCATATCTCGATTTTGTCGTTATCTTTTGCTGATATATCCCTCATTTTTATCATTTAGTCCGCTTTTTTGGGTGCACTTTTTATCTCTATATGCTCCGATTCATCATTTAGTCCGTTCTTGAGGGTATGTTTTTTCTGCTTTTCTTTACACCAAATATACTTTTAGTCCGCTTTTTACGGCACATTTTTTCAGTTTGTACACATTCCCGGTTTCTATTTAGTCCGCTAATCCGGGTACATTTTTCATGAATCTGTATCCCTGCCCCTTTTATTTAGACCGCTTTTTCAGGCTCATTTTTTCTATTCATTCCTTCCTCGTTCCCCATTTAGTCCGCTTTTTCAGGTGTTTTTTTCACGAAAGGCTGCCGCCATTTAAATACAAATTTTAATTTTGTCGCTATCTTTATCATTCTGTACCAGATAAACTGATTTTGTCGCTATCTTTTTGTTTCAGATAGCAGATCCATTAATTTTGTCGCTATCTTTCCCACGATTCAACCTACAAAAGATGAATTTAGTCCGCTTTTTTAGGTATTTTTTTCTATTTTTTTTCATTTAGTCCGCTTTTTAAGGGTACTTTTTTCTTTCAAATTTATTCAGTCCGTTATTTGGGGTGTATTTTTTCTGATTTTTTTATTTAGTCCGTTTTAAAGGGTACACTTTTTTCATTGTATGATTTCCCCCAAAAAATATATCTTTCCCCCAATACAGATCTTTTGAGGAAAATTTGAGAACTCAGCCATGATTCCTGTTAAAATCTTCTATTTAGTCCGTTTTTTGCGGCTTCTTTTTTATAATCTGTCATGATTTCCCAATTTAGTCCATAAAAAATGGCTCTTTTTTATAAAAAATTTTTTTCACTTTTTTTCTAAAAAGTCCCGAATCCTTAAAAACCCCGTAAAATCAAGGCTTTTCCGCATTTTCCCATTTTCTTGTATCATAAATTCGCAGAAAAAATATATTTAAAATCCCCTTTAAACACATAGTTTTTTCAATTTAGTCCGCTTTTTCGGGTGCGACTTTTTGATTTTACAAATCCAAAAATATGTAGTATATTTAGAATGTTGATAAAAAAATGTGAATAACTTTGTGAAATTTGGCGGTTTCAAAAAAGTTATCCACATCGAATATAAAATATACTTACAGTAGCTTTTCTTGGCGGTTTAGCTACTACTACAATATCAATCAGAGATCAATCATATATACTGCTATTGACCAATGGCTGATACTGCATTAATATTATAGACTATTCTTTCTCTATTTTCAAGTATTATTGCCGAATCAGTCAATATTGGGTGTTTTTGTGGTACAGACATATATTTTTATTGTTTGTCCTGAATCAATATTCTGACATGAGGTGATTAGCTTGGAATTATCAAAATATGCACGGATCGGTAAAGCTCCTTTTATCAAAGCAATCGGAATTCAGAAAAACCATAAAGAAGTCATCTATACAGAAAGCCAGGAACTGGATTATGCAGCGTCTGGCTGTTTTGCGTGCGATAATTACAAGAACATTGATTTTTATGAGTTTATGCCGGAGGAGGTTCAGAAAGAAGCCAAGAACCGTTGTAAGAACTGCCCCTGTGCCGTTTACAAAACAGTTGTACATGAAACGTGTAAAAGCGTGAACGAGAAAAATATTTTTGGAAATGCCAAAAGGTTAAAATCCATAGCCTTAAAGCTGCTGCTCATCTATCATTTTGCCAGTCCTGATGAGCATGGCTTAGTGCGCGGCCTTTCCCCCAGAGAGCTGGCCGGCATGCTTGATTGCACCGTCCGTTCCGTTAAAAATGCTAATTCTGTATTGCAGGAATATGGATATATTATGTGTTCATCTGATGGACTTTCTAAAAAAAGGATCCAGGTCATCCTGACTGAATATGAAACATATTCTCTTCCTGCTGATAAAGGCGGCCGGGGATATGCCACATTTAATTATGAATGTCTGGAGAAGCTGATTCAGATTACAGACCTGAACCAGCTCCGGATTTTTCTGCGCGCTGCTTTAGATATTGATACGAACCGTAATCCGGAAAAAGAACTGACTGTCACGCAGGATTATGATTTCCTGCGCCGTTTTCTTCCTAACTACTGTAAGCCAGGAATCATACGGCATGCTTTATCTTCTGTTTCGGAGCTTTTTTCGGTCGCTTTTGACGGTGACGAAGAACATATCCATTTAAAAATGAATCCCCTCTGCCATGGCCGCAGGAATTATGATAAGAATGTTGCACAGAATACTTCCCTTATAAAAGATTACATTTCCAGCCTCGATAAAGCAATGGACTGCATAAACCAGAGTATCCTTACAAAAATCCGGCCCGACAAGGCTGACGCATCCTTTTTGGCCCAGGAGGGAATTCTGACCAAAACTCTGACAAAGCTGGATAAATCCTTATTTGTTCCTTTCCACTTATCCGCAAAGGAATATAAGGACTTAGGGGTTCTCTGCACTACATATACATTTGATGCAGTCAAAAACTGTATCGGTTATGTTTATGAAAATTATAACTCACAGTTTAAAGTCACAAGCATAGGCGCCCTTATACGGACCATTCTCCACGATAAGAATAACCGGCAGGAATCTTCATTATTCCAGACGGCATAATGGGTCTTTTTGTTGTGCCCTTTTTTATTTCCAGCCAGTGATTCCCCTTCTTTTAGCCGGAAAATCAATAAATCTATTCCATTTTTGAAAGGATAACTTTACCTTACCATATAAAAACTATTTTGCGATTCATCCATATCTATTGTTTTGGGAACAAAATTGAAAATTTTCATCCACAAGTGAAAAATATCATCCTTCTGCGAAAATTTTCATCTACATTATAAAAAAATCTTCCACAGAGGCATACTTTCATCCACACTGGAAGTTTCTCATCCGTCTATATTTCCATTTTCCCTTGTAAATACGGGGTTTTTCATATTCAGCATTTATCAATTATATATATAACTATATATGAATTATATTATGATAAATATATATATAAGGTTTTACTCCCCTCCCCATACATATATCCACAGAATAATCTTATCAGATCCATAGAACAATTTTAGTATAACACGTTTTTACATTAATTTATAGTTTATTTTCAGAATACCCCATAATCATAGATGAGGTATTCTGAACTACTTAACGTATATATTCGATTTTACAAAAAAACAGCCCACAGACATCTATATATTTTGCTGCAATCACGTATACAGGATACAGATTTGTCTTAAAAGAATAGGAATCAGACGTTCTTTCACAGCATTCCAGAATTGTTGCAAATAAGAAATGTTTTCTCTTCGCATTCTTATATTTCCATTTATAGTAACCTGTCTGGGAAAATATATAGCTATAATCATACCATACAGCAGGAAGATTGGCAGAGTTAAAGATGACCTCCGAGTAAGCTTAGTATATAATCATCCATTCCGTCATCGGTCTCTTCCTTCACATCCTGTGCCGGAACCAGGCCGGCCTGCTCATTTTCAAATGTTTCTGTGTCAACTGTAAATGGATTTTCATCCATGTCTGAGCCTGTATGAAAACTGTCATCGGAATCATTGACGATGTTATCGTTTAATTCAATTTTGTCGGAATCTTCTTTATGCACAGAACCGCATTCATGACTGAGTATTTTTTCCTCCAAAACACTGATTCGTTGAAGCAACACTGCTGTGTCACTTTGAGGGAGTTTTATGTTGCAACATTTTATCAGGTATACAAGGACGTCCATATAAGGATTCAGACTGTTCCTTATTTTTTCACGAAGAATACTGAATTGCTCCACATACCAGAATAATATTTCAATTTGGCAGGAACTAATTATTTCATACAGTGCATCCTGATATTCTTTTGTATTATATAAAGCTGCAGTTCCAGATGATGCAGAAAGAACGATCCCATCCGTACAGCATTGGAGTATATGATCGACCAGCTGCACCAAATTTTTCCCTTCTTCGCAGATTCTCTGAAGCAAGAGGATTGCCTGCCTGCCGTCACCATTTACAAGCGAACGCATGATCTGCAAAGCAACCTCGCTATCCATAAGGCAAAGGGATTTCATCACATGCTCTACTGTTACTTTTTCACAGGAGATCATTAGCTTTTCTGTGATACTGAGGGCATCCCTCATAGACCCGTCAGCCTGTTTTGCGATCAGCTTTATGGCATCATCCTCATACTGTTTTCCCATTTCAGTTAAAACGAAGGACAGTCTGCCGCAGATGACATCAATTGATATAGTCCGGAACTGGTAAATAGAACATCTGGAACGTATAGTTGCAGGAATTTTATGCATTTCTGTCGTACAGAGTATGAACAGACAATGTTCCGGCGGTTCCTCGATTGTTTTCAGGAGTGCGTCAAATGCAGCTGCTGAAAGATTATGTACTTCATCTATGATATATATCTTTTTCGGCAATATGGTAGGCATATACTGGGCTGATACAATAAGTTCCTTTATGTCTGTAATAGAGTTATGCGATGCCGCATCCATTTCAATACAGTCTAATGTTTTTCCTTCCAGAATCGACCTGCAGTTTTTGCATTGATTGCAGGGACCGTTTTCACTTGGGGCCTCACAGCATACTGTTCTTGCAAGGATACGTGCAATGGTCGTCTTTCCTGTTCCCCTGTGGCCTGCAAAAAGATAGGCAGAATCAAATTTTTTTGTTTTACACTGTTCTTTCAGCGTTAAGATATTATTTTCCTGCCCTACTACTTCTTTGAATGTTTGCGGCCTATATGTTGAGTATAACATAAAATTCCTCCTTTTATTTTATTTGGATTATATATCGTATCAGATTGAAATAATCGTTTTTCGTATAGGAACGTTGAGCCATGGATAAATGCTCCAGTCCATATTCCATGATTTCTAATGCTTGTGCTCTTGTATATAACGTATCCGGGAAGGGATATCCCTTACTGGGAACTTTCCTGGGAGATTCTGCTAAAAACTGATAAAAAGGATATAAGAGCATACGTATGTTCCATACAGGATGTGCTTCATGATTTTTGAAGAATTCATTATCGTCTTTTTCTTTCAGTACATGAAGTAATTGCAGTAAATTTTCCCGGAGAGTTATCTGACGGATCCTCCTGTAGCAGTCCATGTATTCATTTATCCCTTCCATAGATGCAGTAATGGAATAAGGAGCATTTTCCGTTAAAAAACCTACGAAGCCAATACAATCCTTATCAATTTTTAATTCCTTCAGATATTTTTCCATCTCTTCTTCCCTAAGCGGGTGAAAAAGGACAGAATAACAGCGGCTTTTGATGGTATCCAGCAGGCTGTCTTTTTCCGAGACAATAATCAGCTTATTACTTGAAGCTCTGTCTTCTAATAGTTTTAAAAGACGGTTTTGTGCTGTCCTCGATATAGTATGGGCACAAAAAAGAATAAATACTTTTGAATCTCCAATACTGTTACGGCGGCTCGCTTCGAGAAGCTGTTCAATATCATCTACTTTCAGGGCCGATTGGGCTGTCTGGTAATAGTCGGGATTTTTTTCAAGGTCTGACTCCTGGCACTTTAGAAGCTTTGCAGCTATATATCTTGCCGTAAGCTCTTGCCCAAGCCCTGGAATACCCTGTAGTATAATACCCGGCGGTTCGGTCAGTGAGAGATAATTTTCAATCTCGTCCATTGTATCTTTATTTATGTATAGATGTTGGTGCATTTCCAATTCCTCCTTGTAGGTTCGTTTTAGACAAATATAAATAGTTATTGAGTTTTGAAACGTATACTGCCCCGCTTTTCTGCTGGTTTTCTGTCATATAAAATTCCATATTACTGATCTGCAAATAAGATGTGTATGCAAGGTTCAATATTAATGCTTCCCGGTTCATAGCCTTCCATCTTTCCTTTTTATAAGCAGTTTGGATTACATTATAAAGAAGATTTTTATCTTCTGTCGAAATATGGTGTTTCATTTCTTTTATATATGATTCAATGATCTGTATGCTTAGGATATCTTTAGGGAGCAGCGCATACTCACTGACTTTTTCCGCTTCGGGAAAAGGTGTATAAAGGTTTGTAGTTCCGATGCCGAACAGAAGGGAGCCAGTGATTAGCAAGTCTTCCTGATATGGAATCTTGAGGTCCGGATGGTATGCGTACATCTTTTGTGAACGTATAATCTGGATTGCAATGCTTGTGACAGATACGGTCTGGACGAGCAGGGCGCCGTTATATGCGCCCGAACAGGTCAGGCCGGCAGGAGTTTCAGCCAGTCTGTTTTTTTGACCTTTCAATACCAGATTTAATAGTTCCCGGAAGGGGGCATGTGTGACTAAACTGCTCTGTTTATCTAGCAGGTTTAAATAATGTTCTTTTTCCAGCTCATTTAAACCGTCAATAAAGCTGCTGAGTGAATACTCGGTTACAGGGCTTATTTTTTGAATTGTGAACTCTAACTGGTTCTTGTAGTTTTTTAGCACCTCGCCCCATATTTTGATGACTTTGCCTTTAAATTGAAGGTATCTCTCGTCTATATTATTTTCCCATATCCGTCCGTAGATAACGCCGGTTTTATCCTGGAGTTTCAGGAACAGATATGGGATTCCATTTCCTTCTGTATAGCTTAAGGCAATTTCCTTTAGATAAAACTCTTTTTCCAGTTCTTCTGCCAGATGTTCAGACAGATGCGATATGTAGATCTTTTTCATATACATCTTCTCCTGTTTTATAAGATATATTTTTCATTCTGTCTAATAAGTTTGTATAATATTCCCCAATCATACTGTTTAGGATTTTATCATCCGGGTAAGCGAAATAATGGGTTTCTTCAGGCTTTAGAAGGGAACTGACAATGTGAAGATTGCGGAATAAATGTATTTCGCCACATCGTGCAAAAATCTCACACTTTCTTAGAAAATAGTTAAGATTATATTTCCCCTTTTTTGGCAGAATTTCCTTTCCCTCCTCGCGTTCTTTTTCCACAGAAGATATCAGAAGCTGCTGGTATTGCAGTGCCACCTGGTCAAATTCACATTTCATGGACAGGTCGCCGAGCATATCATCAAGCATATGAAAATATTCATGGATAAAAGATGTTGGATGCCTGAAATCAACTACCATAGTATCAATGGAGGGATAATACAGACCAGTTGCATGGTGTTTCCCAAGTTTCCGAAAGCGCAGAGCAACGTTTTTGCTTATATAGCCATTGAAAATATTCTGGTTTAATTTCTTGAATTCTTCCGTTATGGAATCAACCAGATTCAGGTCTACATCTTCGTCAAATTCGATAAAGCCGAAATATGTGTTTAATTCTGAGGATTTCATTTTATGTACGACATGCTTTGGAATATTTTTCTTGGTTTGGTAGGCACGTGCGACTATCCTTTTTAGTTCATTTCGATGTTTTTCTTCCTCTGCAAGATTATGTATGTTTGCGATATAGTGCCTTAATGTCATGAATATGTATTCTCTGTAATAGTAAGGCAGGTCTATCATGGCAGATTTCCCGGAAACATTTAGTAAAATATCATAAGACAGATAGGAATCCCCATATACAAAAGAAAGTAGGTTAAACAGTTCGGAATGGCTTTTGAAATAATCCTTATAGAGTGTTGCCGGTTTGCTTTCGGAACCGGATGCTTTGATATAACAGTTATGTATTGTATCCTCCTGATAACCACAATCGATCAGATAGCTGGAAAACCATTTTGGCAGATCAGTCATATCCCATTTATAATTTTCCAATATCGATACCAAGTCACGAATCAGGTGCTTCATGGTATTTTCGATATCCGGATCGTCAAAAGAATCCATTTTCAGCTGGTTAAGCCAGTTTATTCCGAACAAAGGATAAAAAAAGTTTTCGGCATGGTACATATGGATGAAATGACGAGGATTTGATTTGTAATGATAGCTGCCATTAGAGAAACGTTTCCCAGGACTGCATGGAAGATAAAATGTTGTGTCTTTTATTTTAATTGTTAAAATAATGTTCGACCGGCTGACATCCCTGGCTAATCCTTTTTCAAATAAGTTGGATGCAGATTCGATTTTGCAGCCATAGTTTTTATTAACAAAGTGCAATAAAAAAGGAATGCCTTTGCTACTTAGACATTCCTCCGTTTTTATTTCTTTTAGATTTTTTTTGATTTCTCTTTCTATAGCACTTTGTATTTGCTGCTTGGCTTTATATTCTTCCACATCAAGCCGGGGATATTTTAAATCGCACAACCTAACCGTTAGGTTATGAGTTTTAAAAACGACCCGTTCTTTTTTCTCCCTTGCTAATGATAATATTCTTTCCCCTTCTGACAAGTAATTCATGCAATCCTTATCTTCTTGACTTTCATTGGATTTATCTGGTTTATCCTCGATAAGTCCAAGCATAATAAATAGATTTGTTGTTTCGTTCATGTTTTCCTCCTTTTAAAATAAAAAAGACATCAATGGATGTCTGCCTACATAGTATATCAAAACTTATTTCACCTATCGCTAGGGATTGAAAGAAACGGAAAACCAAAGGTCATCCGGGATCAAAAAACAAGTTTTTTAAAGTATATCAATCATGTGTCAGATTGTCAATTCATATGTATGTCTGAGAAAATATTTCGTTACGGTTCAGCTTTTTGATCCATTTATAGTTCGCTTCGCAAAGGGGTGGATTTTTTGCTGTCACCCTAACGGTTAGGTTCTGTGTTTTATACGAAATGTGGTATGGCCCTATGGTCAGGGATAACAAAATGTTTTTTTAGAATGACCCTAACGGTTAGGTTTTATGATTCCGTAACTGCTTCAGAGTAGCTTTAAAAGCATGCGGAAATACAGACGGCTGGTAAATAAAATTATATAAAGAGATACAATGTATACAAAATACAGTATACAATAATAATATTAAACATAAATAAAGTGAATAGAGTAATTATCAAAACCTAACCGTTAGGGTTTTGGCTTTTACCTGTTTAAACTCTCAGAAAATTAATTCGAGGAAAATGTCGGAATTTCTGATTTTATTTCTTCTGTGGTAAAGTCAGATAATTTAAATTGAAAAATATATTTTTAAAATCTATAAAATATTAATTTGTTCTTAAAGATAAAATTTAAGTTGAAATTATAATTCATATGTGTAATAATAAGAAAAGTAATAAAATATGAAACCTAACGGTTAGGTTGTGCAAAAGGAGGAAGCGGCGTGGCGATTGTAATAGGGGATTATAACAGAAAAGGGGGCGTGGGAAAGACCAGTTCTATCATCAACCTGGCAGCCGAATTTGCATTAGCGGGAAAAAGGGTTCTGCTGATTGACGGGGATTCCCAAATCAATCTGACTCAGTTCTTCTATGAAGACAATGAAGATGTTCTGGAGAACGGAAGAGTAAAAGAGGGGATTGATACACTTTATAATTTGTTGGAGGAGGATCTGAATATTCATAATCATATCAGGACCTGTGAATTTTCCGCTCGCAGGAAATGGAGAAACAAATTCAGGAAAATCAATTTAAAACTGGATATTATTCTCGGAAGCGGAGATATGGATTATTACAGTGGAACCGACATGAATCTTCTGAAACGCAAACTTGATATGTTGGATGGATATTATGATTATATATTTATAGATTTTCCGCCCGCACATAATATGGTGACAATGACCTACCTGGTAGCCTGCGATTATGTAATTGTTCCTCTGCATCTCGCCAAGAACACCAGTACGCATGGATATGAAGACGTCATTGACAGGTGCCGCGAAGCGCGGGAGGAATATGGGAACAAGAGACTGCAGGTACTGGGGTTGTTTTATATAAGTACACAATTATATAAAGGGGATCAGAAAGCCTTATATGAATACAGCATGGAGGATGAAACAAGGACTTCCATGCGGCTGTTTCGGACAACGATCCGCCATGATTATTCGAGTATGCAGATTAGCGAGTGGGAGAAAAGGCCGCTTTGCATCAGCTGTGGAAGCAGTGAGATTGCAAAGGATTATAAAATGCTGATGAAGGAGATGGAGGAGAGAATTCAGGAAGAAAGGGGAATATAAATGGCAAAGAGGAGTTTGGCAAGCCAGGCGCTTACAAAACGTAATACGATGCAGAAAGCAGCAAGTAAATCAGAAGATTTCCAGAAGGAGATAACGGATGAAACGAATGTAAATGAACTTCCAGACGAAGTAAAAGAGAAGATAAGGTATCTGGAAGATAACATGCTGGAAGATGATCCTTATAATCTTGAAATATACGGTGAATCTGAAGTGGAAATGCTGTCCCGATCCATGAAGGATTATGGTTTCCAGGGGATCATTCTGGCATATCCGCATGAAGGGAAATACAGGATAGAATCCGGGCACCGCAGGAGAGAAGCAGGGCGGCTGGCCGGTATTGATAAATATCCGGTTCTGGTTACAGAAGCACCAAAAGAGGAATGGGAGCGAAGGATGCGGCTGTTTCTTGGCAATCTGCATGGCAGAAAGGAAAAGCCAATGATTCTGGCAAGACTTGCTCAGGGACTTTTTGAGGCTCATGAAATGGAGATTAAGCATAAGAAAAGGGAAGGGTTGCTCAAAGAAGGAGAGATAACGGCAATTAATGAACTGGTCGCTATTGACATGGAACTGGATATCAAATCCGTTGAAAAGTACCGGGCGCTTTTGAAGCTGATACCGGAGTTGCAGACAATGGCAGATTCGGAGGTTTATTCCTGGTCCGGACTTTCCAGTGCAAGTACATTGAATGAAGAGAAGCAAAGAAGCCTTGCAGAGATGATACGGAAACAGACGGAAAAAGAAGGAGCTGAAAGTGTAAAAAAGGTTCGGATTTTAGAAATGATTAGTAATCTGAAATTAGAACAGCTTTCATCCGATGTGAAATCTGCTGTTGGAAGAAATGAAAAGCCAGAGCAAAAAACGGGTGTGCGCGTCAGGCGTAAAAACGGGACTAAAATAATCATGAAGTGTGCGAAGAGCCTCCATGAGGTATTAGATGAGGAGTCCTTAATCAAGGACAACGAAGTCTCGGTGGTCATCGAAACGCTGGAAGGGCTGAAAAAGAGCATTGATGAGAAGATTGATGCATTAAAAATGGAAACCTAACGGTTAGGGTCTGAGAGGATGGGTACACCATCCTCTATTTTAAACTGGAAATACCTGAGGCTTTACCCCAAGTACCAGAATGTCATCTAATCCTTTTCCGAAACCTGGATTCCAGCTGCCGATATACGTATGAAATGAATGATTTTTTAAAAGTGCTACTAATTTTTTTCATGCCGATGGACATGCTCATTAACATTTTTATCGGCGTCATAGGCAACAACCGCACTCTTGCATCCCAGAGTTTTCAAAAAATCAAGAACGGATCTACCGGATTTGTCCGTTTTGGTTAATTTGGCATGTGAATTTACACCGGGAAGCGAGATTACAATGCAACGCAGAAAATAGTTTGCAACGATTGCTTTTTTCTCACCCTCTGTAATATAGCATACGCCAGGGTCATCTGTGGAAGGGTGAAAATAGAACCCGATATGGCTGCCGGCCCGGCAGCCATTAAGATATTCATTCGAAAGAATGTTATTGCTATCTTTTGAAGGGTAAAATGAAGAAAAGTTTTTATACTTATCCTTTTCCTTCCCTTTCTCATCTTTTCCTGGATGGTCGAGGCGCAGCCGGATACGGTACAACATTCCGTCAGTATCATAGATAGGTATCAGCATTCCGGGGTGTCCTGTGAAAGTCCATTGAAGATCAGCCTCCTGATAAAAACCAGGAACTCCCTTCAGAGTTTTGTGTTTTTTCAGCAAAAGCTGGCAAATCCTGTGCCGTTCCACATGGTCACTGTAGAACCCTTTGACGCTGTCAAACTTTCTTGGAAAAGACAGGGAACGTATAAAACTATCTCTGATTAAGTCCTTTGGCCATCTCTCGGATCGCAATCCTGCATAGTGCTTCTTTGATAAGCAAAGCAGGTTCATAAAATCTGTATAAATTAAATCCAGATCGTTGTTAGGCAGAGGAATGGTCCCATAGTCGGCTGGTGGGGCAGGGGTTTCCTGTGCGGGACGATAGGTGTAACCAAAAGACTTTTCAGATACCCGGCCTCTTTTCTCAATATCAGAATAAAGGCATGAACTGTCAGGAAGCTCCTTTATGTAGTAGTAGGTTTTGCCGTTGACTGGACTCTGTGCTTCGGGAGAGTGGATTCTCCGGCAGACGTAAAGAAGCTGTCCGGGATAAGCGGCGTTGTCCGGGATGAGAATGCTGCACCAGTCGGATTTGCCGCAAATTGGACAAGGTTCTGCCTTAGAGACATTACGAAATGTACCCATATATACCTCCCATGGCTTTATAGCCTGTGGCTGCAAATGCAGTCACAATAGATCATATCAACCTGTAATATGACTGCATAATGCAGAAATGGTGGAAGATGGACAAAAGCCCCGGTTCCATCCTGGCATAAAGCAAAAAATAAATTTTAAAAATTATACCATAATAACATGGCATATATTAATGTGAAAAGTATAAAGCGTAAAGGAACAAAAATAATAAGACAAATTTTTAGTGAACAATACAAATCCGATAATTTTGCTGTGAAACCCTAACGGTTAGGTTTTCCCTTTTATCCATGGCAAAGTGAAGCAGCCATTCCCAAAGAAATCTTGCTGATTTTACATCTTCCGGAGTCTTCTTCGATTTCACATTGGAATAATGCATCAAACAACGGTTGAACCAGTACGTTTGTATCCAAAGTAAAATAAAGTGGATACAACGAATCTGTAATGCCTGTTTTACCCGACATATATGGCTTGCGAACCTGAAGATAAACTGGGGGAATATCAGAGATACTCTCTAACAGAAGCAAAATCATATGGCAAGGATATTCCTCTTTGCGCCGGTCAAGCCAGCAAAAGAGCAGGCGGCTGCGAAGAACTATATCAGCATAATTGTCCCCGTTATCCCTTCCGCATAAAAGAAACAGATGGACAGCAGGAGAGGAGCTGTCCCCCTGGCTGGCGGAATAACGGATGTATGCATCCAGAAGGAGCAGATGAGAGCCAATCTGTTTATGCAGATTAAAAAGGATCTTTTTTACGGAATTGCGGTAGGATGCCTGAAAACGAATCAAAAGCTGTGCGGCTGCCATCAACTCAATGATCCGGTAAGCAGGCAATGTCTGGTTGGAGATATATGGGACTTCCATAAGGGAAGAAATATAACTGCGCGCTCCGGGGGATAAGGAATAAAACCGTAAAGGGGAAACAATCTGACGGGCGCTGCCCTCGCCGTCAGTCTGCATACAGATGGAATACTTAAGGAGAATTCCGGCATCTGACAGCTTTTTCAAATTTCTTTTGTAATCTTGTTTTCGGTAATTTTCCGGAAGAGTGTGGTTTAAAGCATAGTTCAGGTTGTGGGTGTTGACATAGCAGTAGGTTCCGAGAAGCTTCAGGATTTCAAAGTCAACAGAGTTTAACAACCCTTTTAATGCAAGGGTGTCGATTTCGGTGTGCGAGCAGTTTTTGTTCCTGTTTTCAATCTGTATTTGGTATCCTTCTTGAAAATGAAATGGACTGTGGGTCATAAAGGCGTCGGTTTTATAATTTTTTAGTTTTTTTATTGCCATAATATCCTCCTACTATATTAGGCACTTAACAACAATTTCTTGCGCAAAATGGCAAAATTTTTCCACCTGTACGGTTGCAATCCGAAGTCACA
>QXWX01000249.1 GCA_009911175.1 Lachnospiraceae bacterium | reverse complement strand
CAATGAAAAGGGTGTAAAAATCAATATTTCATTTTTACACTCTTTTTTATAGTTCAACCGGATAGAACAACTTTTAAACCTGCTTTGGATAAGGAATGCAGAGAATCAGGCATTTCCGGGGTCAGCATCGCGATCGGCGGGACGGTATTCCTCTCGGTGGAAAACAGGGCGCTGGGCGCGCTTTTATTCACCGTTGGGCTGTTTGCTGTTTGTACTTTCGGCTTCAACTATTTTATTCTTGACACATTTCATGATCCATTGCTATAATGCTCTTACATATCAGGGAAAACAATGTCTTTATATCTTCATTTATTCATTGATACAATTCTTGATTTTATCAATTGAGTTCCCAGTATGGACATCACAATTAAAGAAGGAATTGACCGTATAAAATGTACACAGGTCTGATCTCAACATTTATATGTACAGGTTATTCGGGCGCAGTTTCTAGTACAGCATTGCGTAATTAATGGTGAATACTGCACCTGCTATTTCTGCCAGCACTGCGTTGCCGTCAATCAACGATGCCACCGCATCGCCTCTTTCCTCCGCCTTGTCCTGACAAAAATATCAGGCACATTATTTACCATTATATACGCAATGCTGTACCAGGTATTCCGTATCACATTGGAAGAAATGCCGGCTGCCGTAATGCAGAGCAGACCATATCACAGAATAGCTCTTTGATAAATTCTACGGATTTGTGTCAGAAAGCACTTGCATTTTCTCTCCAATGTCATACAATTGAAAGGAGAACAAATGAAAAGAAAACTGGAAGAATTAAACTTATTGGACGATTTTTTGTTCGGAAGCGTACTTTCCTATCCGGACATCGGAGAAGAGTTCTGCAGGAAGATTTTGAAGATCCTGCTCCATGTGGAGATGGACAGGGTGCATATCGTTCCGCAGAAGGTTTATTACGGCTCGGATACCGACAAGCACGGTACACGGCTTGATGTCTTTATCGAAGAGGACGGAGAGACAGGAACCATCTACGATGTAGAGCCGGACAAAAATGACGACAGCGAACTAAAGCATGCATTGCCCAGGCGGGTCCGATTTTACCATTCCAAGATTGACGGGCGGAGCCTGAAATCAGGGGATGATTACTCCAAGCTAAAGCAGGTGATCGTGTTGATGATCATGCCCTATGATCCTTTTGGGAAGGACAGGGTTCTTTACACAATAAGGAGCAAGTGTGAGGAGGAGCCGGATATGGACTATGACGACGGCGCGGCGACCTGTTTCTTTTACACAAAGGGAAAGGTTGGGGAATTATCGGAGGAAGCGCGTCAGCTTCTCTGCTATATGGAAGACTCCTGCGAGGGCAATGCAAAAAGCGGATTGCTGAAAGATATTCACCGCATGGTGGAGACAGTCCGGCAAGATGAGGAGGTGTCTTTAAAGTATATGAAGGTCTATGAACGAGAGCGGATGATTGAACGCCGTGGGGAGGCAAGAGGAGAAGCAAGAGGTGAGGCAAGAGGAGAAACAAAAGGCGAGATGAAAGGAGAGGTGAAGATTGTCCGGAATATGTCGAAGTCTATGAAGCAGGATCAGATATCGGTGTCTTCGGGACTGGAGCCGGAATATATCGAAGAGATTCTCACATATATCCGGGACTATCCGAAGGAAACGGATAAGGAGATTGCTGTCAGGATACTTGCCGCCAGGAAAAAAGAAAAATAAAAGGCATATTTCACATATGCTGATAAGGACAACAACTGTGTGATCAAGGATGACTTCCAGATGGTAGAGGAAGAGATCCGGAAGGCGGACGCGGTCATTGTAGCGGCTCCGGTATACGTACTGCAGCCGGTAGGCCAGTTCAAGAACCTGGTGGACCGCTTCTCCTGCCGTCATGACGTGTCCGCCATCAACTGGGTAATTCTACGGACCGAAAGGTAACGGCACCTGTCCGGTTTGCCACCAGAACCTGCTGACAGTCAACGGAACGACGACCGTAGAATGTCCGATCTGCGGAATCGAAGGCAAGAT
>QXWX01000248.1 GCA_009911175.1 Lachnospiraceae bacterium | reverse complement strand
CCAAGTAGCTTCCCCGTGTCAGAGAGAAGCTGTTTGGTATACTCATTTTTAATTTTGGTCAGGGTCTGACCAGTAACAAAGAGGGTTAGGGATACTTCCCTATGGAAATTTCATCATACGGACGGTAGGGAAGTATGGGGAATTTTGCTCATGTGTCCGGACATGAGCAGTGCTTGCTATTCTTGTCTTTCGACACTCCCGGAGGGTGTGTCGCTTTAAGCTCTTTCATACTATCATATAGGGTAGTTGCTACCTAAAAAGTGCGTTCTTGTATTGACAGCGGCAGAATGTTATTTTTAAGTCTGAAATAAGAAGGAAAG
Source organism: Lachnospiraceae bacterium (assembly GCA_009911175.1). The sequence goes on along the minus strand of QXWX01000248.1, from coordinate 1,681 downwards.
GATATGGGATGATGAAAAATATAGAAATTGGCTCAATTCGTCCGCCGTCAGAGAGTGAAAGCCTGCTTGTCCGAGTGACCAGAGGATGCCATTGGAATAAGTGCTATTTTTGTGGACTATACAAATCTATGAATTTTTCCATGCGTCCGATTGAAGATACCATACAGGATATTAAGGAACAGGCGGCATTATATCAGGGAAGAAAATTCAAATCATGTTTTTTGCAGGACGGGGATGCGCTGGTATTAAAAACGGATTATCTGTTGCGTATTTTGGATGCGCTAAATAAGTATTTTCCTGATTTGGAGTATATAACTTCCTATGCTCGTGCTGACAGTATCACACGAAAAAGTCCGGCAGAATTACAGGAACTTCGGCAAGCGGGACTAAATCATCTGTACTGCGGTATGGAAACCGGATCGGATAAGATATTACAGCTTATCAACAAAGGCTTCCATGCAGATACCGTTGTGGAAAGCGGGTGTATGGCAAAAGACGCTGGCATGATTTTATCAGAGTTTATATTGCTTGGGATTGGTGGAAAAGAGCTTTCAAAAGAAAATGCAATCCAGACAGCGGAAGCACTTAATGTGATTCAGCCGGATTTTATTCGTGTCCATGCAACGGGAATAAAACCGGAGTCTAAAATGTGGGAGTTTGTTCAGGGAGGTTCTTTCACATTACAGTCCGAAGAAGAAATAATGATAGAGCAAAAATTATTCTTGGAGAAGCTGCTTGAAATGGACAGCTATTATGTGAATGAACATATCGTCAATTTGTTGTTGGAGGTCAGGGGAAAGCTGCAAACGGATAAAATGGAAATGCTGTCTGCCATAGATAATTTTTTAGGCTTGCCGGAAGATGAAAAACTTTTATTTATTGTAGGCAGGCGGCTCAATATTTTCTTTTTGCTGGACGATTTGAAAAATCCGGAATTATATCGAAAAGCACAGGAATGTATGGAGCAGATTTTACAGAAAAATCCGCAGGTAGATTTCACCAGACTTTGTAATTATGTCAGGCAATCACAGATTTAGGATAATAAGAGAACCCGCATAGCTGTTTCAAGTTTGCTGTGCAGGTTCTTTTTTGTCATAAGGATAGTCAATAAAATAATTATTTTTTGCTTTGGGAAGGACAGCATACGGGCTGTATATCCAATCCGTCCAAATATGCTGTTCCCCAATCACACATGGCGTTCAGTACAGGTATGATGCTTTTCCCAAAGGCAGTAAGAGAGTAGATTGTTTTAGGCGGTTTTTCAGGAATCACTTCTCTGTTTATCATGCCGCAATCTTCTAAATCATGGAGCTGACCGGAGAGCATTTTGGGGGTTGCATTTGGGATAAGGCGTTGCAGTTCCATGTAGTGTAATGGCTGTGATTTTAAATGCCACAATACCAGCGGTTTATATTTCCCTCCAATCAGGGACAGGGTAGCTTCTACGGGACAGTTAAATTGTTTTTGTTCTGCTTTCATTTTGGTTCTCCTAACTGCAAGGGCGCTATCTTTTTTGAAAGTATCTATCAAAAAAGTGCAATCTTGCGGAATTATATTTCAGCGTTACAATAGAGTTGTCAGTTGGTTTGGCATACTAAATATAACATACCGCAGCCTACGGCTGCAATCAAACCAAAAAGCAAAAAGAATCATCCTATTCGTAGATGCACGTGCTATAATG
>QXWX01000247.1 GCA_009911175.1 Lachnospiraceae bacterium | reverse complement strand
TCAAATTTGTTACCATACCGCCTGCGGCGGCACAAATGATGACGAAAGCTTCGATTCCATATTTCCATATAGACTAAATGGGTGTATTCTTATTTTCAGAGACGCCAGCATACTACAGAGCACGTTGTAACGCCTGGAGATCCAGAGCCCGAAAATTTATCAGTTGCCGCCATCCTTCTTGCACAAATGATAGGCGCTTTTAAAGCCCGTATACTTATGAATAAACCCGTCCTTAAAGGGTTCCCGCAGGGATAGCAGTCACTGCGGCGTCTCTTTTTCAGCCCTTCCATTTCTGAAAGGAGGCCCCTATGGCATCAAAAAAACGCAATACACAAAAGAAACACATCCGGTCTGAGGGAACCTATTCTTCCGAAGAACTCAAATGCCTTACACTTGATGACGGCACCCGCGTCATCACATCTGCTGACGGTGATATCAAACGCCCGGTCTGCGCGGGCATTGATGTCCACAAGGAAATCCTCATGGCCGCCGTCTGCCGGACGGATCCCGAAACCCTGAAAGCAGTCTTTTACGTCAGACAGTTCCAGTCGACAAACAAGGATATCCGCAATATGGCGCAATGGTTCAAAGCCCATGGTGTACGAGATGTCTGCATGGAATCTACCGGCAAATATTGGATTCCTGTTTTCAATATCCTGGAGCAGTGCGGTCTCAAGCCCGTCCTGACACATCCGAAATACGTCAAACAGGCCAAAGGGCGGAAAACGGATTTCCGGGATGCCATCCATATCGCCAGCCTGTTCCGGATGGATCTTGTCGTGGCATCCTTCATCCCACCAGCGGACATCCGGGATTTGAGGGAACTGTGCCGCTACCGTCTGAAGCTTACTTACATGCGGACTTCCGAGAAAAACCGTTTCCAAAATTCCATGACTGTATCCAAGGTGAGGCTGGACTGCGTGTTCTCCGATCCCTTTGGAAAATCTGCATCTGCCATCATGGAATATCTGATCGAGACAGATCCGGACCAGGTCAGCGATGAGGAGATACTGAACCTGGTGGACCGTCGGGTTCAGGCATCCAACGAAGATATCCTTGAAAGCATCCACGGCTATGAATTCATAGGAGTCCAGCGCGACAAACTGAACATCATCCAGCTACATCTCGGGCAGCTGAATGAATGCATCCGGTTGATTGATGAAAAACTGGAATATTACCGTCAAAAATACTTCCGTATCATCCGCCATCTGGTAACGATGGTAGGTATCACGGACATATCCGCCCTGTATATCCTGGGTGAGATTGGGACAGACATGTCCGTTTGGAAGGATGATGCCGCTCTTTCCTGCTGGGCGGGTCTCTCTCCGGCAAATAATGCAAGCGCAGGGAAGAAGAAGTCCACAAGGACGGGGGACGGCGGGCATTATCTGAAGCCCCTGCTCGTCCAATGTGCGCTTGCGGCTGCAAAAAGCACGCGGAAAGATCCCTATTTCCATTGTAAATACGAAACGCTGAAAAAGCGCCGGGGCCACAAAAAAGCGATCATCGCTATCGCAAGAAAAATGCTTGTGGCCATTTACCATATGATCCGGGATGATGCAGATTTCCTTCCGGTGGATTATGAAGATACCATACAAAACACCAAGAAAACTAAAGGGCTGAATTTAAACAATGTCATCGCTTTCTTAAAAGAACAGGGCGCTGATGAAAGCACGATCCACCTGATTGAGACACAGTGCTGTGGCAAGGAGACAGAAACGACAGATACCTGCAGCAAGTCACCTGTTGTCCAGGATGCAAAAGAAAAGCAATCCACTTCAGGAAGTGCAGATATATCCCAGCCAATACAGGAATCTGTAAATGGAAGTCCGGTACTTATCTCCGGCTCCCAACAGGGTCATGCCCTAAATTGTCATCCAAAAGATCCTGCGGTGGCAACTGCTACAGCCTAAACTGGATTGCTGTAGCTTATTGTATCATATCGTATCCCATTTAAAAAGCCCCTTTTCATGGGGAGGGGGATTTTATGCCCTTTTGCACTCTACAAGTCCTACAAAGCTTTCATACTT
>QXWX01000246.1 GCA_009911175.1 Lachnospiraceae bacterium | reverse complement strand
CTGGAGGGAATGGACGGCGAAAGTCACGCGCAGGTCATGGAGCCTTGGGCCGCAGCCCCGGCCTTTATGCTCAATACAGGCTATTTTGAGGTACCGCCGGAAATACTTGTAGATTGTTTTTGTCTGCACCCGTCCGTCATTCAGTTCCGCCCCTGTGTCGAAATAATACAGGCCGGATGAACGGTGCCCGCTAGAGAGCCTGGTATAATCCCTGCAGACATCCACAAGAGAAGGGGACATTGTAACAATCCGACGGTTATCATTCTTTGCATGGTTGATATGGATGATCCCGTTATCAGTGTCAACCTCAGATGCCAGAAGATAGGAAACTTCGCCCGCCCGCATCCCGGTACAATACAGCATCGCCATGATACAGCGCATACAGTTCGGAAGGTTCGTCGTGGGCTGGCCGCGCTTTGCGGGTTCATACTGTTCTGCCGCCCGGAGCAGTGACGCCACCTCATTTTTTGTGAACACATAGGGACGGAATGTCCTGCCTGTGCGCCTGACAACCCTGGCAGGGACATACACCTCAGCCGGATCAATGCCTTCGACAAGGATGAGATACTCGCTGAATGCCCTGATAGCAGACAGGTATCTCCTTGCCGTAGCGTTGTTTACATGGAGGCTGTCCACATATCCAAGAACCACTTCTGGCTCCAGGGAGATATGACCCTGCGGACAGCCACAGCAGTAGGCATCAAAAAGCTTTAAAGGCTGGAGATATGAGTCAGGGATATATCCACAAGCATTTACCTTATATTCAACAAATCTGGAAAACGCTTCGGCCAGATAACTTGAAAACTGACTGGAGTCGCAGGAATAGGATTTATTCATAGTCCGGCACCTCCAGTCCTACAAGGCGCAGATGGGGGATGTCAACTTTGGCGTAAGCCTTGGTTGTAGTGACAGACGAATGGCCGAGCACTTTTGATATCGTCAAAATATCAACATCGGCGGCAAGCATGTTTGACGCAAGTGAATGGCGGATGCTGTGGCTGCCATGCTTTCTTCCCTTAAGCTCAATACCGCTGCTGATAAATGCATACGCCACCATAGGTGACACGGATCTGTCGGCAAGCTTTGTCCCATCCTGTTTCAGGAATACATGGATGTCTTCTGATTCAGGCCTTTCATCCAGCAGGTAGTGCGCCAGCGCATTGGCCGTAAGATCCGTAAGCTTATGTTCCAGGGCTTTCTGGTTCTTGGACTGGACGATCCGTAAGGTTCCCTTTTCCCAGTCGATGGAGCTTAATGTAAGGTCGGAAATATCTTTTGCCCGGAGCCCAAAGACAGCGATAAGGAGAACTAAGGCATAGTTTCGGGCAGGGGTTTTTCCGTGTGAACTGACATATTTAAGCAGCAGGGAGAGTTCCTCGGGTGTATATACGGTTGCAATCTCAGCTCCCTGACGTTTTTTATATGGTAAAAAGCATTCCTGGATATCCATAGGAAGGCCTTCGTTTTCGCTGCGGCATGCAAAAAAACGCTGCAGGACATTCCTGTATGTTGCTGCCGTCAGCCTGCGGTATTTGCCGAACCCGTTGACATACCCCAGGACGTTTTCCCTGGTAATGTCTTCGGCCGGACACTCCGCCAGAAAGCGGCGGATGACCTGCAGGTTGTTTCTGATGGTTGCTTCTGTAAGCCCACACCCAAGGAGATGGCCCTCATATCCATTGAGGATACGGCTGCTTTCGGCGGTCAGAGGTTTTTCTATGGATCCCCCGCTCCGTGGTCGTCTGGATACACGGCCGCTGCTGTTAAATTCCCTGAGTGCACAAAACGCCTTCCTTGCATTGGATTCCGTCTTTGATAATCTATAGGGATCCGTGGAAAATATGTCTTTTCCATAAATGGATTTGACAGATTGGGATAGATTGCGTTTTGAAAAATCTGTCCCCTCTCCAACCAGTCTCCTGAACTTGTTCCAATGCGGCCGGTATCCGAGAGTGATTGTTGATCTACTGAACCCCTGGCGATACATCCAGCCTTCAGTGTCCTGGATTAATTGTAATACTTGCATAAATACCTCCTTCATATGATTTGATAAACAAATA
>QXWX01000245.1 GCA_009911175.1 Lachnospiraceae bacterium | reverse complement strand
TCATACTTGTGATTATGCCGGATCGCAGCCCGGCTTTCCTCCTAGATTTTCTTTGGTATGCGCTCCGGCACAAACGATAATGAATGCCGTTCACACAAATATCTTCTTTTGGGGGCTTCTGTTTCTCCCTTTCTTGTTTTATACTAATTCTGGTATCGGTATACTACAGAGCACGTCATAACGTCTGGAGTCCCAGAAGCCGAATACTTATAAGTTGCAGCTATCCCTTTTGCACAAACGATTGGCGCTTTCAAGCCCGGATACTTATGAATTTATCCAGCATATATGCATGGTTTCACGCAGGGATGGCAGTCAATGCCGATACCACCTTCAGCTCTGCTCCCAAACATGAATGGAGGTATATATTATGGCATCTTCTAATAAACACTCAAAACTCCGGGCCTGCGATGAGGGGCGTTACACCTCAGATGGCCTGAAGAATGTAACCCTTGATGATGGAACGCGCGTCGTCACATCACCATCGAATGACATCAAGCGCCCAGTCTGCGGGTCAGTCGATGTGCACAAATCTGTCCTGATGGCGGCTGCCTGCGTCACAGATAAGGAGTCCCTGAACGCGGTCTTTTATGTCAGACAGTTCACCTCTTCGAACAGCGATATCCGCCTGATGGCGGAATGGTTTGCTTCCTATGGCGTCCAGGATGTCTGCATGGAGTCAACCGGGAAATACTGGATCCCTGTCTACGACATCCTGGAGCAGAATGGGATAAAGCCCATCCTGACCCACCCAAAGTATGTGAAGCAGGCCAAGGGCAAAAAGACGGATTTCCGTGACGCAATCCACATCGCAAATCTCTTCCGCATGGATCTGGTCGCTGCTTCTTTTATCCCGCCGGCGGACATCCGGGATCTGCGTGAATTATGCCGTTACCGGTTAAAGCTCACATATATCCGGACTTCTGAAAAAAACCGGTTCCAGAATTCCATGACCATCTCGAAAGTGCGCCTTGATTCTGTCTTTACAGACCCATTCGGTAAATCGGCCAGCAACATTATGTCATACCTGATCCAAACAGACCCGGATGAGGTGAGCGATGAAAAAATCCTCAGTTTCGTGCGGCGCGGCGTCAAGGCTTCCCCAGAAGAAATCCTTGACAGCATCCATGGTTATGAATTCATTGGTGTCCAGCGGGACAAACTTGAGGTCATCCAAACACATATGGATGATCTGAATAAATGTATCAACATGATTGATGAGAAGCTTTCCTATTACCGTTTGAAATACAGCAAGGTCATCCTCCACCTGGTCACCATGATCGGGATATCCGAGGAATCCGCCCTCTATATCCTTGGTGAGATTGGGGCGGACATGTCCGTATGGCGGGACAGCGATTCCCTTGCCTCCTGGGCAGGTCTTTCCCCCGCAAATAATTCCAGTGCGGGGAAGAAGAAAACCACCAAAATTGGAAAGGGCGGCCATTATCTAAAGCCACTCATGGTGCAATGTGCGCTCGCAGCCATCAAAAGCACTAAGAAGCATCCCTATTTCTATTATAAATATTTGACGCTCAAAAAACGCCGGGGCCATAAAAAGGCCATCATTGCCATCGCAAGGAAAATGCTTGTGGCAATCTACCATATGATAAGGGATGACAAAGACTTCGAGCCGATTGACTATGAACAGGTTGTAACACGCAAACAATCTCAAAAAGAGCTGAATCTTACAAATATCATCGAATTCCTTGGGGAGCATGGAGTCGATCCGGAAACAATCCGCACAGTTGAGACGCAGTGTTCACAGGCGGGCCAGACTGGGGAGGGAACCAGCACCAGCAAACCGAAAAAAAGCCAACAGAAAAAGCAACCTAAATCCAAGACCGAGACAACGCCCACAGAACAAAAACCTGCAAAACGGCGGGGGAGACCTCCCAAGTCCCCGCAGACGAAAAGCCAGTCGTCCACTCAGTCTGCGGCAGCTACAGCTTGAAAATAGATTGCTGTAACTGATTATACTATATTTTCTGTGATCTTCCAAGTCTGTTTGCAAAAAACAGAATTTCGGAAGGGTTGTTTCTTATACCCTTTTCTACGTCACAAACCGCTAGAAGCATTCATACTT
>QXWX01000244.1 GCA_009911175.1 Lachnospiraceae bacterium | reverse complement strand
ATCCCGTTTTCGACACTTGTGAACTAAAAAAATCCGATAATCCTTATAAATACTGGGGTTATCGGATTTTTCCTTGTAAATAAATGTTGTATGTGAACCCTATCTCAAAATTTTTTTTATTTTTCCATTTAAATCCTTGGGTTTATAATGCAGCCTGTCCAGATTCAAAGATGTTAATTGCTCCAGGGCATCTAGTGCCTTGCTTCCATTATAGAGTGCCATATATTCAACATCATGTATATTAGTAACGTTCATGTTTCTTAATGTAGTGATTAAATCCTGTGGTGTTACATGAGTCTCCTGATCATCTAACTTGGCCTCCAGTAAACGATATACCAGCAATGCGGTATAGCAGATCAGAAAATGCGCTTTGATACGGTTTGGCAGCCGATGGTTTACAGGCCTTCCTGTGAAATTGGTTTTTATAATCCGGAAACAGTCTTCAATCTGGTATCTTTTATGTGATACGTCCAGAATGTCTTTGGCTGGATCCAGAAGGTTTGTCGCCACAGCATAATAGCCGTCGTATTTTTCTTCCTCTGCAATCTTCGCTTCATCAAGCAGATATTCAACGGTTGCCTTTTCACCAGATTTTGTATGTGTCACCCTTTTCATAAATCTCTTTATATCATTTGGTCCCTTTTTGATTTCCTCAGGATCTTTCTTTTCCAATAGTTTTTTAGCGCGTTCAATCTGCCGTTCGCGTACAGCCCTCTGGTATTCCATCATTTTCCGTGAAAATGTGATAATGATGCGTTGTTTTAGGAGTCCGGTTGCTTTCACACGTTTGACTTTACCATTTTTAAGGATTTTTTCCTCATACAGCCCAAGGTCTACGGCTTTATCTGCATCAATGATCTTATAGGCAAAATCATTGTATAATTTCAGGTTCTCTTCCAGGTGCCTGTCAAATTCCTTCATACCACTGATTTTTACCGGTGCGTCATTGGAAAGCAGTTTGTAGTCAAAGTCATTGAATACAGATTTTTTTAGAGTATCACTGAGCTTTTTGATGGACTGTGTGACAATAAATGCCCGGCCTCCCATACTGTTGAACTTGCGGATGTTATAAGAACCCAGCCCGGCATCCGCACAATAAATGAATTTTGCCCCATCCAGCATCTGGAGTACTTCTTTTTCCAAAGGGACAGCAGTTACCTGCTCACTGGTATTTCCGGGATGGAGGCACATGGTGATCGGAATGCCCCTGCTGTCCATGAAAAGCCCCATTTCTACGATGGGATTCGGACGGTGTTCTTTGCTTATGCCAAATTTCCTTAATCCATTGATGATTTCGCCAGTCACTTCATCAACCACGTCTTCATCTGGCTGTTCACACTCAAAATAGAAATTTGTACAATCATAGTAGAGGACAGAAGTGTCCCGTTTCACGACCGAGTTACTGTTTTTAAAAAGCCATTCCAGATAAGAGTCATAATTAGTTTCTAATAAGTCCATAAACCGAAGGATGTGCTGGTAATCAAAACAGGGTTGTTCATAATAGGATGCCAGATGGTTCCATGTGGCAAATTTGGATCTGGGATCCAGAATCCTTGCATATGTAAGAAAGCGCGAGATTGTAAAGCAGTCAAAAGTAACTTTACGCCCGCTGCTTTTTTGGGAAAAGAATTCTTTCAGGTTAAGACCTTCCATAATGTACTGCAGAAAAAAGTATCCGATATTAACCCAATTGGAAGCAGACGCCGCATCCTGTGTATGTTTCACTTTTTCATTGAAATCAGCAGTCAGGTTAAAAGTGACTCTGCCAATCCGGTATTCTTCATTCATTTTTTTGATTTCTTCTCTTACATAAGCTTCCGGATCATCTGTTATTTTTAAAAGTTCAGAATGTTTCCCAAAGTTTTTAACATTTCTGGTGGTCGTTTTTTTCCCATTCCGAATGCCTTGCTGAGCATAATAGGTAGGATCTTTAAGACGTTTATCATAGTATAGCTTCATAAAACATCACCTCATAACCATTATATCATATACATACAGCACATACAACATAAAAATAGGGAAAATTTGACAAAAAAATAAGCCTAAAATAAGGCTTTAAGAAGTTTTTGGGTAATGGGAAGTGTCGAACTCCCG
>QXWX01000243.1 GCA_009911175.1 Lachnospiraceae bacterium | reverse complement strand
GTCTCAAATTTGCCGGATGGCAGCCGCTCCACATCCATATCCGTCTTGATCTCGCTGTGGAACTGTTCACATTCGCCGTGGGCATGATAGAGGCCGATGACTTCGCAGTCTGTCATCCCAAGGTTTGTCCACCAGGTATTGACCTCTGTGTCGCCTTCCAAAAGGAATTGCCCATATTTATCAATGGTACGGTTTATGATCTCATAACCGGTACGCAGGGTGATGTTTTTTTCCTCACCATCCTCTGATTTATACGAAACCGGTTTCCAGTCACTTCCAATATAAACGGTCTTTCCATCCCGGGGAGTTTCCACATCCTTACTGTGTTCCTGAGCCATCCTCAGCCAGTCCTCTTTGCTTTCCTTGCGGAGGTTGCGCTTTATGATGAAATGACAGCCCGCTTCCACCAGGATGCCGATATTCTCTGCGGCATCGTTTCCTGAATCCAGGCGGACCAGAAGCGGCTCATCCGTAATCTCCCTGCACATACGGATGGTTTCCCGTAAAAATTCAGGGGTATGCTTCTGGCAGTGCTGTTTTCCTTCCCGGAGCTCACAGTTGACCAGATAACCTTCCGTTCCAATATATGCCATGATCGGCGCGTAGCCGTCATATCCTTTATAAGTTCTGGAGACACCCTGCTTTTTCGTCTTGGAATTATCAAAGGGCGTAACATCAATATCCACTGGCACATAACCATTTGGAAGTTTTCCCGGTACAATGCCATTTTCCCTTAGCATCCGGATGTTTTCCGCAAGGATATCAGAACGCATGGAGGAGCCAATGTCATCCATCCGCTGGCGCAGGGTTTCCTCAGAAGGGATACTTCTGACAATTCCAAGTGCGTATTTGTAAAAATCCGGGTCGTCATCAAACTCATGGACGGACTCATAAGCAGGTTTTCCCATCGTGAGGAGCCCGATATAAGTGAGCAGGACATCGCCGTTCTTGATTTGGTGCTGTGAACGGTTTGGGGTTACATCCATACGGTTGCAGCGCTTTACAAAGTCGCGTTTGCCGAGAATCGCACCGACAACCGCAAGGCCACTGGCTGGGATGATCCGCTCATTGGTAAACTCAATTTTTATCTTTTTCATGATGACTGCCTCCATAGTTTTCTTATGGAGTATTGTATCAGAAAACATCACCAAATGGGTGATATTATTTCATCTTAAAAAAATATCGGAAGGCCGCATAAACAGAGCGATTATAGCATGGAATAATAATTAAGCTTCACGGATTAAGGCTATTGACAGTGGAATGCGCTTCAGACCTTTTTCTTCTGAAGCGCATTTTTATACTATGTGTTTTCAAATTTGTCTCTTTTCAGGGTTTCAAAAGGATTCTTAATCCTAAATCCTTTTACCATGTCCCCTATGTGGATGCTGCTTTGCATAAGAAACAGCCTCTTTATTAATTTCATCTAAACTCTTATTATCAAAATATTCTCTTCGCCAAACAGTATAATCAAAACTATCTCTCTTGATCATAGCAATAAAACGTTCTGCATTTACAACACCAAGCGTCTCCACTAAGCAGGAAAATCCCTTATCTATAATATCAACCGTGTCATTCATATTTCTTTTCCTCCACTCTTCTGACAAATTCTCCCGGGGTAACTATCTCCACTTTCTCTGACCGATATTTTAAAAGCCTGTCATCGGTTGTAATAAAATAATTACTTTTCGCTAAAATGGCACAGGCAACATGCAGCGCATCCGCATTTTTTACTCCTGTCTTTTTAATCTCCTCTGCAATCTGTATTGCTTCTTCATTCCTGTCCTGGCTGACATAATATGCTTCATTTTCATTCATAAATTCAGAAATAGCCTGTCTTTTGTGCCAAAATCTATTTTTTGCATTTTCATAGTCAAGCATGTACGATGTCACAAGTTCGAGTTCATTATTTTTTACCATATCCTGTATATGCAGCTTGGCTTCTGTATCCAAGTGGATTCTCATTTGTAATTGATCGTCATAAGGGCGATTATAACAACAATTATCTAAGTAAATTCTCATGCTTCAATCCTCTTTTTTATATCTTACTTTCGTATACTGACTATATACAGTATACGGGATTCCTGTCAGGAAATCAACATATAGGCTTTTTTATTTCAGGCTTTGCACATACGCTGTTA
>QXWX01000242.1 GCA_009911175.1 Lachnospiraceae bacterium | reverse complement strand
CGCTGTATACCGAACGGTACGTACAGTGGTGTGGGAGGTCGGCTGCTCAACTAATGGGTAGCCTCCTACCCGATATGGAAAATTTTCTTCATCTACATACAAAAATAGAGCCAGATACTTGTAAAATCTGGCGTTTTGGATTCTAAATCTGCCGCTTTGGATTCCGGCTCTACTTTGGATTCTGAATCAGACGGATCCTGATGGTTTTCTCCTGTTTCCTGGTGATCCGGTCTTTCTATCACGGTAATGTTGCGTTTGACGTGATAAAACGGATGGCCACTGACTGGCTCCACAAAGTAAACCGCCTGGTAGGTGTCCGGATGGTTGAGATCAAAGTCCTGCCCTTCGCTGTTTTTGGCTTCATGGAATCTGACGGTTACTTTTCCCTCCGGGATTTCCATACCAGAAAAATCTTTTTCAATCTCAAAGCTGCTTCCGGCTTCGATCTCATAATCCCCTGCCGTTACGATCTCCTCCTCCGTCAGTTCCGGCCGGACTGCTTCCAGGGCCGGGTATTCGGCTTCATAGGAGAGTGGTTGTGTTTCTGTCTCTTCCGCAAATGCGGCGGCTGGCTGGATCAGGGCTGACAGGGCCGTAACCAGGGCCAGCAGGCCTGATACCGTTCTTCTTGTGAATTGATGTTTCAATAAGAGTTCCTCACTTTCTTTGTTTTTGGACATGAAAAAAGCCGCAGACCTGTTTTTAAGTTTGCGGCGAATAGAGTTCATGGATTCTGTTTTGGATGGCACTTCATAAACGACCGGCAATCATTGTACTGAAATCATAATCCTGAAATTTAGCGAAAATCATCGGATAATCATAGAAAGCCGCACGCCGGGTTCTGTGAGGGACATATCCCGCAAGGTGTATGTTTACTTGACCAAATGTGTCCGAAAGTTCACATTCTAATCCGAAATTTGTATTGACATTTTACTTGATCTGTCATAGACTTATTTATGCGGATGGTGTTCCGATACAGAGAAGCCATTTATTTTTAAACATCCTACCTGAGAGGATATCTCCGATCGGGGTACATTCTATTGTCTGGTTTTATCTTTCCTGCTATCCGGGGGATTTTCAAAACTGCCATAGAGAAAAAGCAAACAAAATATTTTTAGTGAAACCGCATTGTCTGCAAAGGTTATTTTTGATATAGTTATAGTAAAGAAGGCTTTCCTGTATGGTTTTACGGAAAGGATAAAGGATATGGGTACAGAATACTTGAAACAGGCTCAGGAAACTGTGGAGCCCGAAGCGCAAGCCTCTGCCATCCAGCATGAGGACGTGGCTTTAAAGACGGCCTTCCGGTATTTTGCGGATGTGCTGCTCCCGTATTTCGGGATTAAGGGGAAAGCCGTGAGTATTGCGGCAACGGAATTGGTGCATCTGGACGTAAAGGTCTTCCACGAAGATTTTAACTTTGACATGGAGGACGGCTCATGCGCGCATTTTGAGTTCCAGAGCACAAACGAAGGGCTGGATGGCTTAAAGAGGTTCCGGGCCTACGAGGCGCTGTATAGCTACCAGCATAAGGTTCCGGTCACCACTTATGTGATGTTTTCCGGGAAGATCCAAAAGCCGATGGCGGAATTTACAGAGGGCGTGAATACATACCGCATCGTCCCGATTACAATGCAGAGCCGCAATGCGGACCAGGTGATCAGGGAGCTTCAGGAGAAGCAGGAATGCGGCGGGGAACTTACGAAGGAGGATCTGGTTCCGCTGACGCTCTGCCTGTTGATGGGCGGGGATATGTCCCAGAAGGACAGGGTGGAGGAAGCGTACCGGATCACACGGGATGCAGGTTCTGTCGGGCAGGATGAGCAGGATAAGATTGAGGCAGTATTGTATATCATGGCGGATAAATTTTTAGAGTATGCTGAGAAGAAAGAATTGATGGAGGCGGTTGGAATGACAGAATTGGGACAGTTACTGGTGAATAGAGGAATTGAGCAGGGAATCGAACAGGGAAGCGAGCAGGAAAAAATAAAAATTGCTAAAAACCTGATTGGGACTCTGGATGAGAAGATAATTGCGGAAAAGACAGATCTTCCGTTGAAAACGGTACTGGAATTAAAGAAGAAAGCAGCTATTCCTATGGCGTAAGTAACCTTTTAAACCGTAACTTCCTAAACTTAGGTATTATAGAGTCAAGAAATTACATAAGAATTAGCTATGGCTCTTTTTTAT
>QXWX01000241.1 GCA_009911175.1 Lachnospiraceae bacterium | reverse complement strand
CCAATATTTTTCTTTATTGTACTTGAAATTTGGAGGAAATGCAAAAAAACTTTTCCGGTTTATCCGGGTTAGGAATTACAGGTGAAGATGCATTACGGCAACTTGGAATGGCGGATATTCCTTTTGTGTTATCGTTGTGGGATAAGAATATGGAGAAATATGCCAGCCGGGTTCAGGTGTTTGACAATATTAACAACTTACTTGAACAATTGACATCATGTGGGTATGAACTTGGGATTGTTACATCAAAAACTAAGAAAGAATTCATGTGTGATTTTAGTGTATTTGGAATTGACAATTATTTCAAAACGATTGTGTGTGCAGATGATACAAACGAGCATAAACCAAATCCTGCTCCAATATTAAAATATATGGAATTGGTGCAGTGTGATAAAAAGGAATTATTATATATTGGCGATAGTGTCTATGATATGGAATGTGCTATGAGAGCAGGAATTGACTTTGCATTAGCAGGATGGGGGCAAAAAGAAAATCTGAATACGCCTATTTCCTATTTAACACCGCTTGATGCTATACAGCATTTGTGTAGTTAGGATAAATTCTTGTTTGTGATAATAAAAGCATATAATCCCACAGTTGCATATCCCCAATAAGCCACAGAGGAGGGACAGGACAGGTATTCCCAGTATTACGGCAGATAGAGGAATCGTGGTGGGCCACTAAATGATAAAAAAATGAGTGGAGGCAAAAGAGATATTGATGAAAAAAGCAGGATTTTTGTTGGCACTGATATGTATTCTGCCATTAACAGGATGTGGAATGATAGCCAGCGCAGAGGAAGAAAGTTTACTGCCAGATATGGAAGAAAATACCGTGTCAGTAAACTTTGATGATGTGGCAACGCAAAGCGAACCGGCTGAACAATACTGCGATCATCTAGTACAGTTTACAGAAAGTATGTTCACAGATGAAGAAGGGATTGAATCGGCAGATGCAACAGTATCCTACGATGAAGGAACAGAGCGGTATTCAATCGAATTATCGTTAAAGATGAATGATAAGGTGGACAGCGAGAAAATTGAAGGCTATAAAATTTATCTGAGCAATATGTATGCGGATGTGGTTTTGATGGGAGACAATTAAAATTGAAAGGTAAGATAGTATGAATCAAAGAGAGAATGTAACAGAGCAACTGAAAGAACTTCTTGATATGTATGAGTTCAGTATGGATACACTTTCGAAATATTTGCGGTTGCCCGTAGAGCGTATAAGGAAACTGTCTGAGGGGGATGTTGGCTTTTTACCAGAAGATCCTATATACCGTTTCAACATATTTAATAAGATTACGTTCCTTTATCTTAGTGCTGTGGAGGATAAGGACTTAAAGTTATGCGCATTTTTGAAAGTGCTTGTTTCCTATCATGGCCTGTCTAAACGGGCAGTGGCGAAAATGGCAGGGGTAGAGGTAAAGGATATTGAGAGGATGTTATCAAATCCACCCAAGAAAGTGCCAGAAGATATAAAATACAAAGTTGCAGTTACAGTTATGTCATTACGATTTTTCTTGAAAGACTGCGAACAAGAAAATATAAACTGTTAGTTGGTCTTTCGGACGGCATATCCCCGACAAGCCGCAGAGGGTGGACAGGCATCCTCGTCTTTCAGGTAGATTGGGGAGTCGGGGTGCAGGGGCAGTTTTACAGATTAACTTTTTGGAGGGGATAGCGGACGTTCCGGATGCGTTACAGTTTGCGGCCGGTCAGGCCGTGAACTGCAACGGCATTGGAAACAGCGGAGTGATTAACGCAAATCCTTTATAGCATTATTCGACATGACGCGCTATAACTCTCTTAGTCAGATTAGAGCAGGTAGGGATAGTCTGCGGTTGTCCTTTCTGGAAACGGAAAGGAAGTCGGTATGAATACGTTAGAAGTGCTTACGTTGATGCTGGTGATTTTTGCAGCCTTGACATACATAGACAATAAACACAACCGCAAGTAACGGAAAAGGCTATCTTCTACTGCCATAGAGGATAGCCTTGTAATACGTTTGCTCTTTAAACTGATTATTGTTTCCGATTGAACAACCGTCGGACGTGCTTGAATCCTTCGGCTTCTAAGATGATTATAAACCAACACTGCGGATTTTGCAGGAGGGTTTAGGGAACGGGGTGCTTCGGCACTCCTATTTTTTGCGGTTTTTAGACTATATCATACCGCAGCCTACGGCTGCAATCAAACCAAAAAGCAAAAAGAATCATCCTATTCGTAGATGCACGTGCTATAATG
>QXWX01000240.1 GCA_009911175.1 Lachnospiraceae bacterium | reverse complement strand
TATTCGCTGTGCCACTGGTTTGCCAGGCTCCGCAGTCCCGGCCGTATGATCTCCGACCTGCCATAGCAGGGAATAATGTAATCGATATCAAACATGATCCGCTCCTCCTTTTATCCAATCCATATCGCGCCGATTTCTGTTGACGGCGCCGTCCCGATCACCAAGGTCTGCGCTTTCAGGGTTCCCGTCACCGTATCGCCGGATTTACTGACAAAATCGTTTTTCAGGTCTTCCGCCTTCACCCGGTCCACCCAGCCCGGATTCCCTTCCCCATCCGTACCCCAGACCTTGTCCACCTGGCCTTCTCCAGACGCCACATAGCCTTCACTGGATGCTGTATTTGCCTTCCAGGTATCCGTGGTCACATATCCGGCATTGTTGGTCAGATCGCCCACATCCTCCGGAGCTCCTGTGAGATCAGAATATTTTCCGGAAAAAGTAACCTCCTTCATCTCTGAGATAAGTTTTTTCATCTTTCCCAGGATGACCGCCAGAGTTTCCCCGCTCTGGATATTCCCCAGTTCCGCGGCGGCGGTAAATTTGACCACCGCGTTTTCATCAATGGCGCCTTCCGCCCCCGGCTCCCCTTTCAGGTTATGAAATTCGAAGCGGAATACCTTTGCGTCATCCGGGCCGCTGACCGTGACCTCCGCATAAGGTTCCCCGATCCCGGTATCCACCGAGATTTCCGGCTCCCCTAAGCCGACAGATGTTCCATCCCTCCCCTTGGGGATAATGAAGTTCAGAACCGCATCCGTTTCCGTCCCTACATTCTCCACCGACGCGGATTCTCCGCTGGTCACCTCCCCGATCCGGATCGTGGCAGGGTCCCCTTTCGGCCCCTGGATCATTCCGATATTGTTCCACTGCATTCCATCCCAGACGTAGACCTCTCCCTGGATAATATACGCGTCCCCTTTCTCCCCTTCCGAAGGCAGGTTCTGTTCCGAATCCAGTCTTCCCTTGATGTTGATGGAAGTCCCGTCCTCCCCCTTGTCGCCTTTATCTCCTTTCGGGATAGTAAAACGGAACCTTGCGGCCTTCTCTGTCCCGATATTCTCTACGGATGCCTGCGCTCCAGCTTCCGCGGTGACCACACCTTCCACCGCTACCGTTGCGGAAAAATCCCCTCTGTCTGCAGCATCCTGGATATCCTCTGCTGTTTTCTGCGCTTTGGTGACAGCAGCGTCCGCCCTGTCAGCTGCCGTGTTGGCATTCTGCACTGCCTCCGCCGCCATTTCCGCCATGTTGGCCGCCGCCTCTTTGGCCGCGGTAGATTCGGTGTTCACCTTCTCGGCCAGGGAAATCAAACTTCCCCTGACCTCCTCCCCGTGGACCGCATCCTGAAAATCCTGTATCTCCTTGCTGATATCAGCCATTTACCTCACCACCCTTGCAAGTCTTCCCCTTGGATTCCTTGTTATGCTCATATTCCAGCTCTGCGCAGGTCTTCTCCCAGGCTTCCCTGTCCTGTTCACGCTCTGTTTCGGCAACCCTGCTCATGGCCGAGAGCATTTCCCCAAGAACCAATTCCAAAAGAAAAGGCGGCAGCTCTGAGTCAGCCACCACCCGGTTCAGGTTTTTCTTAAAATCATCCAGCCTTACCGTCACCGGCTTCACTGGCTGAAGTCTCCTCTCATAATCTACCCGCAGTTTTTCGGCACTGATACTGCCGCAGTTGATCTCGCTTTCTTTATTCCGCTTATTTTCCATAAGGTTTCATCCTCCCTTCGATTTGCTCATTGTCCCTGGCGTCCCGGACCTCCCTTTCACATTCCTGGAAAACGTATACCGCCGCCTCCCGCGTTCCTGTTCGGGATTCTTCGCCCCAGGCTATCCTGTTTTCTTTATTGATATCTTCATCCGTCCTGGCCGTATTTGACATTTCATCACCTCCCTCTGTCAAGCATTGTCCCGCAGGCATGCTCCCGCCGCTGTTATCACGCCCTCGGTGCCGCCATAACAGAACCGTCTTTTACCGTTACAGTGCTGTAAGACCATCCTATGGTACCATCCCCATTATCCCAGATGTCCGTTATGATCGGGATTTCCCCCTCCCAAGTCCTGGTATTCCCCACCCTCACGCTTTCCAGATCCACATTTTTCAGGGTATACCCATGCATATCGACATCGCATCCCGCATTCAGCGTATCCGCCGCCTGCCCTCCAACACTCTTCAACGTATACGTCCATTTCTGGGAATACGTATTCGCGTTGGCACTCATTGCCGCGGACCAGGACATGTACGCCGCCTCATTTTCCAGGTCGAAGACAAGCCCCTTCTTGGAAGCGTCTGACTGCATCTGGTTCGTCCCGATCTTTCCCACGTGGTATCCGTCCCGGTAAAAATGGCTCCCGTTGTGGTTAAAGGC
>QXWX01000029.1 GCA_009911175.1 Lachnospiraceae bacterium | reverse complement strand
TCCTTTCGTTATATGATGTCTATCAGTATAGCAGGAATGGATGGGAAATGCACTACGCCATCTTTTGAGGCGCTTACTTGAAATACTAAAAGACAGGGTACGGGAACTGGAAAGAAAACTGTTTTACCTGGAGGAATTCATAGGACAGAAGGGCTTTTGGCAAGAATCACAGAAATATATCGAAAAAAATGGTAATGAACCAATTCCCTTTGAAATCCAATGAGGGGAAAAGAAGGGAATACCACAAAGGAAACCACCTATTGGGGTTTCATAGTTTATGATCAGAATAGAGAATGAACACGGAAATCAACAGTAAAGGAAACAATGCCATGACACATCAATCTTCCAGAGCGTATGCCTGTGTGGCCTATCGGATCATGGAATATGAGGGGCAGGAAATGTCTGAGGAATATTTAAGTATACTGATGGAGATGCTGTATGATTTTTATACGGAAAGTGAGATTAAAAAAGTCTACCTGGATAACGTCCGGCTGGACTCCTATGAAACAATGCTAAGAAATGAAAAATAGAGGAAAAATAAAATGAATAGTATCACCAGAAAATGGCAATACTATTCATATAAAGGGAACTAAACTAGCGTCGAGAAATAACGGTAAATGTAAAAAATCGGCACTAAAAAATGATTTTGACAATGTCGAATAAAAATGATTTTACATACCAATTTACGACAATACACAGTTTATTTTACAGTCTCATGCTTTTCGATTTGCTATATTCAAACATATAAATTTCGTGAACTTAAGAAGTCTTATCAGGCTCCTAAGATATAACAATTGCTCCTAAGATATCAACTTTTCTATCCAAAGCTAATTTTTTTTCCTGAAAAATTAATTCCGAATAGGACACTCCTTTTTTCTCTATGAAAAGTAGTGCATCATAATTGACCAAATCTTGAAGATCCATAGCGCAAAATACAATCTGTCTATATGACGATAATGAAAAATCTTGTGCTTTGGTATTCAACTGGCTACATAGCTCTGCTGCTTCATTCTCTGATATTGTACCGGCAAGCATAACCTTTTTTATTTTTTTTTGCGTGGAAATTCCTTCAATTGCAACTTTAATATTGGCTATCGTTATCTTCATTTGTTCATCAAATTCAATTTTAGCATATACTCCTTTCTGCAATCGATAAATCCACCTATCTATAAATCCAAAAAATTTTCCTTTTTGGGAAAAATTATAAATGAATCCTAATACTGGAATTCCATACTCGGCTTTAAAATTTTTCGTGTTTTGTAACCTGCCGCTCATTATATAAAGAAGTGCCAACGCTATGCATGATAAAAATGCTCCCATTAATAACCCTGTTGCAACATAAATCATTGTTGAAGATATAGGGTCAACTAATATAATTTCTTCACTTTCGTCTAATTTCTGCTCATCTTCACTTATTTCTTCCACACTTTCCTCAGATATTTTTTCCTCTTCTTCTGTAGATAAAAGCATGTCTAATTCTGATTCTAATGTCTGTAAATTTTTAATGGAAGATGTATATGCTGCATGTATAGTAGATTGATATTTTTCAATATCTAAATCCGTTATCTCAGCTTGGGAGGATGATAATAATGTTAAATTATGTCTATTCATCTCTGTTTGTAATTGATTTGAATATTCAATTATAAATTGTTGCGCTTGCTTCAAAAAGAACTCGCACAAATCGCTATCCGGCATTTTAATTTGTATTTGAAATACAATGTCTCCTGGCCGCACAGTCTGTATCACCTGATTATTTCCCAATTCATATGTTCTATTTGCACTATTCGTGAAGGAAATCAAATACCGCAAATCTTCTACAGAAATCTCAGAATTCGTAGAATGCAAATCTTTTGCCAGACTTCCATCTGATATATAAACTTGATAAGCAGAAAGCAACGTATCTACATGGTCTCCTCCTTCCATATAAAAGCTTAATGTCCCTGTTGAAATATGGTATGGATCTAACTGCATAACGACAGATTGTTTTAAATACGCTTCTTGTCTCTGCAAAATATGTTCACTTTTCTCAATTTCTAACTTGTAAGATTTTATAGACCTAGTATCAACTTCTTTTATTTCCTTTTCATTTTTCGCTTCTATGCTCTGTTCTGCCTTTTCTTTTTTTTCTTGTTCATCTCTTTTTTCTTGCTCTTTTTGCAAAAAAAGTATTTCTTGCTGTTTTGATAAATTTTCTTTCACAGTCGTTCGATATTTATATCCCCCTAGCACTATTGCAAAAATCAACATGGAAAATATAATGACTCTCCATTTTTCTAAACAATAAAACATTAAATCAAGCAAATCAATCTCATAATCAACCTTCTCTGGCACTTTATCCATCTCCTACCGCATACCTCAAATTAATTAAACTGGCTCAAAAAATGTATCTGGGTAATTTGAATCAAAAATTTCATTTGCCCACATTACCGTTATCAGATTCTCCATATCACTTAAATTGGTAATACTATGAGTATATCCAGGAAGCATATGTACTGCTTGGATATGTTCTCCATTTACCTCAATTTCAATCATTTCATCTGTTCCAATTTTTCTTTCCCGAATTAAACCGTGACCAGACACCACAAAAAAGTATTCCCATTTCGTATTATGCCAATGTTGTCCCTTTGTGATTCCAGGTTTTATAATGTTGACAGAAATCTGTCCATAATCAACTGACTTTAAAAGTTCTGTAAAACTCCCTCGTTCATCTGTATTCATTTTAAGGTCGAACATCATCTTATTTTTTGGCAGATAAGACAAGTACATAGAATAGAGTTTATATTCAAACGAACCCGCCGTAATTCTGGGCATTATAAGAGTATTTGGCTGAGCATGGAATGTAGAAATCCTCTCTGCAATCTCTCCCAAAGTAGCTTTATGTGTAGTTACTGCTCCGCAATACTTTCCCTCATCTGACCACAGAGGAGTCACTCCATCGTATACAATGCCATCAATTTTCTCTCCCATTGCCGGATATATACAATGATGTTCTTTTCCTTCAAGCGCATCATACAATTCGTCTATTAAGTCATCAATAAAAAGTATTTCGAGTTCAACGGAAGGATTACTTACAGTAATGGGCAAATCATTAGCAATATTATAGCAAAATGTTCCAACTACACTGTTATAATTAGGTCGCACCCATTTACCAGCCACGTTTGGAAAACGATAAACAAGGACTTTAGCTCCCGTTTCAATGGCATACGCAAAAAATAGATCTTCTCCTGCTTTCTTGCTCAAACCATACTCTGTGACACCAAATCGGCCACCGAGTGTTGCCTGGATTGATGAAGCTAACATGACTGATGCTTTATTTTCATGTTTCTTTAGTGTATTTAACAGGATATATGCAAATTCATAATTTCCTTTATTGAAATCTTCTAAATCTTTAGGACGGTTTACACCGGCAAAATTAAACACAAAATCGCAGTCCGAGCAAAATATATCCAGTTCTTCTAATGTGTTATTTTTATCATACTCATAAATTTTATCTATAATTATATTAGGTCGAGTTTGATTCTTCCCATCTCGGATTGTTTTTAAATTTTCCACAAAATTCTGTCCAATAAAACCCAACGCACCCGTTACTAAGATATTCATATTTTTCCTCTGTTTTCAATTTTCTCTGTTCTTCTGTTTCTATTACCATTCAGTATATGATTCCAGTTTTCGCCAATTCATTTCTAATATATTCAAGTTCCAACAATTTCTTCATCGTTTCCTCAACAGTCAACAATTTAGTATTATTACTGTTAAATTGAGTTACTCCAATTCGATCTGTTCCCTCACTAAGGTACTTTTCATAATTTAAATCTCTCTTATCGCAAGGAATTCTATAAAAATGCCCCAAGTCAACTGCATGATAACATTCTTCATCAGTTAGCAAAGTCTCATATGTTTTTTCACCATGGCGAAGACCAATTATCTTGTTTTCACATTCATACTTAAAAAGACGCTTTAGTGCATCTGCCAAAACTTCTATGGTTGTGGCTGCCGCCTTTTGAACAAGAATATCTCCACTAAAACCTTTTTCAAAAGCAAACAAAACCAAATCAACTGCTTCTTCCAATGACATAATAAATCGGGTCATTGTGGGATCTGTTAATGTTAATTGTTTTCCTCCTTGAATCTGTTCAATCCACAACGGAATCACACTTCCTCTGCTACAAAGAACGTTGCCATATCGAGTGCAGCAGATTTTCGTCTGCATGGTTGTTCTGCTTTTAGCAACAATCACCTTTTCCATCATTGCCTTAGAGGTTCCCATTGCATTTACGGGATATGCTGCTTTGTCTGTTGAAAGACAAATCACCGAACGCACTCCCTCCTCAATAGATGCTGTTAATACGTTCTCTGTTCCAATCACATTCGTCTTTACTGCTTCAACCGGAAAAAACTCACAGGAAGGAACTTGCTTTAACGCTGCCGCATGAAAAATATAATCCACACCATGTACTGCATTTCTTACTGATTCAATATCTTTTACATTGCCAATATAGAATTTAATCTTGTCATTATGGTAATGTCTACGCATATCATCCTGTTTCAATTCATCCCTGGAAAAAATCCGAATTTCCCGAATATCTGTATTTAAAAACCTTTTCAAAACAGCATTACCAAAAGATCCCGTGCCACCTGTAATTAGTAGGACTTTTCCGTCAAATACTCCCATAAATATTTCCTCCCATTATTCAACAAACTTTATTTTTTTTCTTAATCCAATACAAACTGCTATTATTTGTGTAAATGAAGCCATCATTATTGCTATGCAGAACCCCCACAAGCCACATTTTAGTATTAGTGACAACATACATACGCATATCAAATACACACTTAATTTTAGCGCTGAAACAGCTGTCTGTACTTCTGTTTTTGCAAATCGCAACAATAAAATATTCAGAATTCCAGCTATTGTCTCAATCATTATTGACAATACAATAATTGGAATAAATCCCTTTGCAGAGTTTGCATACTTTGGGTATAACAAATCACATGCATATAAACTAAATCCCCAGAACACACAGAAAACAATTATTCCTGCTCCGCCAAAAAGAAATATGTATCGCTTAAACTTTCTTTTGCTGATACTTAAATCATTACTATTTACAATATAGCTTAGCAATACATTTCTTAATGGTGCGCTTACAACCGAAATGGATTTACTTACAATTGATGCTGCATTATATACAGACACCGCATATCCACCTAAAACCGGATAAATAATCATTCTATCACAATAAATAGACACATTATTCAAAGCAGACGAAGCACTTAGTTCTCTGTATTGTCCAATTAACGCTTTCCCATTCTCCTTTCTCGGGAAGTCTTGCCATAAAACAGTATTTGTCAAAACAAATATAGTTCCTAAAAAATAACCACATATGAATATATACTCCCAGTGACCATACCTCATAAAAAGAAGCGTTCCGATTCCATATCCAAAAACAATCAAAAGATTTTCTACTACAATTTTCTTGTAATTAAGATCAATTCTAAAAGATATCATATAATAATCATGAATACTTATCAAAACCAGTACAATCCCTAATCTACTAATATTCCCTATATCAAAAAGCAATTTGTGGTAGGCTCCATTCATTAAACTTCCTATAAACACGGTATATAAGACAGCTGTTAAAAATAAATAATTGAAAAATGCATTATATTCCTTTTGTTCATTGCATTCATTCTTTTTTAATAAACGCAAATTTGCAAGCGGCATGATAAATACACCTGTGACAAGCTTAATAACATTAAACAAAGTAATAAACAAACCGTTTTCCTCAGCGGACATCCTCCTTGCAATCAGAGGTTGTATTACAAATTGTAATGCAAATGTTGGCAAGATATATGAAACAAAACTGTATAAAAAATCTATTATAATTCTTTTATATTCTTTAATGAATCGAATCATACTTTTGCTCCATTGTATACAGAGACTCTAACACTATCTGTTAAATAAAATAAATTTATTCCTATAACAAGAAGCAATAATGGATTTCCCATTTGAGTATTATTGAATAGCAATAGTGTTATTACAATAAAATATATAATCTGACTAAATAATCTTTTAAATGTCTTACTCATCCAAATTGAAATCATCGTCATTATGGGAATTGCCAACACACCGAGCTCTACAAGTAGACCTCCATACCCACTACCTATTCTGGAATTAAATCCATTTGGAATAAGCATATTTTTAAAAGCTCTATTCAAAGCGCCTTTAATCGCATTAAATCTAACACCTGCGCTTGCATCGGATAAAACACCGCTTATTCCATCCGTGAAAAGAGAGCCTATCATTTGATTCAATCTAGTGCCTGATAACTTTGTATTAAGCAAAATAAAAAAACTTATTGCTGCTATTATAGATCCTATCCAAATGGCGACTCCTTTCTTACTATTTATCACATCCATTAAATAAACCATGTAGTAACCTGCTATAAATAACACTCCTATAGCACTCTGTGCATACAATGTTCCCATTGCGATGATCAGAATCGTATAAATAATTTTCTTTTCTTTAAATCTTTGTACAATATGCAAGAAGTAGAAAGAAGAAATGCCCAAAAAAGAAGGTTCCGACGCAAGCCCGACAACACCTCTATATTCAAAGCTCCAACGAACAGCGCTTATCAAGTTTGTCGCAAAACCTCTATAAACAAAAAACTGAATGGTTGATACAACAAACCAAAGCATAATCATAATTTTAAACAAGCGTTCCGGAATACCATCTAAAAGCACCAATGAAACTACAACTGCACAAGGAATAGCAAACAGGGCAAAGTAATTATAAATTGCTCGAAATGCGTTTATTGTTATCCCATTGACAAATATAAGAATTACTGATGCCAAAAATGTCATACTACTAATTAGCATCCATATACTCCCCGCCGGAATAGTTTTAATTTTATTTCCCCATAGAAAAAGAATTATTGATCCCAATATTGCTGCATATGGCTGAATATTTGTTTTTACAATTGGATTTGGAAACAAAAAAGGAATAAAGCAAAAAATAAAAAATAAATAACATATTTGTTTCGTCCAAGATATCTTGCATGTTTTTGTTTTCCTCATATGCATGCTATTTCACTCCCTGTGCAATATGCTGAAATATCTCTATATATTTAATTGTATTCACTGTTCTTGAATACTCTCTTTTGGCAAATTCTTTTGCTCGTTCTTCATATTCCGCTTTGATAATCGGATTCCTGTATAAAAACAAAATGTCATCTGCTATTTTCTCTGAATCCGCAGTGCCAGATGAAAAACCTATTTTTTCGTCCTCAAAAATTCGACCATAATCGCATTCATCATCTACCGAATTGATTATAATACGTCCACAGGCCATAAGTAGAGCTGCCTTACTGGGCACAGAATTTCCAATAACGCCTTTTATCAACGGAATTAAACAAACTGAACATGCACTATAGACATCCGAAACCATATCTTGAGACTGCAAAGGATAAAAAACAATATTGTTTAAACCTCTTTGTTCTGCCTCAGATTCCAAATATTTCTTTCTAATCCCATCACCAATCATCTGAAATTCAATATCCAGATATCCTTTTAGTCGTTCTGCGGTTTCTAGAATAATTTCAGGATTAAAATTTGTCCCCATCGTTCCTGCGTATTGAATATAAAACTTTTTTGGTGATAAATGATTGTTCTTAACAAATCGGTTCTCATTCCAAGGAATTTCCCGTACGGAAGCATCGTCATACCAATTGACAATTACCCTTATTTTTTCTTCCGGTACCCCCTGCTCAAGAAGCTTCCTTTTCATATCCTCTGAAATTGCCGTTATAATATCTGCCTTTTTATAGGCTATTTTTTGTAAACAGTAAAATACTTTTTGCATCCATTTTTTTGGCATTGAACCATTTGCCACTGCACTGCCTGGAAACATATCCTGACTGTTATATAATACCGGTCTGTTTTTAGCATAGTGTTTAGCTACTGCTATATAAAACAATGACGTAGCCGCTGATTGAACAAAAATCATATCAAAATCATTGTTTTTTCGATATAGCCTCATTGATTTTATCGAATATACAATACCGTTTAAATAACGGCCAACAAAATCTCTTCGATCAATTACTATATCGTTTATCTGTGAATAGGAAAACAATTTATTATTTAAAATTGTTTCAGGAAACGGTAGCATCTCTGGATTTGGAAAGTGTCTCTGTATCGCATGTATTGAGATCCCGGCTCTCAGCGTATCTTCCAGCAGTGCTTTCATTAGATGCCACGAAGGGCTTGGCCTTTCCATACTGCTCGTTATAAAAAATAATATTTTCACTCATATCACCTCGTCCTTACAATCATGTCTTTTCCCTTTCCATCCTTTACATGTAATCTATTTTTAATTTTTCTTAACGTGTTCAATAACATTTGTTCGTCTTTTTCTACAACATGAATTCTGGCAAATGTTTGTCCTAATGTTCCCCAATATTTACTATCAACAGAATCCCCAACATTCAAGTATTGAGTAATATTTACTACACCAGGCATCCTCTGAATTTCATCTATATTTTCGATTTTTCCAATTGTACCGGGTTTTATCAAAACAACCTGTCCGCAAGCGAACATAACTTTTCCTGGATCGATCAACTCTAATTTTTCATGCGTCATATTCCCAGTCAAAGCAAATTGGATAAGTAGTTTTATATAATCCACACCACACATTTGATCCAATAAAATCGAACTTTGTCCGCCACCTACACGATAGCCCATTTCATAAATTGCAAAACCATCTGCATCAAAAAAGCTCTCAATAAAAACAACTCCATTTTTCATATTGATACTCTCAAACATCTTTTTCATCTTTTCATCCATCATCGCAACATATTTATCCACATGCTTAGAAGGATAAAATACGGCATCGGTTAAAGGAGCTTTATTTCCTTGTTTGACAACTACCTTATCTCCTACCAAGGTTAATATTATTTCTCCATCGATCAATAAGTAATCGATATTAACACAATCAGCTACTGTATAATCTACATATTTTTCAATTAGATATTGCCCTGATGCTGAAAATGATAATGCATATTTTATTGCTTTATCCAATTCGTCCTTGCTATAGCAAATGGTAATCCCTTTTGCAGAATAGCTGTCTGTCGGTTTTACGACGCAAGGATACTCAACCTCATCTAAAGCATATTCCGTTACGACAGGCAACCCATATTCTCTACATAATCTTTTAAATAAACTCTTATTTTTGGTTATATTTATTTGCTCTTTTGTTGCATAAAAAGGAAGTCCCAGTTTTTCGCATATTTCTATCGCATAACCTGTGTTTTGATCATCATATCCAGCGAATACTCCTTCTATTTTTTCTTCTAATGCCATTTTTGTAACATCATCTATTTCTTTTGTGCTTATATCATAAGCCCGATCCGCATATGCTTTAGCTGGAGAATACGGATCCATATCCGTAACAACTGTATATACTCCCATTCCCTTTGCAGTCTTTACTACATGAATCATTAACCGAGTCCCCCCTAAAATCAATAGTCTTTTCCCAGTAAGATCCATTTTATTTCCTCCATCCACAAACTATTTTACCCGAATCAAAACACTCTCCATTGCTCTTGTACATGTCTCTATCGCAAGCTCAGGAGACTCATCTTGCGCAATCACAAATCCGATTCGATCTCCACTGCTACTAATTGCTTTTATTCTTTCCCCTACTGTTTTAACAAACGATACTTCCTGAATACCCGGAAGCTTTTTAGCCGCTTCCACACCATCGATTGACATCAAAATACCTGAAGGAGTATTAAAATATTTTATAGCCGATGCCTTTTGGAATTTAGGACTGATATCCGTTTTCATTCCACAAGCTATTTCAATTGTACATTTTACCATATCAATCCCCGTTGAAAGAGGAACCAAGTGTGTTGTAATGCAATCCCCACCCATTCGCGCACCAAGCTCCACCATTTTAGGCCCTTGAGCTGTCAATATTATTTCTACATGAGCAGGACCACGCTGAATGCCTATTGCTTTCACTGCCCGACAAGCCAGCCCTTTTATTTTTTCTTGATTATCTTCGCACTCTCTGCTTGGCTGACTATGCCCCATTTCTACAAAATGAGGGGCGCCTGTTGTCATTTTATCCGTAATCTGAAGAACATGTGGTTCACCTTCGATAATCATAACTTCCACACTAACTTCCGGCCCTTGAAGATATTCTTCAATAATAATTGCACCATTTCTAGATTCCTTACAAGAGTACTGATATTCCTTTTTTAACATATCTTTATCATGGCACAATACAACACCTCTGCTTCCTGCATTGTCAGTTGGTTTCATAATACATGGAAACGTAATACTGTTTAGAAGTCCTTCAAATACTGTCCGATTTTCCGCAATATAATACCAGGGATGCTCCACATCATGTTTTTCAAAAGCCTTTATCATTTCTCCTTTATCAGTCGCCTTAACAGCCGTTTCATAACTGATTCCTGGAAGACTGCACGCCTGACATGCAGCGGCAATCGCACGCATCGGCATATCTGTTGCAAGTGTCATAATTCCATCAGGTTTATATTTTTTCGCAATCGCAATAATTCCGTTAGTATCTACCGTACTTACATTAAAGTATTGATCCGCATATCTAATCCCTATTGCTTTTGGATTGTAATCTGCGACAGCAACCTTAAATCCCATTTCTTTTGCTTTAATTATTGCTGGAAGTTGCAAAATTGAAGCACCAACTACAAGCAACTTTTTCATTACTAATCATCTCTTTTTCTACTATTCGTATTATATATATTTTTATTTTTTAAAACTGAAACAACTGTATCTAACAATATTTTTACATCACCCAAAAAACTTACATGATCTACATAATAGCAATCATTTTCTATCTTCTGTTCCGTATCTATCGAATTTCTAAATTTTGCCTGCGAATAGCCTGTTATACCAGGCCTTACAGTCAGACGTTTTTTTCGTTTTTCATCATATTCGTCATATGATTTATTTTTTGAAGCCAAAAATGCACGAGGACCTACTAAGCTCATATCTCCTTTTAAAACATTTATAATTTGTGGTAGTTCATCAATACTGGTTTTACGTATAAATTTACCTACTTTAGTAACACGTGGATCATCTGAGCCATTAAAAGTAGAACCATCTGAATTTCTAATGTCTGGGGCATTCACTTTCATGGAGCGAAATTTGTACATATTAAAAATTTTTCCATTCTTGCCAAGGCGTGGCGCGTTATAAAATACTGGTCCCTTATCGGAAAGATGAATGATTGGAGCAAATATAAAAAATACCAAGCAAAAGAATGGAAGTCCAATCATTGAAACCAAAATATCTAATATCCGCTTTATAAAATTCTTATACATTCTTTTATCCTTCAATACTTTGCTTTCTCACCATAACAGTGTTTTAAATATTTATGTTTTAATATGTATTTTGCATCAGACATATTACCGATACACTGGTGAATCCTATCGTCATCTGTTACAAACATTTCATGATTACAAAGAGCCATTCCTCCATCCATTAATTTAGTTCCCCATCCTTTTGCATAGCGAAACTCTTCCGAATCAGACCATAACTCCGGTACTGGAAGCCAGCCAGCAACAAAAGCGAGATATAGTCCTTCCGGTGAATACAAATCTGATACATTCTCTTCCATTGCTCTAATTATCTTTCTTACTGAACTCTCTAATCTTGTCTGACGTATTTTTATTTCATCTGTCATAACATCCGGAGTATTACCCTGATTCTTTTGTTTTCTATACTCCTGCAAAGCAGTTCGTGTAATTTTAATGCTGTCATTAATAACCTCTGGAGTGGCAAGAAACAACGCTTCTGAATAGCTTACGACATGAATTATATCAGGGCTATACTCATTAAATGGATCGATATCGTCCATCATCGCTGTCACAGAAGCCAACTGTGCCTTTGCTACTTCGATATTCGGTTTAAAATAGTCAAGACCTGCTCTCGTCTGAAAAATCACACGGAAGTCTTTATCTTCTAATTCTTTTACGAGCTTTAACAGCGTCCGTCCTTTAGCCAAATCCTGTATTCCCCATGTACTCCTGGGTGTATTCAACATATTTTGAAGAACAAATGTCTTAACACCATATCTTTTAGCCGTCTTGGCTGCAAGAAACCCAGCTAAAATGTAAGTTACATCATCACATCCACGAAATGCAAAATGATGAGAAACATTCGTCTCAACTGGTTTGTTAGTTATTGCAATATAACGAATTGTTTCCAGATGTTCTTTTAGATTATCATAAAGAGAATTTGGTCCACGACCATCTAACTGATTGAACCACCAAAGCGATAATGCATGCCATGAAATATTTATACTTCTTTCGTAAATTTCTGCAAGCCCTCGAATATTTTTTGTGCCGGAATATGTTCTAACCAGCATTGGACGGGCAGAAAGCCAAATATCCATATACTCAGTTTCTGAATTAACCGGAACCCCGCCACCGTTCGCTTTTCCATCCCAACTTTCCCCAAAATTAGATTGCGATAACTGTGACGAACCAATGGAAAGCACGTCCAAGAATCCTGCTTTTCCAAGTTCATGACACCAGTTGCAATACTCTCTTAAACACGCGTTGCGCGACCTGTCTGCAGAATATGGACCTGAATGCGCTCTGATGATGGGTTGAAATCTTTCTTTATAGTTATTATCCAGACGCAACTCCAATGTATCTTTATCTGTACCAAATTCTGGATATTTCTTTCGTTCGGGGGCTTTCATTTTTTTGTATCTACCCACTTTTATTATTTTCTCACCAAATTTAGCAAGCTCTTTGTCATATTGATTTCCTGTTCTTATCCGTCGTGGAATATCCTTAAATGGAACCCCCATAATCAACAATGTTTCTTCTGCCGACTCTCCCCCACGAAACGTTGGTACACGACCTCCATACTCTTTGTCAATTTCGTTACATGCTGGCGTCAACCCTGCAAAAAAAACACTTTTCACCTGTGGATTATATCCTTCATAATATCCATTTGCTTTTAACGTATAAATCAATCTTCCCATCAACTTGACTGCTGTGTCCGGATCAAGCCTATATGAAAATCCAATGTGTGAAATATTATTTTTAAGAATCCAATCAAGAATCTGTTCTTGGTTCGATTCCAAATAAATCTTTTCCATCGCATCTTCAATATAACTAGGTGAAATCAATACTTGATACCCACAATCCTGCAATAATGCTGCCGCAGATCTAATTCCCATTGTATGTGCGTCACCTAATGTTTTAATCAAACCAAATATTTCCATTTTATTACATTCCATATGAAAAATTCTACTTTCTATCATTCTACATTTTCAGAAATGTTTTCACTATTTCCAAATTTATATTTTGCATATAAGCTCTAAAATCTTCTTCTACAAGCGCATTAGCTAGATCTATTGCAACCGTAATGTAACGGGTATCAATTCCAAGTTCATTCCCAAGCCGTTCAAATGGAACCAGACCATATGGAACATCCTCAAAAATATAGCGATGAAAAACTGATTTTGGCGCATCGATTTCTTTGTATGCTTTATTATTTTGTATACAGTCATACAATGTTGTCCCCTTCGTCGCATACTCACGCTTCATCCATTCCATAGTTGTTTCAAGTTTTATTCCTAGCGCTGCTCCAACAGCTACGCGTTCGTCATCTATATGTTGAATAAATCTTCCGATTGTTGGTGTAATTCCATCATAATAGTACTTATATTCCGCTGCTATACACTCTGTCCAGCCAGTATTAAGCATAAATGGTATACAATGAAGAACCATTCCTACGTTGCCCAAAGATGTTTCAAGAAACGAGTTTCCCAAAATGTAATGCATTTTAATACATTGTGGCATAATGTCAAAAAAAATTTGTTCCTCACTCTTCTTTAAAGAAGCCAGTTTCACAGCTTTTTTAAGTGTATATATAGACACATTATCTTCTGCATTTTTTCGACATGTATATATAATCGTTTGTGTTTCTGCAATTATCGGATCCAATATACCACCACAACCTCTATATATTTCATAGAAATTTAATGCACCAAATGTTCTTCCTGGATTTAAAATAATAGGGACTCTTTTTGTCATCTTTACTGCTAAAAGCTTCGCCAAATCATAGTATGAACTTGCTGGCGTTGTTAAAAGAATCAGTTCCGTATCCCGGAGTGCGTCATTCATATTTGTTGTTACATTATGGATTTTAACAGAATCATTAATGATACCATCTACATTTATGGCCCGTGTATTTATAAGCTTCGCTATTGTTCTCTCGCTGCGATTCCAGAGACATACTTCGTTACCGCAATAAGACAGATGCGCAGACATGGCCAAACCAGAATTCCCAGCTCCAATAACTGTAATTTTCATTGTATTTTATTCCTTGCCGTATATGAAATTTTCTTAAGCACGTCATTCATTGAATCACATGCATATTCAACATCCTCATTGGATAGTAATGTATGAAGTGGAAGTGAGATCAAATTGTGATAATAATCGTATGCATTCGGATATAAACTGCAGTCGCTCCCATAAGCAGTCATCATAGGCAACGGTTTATAATGCACATTCGCCATCACTCCATATTCTGCCAACTTCTTAATTATTTCATTGCGCTGTGTCACAGTAATCCCTGGAATGCGAATCAAATATAAATGATTCGAACTGTCCATAACTGACGTATGATGGATTAAATGAAAAATATGCATTCTATTAAAATATGTATCATATTTATTTATAATTTCCTTTCTTCTTTCAAGCAGACCAATATATCTATCAAGCTGCTTCAAACCAATCGCTGCCATGATATCTGTCATGTTACACTTATACCATGGGCCAATAATATCATATTCCCACGCCGCATTCTTTGTTTTAGATAAAGCATCCTTATTTTGACCATGAAGGGATAAAAGCTGATACATGTGATATATTTCAGCATTGTCAATCCCCGATATAGGCAACCATGTAGAAGCACCGCCTTCCGCTGTAGTAATATTTTTTACCGCATGGAAGCTATAACTGGTAAAATCCGCCATTTGACCACAATATCTCCGTTCGCTGCGAAATACTCGGCTTGCTCCAAGGCTATGCGCACAATCCGCCATAACGGCTACACGTCCAACAGCATTTTGAATACGTGAAGACAAGCTAGATAAAGGACTACCATCACTTTTTACAGGTTTAAACAGTCCTTTTTTTCTCTGCACAATTTCATACACTTTTTCGTAATCACAAACAATGCCTCCAAGATCAATCATTATTATTGCCTTAGTCTTTTCAGTAATTGCAGCCTCTAACTTATCGTAATCTATTTCCGGCATATGCGTAAAAGGATCACCGTTCTTTTGAATATCAACAAATACAACCTTTGCACCGCAATGAATGACTGCACTTGCACTCGCCGTATAGGTATATGCAGGAACAATAACCTCATCTCCGAACCCGACTCCAAAAATTCGGAGATTCAGTTCTTCAGCCGCTGTAGCAGAATTTAAGCAAACTACCCGATTATTGTATTTTTTAATATTCTCTGATTCTTCACAATCAATATCTGTAGATCCTGTTTCTATATACGCAGCCAGCCTTTTCTCCAACAACTTCGTTTTTGATCCTGTAGTAATCCAACCTGACCGCAACACTTCAGAAACTTCTGCAATTTCATCTTCACTTATATCAGGCATACTGAAGTTTATAGTTCTACCCATATTTTCCTATCTCCCTTCGAATCCTTGTAATACAATTCCCAAAGTATAGCCAACTAGTATAATTAACAGGGAATACTATACTGGTTTCTATCAAATAGTTCTCTTACGTAATCCTGTTTTTCCCGCATTGTCGGAGAAGAATATCGTGCTTTTTCCGTGAATTATCGTTCCTCATATATTTTTATCTTTCCATAAAGAAAACAAAAACATCTTCTATGCCACAAAAAAAAGGAATGGCTAATCTCAAACCGATTCCTCTCTTAATATAGCAGTTATTTTTTTATTCTTGTCCCAATTGCTCTTATTTATTTTTAGATTTTATTTTTTAACAGGCATGCTTCGCCACTCCAGAATCATTTTGTGACTCTGAATATGACTCAATCTATCCATTACCTCCAGCATAGCGCGCGAAACGTCAAATACTTTTGATAATTTCATAATAACGAAATCAAGGTTTTAACCAACAAGCTAAATAAATCTACCATTTACCAAGCTTGATTTCCTACCGTTCCTTGCCTTTCTAAGATTTTTTACTCCAAAAATATCTTTTGCAAATTACCTTCTCTCCACAACCCCCAGCCCCAACGTCACTTCCGCCGTCTGTCCAAGAAGAGAGACTTCTATCACAACTAATCTTTTGTGCCTTAAAATCTTTTTAATCCTACCCTCAAAGTCCTTCAGCGGCCCCGAAGTCACCACCAGCTTATCCCCTTCGATATACCCTTCCGAGTACTTCACCACATGCTCATCCCCGCCCAGCTTCCTGAGATACTCTTCCTCTTCCTTCTGGATCGGCGTCATCTCATCCCCGGTTCTCAGCACCTTGGTCATGGCATAGATCCGATTCAGACGCTTATAAAAGTCCTCAATCTTCTCCGTCTCAATAAACACGTACCCCGGAAAAAGCCTGGATGTAATCAGCGTCCTCTCCCCACGGATCTTGGTCCACCTTTCCGCCAGCGGAACGAACACATCCTCGCCTTCGTTCACCACTCTTTCCCTGCACTGCTGTGCAATCTGCAGTTCCTTGCCGGTGTAGACCTGTATGACATACCACATATCAGCTCTTCTCCGTGATTTCCAGGCCCACGCCTACAAGCTTCTCCTGATCATCGATCCGCATACTGAGAAACCCCTTACGCTTATGCCTGTCAATCTTTTTGATCCTGGATTCCATCCCGGCCAGAACTCCGGATCTCACTTTCAAAGTTCCCTTCTCAATGACCCCGTAGGACATCCCAATCTCATCCTTTCCGTTGGTCAGCCGGATCAGAAGCTCTTCCTCTTCCGGGCGGATCGGGCAGAAACTGCTGCCGGTTCCAAGCAGCCTGGTAAATTCTGTCATCCGGTCCAGAGCTTTTGAAACAGGTTCCGGGTCGTTTGTTATGAGAAACATATATCCCGGCAGGAGACGCTCCCGCTCCTCATGCCACTGGCCCAGATATTTCTTCTTTTTTATATAATACAGAATCTTGCAGTCCTCATAGGAATCCACCGGAAGCATTTTCTCCACCCGCTGCCGCATGGGCTCTTCCTGGCCTGTCTTCGTCTGTATCACATACCACATTTCTACCAGCTCCTTTGTCCACAGCTGCTTTTGGGAAATATATCGTTGACCTTCACGTTGCTTCATACCTTGCTGCAAACATCCGATCAGACTGTGCGCAACGATTTATCCCCGTTTTTCCCTGCCCTCCGGCGCGTTGCCGACATTGAAAAAGCCCGTAAATCCAGCATTTCCAGTGCTTCCAGGTGGGGAAGAAACCATGGTTTATTCCCCAAAAGGTCTTGAAAAAATATTTTCGATGTGCTAATA
>QXWX01000028.1 GCA_009911175.1 Lachnospiraceae bacterium | reverse complement strand
TTTACGATAAAACATGAGAATTTACAAGGATTCCGCCTGTTGGTAAATCCTGTATTTTCTCTGATTCTGCAAAAATCGTCATTTTTATTTTCCTGTTTTACCACAAAATCGTTACTTTTATATTTGGAAATCATAAAATCTGACATGAGAGATCTTCCTTGCAAACCACCGGTCCGCCTCCGCAGATCTTCAGTACTGCATCCATACATTTCACCACCGGTTCCGCATATCTCCTCTCACACCACTTCCCCCGCCCCCACATATACTATATCAAACCAATCACCCAATCAGGAATTAAGCCTATGTATAAACTTTTATCTATTTTCATCCTGATCGCGATCCTTTTTCTCATTCTCAACCACTGCAGAAAAAGGAAGATCATCTGCCGGGTCCGCTGCATGAGCCTGGCCGAAAAATGCAGTCTCCTCAATGGGCTTGCCGAACCCTTCGGCTTCTGTTATGACCACCGGCAGGATCTCTTTTCCACCAGGACCGATGCCTGGCAGAAGGACTTCGGATATGGAAAGCTGTACGATCTGGCGGCGCCGTCCATGAACATGGTTCTGGACACGGAGCCGGTTTATTTTAATTATCAGAAAAAAACCTGGCTGATCCAGTTCTGGAAGGGACAGTACGGGATCACCGCGGGCGCTGAGATGGGGATCTATCACACCGATACGGTCATCCCGCCTGTACTCCGCGGACAGACGATCTTCCAGGCAGCGGAGGAAAACGAAATGCTCCCCATGCGCATCCGGCTGGTCCATGACTGCCGCAGACAGCTGTTCTGCCTTTCGCATATTCACTGGTGGCTCACCGGATTTCTTGTGGGACGTTGCATTCCGCCTTCTGAAATGACTGCGGAATATACGATCACATTCCCGGATATGGATATGTGCGGCTCCTTTCTCACCAGCCTGACGGAGCTGGGATACGGATGGGATGAGATCGAATTGGACGGAACCACCCTGCATTTTATCTTCTCCGTCCCGAAATCTTCCGAATCCCTCCTGTCCCCCGAATGGCGGCAAAGATTTGTGCTGTGGAAAGATCGGCTGCTCTGCAGGATCTACCTCAGATTCACCTGCCCCTTCTCCACCACCGCGGACCGGCTGCTGTACCTGTACTATTATCTGCCCTTTGCGTTCCGCAGGACCATCTGCCCGCGCAAGTTTAAAAAACAAAAGCGGATCTGGAAAAAATATAATTCTGACCGCCGGAGCCGCCGCTGATGGGATGGTATCAGAGGATCTCCAATGCGTTCCGGGATGCCCCGGTGCTTCCGCTGGACTGCGGCTCCCGTTTGGTCCTGTTCAGCGACTGCCACCGGGGGGTGGGCAATTCCAATGACAATTTTCTAAAGAATCAGCACCTGTACCTTGCGGCGCTTCAGCACTATTTTCAAAAAGGATATACGTATCTGGAGCTTGGAGACGGCGACGAGCTGTGGGAAAACCGTTCCCTCGCCCGGATCATAGATATCCACGATGACGTATTCTGCCTGCTCAAAGAATTTTGCTGCCGGGAACGGCTTTATATGCTTTATGGAAATCATGACCACTGTAAAAAAAATCTTCGCTACTGCCGCCGCCACTGCTCCGCTTTGCTGCTGCCGGATTTCCGTTTTCTGTCCGGCCTCATCCTGCACGATACCATTTCCCAAAAGGAGATCTATCTGACTCACGGGCATCAGGCGGATTTCCTGAACAGTACGCTTGCGCCCCTCTCAGGCTTTCTGGTGCGGTACTTCTGGAAGCCGTTAGAGGCCGTGGGCGTATCTGATCCGACCAGCGCGGCCCGCAATTATACGAAGAAGCATAAGACAGAAACGCAGCTTGCCGAATGGGCCTCCCAGGAGCAGAAGCTGCTCATCACAGGGCACACCCACCGCCCAATGACAGGAAGCGCGGATTCGCCCTATTTCAATACCGGAAGCTGCGTGCATCCGAGCTGTATCACCTGTATTGAGATCAAAAGCCGCCGCATCACGCTGGTAAAATGGACCCTGAAAACGCGGGACGATATGTCCCTGTATGTGGCGCGGGAAGAGCTGGAACCGCCGGTATGTCTTGATACGTTTCAGATTGGCGTTCCAGATTCCGCACGGAACGCTCTGCGGTAAAAAAATACAGCGAAATCACATATCCATACGGCTTTCTGCTTCGCGGGAGCATGACATGCTGAGGAACTGTTGATAAATAACCTATGCATCTGACTTGTCTCATTATTCATCCGCTGCATCAGAAAATTTTCCAACTGTACGGTTGCAATCCGGAATCTCAGTTTTATGCAATTTATTGCAATAAAACTGAGATTATGGATTAGCAACCTACTCATGAATGAGCAAAAAGCGGCTGCGTTAGCAGACGTAAGAGTGCGTTAGCACGGTTTTTGCGAATGGATGAGTCGGTTGGAGGCTCTTTAGAGCATCCAACCGTACAGTTGGAAAATTTTGACGCAGCCCACTGCGCCTGCAGTTTTCTTCTTTGCAGATGAATATTTATCCCGCATGGTATGCATAGGTTATTTATCGGCAGTTCCTAACGTCAAAAAAGACGCAGTCTGACATTTGACTGCGTCTCTTTATTGTACCTGAAAATTGCCGTCTGCACGGTTGGGTGATCCAAAGAACCTCCCACCGGAGCAGCAGAACATAACTCCCATCAACGGAACATATCTCTGGTCAGCGGAGTATTCCCGGAGTCCCCCGTCTGATCCGTTCCTTCCGGCTTCTCGTCGATCCTCTGGATCAGCACAAACATCACAGCGCCCAAAAACGCACAGGCTACCACGGCAACCGCCAGCCGCAGAAAAGCAGTGCACAGCCAGTCCAGAAGCCCTGTCTCCGTAATGATAAGAGAAGTCAGATTGGCCGTCACATGGAGCAGGATCGGGGCTTTCAGAGAACCATATTTTTCACACACATAGGCAAGCAGCATCCCCAGTCCCATGGCATAGAGAAACTGCACCAGGTTCCCGTGGCTGAAGCCGAACAGGATGGAGATACTCAAAGCCGCGGGAAGAAATCCCATCAGCGCCCGGCACCGTTTGAACAGCAGCCCGCGGAACAAAAGCTCCTCGGAAACAG
The DNA here is from genome assembly GCA_009911175.1 of Lachnospiraceae bacterium. Next base: position 60,584 of record QXWX01000028.1, on the reverse strand, counting down.
GCATGATCAGTCCCAGGCAGACCACCTGCACCGCAAAACCCGGAGCGTAAAATACCGCCGACGTATTCTGGTAGCTCTCGCTTACAAATGCCAGGTTTGTCATGACGATCAGCACATTTCCGCCGATACACACAACAATCCCCAGCAGCAGCGTCCAAATGTACTGAGACAAAGGCGCTTTTTTATTGACCGGAAGGTGTTGCAGCGCCTCCTGCTTCCTGTCCCTGCGGTACAGCGCCGACAGCACAGGAATCGTCAAAAGCGCCGCTGCCGCAAGCATCTGCACCTGGTAGCGGGCCACCATATCCATCAGCGCCGTCTGCATCTGGACCGCCGCCTGCGTAAATTCTTCATTAGTCATGGAATCTGTCCATGTCACAGATTGTATCACCTCGGGCACCGAGACGATGACCAGCACCAGTGACGCGATCATGGCCCCCACAAATTCAACTCCCCAATAGATCAGAAATGGCCCGAACAGATACCAAAATCTGTTTTTTCCCGGAGCTTTATTCATCTTTTCTTCTCCTCACTTTCTCCTGCATCACTGCAGATTGCACGCCACAGGCAGTTCGGCGCCGCGCAGCCTGTATGGGTTATTTTTCCACAGCTCCATGCATCTGCATCCACGCCCTCAGTTCCGACTCGGTTCCTTTCAGGGAACCCTGTACCATCTCAGGCTTTCCTCCGCCTCTGCCGGAAAACGCGGCATTCAGTTCCTTTACCAGCTTCCGCAGATCCAAACCTGCGCTACCGATCACATAGCGGTAGCCCTCCTCATCATTTCCGCAGAATACGGCGCATAATTCATGCCCTCTTTCCATCACCAGATTCATGAGCAGCCTGGGGCCGTCTCCCTCCAGCCCGGACTCAAACAGGCACACCGCCCCTTTCTCTCCGTCGCTTTCCCTGGCCTTGAGCCACAGCATTTCCTTCTGCTGCTCCGCCAGCCTGGCCTTTAGCCGGGCGCATTCCTCCTTCAAATGCTCCACAGCCTCCGCCACCTCGTCCTCCTTTGCGCAGAGCGAAGCGGAAATCCGCCTGACAGACTCGGATTTTCTGTCATAATCCGCCAGGGCGCGGAACCCGCAGAGCATGGTGACACGGACTCCGCCCTTGTACCGCTGCACGTGGGTCAGCTTGATCACTCCGATCTCCCCCGTTTTTTTCACATGGGGAGCACAGCAGGCGCAGACATCAAAGCCCGGAATCGTCACAATGCGGACCCGCCCTTCGATCTCGATCTTGCTGCGATATTCCAGTCCGGCCAACTCCTCCCCGGAAGGATAAGAAACCTGGATATCCAGATTGGCTGCTGCGGCTTCATTTGCCCGAAGCTCGATCTCATGCAGCTCTTCCCGGGTGATCTCCCCATTAAAGTCCATGGTGCAGTCTGTACTGCCCAGGTGAAACCCCACATTGTCGTATCCAAAGCGGGCATGCACCAGCCCGGAAACAATATGCTCCCCGGTATGCTGCTGCATCTTCATAAAACGCTCCGCCCAGTCGATCTGCCCGGACACCGTGCTCCCGGCAGGAACCGGCCGGTCCGTGATGTGGAAAATTTTTCCGTCACGCTCCTGCACATCCAACACTCGGACAACTTCCGAATCCGCCTGAAGATGCCCGGTATCTGCGTACTGTCCTCCCCCTTCCGGAAAAAACGCGGTCCGGTCGAGCACAATCTGATATCGCTTTTCTTCCGGAATCTCCCCGGTCCTGCCGGACGCTTCCGGATCTCGTTCTCCCTCCCGGGTATCTGCCGCCTGAGCGGAAGCTTCCAGAACACCTTCTCCAACCGGGCCGCATTCCAGCACAACCGCCGTAAACGTCCGCATATGGCTGTCTTCGTAAAATAGCTTTTCTGTCATTTCCTTTCTCTTTGAAACCGTAAAACCAGGCAGACAAGATCAATAGCGTGCCTGATCCACAGATATTTACATCCTTTCCGGCGCTTCGAATCCCAGAAGGTCAACGCAGACCTCCAGCACCTCTTTGGTCAGCCTGAGAAGAGCGAGATAGCCCGCCTTCTTTTCCTCGTCCTCTTCCGCCAGGATCCGAGTCTCATGGTAAAATTTATTAAACGCGTTCGCCACATCATAGATGTAAGCACAAAGCTTGTGGGGAGCGATCTCTTCATAAACAGTATCGATGACTTCGTTGAACTTCGCCGTCTCCAGCATCAGCGCCTTCTCGCAGTCGCTCTCCGGCTCCCGGATCCGAAGCGCGTCCATGGAACCGCCGTTTTCCTGATATTTATTCAGGATGGACTTGATCCGGACGATGGTATACAGGATATAAGGCCCTGTATTTCCCTCAAAGGAAGTAAACCGGTCCACATCGAAAATGTAGTCCTTGGATGCCTGATTGGACAGATCCCCGTACTTCACAGCCGCAAGGCCCACCGTCCGGGCCGTCGCTTCCGCTTCCTCCCCGGTCACGGTCCGGTTGTCCATGATCTTCTTCCTCATCTCCTCCGTAATCTCACGGAGCAGGTTTTCCAGGCGCATCACGCCGCCCTCCCGGGTCTTGAAGGGCTTTCCGTCCTTCCCGTTCATGGTGCCGAAGCCCAGGTATTTCAGGTCCACCTCCGGGCGCACGATCCCCGTCTTCTTCGCGCATCGGAATACCTGTACAAAATGCAGCTCCTGCCGCTTGTCCACCACATAAATGATCTGGTCCGGCTTGTAAAGGCTCTCCCGTTCGATCAGGGTCGCCAGATCCGTCGTATCATACAGTGCAGCCCCGTCCGACTTCAGGATCATGCAGGGCGGCACGGCCTTGTTGTCGTCCTCCTCTGCCACATCCACCACCAGAGCACCCTCGTCATAGCGCGCAAATCCCTTTTCCTTTAACATATGGACCATATCCGGAATATACTTCTGCACATCCGCCTCACCCTTCCAGAGGTCAAAATCCACGTTCAGAATGCTGTAATTCTTTTTCAGGTCCGCCACGGACACCTGCATGATATGCTGCCAGATTGCCCGGTAGCCCCGGCGGCCGCTCTGCAGAAGGAAGGTTGCCTGCAGGGCCTTCTCCCGGTATTCCTCGTTCTCCTTGGCATAAGCGCTGGCTGTCGGGTAGATCTCCTCCAGCTCCCCGATGGTAAACGGCGCCTCCTCCGGATATTCTCCCTCGTAATCCTCCTGAAAATAAGGCAGCTCCGGTTTCCGTTTTTCCAGCTCCGTGATGATCAGCCCCATCTGATATCCCCAGTCTCCCAGGTGGATGTCTCCGATCACCTGATTGCCCTTAAAACGGACGATCCGCTTCACGCTCTCGCCGATGATCGCGGAACGCAGATGCCCTACATGAAGGGGCTTGGCCACGTTGGGGCCGCCGTAGTCGATCATGATGGTCTTCGGCTTTGTTTCCTTCTCCACGCCCAGGTTCTCGGCTCCTGCCATCTCATTCAAAAACTCCGCCGTAAACCCGGGAGCGGCCTTCAGATTGATAAATCCGGGATTCACCGCCTCCGCATAGGAAAAAACCGCGCTCTCCTGCAGGTGCGCCGTCACATCCTTCGCGATCATGATGGGCGCTTTTTTGTAGGCCTTGGCCGCTGCCAACGCTCCGTTGCACTGATATTCGCATAAGTCCGGCCGGTTCGACAGGCTTACCTTTGCGTAAGCTTCGTCGTATCCCGCTGCCCGGAATGCCTCTTCCATCTCCATTGTAATAAGCTTCAGAAATGTTTTCACGTTTTCACTCTCCATATGTTTTCTTTGTTCTTTTGACATTTTATCACCTATCCCGGATTCTAGCAAGTGTTCGTTGCCGGGTAAATATTTTTTCAAAAAAAGGTTGCTTTTTTCTATCCAGTCCGCTATAATCAATCTACATAATATTTTCAAATCAATTTTCTGGGTACGATTTCGGTACCGGCTTTCTCATTTTAATTTCAAGTGGACGCGCAGAAGAAGGGAGAATATATGAAATATCAGGAGTTTGTTTGCGCTATCGAAAAGAAAATGAATCAGAAACTGGAAGGAGGGGCTAAGGCAACACAATATACGGCAGTTAAAAATAACGGAAAAGTAAAGAAGGGTCTGCTCATAGAGACCCCGGGAGTGAACATTTCCCCCACGATCTATCTGGAAGAATTTTATCAGCGCTATCTGGATGGCGAATTGATCGACAGACTTGTACAGGAGATCCTGGATTTTTACCGCACGGTAAAATGTGACCGTTCCATGGATACCAACGGGATCGAACACTATGACTCCATTCAGGACAAGATCGTATTTAAGCTGATACATACGGAAAAAAACCGTGACTTACTGGAAAGTGTCCCCCATATTAAGCTGTTGGATCTAAGCATCGTATTCTATGTTCTTTTGGATGTAAACAGTCAGGGAACCGCTACCATGACCGTAAATAACGACCACCTGGAGTATTGGGATGTGACAGAGGAAGACCTGCTCGCACTGGCCCGCAGAAATGTAAAACGCCTGCTTCCGGCGGAATTATTTACCATGCAGCAGGCCGTGGACGAGATCCTGCGTACGGTCCCGGGCAGACGGAAAAATCTGCTGAATGAATCTGCCGCGGAAGCGGATGATTTTATGTACGTGCTCTCCAATCCGATCCGCAGCTTCGGCGCAGCCTGCATCGTATATCCGGAGGTCCTGGATATGGCCGGACAGATTCTGGGAGAAGACTACTACGTACTACCCAGCAGCGTCCACGAGGTCGTGCTTGTGCCTGCGTCAAAGGGCATGGAGCCGGAGGAGATGGATGCGATGGTCACAGAGATCAACCAGACCCAGGTAGCCGAAGAAGAGATTTTAAGCAATCACGCATACCTCTACCAAAGAGAGACCAGAAGGCTGGTCATGCAAAATTCTTTCAATTTCTAAAAAGATCTATTTCAGTTCAATGATCAAAAAGGTTCTGCTCATTTCAAAAATATTGAGTGTAAAGCAACAAATTTCCTGCTATAATATGGATAGAAAAGTATAAAGGAGCTGACGCTGATGCCAATGCAGGAAATTGAAGAATTAAAAAAACAATTCATAGACCAACTTTTTCCAATACAGATCTATCTATTTGGTTCTTATGCAAATGGCACATATACGGATAACAGCGATCTGGATTTTTATATCATTGTTCGGGACGAAATTTCAGATCTTGCGGAAGAGACTACAAAGGCTTACAAGGCCATCCGTAAAATAAAGCAACGTCCGGTAGATATCGTAGTAGGAACAAAAAGCAAATTTGAAGCTCGGAAAAAATTTCCCTCCGTAGAAAATGAGGTCTATCGAAAGGGGGTATTATTATATGAGGCAGGAATCGAAAGAGTGATATGATCTTGCAGTCATAGATTTAAAAATCGTAAGATACCTGGAAGAAACATATCGTTCAAAGTCTCTTGAAATTATCTGTTATCACTGTCAGCAAGCCGCTGAAAAAGGAATGAAAGCATTGATAATATATTATGGTGCTGAAGGCGGTATGCCAAAGCTTCATGACTTATCATTCCTTCTAAATCAGATAAAAAACAAAGTAGAAGTAGAAGACAGATTTTATGACTATGCAGATACACTGACTCCATATGGAGTGACAATCAGATATCCAAATGAACTGTTTCTGGAAGAAAGAAATGCAAAAGCAGCAATACAATATACCCATGAAATCATGCAATGGGTATATCGTATCATAAATGAGGCTTAAAGCTATTCATTTTCCAAAACCTTTACCAATCTGAAAAATTAGTTCTTTACTTTTTCCGAAATATGTGATAACATAATTAAAGTGTTCCGGAGAGATGCTTCCTTTCCGGAACGCAATACACGTCTGTAGCTCAGTGGATAGAGCACTGCCCTCCGGAGGCAGGTGCGGCGGTTCGATCCCGCCCAGACGTGTTTTTTTATTGGAACAATGAGTCTCGTAAAAATCACTTCTCCCCGTTCCGGATCTTCTCCTCCAGCCCGGGATCAAATTCCCCTTTCCGCAGCATTTCAATCTCATATTTGTAAGGCGCATAAGATTTTTTCTTATCTTCCAGATCCGGTACATAGGGTGTCTCCAGGATCTTCGGGATCTCCTCAAAGTCCGGATGATGCACGATCGCATTCAACGCGTCAAACCCAATCTCCCCGAACCCGATATTGGCGTGCCTGTCCTTTGCGGCGCCGGGTACATTTTTGCTGTCGTTGATATGGAATACAGCAATCTGGTCCTTTCCAAGGATCTGGTCAAATTCCCGGATCACATCGTCAAAATGATGGATGATATCGTATCCGCTGTCGCTGGTATGGCAGGTATCGAAGCAGACCCGCAGCTTTTCATTGTATACCACACCGTCATAGATTCTGGCCAGCTCTTCGAACGTATGGCCCACCTCAGAGCCCTTTCCCGCCATGGTCTCCAATGCGACGCAGCAGTCTGCGTCCCTGGTCAGAACCTCATTCAGCCCTTTCACGATCTGGGCGATCCCCGCATCTGTACCCGCTCCTACATGGGCCCCCGGATGCAGGATCAGCAGATGGCTTTTGCAGGCGATTGTCCTCTGGATCTCCTTTTCCAGAAATTCCACTCCCAATTGAAACGTCTCTGGCTTTACGGAATTGCCCAGGTTGATGATATATGGGGCATGAACAATGATCTCTTCAATGCCGTGCTCCTTCATATACTCCCAGGCCGGCCCGATATTCAGCTCATCCAGCTCCTTCCTGCGGGTATTCTGCGGTGCCCCGGTATAAAACATAAATGTATCCGCCCCGTAAGAAACTGCTTCCTTCGCGGATCCGAGCAGCATCTCCCTGCCGCTCATTCCTACATGTGAACCAAGCTTTAACATAGCTTCTATCCTTTCCTTTTTATCAATCTCATACGTTGATATATCAAAAGCAGGACATCCCACCTGTTCTGATGAAATCTCCTGCTTCATAGTCAAATACATGCTCTGCGGCCATTCTGATCTGAATATCCGCTGCAGGCTTTTAACCCATAACTCCCGGATGCCTGTCCTGCCTGTTATACTCTGGACAGATACTCCCCGGTACGTGTGTCGATCTTCAGCACATCCCCGGTCTCCACAAACAGCGGCACCATAACCGTCGCCCCGGTCTCTACGGTAGCCGGCTTTGTCGCGCCCTGCGCGGTATCGCCCTTGAAGCCCGGCTCAGTCTCTGTGATCGCCAGCTCTACGAACAGAGGCGGCTCCACAGAAAATACGTTGCCTTTGTGGGAACAGATCTTCACATTCTCATTCTCCTTCACGAACTTCAGCGCGTCGCCTACCACCTCGGCATTCAGAGCGATCTGATCATATGTCTCAACGTCCATGAAATTATATAAATCTCCATCCTGATACAGGTACTGCATCTCCTTCCGGTCGATATGGGCTTTCGGGAACTTCTCGGTGGGACGGAAGGTCTTCTCTACTACACCGCCGCTGATGATATTTTTCAGCTTGGTTCTGACAAATGCAGCGCCCTTGCCCGGCTTAACATGCTGAAATTCCAATATCTGGTAAATATTTCCGTCAATCTCAACGGTCACGCCATTCTTAAATTCTCCTGCTGCGATCATATATAATCCTCCTTTAATTCTCGCTGTTACATTTATAAAAGTCATGCTTTTTCATGCAGGCATGAAATGCACAGCCTGTTGACACTTGTATCATTTTATAATAATTTCCAGCTTTTTTCAACCTTTTTTTATTCTTCGCGGGTCATTCTTTGCTTTCTTTTGTAAAAATACAGCACGATCCGCTCCAGATAACGCTTGAGGACAATCTGGATCTCTTCTTTAGGATACATCGGCTTGACCAGGATATTGCGGATTCCCGCCCGTTTTGCGCCCCACACATCGGTAAATAACTGATCCCCCACGAAGATCGTGTTTGTCCGGTCCGTTTCCATCATCTCCATGGCGCGGATGTAGTTCTTCCGGGCCGGCTTGTGGGCGTTGAAAATGTACTTTGTCCCGATCTCTTCATTGAACATCTTCACCCTGGGCTCCTGGTTGTTGGAGATCAGGCAGGAGGCAAATCCGATCGATTCCAGCCTGCCAAACAGCTCCTTTGCCCTCTTGTCCGCAGGCGCGCCGTGGGGAACCAGGGTATTGTCGATATCAAAGATCACGCCCCGGTATCCCTCTTTATATAGTTTTTCAAAAGGGATGATATAGGTGGAAGCCACATATTCATCCGGAAAGAACATATCAAACATATCCCCGTCTCCTTTCCCTGAGTCCGATACTGCTGTTTACACCCCCCGGCCAGCCAAAGCTCCTGCAGCAGGCTGACAGGGCCGCTACAGCTTCGCGATCAGCTCCTCGCAGATCTGGAGTACGCTCTTACCGTCCGTATAGATCACGATATCCGCCGCCTTTTCGTATTTTTCCCGGCGTTTTTCCATCAGCTCCGCAATAAATTCCACATTGTTGTTTCCGTTCAGGATCGGACGGTCGGTACTGTCCTTCACACGCTCATAAATCGTATGAGGGCTTGCGGTCAAAAGCACCACGCGTCCGTTTTTCTTCATCTCCGCCACATTTTCTTCCCGGAGCGCGGCGCCGCCTCCGCAGGAGATCACCGCCTGCTTCCGAAGCTGCATCTCTTTCAGGAGCTGGGTTTCCCTGTTGCGGAAATATTCTTCCCCGTAGGTCGCGAAGATATCCGGGATGCTCATGCCCTCCCGCTCTGCGATCACCTGGTCCATCTCCACCACATCCATGGCGAACATGGTGCTGAGGTACTCGGAAACCGTCGATTTTCCCGCCCCCATAAAGCCGATCAGAACAATATTATAGTCAAACAGGTGTCTTGCCTGGATCCGTTTGCTGCTCCTGACAATTTCCGAAAAGACGTTCTCGATCTCATTCTGATAGCAGTGGCCTTCCAGCCTTTCCTGTCTTCTGTGCTCCTGCTTCTCCTCCTGTGCAGGCTGCAGGACGGGCATGCCGTACTCCTGCTTGTAGGCCATGATCTTTTCTATAATCGAATTGCGCTCCTCCAGAACGTCGATGATCCTGTCATCGCACATGGCAAGCTGTTCCCGGTACATCTCCAAATCGTTCATCTTTGTTTCTCTTCTCCCTTTTCCTGATTCTGATCTGTTTTTCCGCCTCATACCCACGGAACGGAAGTCCGGAAGCCTCCCGCAGGCTTCTGTTTCCTCCATTTTCCGTCCGTCTGCTTATTCTTCTTTGATCTTCGTTTTCAGAGCGGCATCCACATCCGCCTTGAAAAGCTTCCACGCGTCTTCATTTTCCACAAAATACTTGGGGCAGTTCTTTTCCGTCACATCATAATGCCGGATGACCGCTTCCGCGTCCAGGTCATATTTTGCACACAGAAATGCCGTCAGCCGGACCATGGAAATATAGGTCTCCTGATTGAACTTTCCCGTAGCGTCGGGATGGCAGCACTCAATGGAAATGGTATCGCGGTTGCGCTCATTGGACGCATAAGCGACCTCCTGGGTCGGAATACACTGCACGATCTCACCGTCCAGTCCCACGATGAAATGGCTGCTCACAGAGGCCCCGTGCCCGTCCTGCAGGCTATTGAAATAGTCCCGATTCTGCTGCGCCGTACTCCCCGGATTGGCCGTATAGTGGATCACGATCCCAGCAACGGAATCCACTTCCGTTCCCGGCCTGGAATAGTCATTCACATCCAGAAGCTGGACACTGATCTCCGGCTCCGACGCGTCCAGGCTAAGCCCGCTGGTCTCCACCTCCTCGGCGGAACAGCGGGTGAGCAGGAACATCACCAGCAGCGTCAGCAGCACCCCGGCCGCGATTCCGGACAGAAAGCTCTTTGGCTCCAGGTTGACGCGGACTGTCAGCTTCCGGGGACTTTTCTTCTTTATTCTTTTTTTCTTCCGTTTTCCTTTATGCTTCGCAGCTTTCCCCGTGCTCTTCTGTACCGTGCCGCCTGGCCCCGCGTTTTTCAGATCCGTACTGCCCAGGTCTATGCCGCTCTGCCCGGTTCCTCTCTGTTCCGTGCTCTCCTGTTCCATCTTTATCTGCTCCGTACATTTTCCCCGCATGCCTGCGCCGAAGCGCGGCTGCTGCTATTTTTCTGCAACTCCTTATGCAGGTTTTTATTCGTCCACGCTGTAGTTCGGCGCTTCCTTCGTAATATGGATATCGTGAGGATGGCTTTCCTTCAGCGAAGCAGCGGAAATCTTCACGAACTGGCCGTTCTGCTTCAGCTCCTCAATGGTTGCCGTGCCGCAGTACCCCATACCGGACCGCAGGCCACCCATAAGCTGGAATACCGTATCCTCCACGGTTCCCTTATATGCCACGCGTCCTTCCACGCCTTCCGGAACCAGCTTCTTCGCGTTCTCCTGGAAATAGCGGTCCTTGCTGCCGTTCTCCATCGCCGCAATGGAACCCATCCCGCGGTATACCTTATACTTTCTTCCCTGATACAGTTCAAATGTTCCCGGGCTTTCATCGCATCCCGCGAAAATGCTTCCCATCATGCATACATTGGCACCTGCCGCAATCGCTTTCGTCATATCTCCGGAATACTTGATGCCACCGTCCGCAATGATCGGGATCCCGTATTCTCTTGCCGCACCGTAGCAGTCCATCACGGCCGTAATCTGGGGAACACCGATTCCCGCAACTACGCGGGTGGTACAGATCGAACCAGGTCCGATCCCCACCTTCACCGCATCGACTCCGGCCTCGATCAGCGCCCTTGTCGCGTCGGCCGTTGCCACATTTCCGGCAATGACCTGCAGCTCCGGAAACTTTTCCTTGACCATGCGGACTGCCTGCAGCACATTGGCAGAATGCCCGTGAGCGGAATCCATGACGATCACATCCACCTTGGCATCCACAAGCGCCTCCACACGGTCCAGGCAATTGGCTGTAATTCCGATGGCCGCTCCGCAGAGCAGACGCCCCTGGGCATCCTTCGCGGAAGACGGATACTTGATCTGCTTCTCAATGTCCTTGATGGTGATCAGCCCTTTCAGGTTGCCGTATTCATCCACGATCGGGAGCTTTTCCTTTCTTGCTTTTGCAAGGATCTGCTTTGCCTCGTCCAGTGTAATCCCTTCGCGGGCTGTGATCAGGCCCTCGGAGGTCATGCTTTCTTTGATTTTCTTGGAGAAATCTGTTTCGAATTTTAAATCACGGTTTGTAATGATCCCGACAAGCTTCCTGCCCTCAGTTACCGGGACGCCGGATATACGGAACTTTGCCATCAGATCGTTGGCATCCTTCAATGTATGCTCCGGTGAGAGATAAAACGGATCCGTAATGACCCCGTTTTCAGACCTTTTTACCTTATCCACTTCCTCTGCCTGCTGCTCTATAGACATGTTCTTGTGGATGATACCGATTCCGCCCTGACGTGCCATCGCGATGGCCATCCGGTACTCGGTTACCGTATCCATCCCTGCACTCATCATCGGAATATTCAGCTTAATGTTCTTTGTCAGATTCGTAGACAAGTTTACCTGGTTCGGAATCACTTCCGAATATGCCGGCACCAACAGCACATCATCAAATGTAATACCTTCTCCAATAATTCTGCCCATGACTTTACCTTCCTCTCCTTTTGTGTTGGGGCAATCCCGTTACTCTTGAAACAATTCCTATGTAGATCCGCCTGCCAGCATATCTCCGCAATGAATGCAGATTTTTGGAGGTCGAATCAGAGGTATTTTATCTGATATGGTACAAAAATTCCGTAGGCTTGTCAAGTGCTTTTCATATAAAAAAGAGTTTCGCATCTGGCTGTTATACTTTCCAGTCAGATACGAAACTCGTTTATTATCTCTTCGGAACTGCTTCTCTGCCGCAGCGCTTCCTGTTCCAGAATCCTGATTCGGGAATGGATGGCCGATCCCGGCAGATGATTACATCATGCCCATTCCGCCAGCGCCGCCTGCCGGCATTGCCGGGGTGTCTTCCTTGATGGTCGCTACAACAGATTCTGTTGTCAGCAGGGTGGAAGCAACGCTTGTCGCGTTCTGTAACGCGCTTCTTGTCACCTTCGCCGGATCCAGGATTCCTTCTTTTACCATATCCACATACTCTTCCTTGTATGCGTCAAAGCCTACGCCAACCTCGGACTCTCTTACTTTATTTACAACCACAGAGCCTTCCAGTCCTGCGTTGCTTACGATATGGAACAGCGGGGATTCCAGAGCCTTCAGGATGATCTTCGCTCCGGTCTTCTCGTCTCCGTCCATCTCCTCCGCCAGCTTCTCAACCTGCTTTGCAGCATGGATATATGCGGAACCGCCGCCTGCGATGATACCCTCTTCTACGGCTGCTCTTGTTGCGTTCAGAGCATCTTCCATCCGAAGCTTTGCTTCCTTCATCTCGGTCTCGGTCGCAGCGCCTACACGGATCACTGCCACGCCGCCTGCCAGCTTCGCAAGTCTCTCCTGCAGCTTCTCTTTATCAAAATCAGAAGTGGTCTCTTCGATGCCCTTCTTGATCTGAGCCACTCTGTCGGCAATCGCCTGCTTGTCACCGGAGCCGTCTACGATCACAGTGTTTTCCTTCTGTACCTTGACGGACTTCGCGCGTCCAAGCTGATCCATGGTGGTATCCTTCAGATCCAGGCCAAGTTCTTCGGAAATCACCTGTCCGCCTGTCAGGATCGCAATATCCTGCAGCATCTCTTTTCTTCTGTCGCCGTATCCCGGAGCCTTAACTGCCACTACGTTGAAGGTTCCGCGCAGCTTGTTCACGATCAGAGTGGTCAGCGCCTCTCCTTCGATATCCTCTGCGATGATCAGAAGCCTTGCGCCGGACTGTACCACCTGCTCCAGAAGCGGAAGGATATCCTGGATATTGGAAATCTTCTTATCTGTGATGAGGATGTACGGATCTTCCAGAACCGCTTCCATCTTCTCCATATCTGTCGCCATATATGCGGAGATGTAGCCTCTGTCAAACTGCATACCTTCTACCAGATCCAGCTCTGTCAGCATGGTCTTGGATTCTTCGATGGTGATCACGCCGTCGTTGGAAACCTTCTCCATTGCGTCTGCTACCATCTCTCCCACTGCCTCGTCTCCTGAGGAAACTGCGGCAACTCTCGCAATCTGCTCTTTTCCGGTTACCTTGCTGCTCATCTCCGCGATTGCTTCCACAGCCTTGTCTGTAGCTTTCTTCATACCCTTGCGGAGCACGATCGGGTTCGCGCCTGCTGCCAGGTTCTTCATTCCTTCGTTGACCATAGCCTGTGCAAGTACGGTTGCTGTTGTAGTTCCGTCGCCGGCTACATCATTGGTCTTGGAAGCAACCTCCCGGATAAGCTGAGCTCCCATGTTCTCAAATCCGTCTTCCAGTTCGATCTCTTTCGCGATGGTCACGCCGTCGTTTGTAATCAGCGGAGCGCCGAAGGACTTATCCAGTACTACGTTCCTTCCCTTTGGTCCCAATGTCACGCTTACAGTATCCGCAAGCTGGTTCACACCTTTTTCCAATGCTGCTCTGGCTTCTGCGCCAAATTTAATTTCCTTTGCCATTTTTCATTCACCTCATCATTATCATCTATCATTTTTAAGCTGCGTCTCTGTTATGAAAAGCTGCTGATTCCTATGCTTCCACGATTGCCAGAATATCATTCTGCTTTACGATAATAAACTTCTCTCCGTCCAGCTCCACGTCTGTTCCCGCATACTTGGAGTAGATGACTCTGTCTCCCTCCTTCACCTGCATGGTCACTTCTTTTCCGTCTATGACTCCGCCGGGTCCGACTGCGATGACTTCTGCTTCCTGCGGCTTCTCCTTGGCCTGTCCCGGAAGAACGATACCGGACTTTGTTGTTTCTTCTGCTTCTAACTGTTTTAATACAATTTTGTCACCTAATGGTACTAACTTCATTGTAATTCCTCCTTCAAACATTTTCTTTGTTAGCACTCATTTCGTTTGAGTGCTAACCCATGAATATAAAATAGCACTACGCCGACGATTTGTCAACAATGTTTCCAAATTTTTATAATTAGTTTATAAACCTTTTTTCCGACACACTGTAAAATCCGTTCTCGATCCGGAATGTGATCATGTTCCCGTCCTCGGACCGGAAGCGTTCTTTTACCACTCCAGAGCAGTACAGAAGCTCCTTTTTGGTGGAAATGTAGCACTGATACTTGGCATCCAGGGAGATCACCGTCAGGTCTTCCTCCGTCAACTCTAAGTATATGTAGTCTTCCTCCATGTCATACCTGTAAACTTTGCACTTGTGCGTCGTATCATCCAATACCACGTCCGCAGAGATGGTCTTTGCCATCCGCAAGTCTACCGAATTCCCTTCAAACATTGTGTTTTCCTCCTTTATTTAGGCGTTTATTCAATAAATTCCACCTGTACGGCAGAGCATCCTTCGATACTTCACCGCACAGGCGGAATACGTTTCCTGTAAAAAAGGATATCAGAATCCTGACATCCCCTCTTATCCCAACCGGCGGAGCTTCGATCCGTCCGAGGCGCGGAGCAAATCTCACATCCGTTCCTTCTTGATCTTTTCCAGCTCCGTAAATACATATTCATTCAGGACCTTTATGTATGTTCCTTTCATCCCCGAAGAGCGGGATTCGATCACCCCGGCGCTCTCGAATTTTCTTAAGGCGTTGACGATGACCGAGCGGGTGATTCCCACCCTGTCCGCAATCTTGCTGGCCACCAGGATTCCTTCCGTATCCCCCAGCTCGTCAAAGATATGAAGGATCGCTTCCAGTTCCGAAAAGGAAAGCGTACCGATGGCGGACTGTACGATATGCTCCTTCCTGGATTCTTCCGCGCTCTCCTCGTTCACGGAGCGGAGCATCTCAAGTCCAACAACCGCAGTCCCGTATTCGCTTAAAATGATATCATCGATCTCATAAAGAGGCCCCTGCTTGTATACAAACAAGGTGCCCAGCCGTTCGCCCGCAATGTCGATAGGGGTGATGATGGCCTGATAGCCTCTTACGGTCTCCGGAGTAAAGCCAAGCGTCTCCAGATTGACATTTTCCTTCGTGGACAGAATGCTGAGAAGCCGCTCATTGAGCATCTCGTCAATATGCGCTCCCACCGACTCCGCGATCAGTTCTTCAATTCCCTTGATCCTAGCGGATCTGCTGACTCCCAGGATCTTGCCCTTTTTACTGACCACCAGGACATTGGAATCCAGGATCTCTGTCATCACCGCGCAGATGTCGTTAAATACCACCTTGCTGGAATTGTTATTGTGAAGCAGTTTATTGATCTTTCTTGTTTTATCTAATAATTGTACACTCATCAGCTTCCTCCACCTTTATCAAAGACCGTATTCTAATTGTATATACAACTCATTACATTTACCAGATAAAACCATGTTATCATACAATTTTCAAAATATCAATTAAAATGTGAATATATTTTACAGAAAAACACCAAATATTTATTATACTCACGGCCGATGAAATCTGCCGTGAGTATCCTTTCTAATTCTCCTGTTTTTTATTTCTCACATAGCCGCATTTTTCGTCCGCGCAGACCAGCTTATTGCCTTTTTCTACCATATATCCGCCGCATTCCGGGCATTTTTCCGCGGAAGGCTTCTGCCAGGACATGAAGTCGCATTCCGGATTGTCCTCACAGCCATAATACTTTCTGCCCTTTTTCGTCTTGCGGATGACGATCTCTTTTCCACAGACCGGACAGGGAACCCCGATCTTTTCGAGATAAGGCTTCGTATTGCGGCAGTCTGGAAAGCCCGGGCAGGCAAGGAACCTGCCGTGGGGGCCGTACTTGATTACCATATTGCGGCCGCATTCCTCGCAGACCACATCCGTCACTTCATCTTCTATGGTCACGCTTTCCTGTTCCTTCTCCGCCACCTGGACCGCTTCGTCCAGATCCGGATAGAAGTTGCGGATGACCTCCTTCCAGGGCACCCTGCCCTCCTCCACCATATCCAGAAGCCCTTCCATATTGGCCGTAAAATGGATATCCACAATACTCGGGAAGGACTGCTTCATGATGTTGTTGACCACCTCCCCAATCTCCGTCAGATAGAGGTTCTTTCCTTCCTTGGTGATGTACCGCCTTCCCAGGATCGTGCTGATGGTGGGCGCATAGGTACTTGGCCGTCCGATCCCCTGCTCCTCCAGCGCCTTCACCAGCGTCGCCTCTGTATAATGCGCCGGAGGCTGAGTAAAGTGCTGCTTCGTCTCAAAGTCTTGCCTGGTGAGCTCGGAATCTTTCTGCAGGCCTCCTACCAGCACGTTGCTTTCTTCCTTTTCCTCGTCCGCTTCCATATATACGGAGCGGAAGCCTTCAAATGCCACCCTGGACGCGGAGATGGTAAAGACATACTTTCCTGCCCCGATCCGGACCGAAGTGGTCTCGAACCTTGCCGGCTGCATCCGGCTTGCGGTAAAACGCTTCCAGATCAGCTGGTACAGCCGGAACTGATCCCGAGACAGGGAATCCTTCAGGGCTGCCGGAGTCCGGGTGATATCCGACGGGCGGATGGCCTCGTGAGCATCCTGGATCTTCTTCTCGGTCTGCTTTGCCGTGCTGCCGGACGCTGCATATTCTTCCCCGTAGGTCCGGGCGATGTACTCTCTTGCCGCCGCGTCCGCCTCGTCCGAGATCCGGGTGGAGTCGGTACGCAGATAGGTGATCACACCGACGGTCCCGTTTCCCTTGATATCGATTCCTTCATATAACTGCTGGGCGATCCGCATGGTCTTCTGAGTGCCGAAATTCAGCGCCTTTGCCGCTTCCTGCTGCAGGGTACTGGTGGTAAAGGGCAGAGGACTCTTCCGGATCCGCTCTCCTTTTTTGATATCGATGATGTGATACTGCTCCTGTTCCACTTCCTTCAGGATCTGATCCAGCTCCTCCCTGGAATGGATCTCCATCTTCTGCTTTTCCGTGCCGTAGAACTTGGCCGTCAGCGGTCGTTTTTCTCCCTTGACGCGGAGAAGCGCATCCAATGACCAGTATTCCCTGGGAATAAACGCGTCGATCTCCGCTTCCCGGTCCGCAATGATCCGCAAAGCCACGGACTGCACCCTTCCGGCGCTTAATCCCCGCTTCACCTTTGCCCAGAGGAGAGGGCTGATCCGATAGCCCACCATCCGGTCCAGAATCCGGCGCGCCTGCTGAGCGTCCACCAGGTCCATATTGATATCCCTGGGGGCCTTGAGCGCAGACTTTACGGCATTTTTCGTAATCTCATTGAAGGTGATCCGGCGCATTTTTTTCTCATCCAGCTTCAGAGCCGCCGACAGATGCCAGGAAATGGCTTCCCCCTCGCGGTCCGGGTCGGTTGCCAGATAGACCTTGTCAGCCTTTTTCACTTCCTTGCGCAGGCTGGCCAGGATATCTCCCTTTCCGCGGATGGTAATGTACTTCGGATCGTAGTCGTGCTCCACGTCAATTCCCATCTGGCTTTTCGGGAGATCACGGACATGTCCGTTGGAGGCCGCGACCGTATAATTATTTCCTAAAAATTTTTTGATTGTCTTCACCTTGGCAGGCGACTCCACAATCACAAGATAATGTGCCATGTAAACCTTTCCTTCCCGAGTGGATAATCCGCAGATCTTCCACATATGATCATACTCTGACATAATAATTTTTCGAAACTTCCTGAACGTATCCTTTGATCTCCAGGGAAACCAGTGTTTCCAATACTTCCTGAGCCGAAAGTCCGGACTCGTCCATAATCTGTCCGATATTCCTGGGATAAAGAACAACTGAACTATACACCATATCTTCCAGACTTTCAAGCATTTTTTTTGCTTCCGCGTTTTTTTCCTGAAAATTTCCTCCGGAAATCCCCATCTCCTCCAAAAGCATTTCCGGGGAGATCAGGATCCCTGCCCCCTGCCGGATCAACTGATGGCAGCCCCGGCTCAGACTGCTGTCCACAGGCCCCGGCAGGGCATAGACGTCCTTTCCCTGCTCCAGCGCCATGTCCGCCGTGATCAGTGAGCCGCTTTTTTCCCTGGCCTCCATCACCAGCAACAGGTCGGAAAGGCCACTGATGATCCGGTTCCTTTTGGGAAAATGATACGGCTTCGGAGGGGTCCCCGGCGGAAGCTCTGAGAGGATCCCGCCCCCCATCTCCAGAATATCTCCGTAAAGTCCGATGTTCTCCCGGGGATAACAGATATCCACTCCGCTGCCCAGGACGGCAAAGGTCTTTCCCTGCCCCACCAGCGCTCCCCGCTGACTCACGCCGTCAATGCCCCGGGCCAGACCGCTGATGACCTGGATCCCGTGTCCGGACAGGGATTGGGCAAATTCAAAGGCATATTTTTCCCCATAACGGCTGCAGTTCCTTGCTCCCACAATGGCAACGCCAGGCAGCCGCTCGTCCGGAAGGCTCCCCTTGACATAAAGAGCATAGGGTTTGTCCGGGATATCTGCCAGCTTTTTCGGGTACTCCGGATTCTGGCAGGTGACAAGACGGACCTGCTTTTTCAAAAGGCGGTCGTATTCTCCCTGCAAGTCCCATATTTTTTTCGCCTGAATCATTGTATTACAGTCTCTTTCATTTAAGAACCGAAACCTGTTTAAAGTTGTTTCTTCTATATAATAGACTCCCTCTGCCGATTTCATGTATTTGCAAAGCAAAGTTTTTTTCCGGTCAGAAATGGAGAGCGCAGCCAGCCAGTATTCATATGGATTCATCTTATCGCCCCCAATACTTTTTGTCGAGTGTGCGGTATCCCACCGCTTCCTTCAGATGCTTTTCCAAAATCTGCTCCTCTCCGTCCAGATCGGCGATCGTACGGGCCACCTTTAAGATCTTGTAATAGGTCCGAGCGGTCAGCCCGAGGCTGGAAAACGCCTGCTTCATCAGCGTTTCTTCCGCTTCCCCCAGCACGCACCACCGGTTCGTCTCCTGAACCCCCAGCATGGCGTTCGTCAGGATGCCTGTGCCCTGGTAACGCCGGTTCTGCACCTCCCTGGCACGGCAGACCCTCTCCCGGATCTGGGCGGAGGTTTCTTCCCTCCCTTTGGCGCAAAGAGATTCATACTCCACCCGGGGCGCTTCCACGCAGATATCCATCCGGTCCAGGAAGGGCTGGCTGAGCTTCCCCAGATAGTGCTGAATCTGTCCGGGCGTACAGGTACACCGGTTCATGTCCGGATAGCAGCCGCAGGGGCAGGGGTTCATAGCCGCCACCAGCGTAAAATTGGCCGGAAACAGGTAACTGCCCTGGCTTCTGGTGATCCGCACCTGATGATCCTCCAGAGGCTGGCGCAGCACTTCCAGCACATTTTTCTGAAATTCCGGAAGCTCATCCAGAAACAGCACTCCCCCATGGGCCAGGCTGATCTCTCCCGGAACCGGTATCTTTCCTCCTCCCACGAGCGCAGCCTTGGTGGAGGTATGGTGGACACTCCGGAAGGGGCGGTTCTGGATCAGGGGTTTTTCGCTGTCCAGCATTCCCAGGATGCTGTAGATCTTCGTGACCTCCATGCTTTCCTCCAGCGTCATGTCGGGAAAGATGGTGGGAATCCGCTGGGCAGTCATGGATTTTCCGCTTCCCGGAGGGCCGATCAGGAGCAGGTTGTGTCCTCCTGCCACCGCCACCTCCGCCGCGCGCTTCACCGCCGCCTGGCCGCAGATATCGCCGTAGTCCAGGCCATGGACAGTCTCTCCCTGCTGTTTGACTGCCGGATAGGTTTCCGGCGCAATCTGTACTTTTCCGCTCAGGTATCGATATGTCTCCTCCAGGCTCTCCACACCGATCACGTCGATCCCCTCGACCAGCGCCCCCTCCGCCGCATTGACACGTGGTACCATACAGGCGTGGATTCCGGCAGCTCTGGCCTCCGCCACGATCGGCAGGATGCCGGGTACCTTCCGTACCTTGCCGTCCAGACTCAGTTCTCCCAGGATCAGCATGGATCGAACCGCCTCGGAGTCCAGTCTGCCCAGGGAAAGCAGGATACTGACTGCAATGGGCAGGTCAAAGGCCGCCCCCCGCTTCTTCATCGTTGCCGGCGCCAGGTTGATGACCGTCTTTTTTGCCGGAAAATCCAGGCCGGAATTGCGGATCGCCGTGCGCACCCGTTCGGCCGCCTCCTTCACCTCCGACGAAAGGTATCCCACCATCTGAAACGCCGGAAGGCCGTTGCTCACATCCGCCTCCACATGGATAAATTCCACCTTTAAACCAAACATGGATGCAGATAATACTGTGCTGAAGCTCATTCATACACTTCCTTTCTGTTATGAAAAAATTTTGCGGTCAGGTATCTGCAATACACAATTTTTCATTTGTGAATGAGACTGAATTGAGAACCGTACTTTCCACAGGAAAAGAATGTCCGCATTGCTGACCGCAGTTTTCAGTTACCACAAGTTGATGAATCTTGACCGAAACGGCCGGATTGCCCGGTACAGAAAGTACCGCTTGATGTCTGTTATCATACCTTATCTGGCTGAGGCTTGTCAACCTCTTTTTTTAACGCACGCAACAATTTTAAGTGGAAAAGCACAAAATCCCATATTTCCACATAAACTATATCAAATGTGCCAAGAGGTGTCGTCTTGAAATCATTTCCCAATCCCCTCACTCCTTCGGAAGAGAAATACTACATCCAGAAATATACGGAAGGAGACCTTCAGGCAAAGCATATCTTGATCGAACGGAATCTACGGCTCGTCGCACATGTGATCAAAAAGTACCAGTACCTGGAAGAAGACCAGGAAGACCTGATCTCCATCGGAACCATTGGGCTGATCAAGGCAGTGGCTACATTCAATGCGGAAAAAGGAAACCGGCTGGCGGCATATGCCTCCAAATGCATTGACAATGAAATCCTGATGTATCTTCGGTCCCGTAAAAAAACATGCAGGGAGATCTCCCTGTATGAACCGATCGGCACGGACCGGGAAGGGAATGAGATCAAGCTTTATGATATCATCGAAACGGAAGAGGAGGATGTCCCGGAACGGCTCTATCTCAAGGAAAATATCCAGAAGCTCTACGAAAAGGTAGAAAATGAACTCTCCCAGCGTGAAAAGCTGGTATTGAAAATGCGGTATGGACTGTATAACGGAGAAGAATATACCCAGAGAGAAATCGCCCGGCAGCTCGGGATCTCCCGGTCATATGTATCCAGGATTGAAAAAAGCGCAGTGGAAAAGCTGCGGATTTTTTTTCATACCTGAAATAAGAAGACTGTATGATATTCCGTGATATTATACAGTCCTCTCCTCTACATATCTCTTTTTTTTCATATCTCAGCCCTTGGTTGCGCCGGCAAGCATGGCATTCTGTACCTGTTTGCTTAACAGGACATAGATAATCAATACAGGGAGCGCAGCAACCACCATTCCTGCTCCGACAGGCCCCCACTCTGTATAGTACATCCCTGTCAGACTCTGCAGTCCGACCGTCAGCGTCTTATATTTCGTATCACTGATAAACGTCATGGCAAACATCAACTCATTCCAGGATGATAAAAAGGAAAAAATTGCAATTGTCGCCAAAGCCGGACGCACCAGCGGAAGGATAATGTGAAAAAAAGTCTGATAAATACTGCATCCGTCAATGCAGGCCGCTTCTTCCATCTCACGCGGAATTGTTTCATAGTGATTTCTCAGCACCATGATTCCAAACGGCAACGCAAATGCTGTATATGGTATGATCAGCGACAGCGGAGTGTTCAGCACCCCCATCGTTTTAAATAAAATAAAAAGCGGAAGTAAAGTCGCATGAATCGGAATCGTCAGTCCCGCCATAAAGATCCAGTAAACAACGCCGCTTAATTTCCATTTCATGCGACTGATCGCGTAAGCTGCCATTGCGATCAGGATCGTCGACAAAAAAATCACTGCCATGGAAATCCAAATACTGTTTAGCAGATATGTCAGTACATCGCCTCCCATAAGCGCATTTCTGTAATTTTCTATTTTCCAGATCTTCGGCGGTCCCAATATATTTCCTCCAAAAATTTCTTCATTACTTTTAAAAGAAAAAAACACAAGCCATATCAAAGGATATATCTGGAAGAGCGCAAAAAAAATCAAGAACATCATAAGTATAAAACGGATGAAAGGATTTCCGGTCCGCCTGCTGAATATTTTCTTCATGTTTCCACATCTCCTTTCAATATTCTACCTGCCGTGTCCTGATCATTTTCTGAAGAGCAAACGCAATGATCACACATTCCGCCACAA
The DNA here is from genome assembly GCA_009911175.1 of Lachnospiraceae bacterium. The sequence continues at coordinate 38,470 of QXWX01000028.1, read as the reverse complement.
TAAAAATTGCCATCGCGCTTCCATAGCCATAACGGTTGATCACAAAAATGCTGTTAAACATCATAGAACTCGGAACTTCCGTTGCGTTTACCGGTCCGCCGTTTGTCAGTACATAAATCAGGTCAAAAGCTTTCAGGCATCCCGTGATCACAAAAATCGCACAGGTTTTCAATGTCGGCAGGATTAATGGAATCGTAATCCTCATTGCCGCCTTTACCCCTGTCGCTCCATCAATCTGGGCCGATTCATAGATATCCTGTGGTATTGATTTGATTGCAGCATACAAAAGCAACATATGATATCCTATATATTGCCAGATATTTGCGGCAATCACACAGTATAACGCCGTATCTACATCCCCCAGCCAGTTATGTGTCAAAGATTCCAGTCCTGCTGACTGTAGAAAGGAATTCAGAACCCCGTAATTCGGATTATATATCTTCATCCAAAGCTGTCCTACAACTACGGTAGAAAGCGTTACCGGAATAAAATAGATCGTGCGAAAAATCCCTTCTCCTTTGATACCGGAAGTCAGAATCAGTGCCAGAAACAGAGCAAAGGGAAGCTGGAGCAATAACGTCAGAACAGCCAGAAGCATTGAATTTTTTACTGATTTTTGAAAGATCACATCCTGAAGCATCTCAAAATAATTCTGTGCCCCGATAAAAGTGCCCTCTCCGATCCCGCTCCATTCCAGGGTACTGTAGTAAACAGAGAATCCAATCGACACAAGCAGCAGGCCGCCGAACAAAAACAGTGACGGCAGGATGAAAACAGCAATTGCCTTTTTATTTCCCATAAATCGGTTCATTTCTATCCCCTCGCTATTTGTAATCGCTTGCGCGGCAAATGATTGCCGCGCATTCCGTAAGAAAGTGTTACAAACCAGTCAAAATTTCGAAAAAATCAGCGGGTCGCATCCATTGCTTTGATATATTCATCTACTGTCATCTGCTTTGCATAGAATCCTTGTGTACAATTTTCATGGACACTTGCTGCTTCTGCATCCAGAAGTGTATTCCATGCAAGGCAAAAACCATCCGCTCCTTCCATCAGTTCCCCTAATCTCACTTGGAAATCCTGAAGCTCTGCATCTCCTTCATAGATCCAGGTAGGAAGAATCGCTCCGGTTTCATAGGCATAATCTGAAAACTTCTGGCTCATAAATACAGCAAGTTCCACAGCCGCTTCCACATTTTCAGATTTTGCAGATACCATCAAAGTGGCGCTCGCACCGCCGATATACGCATTCTGATCACCAGAAGCGCCTTCGATCGACGGGAAATTTACCAATGTCAGATTCATGCCTTCTCCGATAAAATCACCTACCTGCCAGGTTCCGCTGTAGTACATTGCGGCACGTCCCTGCTGAAATTCATTCAGAGCCTCATCATTTGTCAGGGCAACCGAGCTATCCGAAAATACTCCCTTATCAACCATTTCGATCAAAGTTTCTGCTGACTTTCTCACATATTCCTGGTCAAATTTTCCCTCACCGTTCAGAAGTGCTGTTGTTTCATCCACTCCACCGTAACGAAGAGCCAGAATTCCAAAGGGGAACAGACCCGGCCACTTATCCTTCTCTCCCATAGCGATAGGCACAATACCGTTTGCATTAAATACATCTGAAATCTCATACAGATCCTCCAGTGTCTCCGGTGCTTCTACTTCATATTCATCAAATACCTCCTGGTTGCATACCAGTACGCCTAAGAAGCTGTCCAACGGAAGGCCGTACAGGGAGTCATCATAGTAGAAATTGTTACAGATATTCGGAAGCATTTCATCCATATTAATCACACCGCTTTCCACATAAGAGTCCAGATTTTCTACCATCCCCGCATCCACAAAGGAAGTTGAAAATCCGCCTCCCCAGGAACAAAACACATCCGGGGCAGAGCCTGCTGCAAGTGTCGTCTTCAGTTTTGTTTTGTAAGCATCATTATCAGCCTTATCTTCCTTGATCGTTACATTAGGATGGGCTTCTTTATATTCGTTCAGCGCCTTTTCCCATGCAACGGTCTGACCATTGGAGGCATCTACATAAATATGTCCCAGTGTAAGTTCAATCTGCTCTCCCACATCTGAGGTATTCTCTTCTCCTTTGCTTTCTGTTTTGCTTTCTCCTGTACTTCCACAGGCAGCCAATGATACAGCCAGCACCGCTGCCATACAGACTGCACCGCCTTTCCTCCACCAATTTTTCATCGTTTCTTTGTTATCGGTATCAATCCCGATAACCTCCTCCTTCCTGTCAAAAGATTTTATAACTTTTTCTGGTATTTTGATTATAACTCTTAGAGTCCCTTCTTTTTCTTTGCATTTTTACTAATTATACAAATATTTTTACATATTCTGTATTTTTATATCCACATTGTACAACCCCATCATATAAAATAATCCTGTTCAAAAAGTTTATATTTATCTTCCTCGATATTCCAGCGGAGAACAGCCCTCTACTTTTTTAAACAAAATACCAAAATAATTTGGATTATCAATTCCCACCTTTTCTGCAATTTCGTAAATTTTCAGGTCGCTGTTTTTCAGCAGTAATTTTGCTTTTTCAATGCGCAGATCTGTGAGGTATTCTACGAAAGACCGTCCCGTCTCCTTCTTAAAAATCCTGCTCAGGTAGCTGCTGTTCAGATAAAAAACCTTTGCCGCCGATGCCAGTGACAGCTCCGGTTCACTGATATGCTCTTCCATGTATTGTTTGATCGTATAAATCAATCTGGACGGACGTGCACTGCTGTTCTCTCCGCATCTTTTCATCATCTTTTTACAGATCTCAACAAAATACTCCTGCAAAAAATGCAGTGTAGGTGTCTGGAATACCTTTTGATAATGCTGGTTATATTCCTCCTGAAAGTTTTCTGTCGATCCGTGATTCATCAAATAGAGATAGAACACCGCGTTCAGCAGCTGCAGGCGCAGATACGAGAGGTCCATCAGATTTGTATGCTTCCAGCCTTCAAACCATTTGTCAACCAGAGACAGCATTTGGGCGGGGGAATCTGTTTCTATATATTGCTGTAGTTTTTTCAGATCCGTAAATGCGATCGGCCTGACTCTGCGTTCCGCCTGCTGTCCCTCTCGATTATTTCGATACCGGTTATCACCAAATGCGATCGCACAATTCAGACGGTTATTTGCCAAAAGATAGGATTCATGAATATCCTCTATGCTGTATTGTTCCATTCCTATTCCATACGCAATCGAGAAGTGAAATGTATCCATCCATTCCACTTCCAGTTGTTCTAAAAACGGTTCCCACATGAAATCAGAACAGAGACAGATCAATACCATATGTCCAAATTTATCTGGCACCCATACAAATCTTTTTCCCGCATGAAGCTGCAAATATCGTTCCAGCCATTCTGAATCTCCCTTTTTGATGTGATTTCCGGCTAATATTTGAGAAAAGTCATCAAATCCAAGCACAGCTGCCTGAAAAAAGTCCCAATTTCCAGGAATCCACTGGTGAATGATCGGTGAATTCAGTATCTCTTCTTCCGCATCCATTTCCAAAAGCTTCCGCAGATAATATTCCCGTACTATAGTCTCATTTTCTTTCCGGTAATCTGCCAGCTCCTGAAATAACAGATTCTGTTTTTTATCTGCCAATATCCGTTCTTTCGTCTCTAGTGCAACTGCTTTTAATTCCTCTTCATTCACAGGCTTCAGCAGATAATTGTCCAATCCTACCTGAATCCCCCTCTGCGCATATGCAAAGTCATCATGGCCAGTTACTACGATAACCTTCACATCCGGTAAGCACTCTTTTATTTTTTCTGTAAAAGACAGTCCGTCAATCTCCGGCATACAGATATCCGTCAATACAACATCCGGCCTGGTTTCTTTTGCTGCCCGCAAAGCGGATGCGGCAGATTCAAATTCTCCAACAATCCTGTATCCAAGCTTTTTCCAGTCGATGCAATTGCGTATATACTGGCGGATTAAATATTCATCGTCTACGATCATCAGTTTCAGCATAGGCTCTTCTCCTCTCTCACTAAATACATATAAGAACACTTTGGAAAATGTATGCAGAAATTCTGCCGCCTGCGGCCTTTCTGCAAACATGGCATTCAGAATTTCTGCAGAGGAATATACAGAATAATGTGAGTTCCCTGATTTTTTCTGCTATGAATCTCATAGGATGTCTGCTCTCCATAGCAATATTCCAATCGCCAGAAGGTTCCCATCAGACCGAACGATTTTTCATTCTCATGCTTCTCCTGATGAAGGATCTCATCCAGCAGCTCCTGAGACATCCCAATCCCATTGTCCAGGACTTCCAGCTTCAGACAGGTATCTTCCTGTACCGAAATGCGGATGGTGATCAGCCCCTGTTCCGTAAATCCATGAATCCCGTGGTTGATTGAATTTTCTACAAGAGGCTGTAGTACAAGCTTTAATATTTTGCAGTGAAATGACTCCGGATCCACTTCATAAATCACGTCAAACTCATCGCTATACCGCATCTTCTGAATTTCCAGATAGCTGGTCAGCATCTGGACTTCCCGCTCGATCGTGATAAAATCATCGCCCTTGCTCAGATTGATCTTATAAAACTGTGCCAGTTCGTTCATCATTCGATAAGCATCGTCATAGCGTTTTAATAAAAATAAGGATTTTATAGAATCAAAAGTATTATACAGAAAATGCGGATGGATCTGCATATTCAGCACATCCAGGTCTGCCTTTCGCTTTTGTCGTTCCACCTGCTTCGTCTGAACCAGCAGGTTCTGAATCTCATCTACCATCTCGTTATAGACATTGACAAACTCCTGAATCTCGTAATGGCTGGTCCGAATTGCCACACGTTCAAATTTTCCGCACTTTACCTGCTCCATAGACTGCATCAATGCGTTAATTGGCTGGGTATACCAGCGTGCAACAAACAAAGTCCCCGCAAAAATAACAAGGGACTGCAGCACCAGTAAAAGCAGTGTAATGATCGTTCCGCTTTGCTCCCGCTGATATACTTCATCGAAAGACAGCATATTCATATAGACCAGTCCGTTGTCCTGATACAGGGACACATAATATCTGCTGCCGCCGAACCTCTCTACAACCGAAGTTTCCTCCTGCTCCATCATATCCTTCCGCAGCATTTTTAGCTGTCCCTGAAATCCATCGTCTACGGTATTGATCACAGGTTCCCCCTGTTCAGTAAATATAGCATAGCGGATATCAAACTCGTTTGTTTCCTGATTTGTCAGTGTCTGTTCCAGCATTTCCTGTGATACGTTGATCACCATATATCCCATGGGCTTCATAGTAGCCAGACTGCGGATGGCACGGCTGAAGGAAATTGCCGGTATGTCTGTCTTCTCAAGAAACATATCATCGCAATAATAATTTAACCGGTATCTGCCGTCGTCCTCCCCGTACCACCCATATTCCCGGATGTCTGAATGCACCAGAACCCGTTTGCCTGATTTGTCAGCACTGGCAAGAAGTCTCTGTTTACTGAATATATAGATAGACTCGATCAGATCAATATTGCCTGTCAGTTCATCCAGATATCCATCCACCTGTTCTACCATCCGATAATCTGCCTGTCCCTGCATCCTTCCTTCCAGAGTACTCTGCACTCTAGCGTTAGACAGGCAGATATAGGAATAGGTATCTATATTTTTCACTGTATTATGTATCAGCATACTGATACTGACCAGATTCGCCATCGATACGTCCCTGATCTTTTCGTATAAAGTACGGTTTCTGTAAGACTGCAGGATCACCATTGTCATAACTAACACAGTAGCAATAATGATCATCATAAAAGCTGACATTTTTGTAGCAATGCTCTGATGATGAAAGCTCTGCTTTGCTTTTTCTTTCCAGTTTGTGTTCAACCTGTGATTCCCCTTCCGTTTTTGCCTTTTCACAATTCACTATATTGTAATTATAACATAAACTTTTCTTTCCGGGGACAACAGCCATTATATACCAAATACTTCACAGGCCGTTTTTCCAAGTACCCAGTCCAGCTCATGGGCAGGAATTACTGACTCATATTTTTTTAGTTCAACCGGAACATTATTCACATGATCCGAAGAAAAAAGCATTCTTCTTGCCCCAACCTTTCTATATATCTCGCCTGTATCAAAAATCCCTGTCCAGCTTGGCTCCAGGTATACATTGGGACAGACCTCCGCCACATAAACTGCCTGATGTGTAAACATTCCCATACCTGCATGCGCAAGCACGATCTTTAGCTTGGGAAATGTTTTTGCAGCTTTTAAAACTTTCATCGGATCCGAAAATGGAATGCCGGATCCTGTGTGTACCATCATAGGAACACCCAGTTCATCTGCCACTGAAAACGCAAACATACCGTCTTTTGATTCCGGATTGACCGCATGTCCGATCGGGGTGATCTTTAATCCTACAAATCCCAGTTCCTTTATGCAGCGGTATGCTTCTCTCCGGTACTCTTCTTCTGTGAAATGCGGATAGATTGACGCCATCCCCCACAGTTTCATGCTTTTACATTCACAAAATGCAGCGATCCTGTCATGAATCTCCTGATTCGCTCTAAGCGAAAATCTGGGAAGCGATGGCTGTACGATTGCTCCGTCAACTGGTGTTTTTCGGTATCCCCTCAGAAGATCTTCTTCCGAAATGTGGTGGTCAAATACACAGTCGTCACCCAAATGTGCATGCACATCAATAATATTCATCTATTTTCTCCTCGTATAATAAGTTTGCAGCCAGTACTTTTACTGTTCCCTCACAGGAATGACTGCTCCGTGGGATGCGGATAAAACATTTTTTGCATACTGGTAGAGGCAGCCCTGTACCGCGCGCTGATATGTGTTCTTTCTGCGGCGCCGCTCCTCAAAATCTACAGACGCTTCAATAGATCCATTCTTTATATCTACAATGATCTCATCTCCATTCTCCAGATAAGCAATAGGACCATCATCTGCCGCTTCCGGACAGATATGTCCTGCAAAGCAGCCATTGTTAGAACCGGAAAACCGTCCGTCTGTGATCACACATACCTGGCTTCCCAAATCCATTCCCACCAAAAGCTTCATCGCCTTATACATCTCCGGCATGCCTGGTCCCCCCTTCGGACCTTCATTCCGGATCACGATCACATCTCCCGGCATCGCCTGTCCTTTGCGGATTCCCGCAAGGGCTTCCTCTTCCCCTTCAAATATTTTTGCTTTTCCTCTGAAATACAGTGCTTTTTCCGGGATTGCGGAGGGCTTTGTTACAGCTCCGTCCGGCGCCAGATTCCCCCGCAGGATTCCGATTCCGGCACGTTGATGCACCGGGGCATCCAGATGATGTATGATCTCTGGTCTGTTGTTTGTGACCCCTTCCAGATTTTCTGCCAGTGTCCTTGCAGTGCAGGTCATTTCCTGTGTATACAACCGGCTTTCGATCTCTTTCATCAAAACAGGGAGCCCTCCCGCCTCATAAAAATCTAAAAGTGTATATCCGCCCGACGGGATCAGCGGCACAAGATGCGGCACCTCGCTGCCGGCCTCTCCAAACTCAAAAATATCCAGGTCAATCCCTCCTTCATATGCGACCGCAAGCAGGTGGAGCACCGCATTTGTAGAACCTCCGATTGCAGAATTGACACGGATCGCGTTGATCAGAGCCTGTCTGGTTACAATGTCTCTCGGACGGATATTTTTCCGTATCAGTTCCATCAAGGCTCTGCCGCTATCATATGCGGCAGACAATCTTTTGCTATAGACTGCGGGTATCGCTGAGGTTCCCGGCAGCATCATTCCCATGGCTTCCGCAAGGCATCCCATCGTATTGGCCGTACCTAGCATTGCGCAGGAGCCAATGGATGGCACCGCATGATTTTCCAGCCATGTAAATTCTTCTTCACTGATCTGTCCGGCTTTCAGCGCCCCTTCCGATTCCTGAATGATCGAATGGTCAATATAAGTCCCCCCATATGGATTATTTTTCGTCATATGTCCCGGAAGACTCGGACCTCCGTTTACGACGATCGAAGGAAGATTGATTCTCATAGCCGCCATAAGCATGCCTGGTATGATCTTATCACAGCTTCCGAGCAAAACCATGCCGTCCAGCCGATGGGCCCAAAGCATGGCTTCAATATCGTTTGCGATCATTTCCCTGGCCGGCAGGATATAACGCATCCCTTCATGCCCCATAGCAATCCCGTCGCATGCACCGATCGTTCCGAACTCAACAGGAGTACCTCCTCCCGCCTGGATTCCTTCCTTTACCCGTTTAGATAACTGCTCCAGTATCATGTGTCCAGGGCAGACCGTATTGTAAGAGTTTACCACCGCAATAAGAGGCTTATGAAGCTCCTCGTCCGAATATCCGCATGCTTTATATAAAGCCCTCACATTTGCCCATTCCGGCCCTGACAGTATATCACCGCTCCTGGTTTTCATATCTGCCTCCTTCTTTTTTTGCCATGCAGAACCGGTAGCTGCCGGAACCAATCCTAACACAGGCCCCTTTTTTTCCGGTTTCTGATATGCATTGCCCATCCAATTCGTACTCACTGGGACAGTCCCATAAAATCGGAATCACTACTTCTGCCGTCATGTTGAACGGAATGGATACATACAGATGGAAGTCCACATCTGATCTCTCCCAATCTACGGTTACTGTACCATACATTGTCTCAGCCTTTGCGGATACGAACCGCAGGTCTCCGATCGGCCTGGGGGCGATCAGCATACGTTTTCCTGCTGCTTCGAGAGGCCGGATCCCAGCCAGCTTCTCATAAAAGCACCCGCTGATACTGCCGAACATGGGCTGGTTATGGCAGGATGCCACCTGATAAAATCCATATTCAGGTTCCCAGTATTCCCACAGCGTAGTCGCGCCTTTTGATAACAGGTATCCATAGCTTGGATAGGTAACGCTTGTAATCATACGGTAAGCCGTATCCCCATAATCCGTGTCGATCAGAGTTTCAAAAAGACAGGGGGTTCCGAAAATACCGGTATCCAGATTTCCATTGCAGTCCTTTTCTATGTGGCCTGCAAGAAATCCTGCTGTCTTTTCAATCTCTTCATCATGCACAGCCCCCATCTGATATGCAAAGGCTTCCGTCCCCTGGGCGCCGATACTGTAGCAGCCATTCTCTTCTTCATAAAATTCCCTGCGGAATGCTTCGATCGTATCTTTCTCGATTTTTCTGTATGCTACGGCATCTTCCGTCTTTTCAAGGACTTCCGCGATCTTTGCCATCAGGCCAGCCCCGTATGCATAAATATACGTATTTACAAATCTCGGCGGGATCAGGATCTCTCCCGGCGTAGACCATTCTCCCAGACAGCCTTTATCTGCTCCCTCCCCTTCCAGGATCCCATCCTCAAGCCCTGTTTTCAAAAATTCCATCCAGCGTTTCATATTTCCAAAGTGGCTCTCCAGTACCCTTTTATCTCCATAGTACCAATAACAGAGCCAGGAGATCACAATATAGGCACTGCCCCATGCCGGTCCGCCGCCGCCATCCTGGCAGGGCACCGTATGAGGGATAAATCCGCTGTTTTCATCCTGTGCATCAGCAAAATCGTCCATCCATGCAGCGTAGAAGCGTTCCATTTCAAAATTATATATACATGCTTTTGCCGTAATCCATGCGTCTCCGCCATAGCCCTGCCGTTCCCGGTGGGGAGAATCCAGCGGCATCCCGCAGTGCATCCCTCCTGATAATGACCAGAGGCCTGCATGTTGGATCTGATTGATTACCGCATTGGAGCAGGTAAATGTACCTGTCTGCCTGACACCGCTTCGGACGACCACTGCGGTCAGATCCGCTTTTCCAAGTGAACCGGGAAATCCCTGTATTTCCACATATCGAAATCCATGCCATGTAAAAGCTGGTTCATACACTTCTGTTTTTTCCCCGCATAAAATATAAATATCCTTCTGCTGGTTCCATCCGCTTCCTGTACTGTAATAATTTACTTTCCCGTCCGGCCATAGCTCCTCACCAAAACGCATCTGTATTTTTTGTCCTGTGTTTCCGGATACTTTCAGCCGTACCCACCCGGTGATGTTTTGTCCGAAATCCACGACATACATACCGGACTGAAGCTGTGTTATGGTTTTCGGCAGAAGCTCCTGAACAGCAGAATCAGACGGAGCTTTCTGCTCCTTTAGCCTGCCGCCCGGCGCCTCTGCCTCTCTGGCATTTTTCCAACCCACTTCTATAAAATCAGCTGTATTCCATCCGGGCATCTTCAGCCGCGCGTCAAATATCTCTCCGAAATAAATATTGTTGTAAACCCATGGTCCTGTATGCCAGTGCATATCTGTGTCACTGACTATATAATCTATAGTATCATTTTGATAGCGAAGTTCAATCTGCAGCAGCATTTTGGGATATCCGTACCATAGCATTTTTTCATTAAGCTTATCCTTCTGATTATACCATCCATTACCTAAGATGATGCCTGCCGCATTTTTTCCTTCTGTAATATATTCTGTGATATCATACGTGTGATAGTATATGTGCTTTTTGAAATCTGATCGATTCGGAGTCAGAAGCTGCTTTCCGCATCTTTTACCATTGATATACAATTCATAATATCCCAGGCCGCATATATATGCACGGGCGGATTCCGGTTTTTCATCCGTCTGCCATATTTTGCGGAAATGCGGGGCACTGACTTCGTCTTCTGCCGCGATCCAGATTCCTTTCCAATCTCTGGCCTCCAGGAGTCCCATTTCAAAAAATGCAGCTTCACTCCAAGGTGAGGCACAGCCTTCTTCATCCCATATCCGTACCTTCCAATAGATCCTCTCCCGGGAAGTCAGCATGGGTCCTCCATAAGTAATTCCTACGGATTCCGATGTTTCTGTCTTTCCACTGTCCCAACAAATTTCTTCCATGGATGGGGTATGTCCCGCCAGAATCTGATATGCAGTCTGTCTTCTGTTTCTTCCGCCTCCTGTCATTTTCCATGAAAAGCGCGGCTCCACGCTTTCTATCCCGATTGGATTCTCTCTGTATTCACAGGTAAGAGCAACAGGAGGGTATTGTATTTGCTTCATTTTTATTTACCAGACCTTTCTTTTTTCTTTTCGTTGAGTGCAGAGTCGCTCCAGTGCAGAACGACTCCCATAGCCTGCGAGCGGTCCTTTAACAGCATCTGATACATATCGGGAGCCTGTTCAAAGGATGCGTGATGGCTGATCAAATTAGAAATATCGATCTGCCTGTTGTGTATCATTTTAAAAAAGACCTCACTGTTTCTCGCACAGGTCCATGGATTGTCATAAGTCGCAACCGGAGCCTGTGCCGATGTATGTGCTCCGATGATCTGGATGCTTCCCGCATTGCAAAAATCGTGAAAATCAAACCATGTCTTTTTTTTCGGGGAACTCAACATACAAAGCTTCCCCTGCTGATGCAGCACCTCAAATTCATAAGGAATCAGATCCGCATTTCCAGTAGTCTCAAATACGATATCTGCAAGCTGTCCATATGTAACCCGTCGCACCTTCTCCAACACAGATTGAATTTTTGAGCAGACCGGAATCACAGCAGGTGAGTCCGGAAGAAATCCAAGTCTTGTTTCCGCCACGTCAGCCACAACGATCTCCGTACATCCTCCCGCAAGCAGAAAACGCACAAGGAGCTGTCCGATAATTCCCGCCCCATATACAACGACCCTGCTACCCAGTTCAACCCTTGTCCTCCTTATCCCATTGAGCCCCACTTCAGCCACTGCAAAAAAAGCAGCCTCTTCCGGCGGAATCTCATAATGGATTTCCCTTAGTTCCCTTTCTGGAGCAGCGACGTACTGAGCGTGATGACTAAAGCTTGCTACACGTCTTCCGATCCATTCTGTAGATACGCCTTCCCCGACAGCCTCTACCGTACCTGCTACGGAATAACCGCTTGTCATTGGATAATGGATATAGGAAGACCATTTGGAATTTTCCGGACATTCCCCTTTTAAGAATGTCATCTCTGTTCCTGTACTGATCAGGGAACACTCACTCCGTATCACCACTTCGCCTTTTTTTGGTTCCGGATACCCTGTATCTTGAAGTATGACCTTCTCTGCGGCCGGAAATATCACTGACTGATTCATATTTTCCACCTGCTTTCCTCATTCAATTTTTTACAACCGTCCAAAGCAACAGACATCCTGGGGACGATTGTTTTGAATACTATATTCTTTTTTAATTATAATAACGTTCTCATGTCTCTGCTCTCAATATTTTTACCAAATCATTGCTTATTTTTACTAAATTTTCTTACCCAATCCGTCTTTTTCACACAATATTAAACAATATTTTTTTCGCATCAGTTTTAAAAATAGTAAAAATAGTCAGAACAAAAGTAAAATTATTAAATTTTTATTTCACTTTTCCCATCTATAATCTATACTATCAAAAACAGAATGTGAAGTATTGTTGAAAGACAATACAAAGGTTGTTCACCAAAAAGGAGGTTTTTTATCATGAATGGAAATACGTTTCAGATTGCTGTTGTGGGAATGGGAGGCATGGGAAACTGGCACAGAGAATTAATTGCGGATGTGGAAAATATGGAGATTTGCGGAAGCTTTGATATTCGTGAAGAACGTCAGAAATTTGCAGAAAAACATCATATCAGGCCATATCCCAGTTTTAATGATCTGCTTGCAGATCAAAATGTCGATATTGTTTTATGCGCGGCCCCAAATGATGTACATAAGGATATCGTGATACGTGCATTAAAAGCCGGAAAACATGCCATCTGCGAAAAACCTGCTGCAATAAGCTCTGGGGACTTTAAAGAAATGATGCATACGGCCAAAGAAGCCGGCAGGCTCCTGGTAGTACATCAAAACCGCAGATGGGACGAAGATTATCTGACTGCCAAAAAAATATATGAAGAAAATATGCTGGGGAATATTTTCCGTATCGAGTCTCGGGTGCATGGCTCTAGAGGAATTCCGGGCGACTGGAGGCAGGAGCCGGAGCACGGCGGCGGCATGCTCCTGGATTGGGGTGTCCATATTCTGGACCAGGCATTGCAGATGGTTCCTGAAAAGGTAAAAAAAGTCTACGCAACCTTTACACATGTGACCAACGAACTGGTGGATGATGGCTTCACCTGCAGTCTGACCTTTGAAAACGGGCTGATCTATATGCTGGAGGTCGGTACAAGTAACTTCATTAACCTTCCGCGCTGGTATATACAGGGAATCAACGGTTCGGCAGTAATCCGGGACTGGGATCTGTCCGGGGAGCTTGTGAAGATTACAGACTGGACAAAAAATGATGCCATTCCAATCAAAACAGCTGCTGGGCTGACAAAAACAATGGCGCCGCGTACAGAAGAAACTATCAAAACCGAATCGCTCCCTGTCGTACATTCGGATGTACATGATTATTATAGAAATGTTATGAATACCATTTCTGGAAAAGAAAAAATCCTCGTTAAAAACGAGGAGGTGCTTCGTGTTCTCCGACTGATGGAAGTGATCAGGGAATCTGCCGAAACCGGGCAAGCTGTCGGGTTTGAATAACATCTGATGACGGTATCCTTTTCAGGCAGGGGGGCGGTATTTCATTGATACGATACCCCCTGACCGGAATCTGATGGTTATTCAAAAATGTCATCACCTTCCCCTCTGGTATATGTTTTCACAGAATCCCTGTAAATGCACTTTGTTTTCAAGCGGATCTTTTTCGGAAAATCCGAATAGTCGCCCTGAATCCGCCGATACAGCAGGTCACAGGCGGCATTTGCCATTTCCTCCAGCGGCTGGCGGATCGTAGTCAGCTTGGGCCGGACCATAACGGACAGTTCAAAATCATCAAATGACACGACCGACAGTGCTTCCGGCACCCGGATATCCAGATTGTGCACCGCCGCCATCGCCCCCAGGCACATGTCGTAATTGCTGACAAATACTGCCGAAGGCTTTTCCTCCAGCTCCCACAGCTTCATGATCCCTTTGTAACCGGACTGATAGGTAAAATCACCTGGTATCAGATAGTCCTGCCTGACCGGATACCCATAATCCTCCAGCACACGGAAATACCCCCGCAGACGCTCCCGGGCTGTCAGCTTATTCTCAGGCCCCTTGATGATGGCGATCCGGTGGTGTCCGGACTCGATCAGATGCTCCACGATCTGATAAGCGCCGCCGCAGCAGTCAACCTGCACGCAGTCTGTCCGCATCTCTCCGCTGTTCTCTTCCACGACCAATACCGGGATATTCTGCTCCACTGCCCTTTTCAGGCAATCCCCTCCGGCTGCGATGGGCGAAGAAATGATCCCGTCCACGCCCCGCTCCAGCAGATATTCCAAATAGTCCTCTATCTGAACTCCGTTTTCCTCATGTGTCGCAAAGATCACGGAATACCCCAGCTCCCGGAATCGCTTTTCGATCCCGCTGACGATCGCCGCCGTATGGGGAGAATTTACCCGGCCCGTTACCAGCCCGATCATATAGGTTTTCGAAGTCCTCAGCCCCCTGGCCGAACGATTCGGGGAATACCCGAGCTTCTGCACTGCCGCCTCAATCAGAACCCGGTTCTCATGGCGTACGGTTCCGCCGTTCATATATTTAGAAATTGTAGAGATCGCAAGATTCGTCTCTCGCGCCACATCCTTGATCGTCACAGCCATATGCTCTTCCCCCCTTTCATTTCTTTTTGCGCTTCAGCGCATTTCAAGATATTCCAACATCATCGATGGAGAATATACGATCGGCCTTTCTAAATCAGCTTCCAAAAAATCCTTATCCCCGGATAAAATAATATCCATTTCATGATACAATGCATCACTCAGCACTGGGATATCTTTTCTGTCCCGTAATTCACCCAGCCTTTCTTCTGTACTTTTACAAAATCGGATATCTAACTGCCTGTATAGATCATATACCCTTTCAGCTTTAGCAGGCCATTTTTCTTTTAGTTTCTCCTGAAACTCCTGATCGATATACTCGGAAACATATAGTTCATGCTCTGATTCAAACAACATATTGAGCAATTTTCCTGCCCTCCCGCCAAATACCAAAGCTGATATAAGCACATTTGTATCAAGCATTATCTTCATAAATTCATCCGTTCCCTTCTAAATGCTGCCATATCCTCAATCATGCTTTCTTCCGAATCCCATCCTTTATCTTCCACAAACATTTTTTGAATTTCCGCAAGAGTATTTTTACTTTCCTCAACCCTTTTTTTCTTACGTGAGGATGCCAAATATTCTATAAAGCTGATTGCAGTTCTATAATCTTCTTCCTCTAAATGATTCAGCATATCACTGATCACTGCGCTTGTAGGTGCCATAATGATTCCTCCTTCAGACAGTTTTAAAAACATTTACCACAACCACTGATAACAGTATATCTGCTTTTTCGCTGAAAATCAATGCAATATCACACAATCACACAATACAGAAAGCCTGCCACTGGCAGCCTTTCTGCATACGATGGTATGAAAAAGCTGCCCTCCACATTACTGTGAATGACAGCTTTTTCTAATTGATCTTATATCATCCTTCTGATGTCAGTCCCACCGCGTACATGTCAGCCTGATAATTCTTGACCGTAACACGCAGTCCTTCCTGCGCGGGCTCTGTTTCGATCTGTACCAGCGGATCCATCGCCTTTAAGCTTCCCGTAAAGCCCGGAATACAGAACGTATTGCTCCCTTCCTTCAATCCGTCCGCAAATACATAGAGTACATGATCTTTTCTTGTATAGTGCAGTTCCAGGCCGTCACAGCGCATTTCTGATTCTCTCTCGCTGCAGCGGGTTCCATAGATTCCTTCTCCGTTGACCGCAAGCCAGCTTCCCAGGATCTCCAATCTCCTGATCTGCTCCGCCGGGATTGTCCCGTCTGCTTTTGGGCCAATGTTCAGAAGCAGGTTTCCGTTATTGGCAACCGTAGAGATCAGCAGATGGATCAGCTTTGGTACGGGCAAAAGCTCATCGTCCCCTTCGATCTCATTATATCCAAAGGATAAGCCCATTCCTCTGCACATTTCCCATTTCTGGCTTCTGTCCATCTTGCCTGCCTGATATTCCTTTGTCAGGAAATCATAGTACCTTCCGTTGAAACGGTCATTGACCACGCCCTCCGGCACCTTGTTATAATAATGCGCGAACAGATAAGGCATTGCCTCCTCATTCTGCTTCGGCCACCCGATATCATTCCAGAACACGCTCGGCTCATAGGTATCGATCAGCTCCATCATCTGGTTATAGGAATAGTCCGCATACGCATAGGTGGGGCTTGCCGTTCCAAAAAGGTCGTCATCCTCAAAGATCGGATCATTGGCATACTGCCAGTCGATCAGTCCCGAATAATATAATCCCATCCGCAGCCCCGCGTTTCTGACAGCCTTTGTCAGTTCTCCGGTAATGTCCTTTTGGGGCCCCATTTTCACAGAGTTGAACTCCGTATACCGGCTTGGGAAAAGGCAGAATCCGTCATGATGCTTGGTCGTCAGGACAACATACCGCGCGCCCGCTTTTTTGAAAACCTCTGCCCACTGCCCCGGGTCCCAGCGTTCCGCTTTCCACATGGGGATAAAATCCTCGTACTTGAAATCCGCTCCATAGTTCCGCACATGATGCTCATATCCCGGTCCCCGTCCTACATTGACAGAATTATAATACCACTCCGCATAAGGGTTGTTGCAGAACCAGTCTGCAGCTTCCGCGGCTCCCAGCTCCCACGTATGCGGCGCATAAGCGGGAACAGAGTAGATCCCCCAGTGGATAAAAATGCCAAACTTTGCGTCATCGTACCACTTCGGTACCGTGTGCGTCTGGACAGAAGCCCATGTTCCTGTATAATGTTTCGCTGCCATATCAAACCTCTTTTCTATTCATTCTATTCCAGCTGCGCAGTTGGATGCTCCAACAGCCGCAGTCTCACGGCCGGATTCTATTTTGTTCGGGGCAAAAATCCCCACCGCGTCTGCCGCAGAATCTACCCGCATGCCCCGAACCGTTTCCATCAGTCAATCGTAAGTTTCAGTACCACCGGCATACGGCCCGGATCCAGCTTGATCCCGCAGGAAATATCCAGCGTTTCATTTCTGTGAAATTCCGGATGGTGGTCCGTTCCAAGTATCTGGATATCCCGGATCGTTGATTTTAAATATCTATAGTCATTGCCAAGAGACCGGATCGATATCTCGCCATCCTCGGGCCACCGCATCACAACCGCATAAATGTGGTCTGCCTTGCTTGTAAAACGGATATCCTGGGAAGTATAGTCCTTACTGTATGTATCTGTAAAATGGCCTTCCGGAACATCCGTAGGACCTTCCCCGAATACTTTCCAATACTTTGTTCCATAGATCGCTTCTCCATTGACTTTCAGCCATTTTCCTACTTCCTTAAGAATATGGGCATCCTCCTCCGGGATCGTGCCGTCCGGTTTCGGGCCTATGTTCAGGAGCAGCGCGCCGTTTTTGCTGACCACATCCACCAGGTCCAGAACAATATCCGAAGGATCCTTGTAGTCATTCCCGACCGTGTATCCCCAGGAATTTTTCGCCACAGAGGTATCGTCCTGCCAGAAGTCCGGCGTAATGTGATCCAACTGTCCTCTTTCCAGATCATTGACCGCGCTTCCAAATACATATGCGTCAAACTTTGCGTCAATCGCGGCTTCCGCTCCCCACTGCTCTGCCAGGTTATAGTAAAAAGCAGCAAATTTCCGCAGATAGGGCTTCCATGCATACTGCTGGATCCACCAGTCAAAGAACAGAAGCTTCGGCTGATATCTCTCAACCAGCTCACAAGTCCGGACAAGCCAGTCCTGCATAAATTCTTCCGAAGGCGGATTATCATAAATGCTGCTCATGTCACGGGTAATCCCCATAGCCGGACCGTACAGGCCGTCAGCCTCCCCCTGGTTCACATCGGATTCCGGGATCTGCCTGCCTCCGTTGAAGAACCAGTAATGCTCCGCACGGTGGGAAGACGCTCCGAACACGATGCCGGCTTTCTCTGCTTCCGTTTTCAGTTCTTCCAGTATATTTCGTTTCGGTCCCATCTTCGCCGCATTCCACTCGGAATACTCGCTGTCATACATCTGGAAGCCGTCATGGTGCTCCGCAACCGGAACTACAAACTTTGCTCCTGCTTCCTCAAAAAGCTCCGTCCATTCCTTCGGATCAAATTTTTCCGCCTGAAACATAGGGATAAAATCTTTATATCCGAATTGATCCAGAGAGCCGTAAGTCTCCACATGATGGAGATTCTCTTTGGAACCTTTGATATACATATTTCTCGGATACCATTCATTTCCAAATGCCGGCACGCTGTATACGCCCCAATGAATGAAAATACCGAACTTTCCTTTCTGATACCATTTCGGCACCGGATGCTCGCAGAGCGAATCCCAGGTGTCCGTATATGGCCCCTGTACGATCACATCTTCAATATGCTGTAAATATTCTTTTTTATTCATCTCAACCTCACTGTTCATCTATAAAACTATCCGTAATATTCCTTCTGGATCAGCCTTTGACTGCGCCGGCAAGGATTCCTGATTCTACCTTTTCATGGAGTACAAGGTAGATGATCAGCATCGGGATCATGGACATGATCACAAACGCAAACTGCGGACCGTAGCTTGTAGTAAAGTTGCTTGTAAAATTGAGCATTGCTCTGGATACCGTATATTTGCTGCTGTCAGATATCAGGATCAAAGAGAAGATCAGTTCACTGTATCCATAAATAAATACCAGGATCGCCTCCGTCGCAAGAATCGGCTTGCAGATCGGCACCAGAATATTTACCAGAAGCCTCAAGTCACCGCAGCCGTCAATTTTAGCCGCTTCATCCAGTTCTCTGGACAGCCCTCTGATATACCCTGTAAACAAAAAGATTGCCTGTGACAAGTTAAACGCCACATAAATAATGATCAGGAATACATAGCTGTTCCTTGCCCCTAATGTACTTGATATCTTGGATATGGATACCAGTGTCGTATGAACCGGAACCATCACTCCTGCCATAAAGAGAAAATAAATACCTTTCAGATATGTATAAGGTTTTCTGGCCAGTACATAGGCGGCAGGAAGCGCAACCACAACCGTCAAAATCAGCGTCGCTATCGCGACAAAAAGAGAATTACCTATGGAGCGGATCGCATCCGCCGTCCGCATCGCTTCAGGATAGTTGCTGAATTTCCAGGTCTCCGGCAGCGAAAACATACCTAAAAGCAGATCTTCATTTGTTTTAAATGAAGAAAGCAATGTAATGATCAGCGGGAGGAACGTAGCCGCAGCCATAAAGATCGCCACCAGATACAAAATTCCTGCTCCCAGTTTATTCAAGCTCTTCTTTTTACTCATGTATGTCTCCTTTCTCTGTAAAATCCGCTTACAGATCTTTGTCCTGTTTAAAAATTACATTATTCAGAAAAACAGATAACACAAGTCCCAGCACCAGAAGAATGATACCGATCGCACTGCTCCGGCCCATCAGCTTATACTGGAAGCCCTGTGTGTAAAGAAGAACCGCGGGAGTCGCGCTGGAATCCATAGGACCTCCATTCGTCATTGCCCATACGATATCAAACGCCTTCAGACATCCGGTCACGCAGAGCACGGAAAATACCATAAACATATTTTTACAAAGAGGCACAATAATATAAATAATCTTTTTCAGGCCGGTACAGCCGTCAAGCAGCGCCGCGTCATGCACGTCTTCCGGTATCGCGACAATTCCCGCGGCAAAGATCAGCATGTTATAGCCGGCATACATCCACTCATTGACCAGAACCACGCACCAGATATTGACCGTCGGAGTCGCCAGCCAGTTGATGACCGCGCTCTCAAGTCCGATCGCCCTTAAAAACTGAGCAAAAATGCCGAAATCCGCATTAAGCATAAAGGTCCACATCAGACCTACCGCTGTCGTACCTAACATGACAGGCATCAGGTAAGACGCTTTGAAAAATTTTGTAAATTTAATCTTTGATGTAACGAGAAGCGCCATTCCAAAGGCAATTGGCATCAGGACCACAAATCCTCCGATCATGAAATAGAGCGCATTCAGCATACTGTTCCAGAACTTCTCACTTGTAAACACTTTTATGTAGTTGTCAAGCCCTACCCATGTCACCGGAGCTGTCGCGACGCCGTTCCAGTCATTCAGAGATAACCAGAATGTATTGATCACCGGATAAATTACAAAAATCACCGTGATCGCAACGCCGGGCAGGACGAAAAGCATGGATTTGAAAAAGGCTTTTCGATATTTACTTGATGTAAAAAACATACAGTCCACCTCCTGAACTGAATACGTGGACATTGTAAAGCACTTCCCTTTTACAATGCCCACGTATCTAAGAAGCTGTTTTATCATTTATCTACGAGACCGACGCACCTGAACGGCGCGGCGCCTGATCCGCAGAACTGTATCTGACGATCCGATCTTATTCATATTGAGCGATCGTATCCACAACGGTTTTTCCGACCTTTTCCGCGTCATCGCCCATTGCGATGCCCTGGAGCGCCTGACGGACTGTATTGATCATATGTGTCGCGCTGTCGTAGTTCTCGATATCGCCGCGTACTTCCGCTGTCTCTGCTATGATCGCTGAAGCTTCCTGACTCAGATAGTTGCCTCCCTCTGATTCAACATTTACGCAGACCGGAGTCGGATATCCTTTTACAAATTCCTTCACAACTTCCTCGCTTGTCATATACTTCAGGAATAATACAGAAGCTGCCACTTCATCCGCATCGCCGGTATCTACTACATAGTAAGCTTCATTTCCGCCGCCCATGTCATGTAGCTTAAATTCTTCATTTACATAAGGCATACGGAGCGCATGGATCTTTTCATTATCGAAAAGCTCCAGTCCTGTATGATCCTCTGCGCAGAACCAGGTTCCCATGAACAAGAACGCTGCCTTTCCTGTGTTGAAAAGCGCTCTTTCCTGTCCGTCGTCGTTTCCAAGCAGGTTTGTTCCAAGATAGCCTTTATCGCTGGCATCAATGATCATCTGATAGATTTCTTTCTGCTCGTCGCCGTCATAAGCCACTTCACGGCTTCCAAGCTTCTCTGCCATATCGCATCCGAATGTTTTATAATTCAGCGCGGAATGCAGATGTCCGAAACGGTAGTCATCTTTTTCACCCATATCAAACGGCTGTACTCCATTCGCCTTCAGAGTCTCGCATGCCGCCATCAGGTCATCCCAGCTCTCGATGCTCTGCGGATCAATGTCATTTTCACTCAGAATATCTTCATTATAGAACAACATGACCTGATATGCCGTAAATGGCACGCCGTAAATTCCGTCCATCCCGTAAGAGCTGTAGTCTGTCAGGCTTTCGCCCAGAGAGTTGAAGCTTTTTCCCCACTCCGGATACTGCTCATAATATGGATCCATCTTAACGATCAGATTGGACTTCACATACTCTGCAGTTCTGGAACCGCCATATTCTACAAGAACATTCGGCATGGAGGATGGATCGGACATCAGCACGGATTCTGAGTTCAGCCATTCAGACTCTGTCGGAATATTGATCTGCTCTACCGTGATCCCCGGATATTTCTCCATAAAGCCTTCTACGATCGCCTGATACAGAGGACCGGAAACATCGCTCACATCCCATCTGGTATGGATCGTGATGTTTACATCCTTATACTCCCTGTTCTCCACATCATAGTCTGTTCCTTCTCCCGCGTCTGACTCTGCTGCTGTATCCCCCGCGCCAGAATCTGTGCTCCCCCCATTGTTAGAAGATGAAGAATTGCCGTTGCCGCATCCTGCCAGTGCCGTTGCAAGCATCGCTGCCGTCAAAAGAAGTCCTACTAATTTCTTTTTCAAAATAAATCCCTCCATTTTTCTTTCAATTTTTAAAGTTATTAGTGCATAATAGTTTACATCTGCAGAAGTAAAACGTTTCGTTTTGTACGTTTATTATAGCCTTTTCACAAAAAAATGTCAATAACGCTGTGCGCATTAATTCATTTTGGTATGATTGCACAAGATACAGCAATCGTTTTTGTCAAAAAACAACAAAAATCGTTTCACTTTTGTTTTCTGTTGAGCATTTCTTCTTCTCATGATAATATAATTGTATAATAATACTCACAGGCGATGAAATTTGGCGTTCCGTATAACGCCTTCACCACTTTGAAGCTTTGCTGCCATCATACAGTCCTGATCCGGTATGACAGAACGGAGGAGCACATGAAAGTCACGATTAAAGATATTTCCAGAGAAACCGGCCTCTCCCTGGCTACCATTTCCAAATATCTTAACAACAAAAAAATCCAGGAAAAGAACCGTCTTCGCATTGAAGAGGCTATCGCCCACCTGAATTACAAACCGAACCGCACCGCCCAGGTCCTGCGTTCCAGACGCACCATGACTGTAGCGATCCTTGTTTCCGATCTGGGGAACTATTTCTGGGGGACCATCATCAGCGCTGTGTCTCAGTTTTTTGTAAATTATAACTATACGGTCATCACCTGTTCCTATTCCCATGACACACAGATCGAGCGGGAGCTTCTGCAGGATCTGATCATCCGTAAGATCGACGGGGTGATCATCCTGCTTGCCAATCTGCTGGATGACCGATACCGCCTTCTGCAGGCGGAAAATATCCCTGTCGTAGCTCTGGACCAGAATCCTGTCGCAATAGGCCATCCGCCTGTGGACTGTGTGGTATCGGACAACTATAACGGCGGCGCTCTGCTGGCCCGGTATCTGCTGAAAAAAGGGCATCAAAGAGTCCATATCCTGGATCCGGCCTATAATTCCAGTCCTGTGGCCGAACGAATCCAGGGTTTCCGGGATGTATATGAAAAAGCAGGGATCCACTCCATTACTTACCCGGAATCCATCCGATTCTCAACCAACCAGGATGCCATCAATGAAGGGAAAAGGCACTTCCGGCAGCTGATGGAAAGCAAAGAATCTCCCACCGCGATCTTTTTCACCAATTATTTAAGCGCCCTTGGAGGCCTGATGGAGGCCAGCACCTCCGGCTGCTCCATCCCCGGAGATGTCTCTGTAGTCACCTTTGACGACGATCCTCTGTTCCGCAGTATGTATCCGCCCATCACCTCCCTGGCGCAGAATCTGTCTTTGATCGGAGAAACTGCTTCGCGCATCCTGTACAGGAGAATGCAGGGAGATTATTCTGATTTTCCGCTGATCAGATGTGTAGACGTATGCTTTTATGAAAGGCAGTCCGTCAGAGACCTGACGCTGGATGTGAAGTAGATACAGAAGACCTGCCGCCGGCAGCTTTTCTGCATACGATGGTATACAAAAAAAAGGGGGGGGCTTTCCGCCCCCCTTTGTATCTCCTATTTTATCCTATGATTGGTTCAAAAATCGGCTCTTCCTCTTCCATTTCCAGGCAGACGCTGAAATATTTCCTGTCAAAATAGTCTTCCGGAAGCTCTACATCAATGGCGCTGTTGCCCTCGCAGGTCGTCGATGTCTTAAATTCCAGCTCACGCTTGTCTGCTACCAGGTAAGCCCCCGTGATCTTATTTGCAATGTTGATGAGCTCCACCCTTCTTCTCGGCTTGAATACATGAACATAAAGCTTATGGTCTTTTCTGGTCAGCATGCCCCAGTCCAGTTCATAAGCATAGATCCCTACCCGCTTTGTCCCGAAAATGGCTTCTTCATTTTCATTCACATATTTCCCAACCTCATCCAGGATGCGGATGCTTTCATCCGGCACATGTCCGGAAGCCTCCGGCCCGATATTAAGCAGGTAATTTCCTCCCCGGCTGTTGATCTTGACCAGAAGGCGGATGATCTCTTCCGGATCCTTCCAGTTGTGGTCGTCCTTGTTAAAGCCCCAAGTGTCATTCAGCGTCGCCGGAACCTCCCAGTCACCTTCATACGGAAGACGGGGGATAAAATTGTCTCCGGTGGTCATATATTCGCCCAGCTCATTTCCGATCCGCCCACTGACAATGCAGTTCGGCTGGAGGCTCTTTACCAGATCCACCATCTCCTGGCTTTCTTCCTTTGTTGTCCCCATGGGGGTATCGAACCAGATCAGGGCGACGTCCCCATACTCTGTCAGAAGTTCCCGAAGCTGCGGGAAGCATTTCCGTTCCAGGTATGCGCGGTAATTCTTCTTGGAATTGTCCTTTCTGTGTATGTACCCGTCCGGATCGTGCCAGTCCTGCGCCTGGGAATAATAGAATCCCAGCTTCATGTCATACTTGTCGCAGGCTTCCCTGAACTGTCTCACGATGTCCCTGCCGTAGGGGGTCGCTTTTACCACGTTATAATCGCTGCACTTGGAATCCCACATCGCAAAGCCTTCATGATGCTTTGAAGTAAAGACGATATACTTCATGCCCCATTCTTTGGCCTTGCGGACGATCATCTCCGCGTCAAATTCAACCGGGTTAAATTGGGAAGCTAATTTTTCATACTCTTCCACAGGGATATCCAGGTCATTCATGATCCACTCTGCAATACGGTCGGTCTTCCTTCCATTATACTCGCCAGCCAGAAGCGCATACAGCCCCCAGTGGATGAACAGACCGAATTTGGCATCCTTAAACCATTGCTGCTTTGTATCTTTCATCTTTTTGCTCTCCTTTTTCTTTTTCACGAAACGTTTTACCTTTTAATGTGATTTCATTATTTCATATAACCATCAAAAAGTCAATCAACTTTTAAAAACGAAACGTTTTTCTATTGCTTTCCGGAGTCATATCGTATAAACTGATTCATGCAGACATGAAATACATTCTAACTGTACAGTTAGAATACATTCAGAGCAGCGGATCGAAAGGGTCGGCGAATGTGCCGCCGGTTCGGCCATTTTTTCTATTTCCGCTGCTGCTTTGATCGGAGGAAATGATGCCAACAGAGAATAAAGAATATACCACCGGGGAGCTGATGAAGCGCTTTTTCCCCTATTACAGAAAGCATAAGGGCGTGCTTGCCATGGACCTGTTCTGCGCCTCCCTTACCACGCTCTGCGAGCTGGTGCTCCCCATGATCATCCGGTTTATCACCAATACCGGTATTCAGGATCTGGCAGGGCTCACTGTGGAAGTGATCGGGAAGATGGCGCTGCTGTACCTGGCGCTGCGTGTCATCGACTGTATGGCCAACTACTATATGGCGGATATGGGGCATGTCATGGGCGCCGCCATCGAGACGGATATGCGCAGAGACGCCTACGCCCACCTGCAGAAACTGTCCAACACCTATTACAATAATACGAAGGTGGGGCAGATCATGGGGCGGATCACCAACGACCTGTTTGACGTAACAGAATTTTCCCACCACTGTCCGGAGGAATTTTTCATTGCGGCGGTAAAGGCAGTGATCTCCTTCCTGATCCTGGCCTCCGTCAACCTTCCCCTGACCCTGGCCATCTTCCTGATCGTCCCGGTGATGGCCTATGTGTGCATTAAGCTGAACCGAAGGAGCAGAAGGGCCTTTGCCAAGCAGCGGGTTCAGATCGGGGAGTTAAACGCGTCTATCGAGGACAGCCTGCTGGGGCAGAAGGTGGTCAAGGCCTTTACCAATGAGCCCGTGGAGATTGACAAGTTTGAAAAGGGCAACCTGCGTTTTTATGACATTAAAAAGGAAACCTACAAATATATGGCGGCCTTCCAGACCTCGACCCGTGCCTTTGACGGGCTGATGAACCTGACCGTGATCCTGATGGGCGGCATTTTCCTCGTAAAGGGATTGATCACCGCCGGTGATCTGGTGGCCTATGTGATGTATGTGTCCACGCTGATCGCCACCATCCGCAGGATCATCGAATTTGCCGAGCAGTTCCAGAGAGGGCTCACCGGCATTGAGCGTTTCCTGCAGATCATGGACGCGGACGTGGAGATCTTTGATGAGCCCGGGGCGAAGGAAATGGGCGTTCCGGAGGGAAATATTTCCTTTGAGGATGTTTCCTTTGAATACCCGGACGACCACAATACAGTCTTCCGGCATCTGAACCTGACCGTCCATGCAGGGGAAAAGCTGGCCATCGTGGGCCCTTCCGGCGGAGGGAAAACGACGCTGTGCAACCTGATCCCCCGGTTTTATGACATCAGCGGCGGGGTGATCCGGATCGACGGGGAGGATATCAAGTCCTTTACTTTGAAAAGTCTTCGGAAAAATATCGGGATCGTCCAGCAGGATGTGTACCTGTTTTCCGGCACAGTGCTGGAGAATATCCTGTACGGAAACCCGGACGCATCCAAAGAGGACGCTGTGGAAGCCGCAAAGAAGGCGGGCGCGGATGCATTTATCCGGGAATTGAAGGACGGATATGATACGTATGTAGGCGAGCGGGGTGTAAAATTGTCCGGCGGGCAGAAGCAGCGTGTCAGCATTGCCCGGGTCTTTTTGAAGAACCCGCCGATCATGATCCTGGACGAAGCCACCTCGGCGCTGGACAATGAGAGCGAATTTGCGGTGGCACAGTCGCTCCATCGCCTGTCCGAGGGACGGACCACCATTACCATCGCGCACCGGCTGTCCAGTATTAAAAATTCGGACCGGATCCTGGTGCTCACCGACCAGGGGATCACGGAGGAAGGGAACCATGAAAGCCTGATGGCGCAGAAGGGAACGTATTATCAGTTTTATACGATGGCGGAGCGGTTAAAGTAAAATGTGTGCGCCGTGACGCACACTCGCACCGAAAAGAGACTGCCGGGAATGCTGTATGACTGCAAGAGCTTGCTGTCATACCGTCATTTTCCGGCAGCCTCTTATTATTATGTCTCTGCCAACAATAGCCTTTCAAAATCCTCATAAAATTTGGAAAAACTGATCGGACATTTCTCCAGCAAAACTCTGATCTGTGTTGCTTTTGCAATTTCAATAAAAACCTCACGCCCCGGCTCCTTATGATATTGCTTCAGTACGCGAGTCATTACATTTTTAGGGTAATCACTCTTCGGCTCCTTTTTCTCTCCCCATATTAGTTCCGGCCTTTTAGGCAAAAGCGCTTTTTCAGGTCTCAAGCCAAAATAATTCTGATATGCGTCCTGATCAGCTAACAGCCAGCACTCTATCATTTTCAGCGCGATCATAGGTATACCGATCCATTTTTTCGAAATATCATCCTGCAGTCCCTGTAAAACATCCTCATATATTTTTTCAAAATGTTTTTTACAATCTGACTCTCTTGTGTTTTTTCCATATTCGACTTTATCCGTATCGCAATAAAATATACCTCTCGTATAGCCTCGATCCAAAGCATATACTGTAAATCGAAGTGCAGGGATCCCTTTTCCATTTACATTTCTTGTCCGCCTCATACCAAACTTCATTCTCTTTTTTCCATCAATTACACTTTTATCCGCATAATCAATTTCCAGTTCTGTCTGTAACTCTGCCGCACATTTCTGAAGGAGATAAATGATCGGGCCTGCTCTCCATTCTCCCGATGCGTCCCGCCAACCATAATCCGTTGGACCTTCCCCATATACCAACAGTTTGATTTTATCCATCAGATTGCCCCTCTATTTTGCCCCTCTTGTTTCAATAATAGATCAACAATGTCCTTGTTGCACATATTCATAAACAATTCTCCCGGATATAAATACTGCAGTTTTTCATTCAGCTCCGTATTTTGGGCCAGAGAACTGCATTTACAATTTCCCGAAGCCGGCTCCCGATACAAATACCGGATATTTTCTTTTTGAACATAATCTAAGAAAATCGGGCTGTGTGTCGTGACGATCAACTGATTGTTTTTACTTTTGCAATTCTCATCCAGAATATGAACAATCTGTTCTGCGTAGTCCAGATTAATCCCATTTTCAATCTCATCCAGCAGCATCGTACATGGGTCCATTTCGCAGATTGCCAAAAAGGCTAACAGCCGGAGCATACCATCGCTCATATTTTTAGACTTGATCTTCATGGTTTTTGCCCCGTATCTTTCCTCTGTGATCAGTTCCGTCCATCCTGGCTTTCCCTTGGTCTTGGCATCCACACTTACAATACGCTTTCCAAGCAGTTCTTCTATCTTGCTCTCGAAATCTTCTTTCTGTATTTGATTCATGGATTTCACGAAGGAGGGTAATTTTTCTCCGGCATTTCCGATCGTGTTTGTATCACCGCGGCTGGACAGGCGCATTTTGTCCGGTGAAAGTAATTCAAAGGATTCCAGCTTTTCAAAAAATACTTTGAGTGCCTGTATGACGGGATAATTGTCCAGATCAAACATTTTCATTACAGAGGACCGAAACAGAAGCTTCTCTGGAAACGCAGTACATTTTCCCATTTTATCTATCATATATCCTCCGGAGGGCTGGGCATAGTTCAGGATAATATCCTCCCCCTCTTCCCTTTGCACACGGATTTCTTCCCGTGACAATTCCATCATGTTCTTTAAAGCATACGCTAAAATTTCTATTTTCCATTGTACAGATACCATCTCGCCTTCTACCATGAGTTCCAAATCGCAGGCAAAGGTCATTTTCTGAGATTTCTGCATTTGAGACTTGATATCAGCCACTTTCCATCCTCTTCGATCCAGAAAAACAGTAAAATCTTCTTTCACGATATTGGACAAAAAATCCAATGCCTGCAGGACAGTACTTTTTCCGGACATATTATTTCCTACAACAACCGTAAACGGATCCAGATCCATAGAAAAATCATTCAATGCTTTGAAATTGTCTATATAAAGACTTTTAATCACTGCTTTTTACCTCCATGGCCAATTTCATATCTATTTTATCCTATTTCCCCATTTTAAGCAATACGGTCATCAACAAAAAGCAGGCCGTACATTTTTGTATAGCCTGCTCTTCTGAATCCACATTATGATACTCACGGCCGATGAACTCTGCCGTATCTTCTTTTTCAATACTACCGCGCTTTGAGCCGGAACTTCGCCACCAGCTCCCGCAGCATATTGGCCTGACCGGACAGCTCCTCGCTGGCCGCGGCGCTCTTCTCCGCGGTGGACAGGTTGGACTGTACCACGCCGGAGATCTGGTCGATCCCGCGGATGACTTCTTCCGTAGCCGCCGCCTGTTTTGCGGAATAATCCGCAATCCCTTCGATCAGCTTGTTGACCTCTTCGGCCTGGGCTACCACTGCCATCATGGACGCTGCCGTATCTTCCGCCGCATTGGTCCCCTCCTCTACGGCTTCCACGGTCTGCTCGATCAGGACCGTTGTATTTTGGGCTGCCTCAGAGGATTTTCCGGCCAGGTTGCGCACCTCGTCCGCCACCACGGCAAAGCCCTTTCCGGCCTCCCCCGCGCGTGCCGCCTCCACAGCCGCGTTGAGAGCCAGAATATTGGTCTGGAACGCGATATCCTCAATGGTCTTGATGATATTCCGGATCTCCGTTGACTTGCCGCTGATCTTCCGGATCGCCTCATTCATGTGCTGCATCTTGTCGTTGCTTTCCAGAATCCTGCTGCCCACATCCTGCGAGATCTGACTGGCCTTCTTCGCGCCCTGGGCCGTCTTCTGGATGCCGTCGGACACCTCGTTGATATGGGCCGCGAGCCGTTCTACCGAATCATTCTGCTGCACGGAGCCCATGGAGAGGGTCTGCGCCCCTTCCGAAACATATCCGGCCCCTTCCGCCACCTGACCGGAGGACACATGGATCTGTCCGATAGTCTGGTTCAGAAACAGGGTAATGCTTTCCAGAGAGTCCTTGATCTTGGAAAAGTCCCCCACATACTCATGGGACAGTGTGATATCCAGGTTTCCTCTGGAGATCTCCTGCAGCTTTTCCGAAATCTCATGGATATACTTGATATATTCCCGCAGCCGGAGTACGGTTTTTTCAAAGTTATCCGCCAGCTCACCCAGCTCGTCGTTGGAGGAGTGGTTGATCGTCTGTTCCAGTTCCCCTTCCGCGATTCGCGCTGCCACTTTGTTCAGCTCTGCCACCGGCCTGCCGATGATCCTTCTCACAAGGATGATGATCAGAACAATGCTGATCAGGACCGCCAAGACGGATATGGTCGCCATGATACCGGTCAGTACGTTCAGCTCCGTGAGCACCTCCGCCTTCGGCACGTAAACGACGGCTGTCCAGTCGCTGTTCGGAACGTTCACCGCCTGGATATATGTACTGCCGTCAAACAGGGACAGCTCCGAATTGCCTTTTTGGATCTGCTCCGCGGCATATGCATACATATCCCCGCTGAATTCACTCAAAAGCCGTCCGGTGATCTCCGGATCCTTATGGCCGATGATCGTGTCCGTCCGGGTATCTACAAGGAATACTCCGCCGGTCTCCTCCAGCTGGATCTCCGCCACGATATCCGAGATCGCGTCCAGATATACATCCGCAGCCGCCACGCCGCGGGTCTCTCCGTCTTCTCCCTTTAGCCTTCCGGAAGCGCCTACCACGTAGGACTGACTGTCCTCGTCAAAGTATACATCCCCCAGGATAAAATCCTCCGACGCGATGCCGTCCTGATACCAGGATTTTTCCAATGCATTGAAATCCGGGCCGGGCACAAAAGACGCGTGATACAGGGAACCGTCCGTCAGGGCCACATACAGTCCCGCCGGATAGGCGCTGTTCTGGTCCACCGTGTGCTTAATATACTCCTCCATCTCCGGAATGTCCATCTCTTCATACTCAATGGTATCCTTCTGCATCTCCAGCATCGTCAGCGTCTTATTCATCCACGCATTGGTCTCCTGGATCACTTTTCCCGTGGTCTCCTGGATCAGATTCTCGCTTTTATCCAGCAGCGCGTCAGAAACGCGCCGGTAAACAAGCGTCAGCAGCACCGCAACCATGATCACAATAGTGATCACGATGGTCACGACCAGCTTGGCCGCGATCCTCCCTCCCCGCCGCCGGACTTTCGCTGATGGTCTGTCTTCTGTTCTCTTTTTTGTTTTCATACTCTCGTCTCCTCTATCAGTCGATTTGGGCTGTTGTATACAAGATCGATCATACGCAAGCCCCGAAATGTAACGGTATCTTTTCCAAATTATAACTGATATACGTAAAAAAAACAATGAATGAGCAGAAAATACATGAATAATTTATGTTGAAATCCCACCAAAAGAATGCTATATTGGAAAAATACTGCACGAGAATGAATGAACTGGGGCCATGGTGGAACCGATGCGGCAGAACATTGGAAAAGACGGCGACGCGGCATACCAGAGAAGGGAAATCAAAGATCAAGTGAGGAAAAAGAATATGAAAGAAAAGAAAATGAAAAAGGTACCGGAGCGGATCCTCCGGCTTGAAAATGTACATTCGATCGGCGTGATCGGCGATCCTGGGTGCGAGGGACTCGGCACTTACAATATGAAAGTGTATGCCGGAGCGCTGGAGGAAAGCGGAAAAGACGACATCACTCTGGTCGCGGGCGACCTGGTGCCCATTGGATCGGACCATTATTATCAGGTGATACAGGATATGACGGAAGCGCTTGCGCAAAACCCCGTCTACTCTCTCCGCGGGAATCATGATACGGGAGCGTATACGGAATATTTTGGTGAAAAGAATTACGCGCTGCTGGCAGAGCATTTTGCAGTCGTCGCGCTGGACAACGCGCTCCGTACTTTTGAGGAGGAAGGGCTGGCACTGCTGGCAGAGGTCCTTGCAAGGGAAGACGTGGAGCAGGTGATCATTGCGTTCCACATCCCGGTTCCCAACCACTTTATTCAAAACAGTGTCTCCGAGGAGGAATTTTCCCGGCTGCGGAAGGTTTATGAACCCTGGAAGGAAAAAGTAAAATACCTTCTCTGCGGTCATGTGCACTCTCGGTTCATTGACGTTGCGGACGGAATCCCGCTGATCTGCACCGGAGGCGGCGGAGCCATGATTGAGGATGTATCGAAGGAGATCAAAGCCTGCGACGTGGAACACCACATCGTCCATTTTTATGAGAAGGACGGAGTGCTGGACTATCGGATCGCCAATCTGTCTGAGGACTGCTACGGGCAGGAAAGTGACAACAGCGTCTTAAACCAGAAGCTGAAAGAATCCGTACAGGGAGAGCTGATGGCGCATTTCAGATACCTGATGTTTGCGGACCGCGCAAAGCGCAGGGGATTTGACCAAATTGCCAACCTTTTCCGCGCCCTTGCTTCTTCCGAATACCATCATGCCCGAAATTTTTATTCCATCCTGGAACGTCCCGCCGCTTTTATGGAATCCATCTGTACCTATATGCCGGGGGAAGAATTTGAATATCAGCATCTTTATCCAGCGATGGCCGCTTATGCGTTGGAGCATCAGAGCCCTCTTACCGAACAGGCTTACCTGGGTGCGTCTGCCGCGGAAAAAGTACATGCGGCTCTGCTGAAACAGGCAGAGGATGTGCAGGAGTTCGGTGAAAAGGTCATCTATGTCTGTCCCATCTGCGGATATGTCATGACCGGGGATTCTGTTTCGGAGCGCTGCCCGGTGTGCGGCGGACCGAAGAAGCAGTATGAAGTGTACGAAATATAAAAGATTTCCAGCTGTGCGGTTGCTGAAAAGATTTTTTAAGGAAGGTTGACTTGCCGCAGCAAATCACACCTTCCTTTTATGTCTTCCAAATCACCCTTGTTTCCTGCTTTACCACGATCCCGTCCTCCCGCGCGGAAAAGCTTTCCAGCCATACATCCCCTTCCGGTTCATAGCCATACACTTCTCTTGCCGCAACATTCTCTCCGGACAATCCTTCTTTCTCAATTTCCACCAGAATATACTCCGTGGCCTTTTCCGCCATGATCTGCTCCGGCATCTCCTCCGGACGGTATACATCCTTCTTTACGATCTCATGCCCCTGATCCATCTGGCAAACCGTGATCCGAACCGGACGGTACATGGCCTCATAACGGATCGTCACGCTGCACTTTTCCGTTTTTGTTTTTCCGCCCTCTGTCATGTTCGTCTCTTCGTCAAGCGCAGATGTGAGCTCTGTCCCCTCGGAAACCTCCCCGCTTGCGGAAATCCCGCTTCCCCGTGTCACATAGACTCTTCCGTCTGCGGTCTGATACACCGGATTGGCATAATACACCTGATCTTCCTTTACGTTTCCCGCCAGGGTATAAATGGTCCCGCTGATGCTGCGCTCCTGTCCCTCATCCGATTCGCTGAGACGGACATCCAGGTCGGAAATCCCTTCCGTACCCACGGAGCCCCAGCAGGTTTCTCCGTTTTCCATTGTCCAATACGGGGTGAACATCTGAATCCCTTCCAGATCACCGAAAGAAATCTCCCAATCGGAGGGGTTGTCTCCTTTACTCCTGTCAATATCTGCATACAGCTTTCCTCCGTCCTCCGGATCATAAGACAATACCAGGTTCTGACCGTTCCCCGCCGACCCGGTATGACGCCCAAAATCCCCGTCTCCTGCCATATCCGCAGATGGTTCTTCCGCCGTCTCCATGGTAACCATATCCAGATATTCCGCAGTAATCAATACTCCGATCATCCGGTCATCTCCGCCCTCCGTGCCGGCGTTCGGAACTGCCAGGGAACAGCCGCAGAGCAATATCATGATACACAGGCACAGGCTGATCTGAAATACCACAGTCTGCCGCGTACCTCCGCAGGAAGGACGTCCTTCCTGTCCGGAAAAGCCGCGAAACATCTTCTTTTTATTCCACATCCCCATCCTCCTCCAGTTTTCCGTCAAACTTCAGAATATCTCCTACATCGCAGTTCAGAAAATAACAGATCCGGTTGATCGTATGAAAACGGACGCCCTTTGCCTTTCCGCTGCGCAAAACGGACAGATTGGCTTCCGTAATATTGACCAGCCCGCACAATTCCTTTGATGTCATTCCCCGGTCCTTCAAGACCTCTTCCAAGCAAACTCTGATTCCCATAATTCTCGCCTTTATGTTTAGAGCACTTCCGGGAGCTCCCCCTTTTTGAAGCTGTTTTTTCGCCATACAGTCAAATGATCAGATCATGCTCCCGCTTCAGCTTTTGGTCCTCCTGCAGATACCGCGCAAACAGCAGCGCCGCCAGTACAAAAATAATGGAGATGACGGGCACATGGAGCACAAGGTCCATCTGAGTAAGGCTGGAACAAAACAGAACCTGCAGCAGGTTGAAACCCACGTCCGCAGCAACCGTAATTCCCAGTGCTTTTGCGCAAAACCCGGCAAGCCGGTTCGTCAGATCCACGGACACGTCGCCGTATCGGTCCGTTTTCAGGGCAGTCAGCATCCGTCCTGCCAGAAATACGATCCCCATGTCAAACACATAAGGCAGGAGATTGACCAGATAACCCAATCCGAGAAACAGGTATGTCATTCCCGGACTCTGCGCGCCTGACGCGAAGCCGCGCATAACAGGACCGCTGTCCATGCTCCCCACGTTTTGGACGGCTTTCAGAAGAGTTCCCAGGCCTTGTCCAAAGATGAGGTATACGAAAACCATATTCAGAAAAACAAGAAGCTTCTGCAGGACGCTGTGCAGTGTTTCTGGCTGTGCCCTCCGGCAGACGAGCAGCACCCGGATCACTAAGTATCCTGACAGCGCCGAGTAAAGCATACAGCTCAGCATCCATTTTACCGTTCCGGGAACCGGGGCCGGAAACAGGCCGGGATTGATCATATAATAGTGTACGATAAACAGCAGAATGCTCAGACCATACAGTACATGGTCGATGCCAAGAAGCTTCCCCTTCTTTTTTAAGATCAGCCAGACCAGGCATGGGAGCAGGCTCAACCCCATATAAAGCAGGATTGCCACCGCATTTCCAACAGATCCGGACAATGACAGAACACGGAGCGCGTAACCTGTCTGCTCAAACGGAAAGGCCGCCAGGCCGGAAAATGCTCCTGAAGCATTCACCTGCGCCAGGCTGAAAACTATACAGACAGCGGCTTCTGCCGTCAGGATACCGGTCATTCCTTTTCGCTTCATATGCCCTCCTTTCGAACCCTCTCAAAAATAAAAATGCCGCAATCAAAATTATTGTTTGTCGATAATTTTATATCATTATAATAGCATAAAATTATTGTTTGTCAATAATGTTTCTAAAATAAATCCTTCCTTTTCAAGAAACTCTGAAAGTCCAGGTTTGAATCGCATCCACAATGCCGCCAATTTTTTCTTCTGCACAAGTAACCAACTTTTCCCACATTTTTCCGTACATTCTAACCATTCATTTCCAGATTCGTTCCGTGCTATACTATGTTTGCAGACGACAGAAGCCGCGGAATATAAAACGGCGCTTCATCATTGTAACAGGAGGTCAATTATGTCGATTATTTTCAACGAACAGTCAAAAACATTTACTCTGCATACCAGGCATACAACATACCAGATGAAGATCGGGAATCTGGATTACCTGCTGCACCTTTACTATGGTCCGACCATGCATGACGCAGACTTAAGCTACCAGATCATGCAGTACGACCGGGGATTTTCCGGAAATCCTTACGAGTCCAGGGACTCCAGGACCTTTTCCCTGGATGCCCAGCCCCAGGAATTCAGCACACAGCAGCAGGGAGATTTCCGCACTGCCAGCATTGAGGTCGTCAACGCGGACGGCAGCTATTCCTTCAATGGAAAAGTGTCGCGCTTCACGATCCAGGAGGGAAAATATGAGCTGACCACCCTGCCCTGCACCTTTGCAAGGGAGGACGAGCATGCGGACACGCTGGAGATCATACTCTCAGACGATATCAGTGACGTGGAAGTCATTTTATTATACAGCGTATTCGAGGAAGCCGACATCATCACCCGGGCCGTAAAGGTCTTCAACAAAGGAGAGGCTTCCATCCATTTAAAAAAGATCATGTCCGTATGCCTGGACTTTTTGAACGGCCTGGACATGGATCTGGTCAGTCTGCCGGGACGGTACGGGCAGGAGCGGCAGGTGGAGCGCCAGAAAATGACCCACCACATCCACACCATCGGAAGTGTGCGCGGCTCCTCCAGCCACCAGCAGAACCCCTTTGTGGTCCTGTGCGGCCGGGAGTCCTGTGAGGACTATGGAGCATGCTACGGCTTCTCGCTGGTTTACAGCGGCAACTTTCTCGCGGAAGCCGAGCTGGACCAGTATGACCAGCTCCGCCTGGTGATGGGGATCAATCCCAAGCAGTTTGTATACGAGATCCGGCCGGGAGAGGCTTTTGAGGGTCCGGAGGTGGTCATGGCGTTTACCGAACACGGTTTCACCGGACTGACCCATCTGTACCATGATTTTTACCGCGCCAACCTGTGCCGTAGCAAATTTGTTTCCGATGTGCGGCGTCCGGTCCTGATCAACAGCTGGGAAGCCGCTTTCATGGATTTTGACGATGTGAAGCTCATTGAGATCGCAAAGGCCGCGAAAAATATGGGCGTAGATATGCTGGTCATGGACGACGGCTGGTTTGGAAAGCGGGACGACGACAACAGCGGCCTGGGCGACTGGGTCGTCAATGAGGAAAAGATCAGGGGCGGCCTGCACAAGCTGGTGGAGCAGATCAACAGCCTGGGGATGAAATTCGGCATCTGGTTCGAGCCGGAAATGGTTTCCGAGGACAGCGACCTGTACCGCGCCCATCCCGAATGGGCCATGCAGATCCCAGGCCGACACGCTGTCCGCAGCCGGAATCAGATGGCGCTGGATATGAGCCGCAAGGATGTGCAGGATTACCTCATCCAAAGTGTCAACGCCATTCTGGATGATGCCGATATTTACTATGTAAAATGGGATATCAACCGATCCCTTGCCGACATCTGGTCCAACGTGCTGTCTCCGGATAAGCAGGGGGAAGTATACCACCGCTATATCCTGGGCCTGTACCGGGTGATGAATGAGATCATCCTGACCCATCCGGATATCCTCTTTGAGGGCTGCAGCGGAGGCGGCGGGCGGTATGACCCCGGCATGCTACACTATTATCCACAGTACTGGGTCAGCGACAACAATAATCCCATTGACCGCTTAAAGCTGCATTACGGGACATCCTTTGTATACCCCATTTCCACCATGGGGGCTCATATTTCCGACAGCGGAAAATTCGTACCGCTCCAAACAAAGGCGGTCGTCGCCATGTGCGGAACCTTTGGATATGAGCTGGACGCGTCCAAGCTGTCCGAGGAAGAGCAGGACATCTGCCGGGAGCAGAGCGATCTCTTCCGGAAATATTATCCCATCATCTTCAGCGGAGATTATTACCGACTGAGCAATCCGTTCGAAGTGGGAAATATGACCGCATGGCAGCATGTAACGAAGGACAAAACAGAATCTCTGCTGAGTGTGGTCGTGACCAATCTCACCTGCAACGGGCCCCAGGAATATGTGAAAGCAAAGGGGCTGATCCCGGTTGCCATGTACCGGATCAATGATGGGGAGCAGGTGCTTTCCGGCGCGGCGCTGATGCACGCGGGACTTCCGATCGACCGGGAAGTTCCGGAGTACAGCTCGTTTCAGTTTTATCTGAAGCAGGTGTAAAAAAGAGTGCGTCCCCCGGAAGGTTTTTATCCTATAAGAAAATTCGTAGAAGTTTCCTATCGATAAAAGCAGGAAGGGACGGACCTTGTTTCTGCGTCCCACAGGAACTGTCCTGGAATCATCTGCAGATCATTTACAGATGAGTTCGGTTCAGTTCCTGATTTTTTGCCGTAAAATAACAAAATTGAAAATCAGCAGAATTTGCCCCGAGGTGAACCAGATTGCTTTTATTCCGAGAGATCCTTTCCAAGTATGATGAGATGAAAGCCTTTTTCGTACGCGTTCGGCTGAATCCCGATCACCTGAAATCCCTGTTCCAGATACCATTTATAATCAATCCGGTCACATTCCAGGTTTGCAATTGCATCCGCAATGCTGTTGATTTTCTTTTTATGGATATTGAATCCTATGGAGCTCATCCCGCTGCGGAACGTCAGGTAGCCTTTACTCCTGGCATAGCTCTCTGCTGTGCGGATCAGCTCTCCCAGCTTATGCTCCAATTTAAATTCGCCGTTGTCGTCAAAGCCGCTGCATTCCAACTCCAGCGCACGGTATCCGATCAGTTCACGGCACAGAATCCATCCCTTGGGGGTGTTCTCATCTTCCCCCAGATACCAGCCGACCGTACGGATCGTATCCTCCACACCGCTCAACTGGCTGAACGCCCCCTCATAATCCCACCAGTCCGGCTTGATCGTACACATGAGTCGTGCTATTTTTGGGATTGCTTCTGATGTCATTTCAAAAACTTTCATGATCTTTTCTCCCTTCTTGATGTCGGAATGCTTCCGCATTATTGCACTCATCATGCGCTACCAAGTAGTAATTTTTGCTCTTGTCATACCTCTTGTTCTTAAATGTAAAACGCATGCGGAACAAATGCCCTCCTCTGTGATGCCCAGCAATCCTGCTTTATATCAAATGTCTGCGTTCAATTTATTTCTCGCCCGGACAGAGAGAGAAT
This sequence comes from Lachnospiraceae bacterium, assembly GCA_009911175.1. The sequence goes on along the minus strand of QXWX01000028.1, from coordinate 199 downwards.
GTTTCTCAATGCCTCCACAGTAAAATGCTCATCGCCACATCGTCTGATGTAAAAAAGGCGTTCTTCAAAATTTTTGTGTTTCTTTGTAATCTATTTCAATCCATACTCCCACGCAGGGAGTGACTAGTATAACCCAATTTAATTATGCGTACATTAATGCTGTTCAGCTTCCTGCTTATGGTTCCTCCGGGTCCTTGGT
>QXWX01000239.1 GCA_009911175.1 Lachnospiraceae bacterium | reverse complement strand
TATTCGCTGTGCCACTGGTTTGCCAGGCTCCGCAGTCCCGGCCGTATGATCTCCGACCTGCCATAGCAGGGAATAATATAATCTACATCAAACATTTCCGCATCTCCTCCTTATCCGATCCATATCGCGCCGACTTCTGTTGACGGAGTTGTCCCGATCACCATGGTCTGCGCTTTCAGGGTTCCGTCTACCGTATCTCCGGATTTACTGACGAAGTCATTCTTCAGGTCTTCCGCCTTCACCCGGTCCACCCAGCCCGGATTCCCTTCTCCGTCCGTACCCCAGACCTTGTCCGCCTGGCCTTTTCCGGATGCCACATAGCCCTCACTGTCTGCCGTATTCGCTTTCCAGGTATCTGTAGTGACGTATCCTGCATTGTTGGTCAGATCGCCCACATCCTCCGGGGCGCCTGTAAGGTCGGAATATTTTCCGGAAAAAGCAATATCCTTCATCTCTGAGATAAGTTTTTCCAGCTTTCCCAGGATGACCGCCAGAGTTTCCCCGCTCTGGATATTCCCCAGTTCTGCGGCGGCGGTAAATTTGACCACCGCGTTTTCATCGATGGCGCCTTCCGCTCCCGGTTCCCCTTTCAGGTTGTGAAATGCAAATGAAAATACCTTCGCGTCATCCGGACCGCTGACCGTGACCTCTGCATAAGGTTCCCCGGTCCCGGTATCCACCGAGATCTCCGGCTCTCCAATGCCGATGGATGTACCATCCTTCCCCTTTGGAATGGTGAAATTCAGGACCGCATCCTTTTCCGTCCCCACATTCTCCACCGACGCTGATTCTCCGCTGGTCACCTCCCCGATCCGGATCGTGGCCGGGTCCCCTTTCGGCCCCTGGATCATTCCGATGTTGTTCCACTGCATTCCATCCCAGACGTAGACCTCTCCCTGGATGATATACGCGTCCCCTTTCTCCCCTCCCGCAGGCAGGTCCTGTTCTGAATCCAGTCTTTCCTTGATGTTGATGGAAGTCCCGTCCTCCCCCTTGTCACCTTTATCCCCTTTCGGAATGATAAAACGGAACCTTGCGTCCTTCTCTGTCCCGATATTCTCCACCGATGCCTGCGCTCCAGCTTCCGCGGTGACCACACCTTCCACCGCTACCGTTGCGGAAAAATCCCCTCTCTCTGCCGCTTCCTGGATATCCGCTGCCGTTTTCTGCGCTTTGGTAACTGCAGCGTCCGCCCTGTCGGCTGCCGTGTTGGCGTTCAGCACTGCCTCCGCCGCCATTTCCGCCATGTTGACCGCCGCCTCTTTGGCCGCGGTAGATTCAGTATTCACTTTCTCGGCCATGGAGATAAATCCCTCCCTGACCTCCTCCCCGTAGACCGCATCACGGAGTTCCTGTACCTCTTTGCTGATATCAGCCATTTCCCTCACCATCCTTGCAAGTTTTCCCCTGGGATTCCTTGTTATGCTCATACTCCAGCTCTGCGCAGGCCTTCTCCCAGGCTTCCCTGTCCTGTTCACGCTCCGCTTCAGCAACCCTGCTCATGGCCGAGAGCATTTCCCCAAGAACCAATTCCAAAAGAAAAGGCGGCAGCTCTGAGTCAGCCACCACCCGGTTCAGGTTTTTCTTAAAATCATCCAGCCTTACCGTCACCGGCTTCACTGGCTGCGGTTTCCTCTCATACTCTGCCCGCAGTTTTTCCGCGCTGGTACTTCCGCATTTCATATCGCTTTCTTTATTCCGCATTTTTTCTTCCATAAGGCTCCATCCTCCCTTCCATCTGCTCATTGTCCCTGGCGTCCCGGACCTCCCTTTCACATTCCTGGAAAACATATACCGCCGCCTCCCGCGTACCTGTTCGGAATCCTTCGCCCCAGGCTATCCTGTTTTCTTTACTGATACCTTCATCCGTCCTGGCCATATTTGACATTTTATCGCCTCCCTCTGTCAATCATTGTCCCACAGGCATGCTCCCACCGCCGTGATCATGCCCTCGGCGCCGCCATGATAACACCGTCTTCTACTGTGATCGTACTGTAAGACCAGCCTATAGTTCCATCCCCATTATCCCTGACTTGCGTTACAATAGGGATTTCTCCATTCCATGCCCTGGTATTTCCCACTCTCACGCTCTCCAGGTCCACATTTTTCAGGGTAAATCCGTGCATGTCGATATCACATCCCGCATTCAGCGTATCCGCCGCCTGCCCTCCGACGCTCTTCAACGTATACGTCCATTTCTGGGAATACGTATTCGCGCTGGCGCTCATTGCCGCGGACCAGGACATGTATGCCGCCTCATTTTCCAGGTCGAAGACAAGCCCCTTCTTTGACGCATCCGACTGCATCTGGTTCGTCCCGATCTTTCCCACGTGGTATCCGTCCCGGTAAAAATGGCTCCCGTTGTGGTTAAAGGC
>QXWX01000238.1 GCA_009911175.1 Lachnospiraceae bacterium | reverse complement strand
GAGAAAATACCCGCCGCACTCGGTACAGCGTTTCCTGTCTGCCCGGTGGAGTAGGGCGGCTTCCAGTTTCCCGTCCAGCGGCAGCACGGCGGCAATGAACCAGCGGCATATAAGAGAATAGCTGATACTCTGCACACATACGCAAGGCTCGCCGTTATCCAGCAAGATACAGTTGCCGTTGTCATAGTTGCAGCACTCATGCACAAGACGGCGGGCGGCTCTGTACTGTGGGTAGTCCATGTATAGGCGTTTACCGTTCATTATCCCGCCCCTTTCCCCGTTCCGGCTCACGGCGCAAGATTTGGTCAATATTGCTTTTGACGGTCTGCAATTCCCGGACGTTCTCTTTCTTCTCCCGGTACTCGTTGTAAAGGGCGTTCTTCTCTTTGGTAAGCTGCTCAATCTCGGTCTGTAATGCTTTGGACGCTGGCAGCTTGGAGATTCCCTGTGCCTTGAAATACCGGGCGGCGGATTCGGAAATGATAAACTCGCTTTCGTGCTGCTCCCGGTAGGCTCGCTTTGCTTTCTCCGATTTCTGCGCCCGCAATCCGTCACGGGCTGGCTTGGTCTTGATGTAGGCTAATAACTGTTTCTGCAAGTCTTTTTTCTCCCGCAAGGTGCTTTCCACGGCTTTCAGTTTCCCGGTGGTTTCATGCAATCCGGCACTGGCGGCGGCAAGGGCGGCTTCCAGTTCCTCCGGGGAAGAAAAGCCGGATTCTTCGTAAATGCTCATGGTCGCCGCCATTTGTTTTAGGTTGTGGACAGCCGCCCAGCGGTCATATCCTATGCCCTTGCCCTCGGCTCGCTTGGCTTCCCGGTCTACCATGCGTTGTACGCCGTCCTGTTTCGGTGCGTTTATGGCGGCTTTATTTCGCTGTAAACGGTCTTTTATGCTGCGGGGGTATTCCTGTTTGGGTAGGGGCTTTTCGGCGGCTCTTGCGGCGTTCTGTGCGTTTATAGTGAGTGCTTCCAGTACGGCGGCACGGTCAAAATCATCACCCAATTTCCGGGCGGTGATTGGCTTCGTCCTGTCCGGCGTGAGATATGACAACCTCCCCCGGCTCTCCTTGACGGTCACGCCTTGCTGTAACAGCTTCCCGGAAAAGTCCTCAAAGGAAACGGCAGAGGACAGGGCGGTGCGGATCGTGCGCCGCAACTTCTCCTTGTCCGTTTCAAACTTGGTCTGTTTGGGCGGCTCTCCTGTAGCGGCAAGGGAAGCATTTTCTTTATCCAGTGCGGCTTGTCCTTTCCGTTTCGCCCAATACTCACGCTCGGTAATGCGGTTCTTGCTCCCGCCCAGTAAATCAATCTGATAGAGGTTTTCCCGGTGGCACATCTCCATGACCTCCGCTTTGAAATACTCCATAGCTGCGTCCGTACAGCGGTGCTTGCAGCCCTCCCTTGTGTCGGCTGGTCTTTCCATGTAGGGCAGTAGCGGCACTTCGGCAATCCGTAAAGAATTGATTACGATATGCACATGAATGTTGCCGCTGTGGTTATGCCCGTCCGGGTGGGTGCATACCAACGCTTGGTGTCCGGGGAAATGCGTCTTACAAAATTCCTCGCCCAATGCCTGCGCCCGGTCTACGGTCAAGCCGTTGTCGGGTGCGTCACGGGGGTCAAAGCTGATAATGTAATGGTGGCTCTTTACGTCCTCCCGCTTTTGGTTCTTGCCGTATTTGAGATTGGAGCGCATACACGCTATGGCGAAATCTTCCCCGCCGCAATTCAAAGAAGATATGCGGTAATCGTCACGGGGGATAAGCCGCCCATTTTCGTCCAGTGTGGGCTTCATGGTAAATTCGTCATGCTCAAAGGTTAGGTACTGCTCGGCGGCTCCATAGTCGGCATTTTTAGAGCTGATATGTTTGAACGTTGCCAACGGCTTCACCTACTTTCTGCAAGACTTCAAACTTCAAAGCGGCAAGCTCCGCTGTGGCGGCTCGTACCTCTTGGGAGAGGGCGTTATAAGGTGCGCCGTACTCGTTCAGACAGCGGGCAATCTGATTCAAGTTGCCGCCGATTTTCCCGTACTCGGCTGTGAGTTTCCCAACGGCAGAGAGTAATTCATCATTGACCGGGGAAACGGTGATTACTGGGCATATCCTTGACTTAATTAGGGCTTGCCGGATAAACTCGGCTTGGCTCATTTTGCAGAGGGTGACATGCTCGGAAAACTCGGTGTATTCTTCCTCGGTCAAGCGTGTTTTGATTACCCGGTGGCGGTGGGGCGTGTTGTATCTTTTCATGGCTGTGAACCTCCTTTCGTGGGTGGATTTTTTCAAGCGGCGCAAGCCGCAAAAGGCGGGTTTGGGGTGGCAACCCCAACAAGATTCCCATAGGACAAAATGAGCGATAAGCGAATTTTGGTACTATGGTAGAATCTTGCTCT
>QXWX01000237.1 GCA_009911175.1 Lachnospiraceae bacterium | reverse complement strand
TCTTTCACTTGTCAGTCAAAAAGATTATCCCACAGATTTTAGAATATGTAAAACCGGCAGGTTATTCATCGCTTACCGTGTTTCACCGTCCATAGGCGTTCCTCCTCTCTTTAAATTTTTTATTCACTTCAAGATTCTTTCGCATATCTACGGTATGCCTTTTCCCCTTTGGCTCTGATTTTCTGCATCCGCACGCTCCCTAAAAGCTCTGGGTATTTCTCCTGCAACTTGCGGCGTGTCCTGCCCACGCTCTCAAAGCTCGGCAAGCCAAGCCCCTTATGGTTCAAAAGTATCTGGGCAAGCGGCATAGCTCCCGCATCTTTCAGATACAGGTTGCAGAGGGCAAGGTACAGCACCATGTCATCATTTCTGGCGTCCTCATTCTCTTGCAGGACAGACTTCACTTTCCCCTCTATGGTTTTCAGATTTTCCATATCTACCTCCATACATGGAAAGAGGGCGGTCATTGAAAACCGCCCCAATCCACATCAGTAAAATATTTCTCAAACTATTTCCTGCGGAGATGCAGCCACGCAGCCGCACCGCCGATAAACGCCACAAGCACAATGGCGATGATGGTTTTTCCCCTCATCCTGCTTAGTCCTCCTTTTTCTTTCTTCCGCACTGGTAGCCTGCAAACCCGAAGATTCCCGCACCGACTGTAAATGCCGCCGCAAGGCTTACCCAAAAACCGAGGCTGAAGTCGTCGCCCGTTTTCGGGGTGTCACGCAGCTCGTTGTGCATGGTTACGGTTGCCGTTTCGTCCGTCTTGACGGTCACTTTCTGGTCGGCGGGCAGGATATAGCCAGAAGATGCCTTGTCGCTGACCTCAGACACGGTGTACTCGCCGATACGCAAGCCGTCAATGACGATTTCTCCGTTCTTGTCGGTAGTAAAGGTCTGGTCGTAATCTTTGCCGATGACACGGAAAGAGAAGCCCTCCACCTTACCGTCAGAGGATGTCTTGACGATTTTGAGTGAGCCTTTCTGTGCTTCATTTAAGAAGCCCTTGCCCGCTTCATTCTCCACGTTGTAGGTCTTGCCGTTTTCCTCAATGGATACGGGATAGACGTTCTCATCCAGTACGAAGCCTGTCGGGGCGGTTTTCTCACGGACAAGGTACTTGCCGTATCTGAAGTCGTTCATCTGGTACACGCCTTTCTCCACCTCGCCCATCTCGCCGAGCAGCTCGTCCTTTTTGTCCAGTTTTCCATCTTCGTTTGTATCCGAGTAAATTTCAAATACCGCACCCGTGAGCTTGTTGTCTGGGTAGTCTTTATCTACCTTAGTCAGAGCGATATTTCCCGTAATAAAGTAATTGACAAGCTCAATCTCCACAACTTCGTCAACCTCGTTGATAGTTACGCTGATTTCTTCCTCGGAGAGTACATATCCTTTCGGGCTTTCGATTTCACGGATTACCCATGTGCCATACGGAACTTCCTCAAAAGAAAAACTGCCGTCATCCTCGGATGTGGCAGTTGCGATTGCATTTTCCTTTGTATATTCCGTTGTCCCCGTCTGAAAGATGCCGATTAACGCACCGCCTAAATCTTCGCCGTCCTCGTTGGACTTTTTGCCGCTGACAGAGCTGTAAATCAGTTCATTTTCAATGGCTTCGCCCTCATTTGCCGTGATGTTCACGATGGCTGTTTCCTGCCCTGCGTACTCGAAGTCAACAGGGTATCTCTCATCGCTGACAAGGTAAGCGGCGTTTGTGCTGATTTCCTGCACATAGTAGCTGCCCATCGGCAAATCGCTGATTGCCCTTCCGTGACCGTTCTCGTCAAGGAAGATAACCTCAATCAGCCCGTCGGCAGGGATAACAGAGCCATCAGCGGCGGTAATCTCCTCGGCGGCATACAGACCGAACGTAACATCTTTGATTTCGCCGTTGCTACCCACGCCGTATGCTTCATCAACCTCAAGGCTCTTGATTACGTCAATTTCTACACGCTGACGCTCATTGTAAAACTCCGTGCCTGTTTCCGTCACTTCGATTTCCTGCCCCGCATACACAAGCTCGACCGCATGGATTTCATCATTCAGCACCATGCCATACGGGGCGGACACTTCCTTTACCTCATACTTTCCGAGATAAAGTTCCTTACTTTCCGCCGTTCCGTCCTCGCCAGTCGTTACAGTATCTACCACCTCGCCTTTTTCGGCTCTGACTGTTCCGTCTGTCGTGATGATGTCCTCGGCTGCGGTAATCTCGTAAACTGCACCCTCTAAATTATCCACGGCAAAAATCGGCTGGTACAGCCCCTTGTTTCCCGATACCCTGCTGAATACCTCCCCAGACTTTCCTACCGTGATTTTCCCTTCCTATTATGTCAAGCCCTAAATGTAAGTTTTTTGCGGGCTTGACGTGTTTTTATACCTCTTAAACAGGA
>QXWX01000236.1 GCA_009911175.1 Lachnospiraceae bacterium | reverse complement strand
GTAAGCGCCTCAAAAGATGGCGTAGTGCATTTCCCATCCATTCCTGCTATACTGATAGACATCATATAACGAAAGGAGTGAAACCCGAATGGGAAATGGAAAACAGGAACCAGCCATCGCATTCGCAGAGGTATCCCGTCCTGTGAGGTCATCCTGTCCACAGCATTCCTCTCCTGCATTTGACGGAAGATTCATGATCTACTGTCAGGGGATGAAGTTATTCATACCGGAAGACTTCCAGACAGATACACTGTTGAAGTTACTCCGGGTGATGAAGCAACTATGATGAGGCGTTTGGCGGAAGATGCCAGCCACATATTTCTGGCATGCGGTGCCACCGATTTCCGCAAACAGATCTCAGGACTGGTCTCCATAGTCAGCATGCAGTTCAAACTGGACCCTTTCCAGGGAACTTGTGTCTTTATATTCTGTAATAAGAAAAGAGATTCTATCAAGGTTCTGAGATATGACAAAAACGGTTTCCTTCTTGCTACAAAAAAACTATTGGATGGAATGAAATTTCAGTGGCCCCGTACTCCTAACGAAGTGAAGCAGATCTCCTCCCAACAGGTAGAATGGCTGTTACAAGGCTTAAAAATCGAACAGGAAAAAGCACACCATCCGGTAAAAAGAACCCTGGAAAATTCTTGTTTTTAGGCTTCGTAAAGTTGACGGTAAAATCTACGAAAATCGTTGAAAATTCGGCGCTTTTTGCGTTTTTTTCTATGCCTTGGAGGTGGTAAAATTCCCTCAAAAATGTTATAATTAAATTAGATAAAATAGGAAGGGAACATACCACCAATGACACCGCAGGAGGAGCTGGCTGCATTACGCCATCTTATTGAAAAACAGCAGAAAGAGATCGCGGAAAAAGACGCGGTCATTGAAAAACAGAATGCCCAGCTTGAAAAGCAGCGTATCCAGATTGAAAATATGATCCAGGCGCTTCTCCATGCGCGTAAAAAAATGTTCGGGGCTTCTACGGAAGCAACGAAGCAGGTCGAGGGGCAGCTTTTTCTTTTTGAAGAAGCGCAAAAGCTGGCGGAACAGCTTCATGTGGAGCAAAAAAAGATTAAGGTTAAGCCTTATACCCGGACACCACGCAAACCAGGTGTCCGGGCTGAAATGCTTGCCGGCCTGCAAACAGAAATCGAAGAATATATGATCCCGGAAGGGGAGACCTGCAGCAAATGCGGCGGGGAACTCAAAGTCATTGGAAAGCGGATCGTCCGGACAGAGGTCGAGTTTGAACCTGCAAAACTGAAAGTGCGGCAGATTGTACAGCAGGTAGCAAAATGCACGGTATGCGGTACGGATGGGGCAGACAATCCCAATTGCCATTTCCAGAAAGCGGCAGTCCCGATCCCGCCATTGCCCCATTCCCTGTCCACCCCATCCCTGATCGCCCAGGTAATGTACCAAAAGTTCATAATGGGGATCCCTTTCGCCCGGCAGGAAAGGGACTGGTACCGGCTGGGGCTGGTCTTGCCAAGGAATGTCATGGCAAACTGGGTCATCCGGTGCTGCCAGGAATGGCTGGAGCCTCTTTACTGGCGGATCCTTGAAATGCTGGCAGCATGCGGCGTGCTCCATATGGATGAGACCAGGATCCAGTGCAATAAAGAAGCAGGAAAGAAGGCCAGCAGTGAATCCTTCATCTGGGTCATACGCAGTGCCGCGTGCGAGGAGATCCAGGCAGCGTTCTTTTACTATTCCCAAACCCGGAGCGGGGATACCGCGAAAGAACTGCTGGAGAACTTCCATGGGTATCTGGTAACGGATGCTTACAGTGGATATGAGAAAGTGGAGCACATCATACGCTCACTTTGCTGGGCCCATGTCCGCAGATATTTTATAGAGAGCATCCCTTTGGATAACAGTGGAAAAGAGTTATCCGGATCCAAAGGAGCCGAAGGCCGGGAATTTATCAATCTCCTGTTCAAGGTAGAACAGGAGACCAAAGACCTTTCCTATGAGGAAAAGAAGCAAAAGCGTCAGGAGGCGTCACGCCCCATCCTGGACGCCTTCTGGTCGTGGGTTGAAAAAACCGCGGCATTAGCCACCACAAATGAGAAGCTTACGAAGGCCCTGGTCTATGCCCAAAACCAGAAAAAATATCTGGAAACCTTTCTGGAAGATGGACGCCTGCCGATCTCAAACAATCTATGTGAAGCAACGATTCGGCCATTTGCCACAGCAAGGCGGGCATGGCTCTTTGCGGATACTCCGAAAGGGGCCAAGGCGAACGCGATCCTCTATACTCTGGTAGAGAGTGCCAGAGCCAATCAGCTGAATGTGTTTGAGTACCTGAAATATCTCCTGGCAGAGATCCCGAACAGCGGCTTTTTAGAACATCCGGAGATCCTGGATGGATACCTGCCCTGGTCCAAGTCACTTCCGGAGCAATGCCGGCTGGAGCGAAAGGTAAAAAGTGCTGCTAAATAGCCAGGAACCAGACCTCGATCGGCAAAAGCCGATGGGTCCGTTTTTCTGTCATTTACAACAACTATGCAAACATAAACCTTCTATTTTCTCACCTCAGTTCTCATCCTTCCCATCTGTTCCGGATAAAACATTAAAAAACAAATAGTTCAATAAATAATGATCTCAGTATAGCAAAGTT
>QXWX01000235.1 GCA_009911175.1 Lachnospiraceae bacterium | reverse complement strand
TATCTGCGATTAAAAATCAAAAATACAAGATATTGTGGTTAGTAGGAAGAATAATATTTAAGTTGTTAACATTGATTTACTTATTACTATTTTATCATCACAAATGGCATAGCAGCAGGTGCTATCAGAGTTGTTGATAAACATGAATATGGTGTAACTAAGCGAATATCCCCTGTTTTTGTAATGCCGGAATACAGAAATAGAGGATTGGCGCAAAAGGCAATAAAATTAGCAGAAGAAAAACATGGATGTTCCGATTGGGAATTGGATACAATATTGGAGGAAAAAGGCAACTGCTATTTATATGAGAAAATGGGATACTGTCAAACAGGAGAGTTTAAAACGATAAACGAAAAAATGACATTGGTATTATATAAAAAGAATTGATGCAACTTCCAAAAGGAACGGCAATATCTGTCCTTAGTGAAGATGCAAACATTGAAGCAAACTTTGTTTGTTCAGAAAAACATGGAACATTTTTTAGAGAACATATTGGAAATAGTTTTTCATTTAATGTAGCTTAACTTCTGATATTTTGTTTTTGGACGATAGAATAAAGTTTTTATTTAAGTCTGATATTAAGGAATATCCGGAGCAACAGACTTCAAAACTTCCTGTTGTTCCAGATTCTTGTATTTAACCGACTACCAGTTCGCAGATCTCTTCGAATGTTTTTCCAGGATTCTGCATGATCACATTGTAGATTGGAAGAACTTCCTCCGATTCAGTCTCCATCTCTTCTGCGATGTCTGACAGAGACTTGTTCTTTGCGCATTTTTTCCAGATCAGAGAGACGCGTTCTGTGAGCCTTGCCGCCTCTGCTCTTCTTTCTGATTCCTCAACAGGTACTACAACTCCTTTTTCTACGGCCTCTCCTACAGCCTTCTCCGTTTCTTCTTTCAGCCTTCGGTCGAATTTTTCCTGCACAAATTCCATAAAAGTATCCTCTATGCTCATACCATTTACCTCCTTAAACACCTTCTCATTTGCATGTATGATTGCCTCCAGAGCCGACTTGTATAATTCATTCTCCTGGTTCTTCTGATAATCCTCTATCAGTTTTCTGGCATTATCCGAACCTTTCAGGTTATTGGTCAGACTTTTCAGCCAGAGATTTTCCTTTTCGGACAGCTCCTTCGTCACCAGAATCTGTATGGAAAATACATCGCCCTTTACATTGTAGATACCATCTTCCGCCTTTTCGACCTCATACTTCCGAATCGTCCGCAGATGCCGGATCAGCTTTCGGGGATATCGTTCCGAGACAAACGTGATCGTCACTTCCTTTGCGGAAATACTGTCTGCACGCGTTACATCTGCTTTGTTCTTGATGATCAGCACATCAATCTGCATCGGCTTTTTACTCAGGTGATGTTCATTTTCAAATATCAGCTTGTCTGCCTCGTCTTTCAGCTCAATCTGAATGTCCGCATAAAATGCAGGGTGCCAATAGATCACTCTTTTTTTCTTCAATTCCATAGAAAACCTCCTTATTCTGTTGTGTCCAGGAGATTTTCCTGCTTACCATTCAGAAAACCTCCTGCTTATCTGGATAAAAGCACGAATTTTTTGAAAGGGAAGGGAATAGAGTCCCTTGCATTGATATGTTGCAGATATACCGGAATCCGATGCTCCAGTATCGTTGAACTTTAGAAAATAAGCTTTTTCTTATTTTAGCACACGGACATTGGGCAGCGCAAGAAAAAATTCAGTGCATTTTCGTAGAAAAAAGCCTGGCATCATGATACAATCGAATAGACAAATCATTGTTTGTGGAAGGAAATGATGGAAATGGATTATGGCATCAAATACAGGGGCTAAGTTATATTCAAATTTAGGATTTATTCATAATGGAAATTTCATGCAATATAAACTTTAGTGACAACATCAGATTTTTTCAAACACAATACCTCTCCCAACCAAAGGTTGAGTTTGGTGATTCTACTTACAGTTCGTGTATAAGAATTGATAAGAATTGTAAAGTGTAACATGAAGGAGGCATATTTTGATGAATCAAATTGATACAGGAAAGGTCAGAACTTTGCAATATTTTAGGTGTTACGGTCAATGAACTATTGAGTGGGGAGAGGATAGAAATGAATAATTATGAAAAAAAGTCAATGAAAATCTCATTGAATTGAAAAGGAAATATGAGAATAACATGAACAAGAATGCCATAATATCAACAATATACACAAGCGCTATGATAACTGGTATTATGGTATGCTGCATATGCGACATTGCTATTTCGGGAACATTGACATGGTCGCTTATCGTGCTTAGTTCTATATTGGTTACATGGATAGCAACTTTTCCGGTTATATTATCGACTTAAAGGACGAAAATTTTTGGCAACAGGAATCGCATTTTTGTTAGCTATTCCATTTATATTTTTGATAAACGGTACATTATCAAAAATGATTGGCGAACCTGTAATTGATATTTGGGATATATTATCTATATTTGTTTTGTTAATTATAGCTTTTGCTTTTATCATTGGAGATTATGCCCGAAGAAAAGGTTATGTAAGATAAGATGTTTTTTGAATCACTTCCAAATTCCAATTTATGAGTCGAAAGCTTCCTGTATAATATAAAGTGCAAAGGGAGTTGATAAAAAAAGATACCTCGTGTATAGTTGAATTATTACTG
>QXWX01000234.1 GCA_009911175.1 Lachnospiraceae bacterium | reverse complement strand
AGAAATACCATATACTCCAACCGAGGATGAGTGCGCCAGGATGTAGAGAGAATTAAGTAGCGGGAACTACGGATAATTAAGATTTCTAACGGAATATCCTTCTCTGCTAGGATAAGTCATTCTCAAATCTTTTGATAACGTTTCAACAAATTTATTTCCCCATTGGCTGTACTGAAGAATTACCTTTCCTATGTTCCAAAACAAAATATTGCGTTCAACATTTGCATTTGTCATCACCTGATACTGTGCTTGTGTGATTCTTTCTTTTATCTTTTCCAAAACATCAATATATTCGTCCATGACTATCTCTGCTCTTTTCGCCATTTCATTCACCTCCTTCGCATCACTTCTTATCGTGCCATTTTCCCGGAAGCCCTGGAGGAGAGCCTTAGATATTCTCCGTATATCGACAGTCCGGATACCCGCTGCATCCCCAGAAATCTCCGAATTTTCCGCTGCGTTTTTTCAAAAGCTGGCCGCATCTGGGGCAGGTTTTCAGATTTTGCGCTGCCTTCGGAGAGGAGAGCTCCTGGCCCAGCTTTTCGAAAATCTTCTGATTCATGCTGCAGTCGGCAAGGGCACGGTGGGCTCCGTCTGTGGAAATATGGTAATAAGAGGCCAGATCCGTCAGCTTGTAGTTGGAAAGCTGGGGCAGGCACTGTCTGGCCAGGGGCAGCGTGTCGATGTAATCATTTGCAAGGGTCTTTCCCCAGTATTTTTCCGCGTCACGCCAGAGAAACCTCATGTCAAAGGTATGGATGTTGTGTCCCACCAAAATCTGGTCTCCGATAAACGCGTCAAAATCAGCCAGCGCTTTTTCAAATAAGGGCGCCTGCGCTACCATGTCATCATAGATATGATTCACTTTTGAAGCATGATAGGGGATGGGTCTCTCCGGATTCACCAGCGTTGAAAATTCATCCGCGGTTCTGCCGTTTTGCACCAGTATCGCAGAGATCTCGATGACCGCATCATTGTATGCGCTGGTTCCGGTGGTCTCCAGGTCGAAAACTACATAGTCTGCCGTATATTGATTCCGTTTCTTTCCTCTTTTGTCTCCAAGCATGTTTCTCTTTTCCTCCGCCAATGTATGTGGTGCGCAGTTAGGATTTGCAGTAACGGCGCATATTGCAGCAGGTCCTGAACCGCTGCACAGATTTCATTATAACAGAACTTTTCGCGCCGCGCCATATGTTTGTGGCTGCCGCAGATTGTACCGGAGAAGCCTCCTTTGAACTGCCGTTACCTGAGATAAATATAGACAAAATATATGGCATACATCAACAGGAAGACGAACCCCTCTTTTTTGGAAAGCACCCCCTTGCTCCTGGTAAATACATAAGCAATGCCGCTCATAACGATCAGGAGCAGCATATCAAAGATGGCTTCTCCATCGACTGTGATGGGGGAGATGGCCGCGCTCATTCCCAGGATCAGAAGGATATTGAAAATATTGGAGCCGACCACATTTCCAAGAGCCAGGTCATTTTCACCCTTTTGGGCGGCGACCATGGAGGTGACAAGCTCCGGCAGGGAGGTTCCCATGGCGACGATAGTGAGCCCGATGAAGGACTGGCTCAGCCCATACTGCAGGGCGATCTCGCATGCGCTGTCCACGACCAGATCTCCGCCCAGGATGATTCCGGCCAGCCCGACGAGGACAAGAAGGACGCTTTTCAGGGGGGACATGGTTTCGTAATCCTCCCCGGATTCATCGGTCCGGGCCTTCAAAGCGCCTCTGACCTGTGAAACTAAAAAGACAAGGAATAAGACCAGAAGCGCCAATCCGTCGATCCGGTTCAGATGAAAGCTGCCTGTGCCGTCGAAGAGTCCGCCGAAGGACAGGCCGGTACAAAGCAGTGCAAGCACGGCCGTGATGAGGATGCAAAAAGGAAATTCCTTTTTCAGAACAGTGGGGCTTGCCTTCAGGGGACGGATCACAGAGCTGAAGCCAAGTACAATCAGAAGATTGAAAATATTGGAGCCCAGCACATTGCTCACGGCCAGTCCATTCTGCCCCTTGAGAGCGGCGGTGACGCTGACAGAGGCTTCGGGCATGCTGGTCCCGAACGCGACCACAGTCAGCCCGATGATGATCGTCGGGATCTTCAAAAGCTTTGCCGCGCTGGAGCTCCCGTCTACAAAAAAATCCGCGCCTTTGATCAACAATACAAATCCCAGAACTAAAAATACATATACCATTTTTCTCCTCCCTTTGTCTGTGTGGCCTGCAGCAAAAAAAGACTTTTACTGCAGAGTTACAACTGTTATGTAATCCTGCAATAAAAGTCTTGCTAATTGACAATACGAACCGGATCATATCAGGAATGAACGTGGTGACGATTTCGTATCACACTGAGAACGAAAAGGCAGGGATGTGAAAAAACAAAGGCCCTGGTGCTGTTCTCAATGGAAGCTACTCCCTTTTATTGAGCACAATACCTGCATGGAATATGCAGGAAAGTTTATGCCATTGCGGATAGTTTAACTCTGTTTTATCCAAAAGTCAAGGAAAAATTGTGGTTCACGGCTCAACCGTAAAAAAGGAGGTTACTGTTCACATGGTGTCGTGCACCCGGGTTTTCGACAGTTTCAAGTATGAAAAATTGTTCTAACGGAAGTTTCGACATCAGTATATGAAATCAGCAATATAACAGCTGAAAAACCTCTTAAAATAAGGTGTTTTCA
>QXWX01000233.1 GCA_009911175.1 Lachnospiraceae bacterium | reverse complement strand
AGATGCTTCTCCAGTTAAAGAGATTATCGCACAGATTTCGGGACTTGTAAAAACGTTAGATTATTCATCGCTTACGGACAATCCGTATTCCCGGCATAACCTGTCGGAAGTGTTACGCATATCCCGGTAGTCCTGCTTGCTGCGGTGATACCTAAGGCCGTCCGCAAAGGAAACGGAGTTCACCACGAAATGGTTATGCAGGTGGTGCGCCTTATCTAAGTGAGTAGCGACTATCACCTGAAAGCGGCTCCCCCACAATTCCTCCGCCAGCTTCACGCCAATCTCATGCGCCATCGCTGGGGTACATTCCCCCGGCGCAAAGGACTGGTAGCCGTGGAATGCCATAATGCCCTCGTCTTTCCCGTACCTCTTTTTGACCGCCATCATTTCTGACCGGGCGGTGGTCGGGGCGCAGTTGACGCCGGACACATACTGCTCCATGACTTTCTCGTTTTCATCATCTATGACATCCTCCGCTGCCTCTGGTTTCCCCCTCTGTCTGGTCTTTTCCGCATTGACCGCATAGGCGATGACGTCGGACAGCCCCTGCGTTTCTGTTTCCTCCATGCCGGACAGTTCCGGCAGCTTTGCAATTTCAGGACTTCTCGTTTTATCCGGGTTCTGCACATAGATGACGACTTTCCCCAGCCACCCTTTGACGCTCCAGATAGATGTTGCTGCCATTACCCCGTCTTTTCCGGCAGGACTACCGCCTCAGTGATCAGCCTGACCGCTTCGTCAAACTTCCTCATGTCGCTGTCATACCGCTGCACGTCAATCACGTTCAGCGTGTGCGCCTTCTGTGCGATCTGGTTTAAGTTGTTCCCAATCTTATGCAGCTCCCGCATCATGGAATAATAGTCGGGCGGCGGAGCCTCCCTCGGCGTCTTTCCCATGATTGCCTGACGCACATAGGCTTCCTGGCTGATTCCGCTTTTCTTTACCCGCTCCCTGAATGCGTCCGCTTCTTCTCTATTCAGGCGGAACAGAAACGGGACGTCCCTCTTTCTCATCTGCCTACCTCCGTATCTCCCCCGTGCAGGCGGTTAATCTGCAACAGGCACATCATCGCCACGCCCACAATGCCGCCTACAAAAGTTCCACTCAAAAATGCCAACATACTGCTCCACTCACCTTTCCGTCATGGTGCGCTGTCACCATGCAACTTGTCATATCTGGCGGAACCTCCCGGCTCCGCTAAAAAGGGGTATTAGGGGATTTTCCCCTAACAAGCTGCCTTCGGGTTGCCGCATGGCAATCCAAAGGCGTTGCTTGCTGGTATTGTGTATCACCCCTGCGGCTGCGTACCGCCTTTTGTTTTGGTATCATTACCCGCCGAAAACAGATGCTTCCCCGGCTGCTGCTCCTTAATCGGATGGGTGCAGCACGCACATTCCGGACAGCAATGCCCACAATCTATGCACTCCTGCCCGCAATCCCCGGACTCTTTCGCCTCACACCTGCCGCACACTTTGCAATGGTTCACGCACTCCTGACAGCGGTTTTTTGGATCATCCCGCATACATTTCCCATCCATCGGGCAGGAATTCGGGCATCCCTCACATCCCTCCGGGTATGCGTTACAGCCGCTTTCTTTTCCGTCCGCCGCTTTCGCAAGGACGGAAACATCCGTCACATCCCGGTTGGAAAAATCTAAGATATTGGTTTCTCTGTATATCTTTTCCACCATCTGCGCTGCGGCTTCCGCACTCTCCGCTGAGATTTTCACCCTCTTTTCCGAGATGGCAACCAGCGTCATTTCATACTGCTTCATGGCAAACGCCTCCTTTCCTACCGCCCTATGCCTTTGTCCCGGACGCACTCTTTCGCCTTAAAATCAACCCCCACAAAATGGTCTGCGTCCAGAATATACTGGCTTCTGTTCCAGTTATCCTCTGCTGTCTGCTCCGCTTCCGCAAGGCTCTCCGCCTCAATGGGTACAATCATTTGCAGGGTTTCCGTTATTGTTACGTCATACGTTTTCATCTCTCATGGCTCCTTCCGTTATTCTTTTTTACCCGCTCCGTTATCCCGATTCCTAACCGGATACAGAGGAAATCATTGCAGTCCTTGCCCTTTGGCGGCGGCTTATCCCGTGTCCGGTACTGTTTCGGAAGCACGGTCTTGATCGCCTCTGACGCCAGCCTGCCCGCCCGGTCATTGTCCAGGTGCAGCTCCACTTCTTCAACCTCCGGGTACTCTTTTAAAAATCGTGTGAGTGCTGCCGGAACCTTGCTGCGCTCGATTTCCTTTGCTGGCTGGTACACGCCTGCAAGGGATAAAAGGTGTTCCGCCCTCCAGTCCTGACCGTCCATTTTTTGCAGGGTGGCATAGGACAGCAGGTCGATGGCGGATTCAAACAGGTGGACTTTTATGCTGTTTCCCTCTGCCGGGATAGAAAAGGAATAGTTTTTGTCGCTCCCGTTTGCATCCCCGATAAAGTCCGTCCCGATTCCACGCAGGGCGGCATACCGGGGTTTTCCTCCCTTGTCCATGCCCACAAATACAGCGTTGTGGTAGTTCTCGCTCTCAAAAACCATTCCCTTTTGCAGACAGAATCCAATGATGTCCGTGTCAATCCCACGCCTGTTCAGATAGGAAACAACCTGCGTCTGGTGTTATTCGTTAGTTTATCTGAACCAAAACCCCCAGTTTTTCTTCAAATAAAATAAGGTATGGGATATTTTAATCT
>QXWX01000232.1 GCA_009911175.1 Lachnospiraceae bacterium | reverse complement strand
GGTTCCGATAGGTAAGCCTTTGATGTTATCTCCGGCTTTTCCCCCGGCTAGCACCGGACATGCGACTTTCACCGCATCCGGCGCCCCATCAAGCATAGTTTCAGCAGTGATACACACTCACTCTTTCACATTAGCTAAATCAGTTTGTTACGATTTACATTGACATTTCTGCCAATCCTGCGGCAACACGCAGTTTGTTTACTTTAGTAATTTGTGCCTTATTCAAATCATACTTCTTTGTCAGTGTGGCGAACTTTATACTGTCTGTTGTTGAGATAAGCTCATATCCGGTAGGTGATAAAAGCAACAGATTACGGTAACTGTCTCTGCCATTTTTACACTCATTCGATTTTCTGTAACAAATACAGTGAATCACTTCCAGATGTTCCCCGGTGATTGCACATTTACCTTCCTGTCCGGCATAGAGAGAGATTCGGTTATCATTGAACTGTACCGTTTCTCCTGTTGCCGGGTGGCGCATGAGCCAGAGCATATCTTCAACGTTCAGTTTCAGATTGCTGTGGATTTCCATTCTTCCGTCCGGAGTATATGGATTGATTTTCCTGCTCTTGCGCATTGGTATTTTAAACTGCACATATGCCAGAGGTACTACTGGTGTATCTCCAATCCAGCGCATTTGCTTCGATTTTCCATACCGGTTTTTTAAATATTTGTTGTTTAGCTCGCCCTGCTTTTTATATCCATCTATCCGATGGAGAAAGCGACCGTTATTCACATGAGCCATTCGGCTGAAATTCAGATTTATCCTCGTAGCAATGCAATAATAGTTCTGCATACCTATGACTTTGGCGTTGTATTCGTGAATGTTGCTCTTTATGTTACTTGCTGTCTTGCTGTTTTGAATCTCTATAATTGCTTTTGAGAGTTCTTTCTGCATATGCGACATTGCCTTGTCACAGACATTTGAACTGATTACCCATGTCCTGCGTTTCCTTATCAGCTTCATACGGAACCCCAGAAATTCACTGTCTCTTTTCCTGAGATTTGTGACCTTTGATTTTTCATCAGAAATTTCCAGTTTGAGCCGCTTTAGTAGCCAGTCCTTAACCGCATGGTATGCTCTGTCAGCGTCCTTACAGTTTCTGCAAAAGATTTTAAAATCATCTGCATACCGGACTATACGCATTTCCTTGAGGTTGCTCTTTTTGAGCGCCGTGTAGCTGTTGCACTTTTTCTCTGCCCCATTCGGATAATATGTGACCTTACAAGGAGACTTCATATGGTCTGCCATACCCTCCCACTGTGACGCTATCCACCAGTCCAGTTCGTTCAGGACAATGTTGGCTAACAGCGGGGAAAGTATGCCGCCCTGAGGGGTTCCCCTGTCTGGATATAAGATTTCTCCATCTGGCATTTGAATTGGCGCTTTCAGCATTGCTTTGATTATCTGAATCAGTTTGGTATCCCGTATACCCAGCGTCCATATCTGCTGTAACAGCTTTCTATGATTTACATTGTCAAAGAAACCCTTTATATCCACGTCTACTACATAGTGGAGTTTGTTCCTTTGAGCCAGTCCGTAAGCGTAGGAGACAGCGTTTTCAGCGCTCCTGCAAGGTCTGAAGCCGTATGAATGTTCATAAAACTTTGCTTCACAGATTGGCTCCATGACCTGTAATATGCATTGCTGTACAATCCGGTCTATGATACACGGTATGCCTAGCGGTCTTAATTTCCCATTTGGTTTGGGAATCTCTACCCTCCTTACTGTTTTTGGCACATACCTTGTAAACTGTTTTTGAATAAGGGGGACAAAATCTTCTTCCGGCATATCTGCCAGTGATTCTATCGTTCTCCCATCTGTGCCGGCGGTATGGCTCCCATCATTACTTTTAATATTTCTGAAAGCAAGCATGATGTTATTTGGTGCCGCAATGATTTCCACGAGATTATTGAATATTTCTCCATCTTTGCTTTTTGCATACAGTTCATCAAAGATGTTCTGCATGTCGTAGTATTCCGCATGGCGCAGTTTGCTTCTTTTTTTAGCTTTTTGTGTCATGTACATCACCCCATTTCATTGATTCGAGTGACAATTTCTTATTCTTACTCGACTGCATGATTAGAGAGTGTGTACTGCTGATTTTCTGCCTGACTTGTGGCCATTCCTCCGTCGCCCTCTTTTTCGCAGGCAACATCGACAGTTCGACCACGACCTTTCAGCAGAGATTCATCCGCTTATTGTTCTTCGCCGGATTATCCATAGGATTCTCTGCCTTTCCTTGTTCCGATAATTCTATCTGTGCATATATACCCTTAGGTGTTCCCTCTAAGCCTGACAGCTTGCATGTGCCTGTAACACATCACGGTGGTTCGTAACAACCATTCCTACTAAACCGCACTGTCTGGGCATGAACCCACACATACATTTCTGTATGTGGCACTTTTAGACCTTTACATTCGGGAGTTTCGTCAGGCATTGCTGCCATTCTCACCATAGGTATTTTATAGACCCCCGGCATATGGGGTGCGCTGTCCACCTCTGGACAGGTTTCGTCAGCGTTATCTGTTACGGCACCTTTCTGCCGACTTTACCGGGCTTCACACCTCATCACAGAATGATGACGCATGCCGGAGTATCAGGGGAGGCGTTTCAAGGCGTTACCCTATCATTCCACCTCTCGAATTATCAGTTCACAGAACTGATTAAAAACAGCGCTGTGCGCCGCCTTTTCAGCGGCGAACAAGTCGCACG
>QXWX01000231.1 GCA_009911175.1 Lachnospiraceae bacterium | reverse complement strand
ATTCCTTCCCGTATACCCGTCGTCCACGTAATACTCGTACCGGGGCATACCGTTCTTTTCAGCGTAATCTTTGAGCAAAAGTTTCTGGTTCGAGATACTCATACTCTCATTCTGGCTGCCGTCATCAAGGGAAATCCTGCAATAGAGGGCGGTTATTTTCTGATTCGATAGGTTATTTTTCCTGCTCATAGGGTTCTCCTTCTATGAACAGGGACACGATACCATGATAATACCATGCCCCCGCCATTTGTTCAACTGTTTTCTGCAAGATTCCCGGTTTTTCTCCGGTTTCCGCCCTTTAGCTGGCCTGCCGTTTCTGCCATTCCTCGAACCGCTCACAGGTCTGCCGCTCGATAAGCTGCTCAAAGGCTTCCTGCATGGTCTGGCTG
The DNA here is from genome assembly GCA_009911175.1 of Lachnospiraceae bacterium. The sequence continues at coordinate 2,363 of QXWX01000231.1, read as the reverse complement.
CCCGCAAACTCACGGGACACGATAAACTGTACCTTTTTCTTTTTGTTCCGGCTCTGCGCCGGATAATCTGCCTGTTTTGCCATATGCATTTCCCTCCATAAAGATACCTGGAGCGTTTCCGTCCGGGTGTGATAGTGTGGACTGCCGGGCAGGTGGGAGCCTGACAACGGGGGCTGACAACGGACGTTAAAAAACTCCGCACACAAAACCCGGCTTTCCGTTTTCTGTTCTGATTGATTTTCTTTCTGTTTTTCCGTTGCTTTCGTTGTCAGGGAAAGAAAAAGCCCTGAAAAACGGCATTTGTCAGGCGGCTTCCCGGCAACGGGCTTGACAACGGGAGGGGCAACCAGCCGACAACCGGCTACGGTTTTCCCGCTTCCAGCCATTCCTCCGGCAGCCCAAGCTGGACGGCTTCCCCTTCGGGCAAAGGCTGGAAACCTGATTTTCCATGCCCTCCGTTGTCAGGCGGCTCCACCCGTTCCCAACCCTTCTGCCGGTTATAGGGCGAGGGGAAATGCCGGGGATTCTCAAAGGCTTTCCAGCCCGCCGCATAGTTCTTCATGATGGAATTAATATCACGAATATCATACTGTTTTGGTTCCTCATAAGCCGGGTGCCCCAGCCCTTCATGGTAGATTTGCAGGGAGCAGACCATCTTCCCGCCGTACCCGTCCAAGAAGTTCAGAATCCGGGTGGCGAGGGTGTCCTCCGGCATAAATGACCGCTGGTGCTCTTTCAGATACCGCTCCATTGCCGGGCTTAATTTCAGCTTTACATCGCCTTTCCGGTAAACCTCCATGACCTCCGCCCACATCTGCCCGATGTAGGCTCTGGAAGCGGCTTCATCTTCCAGAATGTGAACCTCCGCCGCTTCCGCCTGTACCCGCACCGGCAGAAAACGCCGGTTCCCGGTGCGGTCAAGGGGCAGGAAATCCAGCGTGTTGGAAGTCCCGGCAAACACGCACTGCCGTTTGTGGTCTTTCGGGTGGACTTCATAGGGCGCTTTGTAGGTTTCCTTCTGGCGGCTCAAAAATGACTTGATGTCCTCAATGCTCTTTGCGTTCGCCGTTGCAATCATTTCCGACATTTCAATAATCCAATGCCCTTGCAGCTTCCGGTATACGTTATCATCGTCTAACCTCCTCAGGTCATCGGAAAACCACTCGTCCCGGACAGCGAGGAACCGGAAGAAGGTGGACTTCCCGGCTCCCTGACCGCCCACCAGACAGAGCATGACCTCAAACTTTGTCCCCGGCTTGAATACCCGTGTCACTGCCCCCAGCATGAACAGCAGGAGAACCTCATGATTGTAATCATTCACCTCCGCTCCGAGGAAATGGCGCAAGGCATAGCGCACCCGCTCCGTCCCGTCCCATTGCAGGCTGTTCAGATAATCACGGACAGGGTGATACCGGTACTCATTGGCGGCTACCTTGACAGCCCCCTCAATCCGCTTCTCCGAGGTCAGCCCGTAGTGTTCCTCCAAGTACAGAACCAGATATTGAATATCCACGTCTGTCAGGCGGTTCCCGTCCCGATACCAGCCAAGGGGCTTTACTATGTCAATCCGGTCAGTCAGCAGGTTATTGCTGAACGCCCCGCTAAGCAGCGGGTCATGCAAAAATACCGCCCTGTAATTCCCCGGCGTGTTGGCGGTCTGTCCTTTTTGCGTGGTTTCCAACATCTGCCGGACTTCCCCCACCGTCTTTTCACCGTCCATGCTGTCTGCGGCTGTTCCCACGGCTTGCCTGACCTCTGGTGGCAAACTCTGATACCCTCCGCTCAATCCGTTCCACCTCCCCATGCCCCGTGATGACTGCGGCTTTTTCCTCCTTTGTCCCGGTCAGCAGCGTGTCTAAAAGATAACCCACATACTCCCGTTTCTGCATGGCTTCCACGAACAGCGGGTTCCACCCGTCCTCCGGCGATTCCGGCGCATATATCCTTTCCCAGCGCTCCAACAGATGGAGATAATCGCTAAGAACCCGGAAGCATTTCCGCTCCGCCTGCAAGAACCGCAGTTCTGCCGACACACTCCGTCTGGCAGGCTTTGGGGAAGCCCGCCCCCGGCTGTCATAAGAAATGCCAAAATCCGAAGCCAGCTTTTTCGCCGCTTCCAGACCGGGCAGCCCGTAAAGCCTTGCCACAAAGTCAATCACGTCCCCGTCCGCCTGGCAGCCGAAACAGTGGAACCGCTTATCCACCTTCAAGCTGGGATTCCTGTCATCATGGAAAGGGCAGCACGCCATGCCGTTCCGGTTCACCCGGATGCCGTACATTTCCGCCGCCTGCCTTGCCGTTACATTTTCCTTTACTGCTTCAAATACATTCATACCGTCCCTTCCCGGAAATAAAAAAGCATC
>QXWX01000230.1 GCA_009911175.1 Lachnospiraceae bacterium | reverse complement strand
GATAATACTACGTTAGAGATAGTGTAACATAATAGGATAACGTACGCAAGCCATTGCGAAGCAATTTGGTACAATTAAGTATACCGTTTAAGGAGGAAATACTATGGCTGATACCAAGGTGTCTAAAACCGTTGAAGGTGTCAACGGTAATGTTGTTATCATAAAAAAAGTGATTGAGTTCCTGCAGCTTTTCCTGCCGCTCACTTTGGCAAAAAGGCTTGTTGCCATAGTTCTCCTTGCTGCAGGAGTCCCGGTTCCGCACGTCACCGAATTATCCGGCCTGTGTGACCGCAGTACACGCAGTCTTTTGAAATCTCTACGGGAAGAGGATGTCGCAGGGCTGCTGGCTATAAAGCGTGGTTCCGGGAAAAAGCGCAGAACCGCTGGTCTTGAGGATGAAATCATTGCGGAAATCGAGCGGAACAATTACCATACCCGCCAGCAGATTGCTGACATGATTCAGGAAAAGTTCCATGTAAAGGTATCTGTAGCAACTGTTGGGAGGCTTTTAAAAAAACGGGATCAAAAAACTGAAAAACGGTTCCCTTCCAGCGAAAGCAGACACAGAAAAACAGCGTGCATTTTACGACAGCGTGCTGAAACCGCTGATGGATAAAGCTGAACAGTCCGAAGTTGTCCTGCTGTTCATGGATGCCTCACATTTTGTGATGGGGTGCGATTTCCTGGGCTGCATTTATGGAAAAGTGCGCAGGTTCGTCCTGACTTTTTCGGGGCGGAAACGCTATAATGTCCTGGGTGCAATAGATTATGTCACAAAAAAAGTACTGACCATAACAAATGAAAGCTACATAACAGCCACCGAGGTCTGCGCGATGCTGCGCAGAATCTCCGCTGAATATGCAGGGAAAGCCGTTCACCTTGTGCTGGACAATGCCCGTTACCAGAAATGTGCGCCTGTCATGGAACTTGCGGCGGAACTGGGGATTGCGCTGGAGTATATCCCCCCATACAGCCCAAACCTTAATCTGATAGAGCGCTTGTGGAGATTCGTTAAGGGTGAACTGCGATCAAAATACTATGACGATTTCAGCATCTTTCGGCAAAAGATTGATTCCATACTCGAAAGCACATCAACCAAAAACAGGGACAGTGTTTCCAAACTTATCGGGCAAAAGGTGCAATTGTTTGATGGGATGTGTCCAGTATGTAAAAATACGTTTACAGCCAAAGGTAAGCCGGACGAAATTGCAGCATAATTATTTGGCAAATCTTTTTGCTCGCTAGTATATTTAACCGAAAAAGAAATAGATGCGTTAAATAAAATCGTTACGGCATATTTGGATATTGCAGAAGTTCATGCCCTAAATCAAGAGCCAATGTATATGAAAGACTGGTTGGAAACGATTGATGATTATTTAAAAATGACGAGAAGAGATATTTTAACTACAAAAGGGAGGGTTACTCATAAACAAGCTCTTGAGAAAGCGCATGGAGAATACGAGAAATATCAGAAAAGTCAGGAGAATAATCTTTCTTCTGTAGAAGGTCATTTTTTTGAAAGTATAGAAAAATTACCTGAGTTGGAAGAAAAAAAATAATTTTTGTCGTGGACTTGACATACGGGTGCCTGAGATCATGAACACGGATTCGTTTTACGCCTGATCTTGCACATTCACGTTTAAGCGCTGCGCGTAAACTGCGATCGGTTAATGGTATGATCCGGTCAGTAGCCTTCAAACCATAAATCCGCTTCATATAGTCCCCGATCTGGCTGCGCAGAAAGCCAGGAATCGGTACGGACCGGACGCTGTTCTTAGTTTTTGGTGCGGTGATCACATCCTCATTATGGAGACGGTGAAATGTCTTGGTTACATGAATCACTTTTTTATCCAGGTCAATATCTGCCGGAGTGAGCGCCAGAACCTCCCCGCAACGAAGCCCTGAGTAATACAGTATATTGTATAAAACGTTGTACATGGGGTTGTCTATGCAGGCTATGAAAGACTTAAATTCTTCCAACGTCCAAAAGTCTATCCTGTCGGCCTTGTTGCTCCCGATCGATCCAGCCACGCTGCAGGGGTTTCTCTGCAATCCATAGTATTTTACTGCAAAATTCAGGATTGCATTTAGCTGGCTGTTGACATTGGACTGGGTAGTAGGCTTCAAACCATCTTGAATGAGCATATTTTGCCATTTCCGGATATCAGTCGGGGAAATCTCATTGATAGGCTTATCCTTGAAATAGGGCAGTAAGCGGTATTCTGTATAACGCCGTTTGACGATTACAGTAGACTCTTTCAGCCGTGAGCAGATATCTTCCAGGTACAGGTCATAGAGTGCCTGGAAAGTTATGTCAGGACTCCCGGACTGCTTTTCCAGAAAAGAGCGCTCCCAGTCCTTCGCTTCACGCTGGAGCTTGAAGCCGCGCTTCATCTTCTGGCGGCGGGTTCCTGTCCAGTCTGTATAATACGTTTTTACATAATAGGTGTTTCTTTCGCTGTCCTTATATACTGGCATAGTTCATCTTCCTTTCATTCCTGCACGTGGCGGTGCCTTTTGAAATGGTTACTGGTCAGACCCTGACCAGATTCCATTAAATACTGAATAGTAAAAGTGGGAATAGACACATCTTTGCTCATTTTTTTGCAAGGCATATTTTAAAAAATATGCCTTGTTTCTATTGACATCATCCTTGTCATATGTTATAATATATGACAAGGAGGTGGGGTTATGGCCATTGTAAAATACAAAAACCAGTCCGGCGTGACATATGCTTATGAATCTATTTCCGAATGGGATCCAG
>QXWX01000027.1 GCA_009911175.1 Lachnospiraceae bacterium | reverse complement strand
ATGGTTAAATTTGCATCGGATTCCTGTGAGAATTTCTATGGTTAGTAGTTGTATTTTTTCTGCAAATAGGTTATAATACTCTCAGATAAGAAAAGTACTACCTGGAATGTTCGATACCCCTGTAATTTTGAACCTACAAAACTTTAAACGGGATTCTTATATTTCTGTAATATGTCAGGCCTCCGTTCAGCAGTGGAAGACAAAAAAGCAGATGCGGTTGCCCACCTAGCCAGTGGCTAGGAGTCAAAATACAGGGAACGGCATTTTGGGGATATACGACAATCCGACAAAACGCGTCGTTGACGCGTTTTGCTGGATTATACAAGGAAAAAAGGCGGCTGCGATACAGCTGCCTCTTTTTAAGTATACCGTACCTGTTCAGGACCTTCACTATCCTGTGTTGAGCAGTTATAGTATACCCGCTTTCGAACAAGAATAAGCAGATCAGAGGTGTTTTATGAAGGAGAATCAAAAAGGGATCATCGGGAGAGCGCTGAATGTGATGAAGCAGTTCCGTTCCCACCATACCGGAGCTTACGCGGCGCAGGCGGCATACTTTTTTGTATTATCTCTGATCCCGATCATTATCCTGCTGCTGACACTGGTACAGTTTACACCGGTTACGCAGGAGGATGTCATGCATGCGGTGCTGCAGGTATTTCCTTCTTCGGTGGAGGGACTGATCGCCATGCTTGTGACGCAGGTCTATAACCAGTCCGGCTCGATCATTCCGTTTACTATATTGGTGGCGCTGTGGTCCGCGGGGAAGGGCGTGCTCTCCATGACCTCCGGCCTGAACTGCGTTTACGAAAATCCAGAGACTCGGAATTATATTTTTCTAAGGATCCGGGCCTCTGCTTACACGGTGATCTTTATACTGGCGATCGTGCTTTCCCTGCTGCTTTCTGTGTTTGGGAACAGTATCAGTCTGCTCATCAATGAGCATGTGCCGCTGCTGCGGCATGTGACGGATTTTATCATCCGGATTCGGACGCTTTTGATCCTGGGGGTGCTGACGGTATTCTGGGATCTGGTATATAAGTATCTGCCGAACCGGAAGGATGGGATCAAGACGACCATGAAGAAGCAGCTTCCGGGAGCGGTGTTTACGGCCTGCGGATGGCAGATGATCTCGTTCGTATTTTCCATCTACCTGGATGTATTTACGGGATTTTCCACGATGTATGGAAGTTTGACGACGATCATATTGATCCTGCTGTGGTTCTACATGTGTATGTATGTGATCCTGCTGGGCGGGGAGATCAATGCGCTGTTGGAAACGTATGAAGAGCAGGGCGGTCCCGTGGGCTGAGACTTACGGTATGTAAAGGAACCGCGGCGTTCGCCTGATGATAAGATACAATATGAAAAAAAGAAAACTGCCATAAGAATCGGAGAATTCAAATGGCAGTTGCTAAGCTCTTTGGAGAATCCAACCGGGTTCTGAGCGCTTCCCTATAGAACCGCGGAGTACATTGCGGCATCCAGCGCGGCCAGATCGTCCTCATCAATCGTCTGGATTCCGTCGCTGTCCGGCTGGATGTGTACCGTCACGGTTTGCGGCTCACCGTATTCCGGAGCCTCCAGCTTGGAGGACATCAGCTCGTACATCTTCTGGTATACCAATTGCTCCAGCTCTTCGTCGGTCATTGTCTGAGCGTTTTCTGTTTCCAGAAACGGGGGCAGTTCCTGCTCCAGATCGTTGAACATGAGGAAAGGCTCTACAGTTACTTCTACGGTGAATCCGTCGCCGTCTTCTTTGGCTTCCCCTACTTCATATTTGCTGATACTCAGGATATCCGCAAATAATTGGCGGTATTGGTCCTGCAGATCAGAGCCGACGGAGGATGCCACGATTCCGCTGGCCTCCATATTGGTATCCAATCCCGTCTGATACAGTTCTTCCGCTTCTTCCCGCGTACTTTTTGTAAATTCCATATAGGTATCAAACTCGGCCTTGTAGCATGCGTCTAATGCGGATTTTACATAATCCGGCGCGTTTTCCGTAGTCAGTTTTTTTCCACATCCGCCAAGCAGCATGGAAAAACAGACCGCCATTGCGATCATCAGTGAGATCCTCTTTTTCATTTCCTGGTTCCTCCCATTAAATAATAATTTTATTTTCAAGGATACAATATCACAAATATTATGGGCGTTCAAGGAGTATTTATGATTGCGTTAGAGTCTCGTTCGAGGCTTTTTTCATTTTGGGTATTGACAAGTGTCATATATGCGTATATACTTTGATGATCAAAACATTTTAAAATAAAATAATTTGAACTAAAAGATATTTGAAAAATGGAGAAGACAGATGAGAGGAAAGATATGCGGAACCGGCTCCTGCGTGCCGGGTCATATTCTGGACAATGATGCTTTATCTCAGATGGTAGACACCAGCGATGCCTGGATCCGGGAGCGGACGGGAGTGGCAAGGAGGCATATCATTGAGGAAGAGACAACGGTATCCATGGCGGCGGAGGCCGCAAGGCGGGCATTGGAGAATGGAAATGTACAGCCCGAAGAGATTGATCTGTTGATCGTGTGTACATTTACCTCGGAAGTGCTGCTTCCCTGCGCGGCCTGTGAAGTGCAGAAGGAGCTGGGAGCGGTCCACGCGGCCTGCTTCGACCTGAACGCGGCCTGCACTGGATTTTTGTTTGCGTATAATACGGCACAGGCGTATATCGCGGCAGGCTTATGCAGGACCGCCCTGCTGATCGGTTCCGAAAGCCTGTCCAATATGGTGAACTGGAAGGATCGGGGGACCTGTATCCTGTTCGGAGACGGCGCCGGGGCTGCCGTGCTGAGAGCGGAGCCGGGAGAGCTTCCTTCTCCGGTAATGCATTCAGACGGGGCGGCAGGACCTGCGCTGACCCTGATGAGCCGCCACCGGAAGGGCTGGGCTGAGGAAAAAAATGCGGGACAGAAGCCGGCCGCTTCCCTGGCAGGCCAGGATCCGCAGGGGAATATGGCGGAAGTTCTCCCTATACAATCACATGTTGACCAGGCATCCATCCATCCGGAAGAGTTTATCCGCATGGATGGACGGGAGGTCTTCCGCTTTGCGGTAAAAAGGGTCCCGGAGGTCATCCGGGAGCTGCTGGATAGCAGTGGAATGGGGCCGGAGGAAATCGACTATTTTGTACTGCATCAGGCAAACAGGCGGATCGTGGAATCCGTGGCAAAGCGTCTGGATGCGGAGATAGAAAAATTTCCTATGAACCTGGAGGAGTACGGCAATACATCCTCGGCAAGCATTCCGATCCTGCTGGATGAAATGAACCGGGACGGAAGGCTGAAATCGGGACAGACCATTGTACTGGCCGGATTTGGGGCAGGATTGTCCTGGGGGGCAGCTATATTGAAGTGGTAGCTGTCTGCTGCACAGGAGATTGGGATCAGGACAATCCGAAAGAAAAGGACAGCCCATACCAGAGTCATGCCGGCATGGCACTATAGGCCAATGCTTTCATGAAGATAAATGAACTATGAAAATAAAAATCAGAAATGGAATCAGGAAAGGAAAGAAAAATTATGTTGGAAGAAATCAAGGAATTAGTAGCTGAGACACTGGGAACAAACGTAGAGGACCTGACGGAGGAAACTTCTTTTTCAGACGATCTGAACGCGGATTCACTGGATCTGTTTGAGATGGTCATGGAGCTGGAGGATAAGTTTGAGGTGAAGATTCCGACAGAAGATCTGGAACAGATTAAGACCATCGGCGATGTAAAGGCTTATATTGAAGAGCATAAATAAATACTGAGAGAGATAAGCGGAAATCGTAACTGTTCAGTGCGGGACAGACGCAGACAGAAATTGCTGTTCGGTGCAGGAATAAGGAAAAAGAGGTTTTAGCGATGAAGACAAGACTGACAGAACTTTTAGGAACAGAATATCCGATCATCCAGGGCGGTATGGCATGGGTTGCGGAGCATCATCTGGCCGCCGGTGTGTCTGAGGCAGGCGGACTGGGGTTGATTGGGGCGGCAAGCGCCCCCGGTGAGTGGGTGCGGGAGCAGGTGCGCAAAGCAAAAGCGCTGACCGGGAAGCCCTTCGGCGTGAATATCATGCTGATGAGTCCCTATGCGGATGAGGTAGCGAAGATCATTGTAGAGGAAGGCGTGCAGGTCGTGACGACCGGCGCGGGATCCCCGGAAAAGTATATGAGCATGTGGAAAGAAGCCGGAGTCAAGGTGATCCCGGTTGTGGCTTCCGTAGCTCTGGCACGGCGGATGGAGCGCTGCGGCGCGGACGCGGTGGTGGCGGAAGGCATGGAAGCCGGCGGCCACATCGGAGAGAGTACGACCATGGCACTGGTTCCCCAGGTGGCGGACGCGGTGGAGATCCCGGTCGTGGCGGCAGGAGGAATTGCCGACGGCAGAGGGATTGCGGCTGCGTTTATGCTGGGGGCCCAGGGCGTGCAGATGGGAACCTGCTTTGTAGTGACCAAAGAATCCCAGGTGCATGAAAATTATAAGAAATGCATCATCAAGGCAAAGGATATTGATACCCGCGTGACCGGGCGTTCCACAGGACATCCGGTACGCGCGATTCGAAATCAGATGACCAGGGAATACCTCCGCAGAGAGCAGGAGGGCGCTTCCTTTGAGGAACTGGAAAAGCTGACCCTGGGCGGCCTCCGCAAGGCGGTGGTAGAAGGGGACGTGGTGAGCGGAAGCGTCATGTCCGGGCAGATCGCCGGGCTGGTGAAGGAAGAGCTGAGCTGCGAGGAGCTGATCCAAAAGCTGATGCGGGAGACGGAAGCGCTGCTTGGAAAATAACAGGGCATCCGATCCATATGCAAAGCAGATTGGTTACAGATTCAGGAGGAATTTAAGAATGAGTGGAAGTACAGGAAAAACGGCGTGGATCTTTCCGGGCCAGGGGGCGCAAAAGTGCGGCATGGGAAAGGACTTTTATGAGAAGAGTACAGCTGCGAGACAGATTTATGATGAAGCATCCCGGCTGCTGGGATTGGATATGGCGGCCTTGTGTTTTGAGGAAAATGAACGGCTGGACCAGACAGAATATACTCAGGCAGCTCTTGTGACCACCTGTCTGGCAATGGCTGAGGCGCTAAGAGATGTCCTTCCGGCGCCGGATGTGACGGCAGGCTTGAGCCTGGGAGAATACTGCGCCATTGCGGCGGCCGGCGGGATGCGGATCGAGGATGCCGTTACCACCGTGAGGAAGCGGGGCATCTTCATGCAGAACGCGGTTCCGGATGGACAAGGCGCCATGTCGGCGGTACTTGGGCTGACCGGGGAACAGATCGAGGCTGCGATCGCCGGACTGGAAGGCGTTTATATCGCCAACTATAACTGTCCGGGGCAGATCGTCATCACAGGCTTTGCGCAGGGTGTGGAAAAAGCATCGGAGGTCCTTCTGGAAGCGGGGGCAAAACGGGTGCTGCCATTGAAGGTCAGTGGTCCGTTCCATTCGCCGATGATGAAGGAAGCCGGGGAGAAGCTGGAACAGGTTCTTCAGGAGATCGAGCTGTCGCCTCTTCGGATTCCCTACGTGACCAATGTGACGGCGGAATATGTGAAGGAGATTGGTGACACAAGGAAGCTCTTGAAGGAGCAGGTGGCATCCTCCGTGCGCTGGCAGCAGAGCATGGAGCGGATGATCGCGGACGGCGTGACGACCTTTATCGAGATCGGGCCGGGCAGGACGCTGGCAGGATTCTTAAAAAAGATCAGCCGGGATGCGAAGGTCATCAATATCGCGGCCTGGGAGGATCAGGAAAAACTGTGAGACAGAGACAGGATGGTGCAGGATTTATGCAGAATAAAAACAAAAATGAAAACGGGCGTCTGGCAGGCCAGACGGCCGTAGTCACCGGGGCGTCCCGTGGGATCGGCAGGGCGATTGCCCTTAAGCTCGCGTCGGAAGGCGCTTCGGTGGTGATCAATTACCAGGGCTCTAAGGAACGGGCAGAGGCAGTCAAAGCAGAGATCGAGGAACAGGGAGGAACCGCATATTTGTATCAGTGCAATGTGGCGGACTTCGGGGCCTGTGAGGAATTTTTGAAAGCGGTGACAGAGCAGACCGGACGGCTGGATATTTTGGTGAACAACGCGGGGATTACCCGGGACGGATTGCTGATGCGGATGAGCGAAGAGGATTATGACGCGGTATTGAATACGAACCTGAAAGGGACCTTTCATTGTATCCGGTTTGCGTCCAGGCAGATGTTGAAGCAGAAAAGCGGCAGGATCATCAATATTTCTTCGGTTTCCGGCGTGCTGGGAAATGCAGGGCAGGCCAATTATTCCGCATCCAAGGCCGGGATCATCGGACTGACCAAATCTGCGGCCAGGGAGCTTGCCAGCCGGGGAATCACGGTCAATGCGATCGCGCCGGGATTTGTCAACACGGAAATGACGGAAGGCCTTTCCGAAAAAGTAAAGGAAGGCGCGGTGGCGCAGATTCCTCTAGGCAGATTCGGAGAGCCGGAGGATATTGCGGAGGCAGCTCTCTTTCTGGCATCTGAGAGCGCCAGATATATGACCGGGCAGGTGCTCCATGTAGACGGCGGTATGGCGATGTAAAATTTTTCCACCTGTACGGTTGCAATCCGAAATCACATTTGTATGCAATTTATTGCAATGAAAATGCGACTTCGGATTAGCAGCCTACCTCATGAATGAGTAAAATGTGACTGCGTTAGCAGGCACAAAAGTGCGAAGCACGGATTTTACGAATGAATGAGGTGGGTTGGATGCTCAAAGAGCATCCAACCGTACAGGTGGAAATTTTCCCGGCTGTGCGGTTGCGGTTCGACAGGTCATTTTCATACAGTTTATTGCAATGGAAATGACCTGTCGAATCAGCAACTCACTTATTAATGAGCAAAAAGCTGCTGCGTCAGCAGACGCAAGAGTGCGTTAGCATGGTTTTGGCGAATGGATAAGTGGCTGAATGAGTCAGTTGGAAAAAGTTCTGTAATGATAAAGGAGAAGGCAATGAAAAGAAGAGTAGCAGTAACCGGACTGGGAGCGGTGACTCCCATCGGGAATACGGTAGAAGAATTCTGGAACGGCATCAGAGAGGGCAGGGTCGGGATCGGCCCGATCACAAAATTCGACGCGTCCGGATATGAAGTAAGGATCGCGGCAGAGGTCAAGGGCTTTGCGGCAAAAGAACGGCTGGATTTTAAATCCGCAAAGCGGATGGAGCTTTTTTCACAGTATGCGGTTGCTGCGGCTAAGGAAGCCTTTGCGGATGCGGGGATCGACCTGGCACAGGAGGATCCGTACCGCGCCGGAGTGATCATCGGTTCCGGGATCGGCAGCCTGAAAACGGTGGAGGATAACTACACCCGGATCGTGGAAAAAGGCCCTTCCCGGGTGAATCCGCTGATGGTGCCCATGATGATCTCCAACATGGCGGCAGGAAATGTGTCGATCCAGCTTGGGCTGAAGGGAAAATGTACGAATGTAGTGACGGCATGCGCGACCGGGACCAACTGCATCGGAGACGCGCTTAGGGCCATCCAGTACGGCGACGCGGATATCATGCTGGCAGGCGGTACGGAAAGCTGTATCTGCCCCACCGGGGTAGCAGGCTTTACCGGTCTGACGGCGCTGTCGAAAACCGAGGATCCGCTCCGCGCGTCGATTCCATTTGATAAGGATAGAAATGGATTCGTCCTGGGCGAGGGCGCCGGGATCGTGGTGCTCGAAGAGCTGGAGCACGCGAAACGCCGCGGCGCGCATATCTATGCGGAGCTGGCGGGATACGGCTGCACAGGGGATGCTTATCACATCACTTCCCCTGCGGAGGACGGCGAAGGCGCAGGCACGGCGATGAAGCTGGCGATGCAGGAGGCCGGGGTGTCTCCTGAGGAGGTGGACTACATCAATGCCCACGGGACCAGTACCTTTTACAATGACCTGTATGAGACCCGGGCCATCAAGTACGCTATGGGAGAGGCAGCGCATCAGACGGTCGTCAACTCTACCAAATCCATGATCGGGCATCTGCTGGGCGCGGCCGGGGGTGTGGAGTTTGTAGTCTGCGTGAAGACCATGCAGGATGGTTTCATCCACCAGACCGTGGGAACGTCAGAGGCAGGCGAGGAATGCGACCTGAATTACGCGGTCGGAGCGCCGGTGGAGAAGGAAGTAAACATCTGTATGACCAATTCCCTTGGATTCGGTGGCCATAATGCTACGCTGGTCTTGAAAAAATACAGCGAAATGTAGAAGCCGATCTGCCTGCGGAACAGCTCTGCAGGCAAAGGCATGGATAGAATATGAGGTGACAAATCATGAAGTTTGAACAGGTATTGCAATTGGTAGACGCTGTATCCGTCTCGTCTCTGACGGAATTCAAGTATGAAGAGGGAGGAGTCAAGATTTCCATGAAAAAAGCGGCAGAAGGAACCGTGGATCTGACAGCGGTTCCTTCCGGCAGACCGGAACCTGCTGTGAGAATAGAAAAGGAGCCTGCAGTCCCTGCTGCTGAAACAGAAGTAAAAGAGGCGGCTCCGGCGGGGAGTTCGGCTGAGGAGGAAGCGGGGCAGATCGTAACCTCTCCCCTGGTAGGAACATTTTATGCGGCTCCCGCAGAGGACTCCGCGCCTTATGTAAAGGTAGGGGACCGGGTAGAAAAAGGACAGGTGCTGGCAATCGTGGAGGCCATGAAGCTGATGAACGAGATTGAAAGTGAGTTCAGCGGAGAGGTCGTGAAGATCCTGGCGGAGAACGGAAAGGCTGTGGAATACGGGCAGCCGCTGTTCGTGATCAGGTAGGAACGCATCGGTCCCTAAGGAAGATGCAGGAGCAAGAGAAGGGAAGAGGAAGAATATGAACAGTCTGGATACAAAGCAGATCATGGAGATCATCCCGCACAGGCATCCGTTTCTGCTGGTGGATCAAATTGAAGATTACGAGCCGGGGCAGTACGCCGTCGGTTATAAATGTGTCACATACCGGGAGGATTTTTTTGCGGGGCATTTTCCGGGAGAGCCGGTTATGCCGGGCGTGCTGATCGTGGAAGCGCTGGCTCAGGTGGGTGCGGTGGCAATCTTGAGCATGCCGGAGCATAAAGGCAAGATCGCATTTTTCGGAGGCATTCAGAAATGTCGGTTCAAGGGGATGGTACGTCCCGGGGATAAGCTGAGACTGGAGACGAAGATCATCAAACAAAGAGGCCCATACGGTGTTGGAGACGCGGTGGCGACGGTGGACGGCAAGGTGGTTGCCAGCGCGGAGCTTACATTTATGGTAGGGTAAGGAGAGACTATGACAGGAAAAGTATTGATTGCCAACCGGGGAGAGATCGCGGTGCGGATCATCCGCGCGTGCCGGGAAATGGGGATTGAAACGGTGGCGGTGTTTTCGGAAGCGGACCGGGAGGCGCTGCATACCCAGCTTGCGGATGAAGCCATCTGTATCGGTCCCGCTCCATCAGCCGCAAGCTATCTGAGCATGGAGCAGATCATCAGCGCTACCATTGTTTCCGGGGCGGACGCAATTCATCCGGGTTTTGGGTTCCTTTCGGAAAACAGCCGGTTTGCCGAATTGTGCGAACAATGTAATATTACATTTATCGGGCCCAGGTCTGAGACCATCCGGAAGCTGGGAAATAAGCAGGAAGCCCGAAATACCATGATCGCCGCAGGCGTGCCGGTGGTGCCGGGCAGTACGGAGCCGCTTACGGACGCGGAAGCGGGGGCGGAGCTCGCGCGGGAGATCGGTTATCCGGTGATCGTGAAGGCAGCCCTTGGAGGCGGCGGCAAGGGAATGCGTGTGGCTGAGACTCCGGAGGAATTTGAGGCCAGCTTCAAAACCGCCCAGAAAGAGGCGCAGATGGCATTCGGGGACGGGACCATGTACCTGGAGCACTATGTACAGCATCCCCGTCACATTGAATTTCAGATCCTGGCGGATCAATATGGAAATACGATCCATCTGGGCGAGCGGGACTGCTCAGTCCAGAGAAACCACCAGAAGATGATTGAGGAAGCGCCTTCCGCGGCTCTGTCTGAGGACCTTCGCGCGCGGATGGGGGAAGCCGCAGTGAGGGCGGCAAAGGCGGCAGGCTATACCAACGCCGGAACGGTAGAGTTTTTATTGGAGAAAAACAATCAGTTTTATTTTATGGAAATGAATACTCGAATCCAGGTGGAGCATCCGGTGACAGAGTGGGTCACCGGGATTGACCTGGTGAAGGAGCAGATCCGGATTGCGGACGGCAGGCGGTTAAGCTACACCCAACAGGATGTGCGGATCACCGGCCATGCCATAGAATGCCGGATCAATGCGGAGGATCCAGAGAAGAACTTCCGTCCGTCTCCGGGAACCATCACGGATATGTATCTTCCCGGCGGAAAAGGCGTGCGGATTGATGCCGCAATCTATTCCGGATATACGGTGCCGCCTTATTATGACTCCATGCTTGCCAAGCTGATTGTTCATGCTAAGAACCGGAAGGAAGCGATTCGAAAAATGCGCAGCGCATTGGGCGAGGTGATCATCGAAGGGATTGATACCAATGTGGATTATCAGTATGAGATCCTGCACCATCCGGATTTTGTGTCAGGGGATATTGATATTGAATTTATAGAAAAAATGGGCCGCGGGTAAGAGACTGCTGTGACAGATCCGGATTTCAGAGGAACAGCTGATATGTGACAAGGGGCTGCAAACGGCAGGCAGGTGGATTGTGAGGAAAATGACGGATGAAGCTTCAAAATATGTTTAAGAAAACAAACAGACGGAACCGGAATGCGTTCGGTGAGTCCCGTCCGGAGGTTCCGGAGGGGCTTCTCCGAAAATGTAATAAATGCGGGGCGGCGATCATTGCGGAGGAGGTACGGGAGGGAAACTATATCTGCCCGAAATGCCAGGGGTATTTTCGAGTGCATGCCCGCCGAAGGATTGAGATGATTGCGGACCCGGATACCTTTGAGGAGTGGGATGAAGAGCTTGTGACCTGCAACCCGCTGCAGTTCCGGGGATATGAAGAAAAGGTGGCGGCGCTGCAGGAAAAGACAGGTCTGAGAGAAGCTGTTGTGACAGGCAGGGCCGAGATTGGCGGTGAGCCTGCGGTGATCGGTGTCTGCGACGGACGATTTCTGATGGCAAGCATGGGAGAAGCCGTGGGGGAAAAGATCACCCGGGCTGTAGAGCGCGCCACGAAGGAAAAGCTTCCGGTAATTCTGTTTGCCTGCTCCGGCGGCGCCAGGATGCAGGAGGGGATCATTTCCCTGATGCAGATGGCAAAGACCTCTGCTGCCTTGAAACGGCACAGCGACGCGGGACAGCTCTATATTTCCGTGCTGACGGATCCAACCACAGGAGGCGTGACCGCCAGCTTTGCCATGCTGGGGGATATCATCCTCGCGGAGCCCAATGCTCTCATCGGGTTTGCGGGACCGAGGGTGATCGAGCAGACCATCGGGGAGAAGCTTCCGAAGGGATTTCAGCGGTCGGAGTTTCTTTTAGAGCATGGCTTCATTGACCGGATCGTGGGCCGGGAAGAGCAGAAAGCGGTGCTTGCGCAGATCCTGAGGATGCATCATAAGAATGAAACGGCAGCGGGCAGTGAGAACAAGGCTGTTATTGCGGGACTTAGCAGAGGGCCGCAGAATCTGGAAAACCGGGAAGACCACGCAGAGGGAAATCCGCAAATGCAGGTTCTGGAAAAGCAGGCATGTCCTGCATGGGAGAGTGTGCAGATTTCCCGAAAGAAAGGCCGACCTGTGGGAATTGACTACATCTCCCATCTGTTCACGGATTTTATGGAACTGCACGGCGATCGGTATTATAAGGATGATCCGGCGGTTGTCGGAGGGCTGGCATATTTTCAGGGGATCCCTGTGACCGTGATCGCGCAGGCCAAGGGGAAGTCTACCAAAGAAAATGTGGAGCGTAATTTCGGAATGCCTTCCCCGGACGGATACCGTAAGTCACTGCGCCTTATGAAGCAGGCAGAGAAATTTCACCGTCCGGTGATTTGCTTTGTGGATACGCCCGGGGCATTCTGCGGCCTGGAAGCGGAGGAACGGGGACAGGGGGAAGCGATTGCCAAGAACCTGTTTGAGCTCTCGGCTCTGAAAACCCCGATCCTTTCCATTATTATCGGAGAGGGCGGCAGCGGCGGGGCGCTTGCCATGGCTGTGGCGGATGAGGTCTGGATGCTGGAAAATTCCATTTATTCCATCCTTTCGCCGGAAGGCTTCGCAAGTATTCTGTGGAAGGACAGCAAACGTGCGGATGAGGCGGCAGAGGTCATGAAACTGACTGCGTCGGACCTGAAAAATATGGGGATCATTGAGCAGATCATTCCGGAGCCTGCGGATTATACGGAAGGCAGCATGGATTCAGTGTGCGAGACGATAAAGCCGGGGATTGCGGGCTTTTTGGAAAGATATTGCGGGATGGAAACGGGGGAACTGACCGCGAAGCGGTATGGAAGATTCCGTAAGATGTAAAGCTTTGGGGAAGGAAAGGAGACGCCATGTGGAGAATCGGAGAGAAGGAAGTCAGGGTTCCACTGATCCAGGGTGGCATGGGAGTCGGGATCAGCCTGGGGCGGTTGGCGGGAACGGTTGCGGCCCAGGGCG
This sequence comes from Lachnospiraceae bacterium, assembly GCA_009911175.1. The sequence goes on along the minus strand of QXWX01000027.1, from coordinate 22,850 downwards.
GTGTGGGGATCATTTCCACGGCCCAGATCGGATTCCGGGAGGAAGATTTTGACCGAGATCCCGGTGCGGCCAATCTTCGTGCTATTAGAAAAGAGATGGCACGGGCGAGGACAATCTCGCAGAACGGGATCATCGGTTATAACATTATGGTGGCCCTTCGGGACTATGAGGCCCATGTACAGGCTGCGGTGGCCGCAGGGGCGGATCTGATCATTTCCGGAGCAGGCCTTCCTGCGGAGCTTCCCATGCTGACCCAGGGGAGCAAAACGAAGATCGCTCCTATCGTCTCTACAGAAAAGTCGGCCAAGGTCATTTTGAAGTATTGGGACAGGAAACATCAGCAGACAGCGGATCTGGTTGTGATTGAGGGACCGGAAGCCGGGGGGCATCTGGGATTTGACCGAGAGGCGCTGGATTTTTACGCGAAATCAGATTATACGGAAGAAATCCGGCGCATCCTGGATGTGGTCCGGGGATATGAGAAGAAATTCGGAAAGAAGATTCCGGTTGTGGCGGCAGGCGGAATCTATGACCGGGAAGATGTGGAGCGCGCCATGAAATCCGGCGTGGACGGCGTGCAGGTTGCAAGCCGGTTTGTAACTACGGAGGAGTGCGATGCGGATTTCCGCTATAAGGAGGCCTATATCCAGGCATCCAAAGAGGACATCGTCATTGTAAAAAGTCCGGTGGGAATGCCTGGAAGAGCTATTTTGAATCCTTTTATGAAACGTGTGATGCTAGGTGAAAGGATTTCCCATACGCCCTGTCACGGATGCCTGGCAAAATGCAGTCCGGCGGAAATACCATATTGTATTACGGATACATTAACCGCGGCGGCGGAGGGAAGAATAGAAGAAGGGCTGTTATTCTGCGGAGCCAAGACGTATCGGGCGGAACGGATCGAGACGGTGAGAGAAGTGGTGGAGTCGCTGTTTCCGGATTCCTGAAAGGATACCCAAGGGCAGCAGTAAAATCTGGAAAGGAGCGGAACGCTGTGGATGCATTTGAAATGATTAATGATGTTCTGGTGAATTTATTTTATGAGATTCTGGAGCTGGAAGAGAAAGCAGTCATAACGGATGAATTTCGGGATATCAGCAATAATGATATGCATATCATAGAAGCGATCGGCCTGGGGAATGACAGTACGATGTCTGCGGTTGCCAGGAGGCAGGGGATCACGGCAGGGTCGCTGACCACTTCCATGAACAGTCTGGTAAAGAAGGGGTATGTGGTGCGCAGCCGTTCCGAACAGGACCGTCGGATCGTGTACATCAGCCTGACGGAGAAGGGAAGAAAGGCGTATTATCATCATGAGAATTTCCACAGGGAGATGATCAATGCGGCTATGAAGAATCTGAGTGAAGAGGAGCTTCCGCTGCTGGCCAGGACATTGAACGGGCTGGCTGTATTTTTCCGGAATTACGGGGAATATAGGGAGGAACTGCCAGACAGAATAAGTTGATTTAAAATGGGTATTGACATTCAATCATCCTATGTTAAAATAGAAAAGTATCTGGAATGTATTGATATGTAAAGATAAATGAACAGCAAAGGCAATGACCGTGCATAGTAGAGACTCATTTTCTAGCAGAGAGAGAGAACCACCGGCTGAAAGTTCTCTTTAGTTCAGATGACGATCGAATTTCCCACGTGAGCCGTATTCCCGAACCCCTGTATCGGAGTGCCTGTCATTGAGACACGGTAGATGCGGCGCGGCTTTGAATCTGGTAAGTAGGGAATGCCGCAGGCTGTACGTTACACAGCAGCAGAGTGCCCGTGGAGTGTCCATGGGAATCAGGGTGGTACCGCGGATTATGACTTCGTCCCTTTTTTGGAGGGGATGAGGTCTTTTTTTTGTTCTATAGAAAACTTCTCCGAATTTTCCTATAGAACAAAAACCCTCCGGGGGACGCGCACTGCGGCGTATGAGGTAGATGTCGGAATGCGACCGCCGCAGGCGCGAGTTTCGCAAGCGAAACTCTTTGTTCTGGAAATTTGGTATTGCCGTAAGTTAGAAGCTGCTTTTCAGAGAGCAGCAGACATTCAGTGGAATGGAATATTGTCTGCATCTAAGAAAGGAGAAACCAGAATGAAAGACAGATTGGAACAGATCAAAAAAGAAGCCATCGCGCAGATCCAGGCATCGGATGTGCCGGAAAGGCTCAATGACGTACGCGTGCGGTTCCTTGGGAAGAAGGGTGAGCTGACCGCCGTACTCAAAGGGATGAAGGATGTTGCGCCCGAGGAACGCCCGAAGGTGGGCCAGCTTGTGAACGAGACGAGGGCCGCCATCGAAGCGATCATGGAAGAGACAAAGCAGAAAATGGAAAAGGTGATCCGCGAGGAGAAACTCAAAGCCGAGGTTATCGACGTGACGCTGCCGTCTAAGAAGAACAGCGTCGGCCACAGGCATCCCAACACCATCGCCCTGGAAGAGGTGGAGCGTATCTTCGTGGGAATGGGATATGAGGTTGTGGAAGGGCCGGAGGTGGAATACGACCTGTATAATTTTGAAAAACTGAATATTCCTGCGGATCATCCGGCAAAGGACGAGCAGGATACTTTCTATATTAATAAAGATATTGTGCTGCGTACCCAGACCTCCCCGGTGCAGGCACGTGTCATGGAGCAGGGAAAGCTGCCGATCCGAATGATCGCGCCGGGCAGGGTATTCCGTTCCGACGAGGTGGATGCCACCCACTCCCCGTCCTTCCATCAGATCGAGGGACTGGTCATTGACAAGCATATTTCCTTTGCGGACCTGAAAGGAACGCTGGAGGTATTTGCAAAGGAATTGTTCGGGCCGGAGACAAAGACCAAATTCCGTCCCCATCATTTCCCCTTCACCGAGCCCAGCGCGGAGGTGGATGTGAGCTGCTTCAAATGCGGCGGGAAGGGCTGCCGTTTCTGCAAGGGCTCAGGCTGGATCGAGATCCTGGGCTGCGGTATGGTACATCCCCATGTGCTGGAAATGTGCGGGATCGACCCGGAAGAATACGGCGGTTTCGCGTTCGGCGTAGGACTGGAGCGGATCGCACTCCTGAAATATGAGATCGACGATATGAGACTGCTGTATGAAAATGATATCCGTTTCTTAAAGCAGTTCTGAGGAACAAACAGGAATCAGGCAGGATCGAGTGATGCAGTAATGTATAACAGTAACGAATCGTCCCTCGTATTTCTATCATGACAGAGACTTTTTTGACAGAATGCGGGGATGGAAAACGAAAGGATCATAGAAAGTGAGGAATAGATTTTGAATACTTCATTATCATGGATAAAAGCATATGTGCCGGATCTGGATGTGACTGCGCAGGAATACGCGGACGCGATGACGCTGTCCGGTACCAAGGTGGAAGGTTATGAGAAACTGGATGCAGATCTGGATAAAATCGTGATCGGCCGGATTGAAAAGATCGAGAAACACCCGGATGCGGATAAGCTGGTGGTCTGCCAGGTGAATATCGGAACCGGGATTACCCAGATCGTGACCGGTGCGCCCAATGTATTCGAGGGGGCGAAGGTTCCGGTGGTTCTGGACGGCGGACGGGTGGCCGGAGGGCATGATGGCTCTAAGACACCCGGCGGGATCAAGATCAAAAAAGGGAAGCTTCGGGGCGTGGAAAGCAACGGGATGATGTGCTCCATCGAAGAACTGGGCTCCACCCGGGACATGTATCCGGAAGCGCCGGAGGAAGGCATCTACATTTTCCCGGAGGATGCTCAGGTTGGTGAGAACGCGGTCAAGGCACTGGGACTGGACGATGTAGTCGTGGAATATGAGGTGACGTCCAACCGGGTGGACTGCTTCAGTGTGGTCGGGATCGCAAGAGAAGCTGCGGCTACATTTGACAAAACATTTGTGCCTCCGGTGGTGACAGAGACAGGAAATGACGAGGACGTCAACGACTATGTGAAGGTTTCTGTGGAAAATACGGACCTGTGCCTGCGTTACTGTGCAAGGGTCGTCAAGAATATCAAGATCGGGCCGTCCCCGAAGTGGATGCAGAGACGGCTGGCTTCCGTGGGAATCCGCCCCATCAATAACCTGGTGGACATCACCAACTATGTGATGGAGGAATACGGACAGCCCATGCATGCCTATGACCTGGAGACCATTGCCGGGCATCAGATCGTGGTCAAGACCGCACAGGACGGGGAGACATTTACCACGCTGGACGGGCAGGAGCGGAAGGTGGATAAGGACGTGCTGATGATCTGTGACGGCGAGAAAGCCATCGGCATCGCCGGGATCATGGGCGGTGAAAATTCCATGATTACGGACGACGTAAAGACCATGCTTTTCGAGGCAGCATGCTTCGATGGCGTCAATATCCGAAAGTCCAGCAAGCGCGTGGGGCTTCGGACAGACGCGTCAGGCAAGTTTGAAAAGGGTCTGGATCCGAATAACGCGAAGGCGGCCATTGACCGGGCATGTCAGCTTGTGGAAGAGTTAGGCGCCGGAGAAGTGGTGGGCGGAATCGTGGATGTGTATGGAAAAGAGAAGCATCCGGTTCGTGTTCCTTTTGACCCGGACAAGATCAATGCCATGCTGGGAACCGATATTTCCGAGGAAGAGATGCTGGGATATTTCAAAAAAATTGACCTGGGATATGACCCGGAGACGAAGGAAGTGATTGCGCCGACCTTCCGTCAGGATCTGTTCCGGCTTGCGGATATTGCGGAGGAAGTGGCGAGATTTTACGGATATGATAATATTCCGACCACGCTGCCAAACGGAGAAGCGACTACCGGAAAGCTGTCCTTCAAGCTGCGGATCGAGCAGGCGGCGAGGGATATCGCTGAGTTCTGCGGATTCAGCCAGGGGATGTGCTATTCCTTCGAGAGCCCCAAGGTATTTGACAAATTGCTTTTGCCGAAGGATTCGCCGCTGCGCCGGACGGTGGAGATCATGAACCCATTGGGAGAGGATTACAGCATCATGCGCACCACTTCCCTGAACGGGATGCTGACCTCCCTGGCGACCAATTATAATAGAAGAAATAAGGACGCGCGCCTCTATGAGCTTGGAAATATTTACCTTCCGAAGAGCCTTCCGCTGACCGACCTGCCTGAGGAACGGATGCAGTTTACGCTGGGAATGTATGGAAAAGGGGATTTCTTCAGCATGAAGGGCGTGGTCGAGGAATTTTTCGAGAAGATCGGCATGAAGGACAGGGAGACCTACGATCCCAATGCAGGAAAACCATACCTTCACCCGGGGCGCCAGGCAAACATCCTGTATGATGGAAAGGTTGTGGGATATCTCGGCGAGCTCCATCCGGAGGTGGCGGATATCTACGGAATCGGCGAGCGCGCCTATGTGGCGGTCATTGACATGCCGGAAATTATGGAGTATGCTACATTTGACAGGAAATATTATGGAATCGCAAAATATCCGGCAGTGACCCGGGATATCAGCATGGTGGTGCCGAAGCATATCCTGGCAGGGCAGATCGAAGAGGTAATCTCCGCTAAGGGAGGAAAGTATCTGGAAAGCTATGCCCTGTTCGATTTGTACGAAGGCGCGCAGATCAAGGAAGGCTTCAAGTCCGTGGCATATTCGATCGTATTCCGCGCAAAGGACAAGACGCTCTCAGACGCGGAGGTGACAGAGGCCATGGATCGAATCCTCAAAGCGCTGGAAGGCATGGGGATCGAGCTGAGGAAATAAAGAGGCAGGGTGCGCCTGTGCGGTTTTTGCGGATGGATGAGCAGGCTTTGCCGGGCTCATCCATAACAACAAGGAGGCAGAGATGAAGAAAAAACAGATAGGCGGCCTGATCGTCGCGGCGGTATTGTTTATTGTGGTGGGAGTGACCAGCGTATTGACCAATACGGTGTCCCAGAATCTGCTGCAGGCGAGTATGGTTGAAATGCTGACTTCGGACTATGGATATGATACCCCCAATTACGACTATATTGCGGTGGTGGAAGTGGTAGGTACAATCCAGGAGCAGACGGCGACCAGTATCTTTGAGATTGCGGAAGGGTATCAGCATACCGATACCATGAATTATATTGACAATCTGATGTATGACCCGAACAATAAGGGGATTCTTCTGTACGTGGATTCGCCGGGCGGTACGGTATATGAATCGGAGGAGCTGTACGATAAGCTGAGGGAGTATAAGGAAATGTCCGGCAATCCGGTATGGACCTATATGTCCCATTACGCGGCTTCCGGCGGCTACATGATCTCCATGGCATCGGATCAGATCTACGCGAATACGAATACCACAACGGGCTCCATCGGAGTCATCATGTCAGGACTGGACATGACGGGCCTGTATGAAAAGCTGGGCATCCGCTATGTCAGCATTGCCAGCGGAGATTTTAAGGACAGTTCGAAGCTGACAGATGAACAGATCGAGGTATTCCAGGGCCAGGTTGATGAATACTACGGAAAATTTGTGGGAATCGTCGCAGACGGCCGGAATATGCCGGACGAGAAAGTGCGCGCTCTGGCCGACGGGAGGACCTATACGGCGGCGCAGGCCCTGGAAAACGGGCTCATTGACGAGATCGGCTCCTATGAGTATATGCAGAACGAGATGAGTGATGAACTGGGCGTATGGGATTATTATCAGCCGGTCAGCGAGGAAAATATTTTCGCATCGTTTTTCTCGGAACTCCGGGAGCTCGTTCCGAAGTCGGAAGCCCAGATACTAAAGGAAACCGCATCATCTATGGAAAGCGGGGTGCCGATGTATTATGCAGAACAATTACGATAGCTGCAGAGCGGATGCAGGCGTGACATATGCAGGCTTCTGGGTGCGCTTTGCGGCGTATTTGATCGACAGCGGGATTGCTTTTTTGCTGCTGCTGGTGGTCAGGCTGGTCATGTCAGGGGTGCTCTCGGCACTGTATGGAACTGCGCTGGGAGGAAATATCCTGTTCCACTATACGCTGAAGGACATCGTGCTGTATCTGGGACAGGTGCTGTATTTTATCCTTTGTACCAGGTATACGGGGACGACGCCGGGCAAGCGCGTCATGAACCTGCGGGTGATCTCCGTAGAGGAAAACGGGGAGCTGGATCTGCTGACGGTGGTGTACCGGGAGACGGTGGGAAGATTCTTAAGCAGTATTTTTGTCTGTATCGGGTATCTGATCATCGGAGTGGACAGGGAAAAACGGGGCTTCCATGATATGCTCTGCGATACCCGGGTGGTATACGGAAAGAGAGTGAAGATATATCCTGTGTATCCCTATGCACAGGCGCGCCCGGTGGAGACGCCGCCTGTATATCCGGCGGAACCTCAAAGCGGACCGTACCATATGGTAGAGCCTGCCGAACAGAATGCTCATCCCGCAGAGGCTGTGCCGCATATTCTGCCAAACGAAAGGCAGCAAGAGGCATTTGGCGCCGGAGGGGCCGGAAGGCAGGCGGAAGAAGAAAAAGGGGATTCTGACGAATTATGAAAAAACAGGATTTTTATTATGAACTGCCGGAGGAACTGATCGCTCAGGACCCTCTGGCGGATCGTTCCAGCTCCAGGCTGCTTGTGCTTGACAAGCAGTCCGGGGCTGTTTCCCATCATGTGTTCAGGGAGATTTTGGACTATCTGCAGGAGGGCGACTGCCTGGTAATCAATGATACCAAGGTGATTCCGGCAAGGCTGATCGGCTCCAAGGTGGGAACGGAAGCGAAGGTTGAGGTTTTACTGCTGAAGCGAAAAGAAAATAACATATGGGAGACCCTTGTCAAGCCGGGGAAAAAGGCCAGGCCCGGAGCGAAGATCAGCTTCGGGGACGGGCTGCTTGTGGGGGAGGTGCTGGAGGTTGTGGAAGAGGGCAACCGTCTGGTGCAGTTTTCCTATGAGGGGATTTTTGAGGAAATCTTAGACCGTCTGGGACAGATGCCCCTGCCCCCTTATATCACCCACCAGCTCCAGGAGCGGGAGCGGTACAATACGGTTTATGCCGTTCATGAGGGCTCCGCTGCCGCGCCCACGGCAGGGCTTCATTTTACGCCGGAGCTGCTGCAGGAGATTGAGAAAAAAGGGGTGGATATCGCAAGGGTCACACTTCACGTTGGGCTTGGAACCTTCCGGCCGGTGAAGGCGGAGGAGATCACGGATCATCATATGCATTCCGAATTTTATCAGATCCAGGAGGAAGCGGCGGAGAAGATCAACCGTGCAAAGTCCGGAACCGGGCGGGTCATCTGCGTTGGGACGACGAGCTGCCGGACGGTGGAATCCGCTGCGGATGAGAACGGCCGCATTCAGGCAGGAAGCGGCTGGACGGAGATCTTTATCTATCCGGGGTATCGCTTTAAAGTACTGGACGGCCTGATCACCAACTTCCATCTGCCGGAATCCACGCTGATCATGCTGGTTTCCGCGCTGGCGGGGCGGGAGCAGGTGATGAAGGCTTATGAGGAGGCTGTGGAGGAACGGTACAGGTTCTTTTCGTTTGGGGATGCGATGTACATTGGGTGAGTAAACCACAGCAATCAGATAGCTGTTAAAACACTGGATTTGAATTTGCCATTCAAAGATATTGCAGGACAGTTAGATGGAATTGCAGCAGACCATTTTAATTGCAAGTGAGGTTTCCTATTTGAAAAAGAAAAAAGATGAAATAACCATTCGGTCCAGCACAGCAGAATACTTGACCTATGTTGCGACTGTCGGCGACCAGCAGGACAGCATTGAGATGCGCTATGAGGACGAGAATATATGGCTGACACAGAAGATGATGGCTACGCTGTATGATATTGATGTTCGGACAGTCAGCGAGCATATCAAAAAGATTTACTCAGATTCTGAACTTGAAGAAAATTCAACAATCCGGAAATTCCGGATTGTTCAAACCGAAGGTTCCCGTCAGGTGACTCGTGATACGAAACATTATAATCTTCAAATGATTATCTCAGTCGGCTTCAAAGTGAATAATGAACGAGCTGTACAGTTTCGTAAATGGGCTAACGGTATCGTGACAGATTACACAATTAAAGGCTGGGCCATGGACGTTGAGCGTTTAAAAAATGGTGGTTCAGTGCTTATGTCAGAATACTTCGACCATTTGCTTGAACAGATTCGCGAGATCCGTTTGTCCGAGCGTAGATTTTATCAGAAGATAACAGACATCTATGCCACTGCACTTGATTATGACCGCACTGCAAAAACAACAAAACAGTTCTTTGCAAAAGTACAGAATAAGATGCACTATGCAGTGCATGGACATACAGCAGCAGAGCTGATTTATGAGCGCGCTGATGCAGAAAAGCCACATATGGCACTTACTACATGGGCGGCAGCGCCGGAAGGCAAAATAGTAAAAAGCGATGTCAGCATTGCGAAGAATTATCTTTCAGAACAAGAAATGCGTTCATTAGAGCGTATCGTATCTGCCTATCTGGATTTGGCAGAGGATCGCGCAGAGCGTCATATTCCGATGACAATGGAAGACTGGTCAAAGCGACTGGATTTATTCCTGATGGCAGACGACAGAGAAGTCTTGCAGGATGCTGGAAAAATCACTGCAGAGATTGCCAAGGCAAAAGCAGAGACTGAGTTTGAGAAGTATCGTGTTGTTCAGGACCGATTGTTCATGTCTGATTTTGATAAATATATGTTGGAATTGGAGGAAAATGCAAAGAAGTAGATTGTTTGTTTTTTAAGATGCAATGCTCACGATATGAGTAAAAATTTGGAGCGGAGGGATTCCTTTGTTTAAGAAAAAAGACACAAAGACCGTAAAACAGGGTGCAAAGGCGCAGGCAGGGAAGCCGGCGGCCAAAATCGGAAAGGCACAGACAAGCAAGACTGCCGCAAAAAGCAGGAAAACACAGTCAGGAAAGGCTGTATCTAAGGCCGGAAAGGCGCAGGCAGGAAAACCGGCGGATCAAAGCGGAAAGCCGCAGGATAGAAGCGACGTGATACTTGCCAAATTAATGGCAATAGAAAAAGAGGCCAGATTGGAGCAGGCGAGAGACCGGGTTGACCAGTTGGAAGATGAGAATATTGCTGAGAATCTTGAGCAATTACTCAAGTTTCTGAGGTCAGGAGATTAAAGAAAAACGGCAGGGGACTTTCCTGCTTTTCTGAAACATGATGATTGATGAAAGCTGCTTTTACCAGCAGCTTTTTATGACTTTTAGGAGGTAGGGCCCATGGACATACAAGGCTTCTGGGACGCGGTACTAAAGCAAGACGCAGATCGGATGAGAGCGTATTTCTGCAGGGATGCATACATTAACTGGCATTGTACGGATGAACAGTTTACGGTGGAGGAATACATAAGGGCAAACTGTGAGTATCCGGGAGAATGGGACGGGGAGATTGAACGTGTAGAAACCATGGGGGATGTATCTGTGGCGGTCGTACATGTATATACCTGCGACAGGAGCCTGTCCTTTCATGCGGTATCATTTATGAAGACAGAAAACGGTAAAATTCTTTCGCTGGACGAATACTGGGGAGATGACGGGGCGGCTCCCCAGTGGCGGCTGGATCAAAAAATTGGCTGTAAAATACCGCCGGCAGCAAAAAAGCGCCCGTTCGCTTCATTGAAGTAATCGGTTCAGGCCGGACGAACGATAAGTTTAAGGAGAGGAAGTTTTTTTCACGGAACAGCGAAAAGGAGGAAGTGGCTATGAGAATCTATGCAGGTCAGGCAACCAGTTTTTTCCCGGCGGCGGCAATCAATCAGAGTGTGAACCGAAACCGTATGGATCATGGGCAGCAGGCATTGCCGGCGATGCGGACGGATACGGCATTGATTTCGCCCCAGGGGAAGGCATCCAGCCTTTTGGCAAATCTGATGAACCAGAAGGAAATGCTTCGCAGCAGCAAAGAATCACTGCTCACCAGGATGCTGGACGATGAGGATGGGAGCAGTATGGCCGGGCTTCAGGAACAGTTGGAAGAGTACGAGAAGCAGCTGGAGGAGATTGATGAACAGATTGCTTCGGAGATGGCAAAGCAGAACGAGAGCGCCAAGGAACAGGGCAGTTCGGGCCAAAAGCCGCAGAAGACTGAGGAGACGGGCACGCCGGCTTTTGATGGCGGGACAATCGCCAAATTGACGAAGTTATCTGCGGATCTGGAGAAAACGCAGACAGCGGATCAGGCACGTGTGAGGCGTGAGGGTGAAAAAAGAGTCTGCGAAGCGGAAATAGAACTTGGCTCTGAAGCGGCAAAACGGAAACTGGATCAGATCAATGAGACTGAGCAGATGACGGAAAAATGGATGCCGTTTTGGAAGAACGGAGCGGCAGGACAGTGAACCGCACATTCCTTTATTCCATCAGCGAAGCAGACCATGGCCTTCGGATCGAGCAGTTTCTGCGCCGTCTGGGGTATTCCAGGCAGAACCTGACGGAACTGAAAAAGATGCCGGACAGCATCCAGGTCAACGGGCTGAACTGCATTCTGAAGAAAACATTGTCCACGGGAGATGAGCTGGCGGTGCGAATCCGGGAAACCGACAGCTCCGAAAAGATTCCGGCGGTCAACATTCCCTTTCGCATCATCTATGAAGATGAGGATATCCTGGTGGTTGACAAGCCTGCCGGACTGCCGATGCACCCATCCATGAAAAATTACCATTATTCCCTTGCCAATGGGCTGGTGTGGTATTACCAACAGCAGAAGGAAGCGTTTATCTTCCGCTGTGCAAACCGTCTGGACCGGGACACTTCGGGGCTGACTGTGGTCGCGAAGCACATGCTCAGCGCAAACATTCTGTCCGGGATGGGATACCGGCATGAGATTGAAAGGGAATACCTGGCCATCGTCCGGGGAAATGTGTTTCCGCCTTCCGGCACGATTGACGCTCCTTTGTCCCGAATGGAGGGGTCAATCATTGAGCGGAAGGTGGATTTTGAACATGGGGAGCGCGCATTGACGCATTACCGGGTGGTGGAAGAGAAGAACGGGCACAGCCTGGTCTCACTCCGTCTTGAAACAGGACGTACCCATCAGATTCGGATTCATCTGAAATATCTCGGGTTTCCGCTGGTCGGTGATTATCTGTATAATCCGGACATGGAGTATATCAGCCGGCAGGCATTGCATTCCTGCCGGCTGCGGTTCGTGCATCCGATTACGAAGGAGTGGATGGAGTTCAGGGCGCCTTTGCCGGAGGACATGCAGATTCCGTTTCAATGGGATTACGGATATGAAATTTAATTGCAGGATTTCATGCACATAATTTTACCCTCTGCATAAGTTATAGACAGGGAGAATGTATTCGGCGTTTTCAAGCAGGATACAGCAGGAACCAGGAGGGTGAAAGATATGATTGAAAAATTGAACGGGGCGCCGGAGGCGTATGCAGATATCAGAGGAACGGAGGAATATCCGGAGATTCACGGGAGAATTACCTTTTATGATGTATTCGGCGGTACGGTTTTGATGGCGGAGATATACGGACTGCCAGATGAGGACAACGAAACGGCAGGGCATTTTTTCGGATTTCACATTCACGAGGGCGGCGCCTGCACAGGCGATGACGCTGATCTTCTGAAAAATACAGGGGGTCACTATAATCCGGAAGGGAAGGCCCATCCCGAGCATGCCGGAGACCTGCCTCCCCTGTTATCCACCCGAGGGGCGGCGTGGATGGCTGTGTATACAGGACGCATACATCCGGAGGAAGTGATCGGGAAAACTGTGGTCATCCATCTGCAGCCGGATGATTTCCATTCCCAGCCGTCCGGAGACAGCGGTATAAAGATTGCCTGCGGGGTGATCCGGGAATGGCGGGTTCGTCCGGAGATGGAGGAGGACGGCGAATAGGGCGGCTGCAGACAGCAGTAAATAGTCATTGGAAATCATAGACTAAGCGTCCGCGGATTGTCATGCATCCAGCCCATTGAAAGGATGACCGGTTGCGAGCTGTCATGCATCCAGCCCATCGAAAAGCCGTCTGGCAGCGGTCTTAAGCGTCCGCGACGCTTGTTTTGGACGGATCGGAACGGAGAGTCGGGGGGCTGGATGCCAGCCCCGTCGATGAATACCATCATATGCAGAAAAGATGCCAGCGGCAGGTTTTCTGTATTGACCGGATGCTGTACGGCAAGTGCACGATACCGTGTAAACAGTAATAAAACAGTTACAAAAAATTAACAAAATAGACATAATTGTATTGTAGAAATTCAATAGATGTGGTAAAATCTCTCTGTGGCGATAGATTTATGAGTACAGGTGATAAATTCCTGAAAAGGGATTTATTGCCTTTTTTTGTGTGCAGGAAAATAAAGGTACGTTTTCTGTTCCTTTTTATCCTGCACACACCGGTATTGGAACCGGCAATGTCTGTCCTGGAAATGGGGCCTGCGAGCCAGGTGGAAGAACCCTTTCCGCTATGACGGATTTTCACGTTCCAATGCGATCAATATTCTTATTAAACAGAAAGGGGGAATGAATGAGGATCTGTCGCTGCAGGCAGGAGGAATGATTCCTGCTCAATTTTATATAACATACTTTACAAAGGAGGTCTCATGGATGAAAAGATCCGGAAGAAAATTATTAGGAATTTTGCTGTCAGCGTCCATAATCGCAACGGCGGTATTTCCAATGCAGGGTATGGCAGTAGAGAAAATTGACCATGTAGTGGAGCAAGAAGCGCAGACAGAAGAAAACGCGACACAGGAGAATACAACGGAAACTACGGTTCCGAAAGATATACCGCCGGCGGAAGAAACCAATGAGCCAACAGTTGAACCGCCTGCAAAAGAAACCGATGATTCTACGATGATACCGCCGCCGGAAACGGACGATTCCGCGACCGAGCCGCCGATGACGGAGACAGATGATTCCGCAATCGAGCCGCCGACGAAGGAAACAGACGAGCCTTCGACCAGGCCAGCGACGAAAGAAACGGATAAACCCTTGATTATGCCGTTTTCATATGATATTAACATGCCGGTTATCGAAAGCTTTGAATTTGAGGAAAACGGGGAGACACTGACGAAAAAAGACTCACTTCATTTTAAAATGTCAGCCTATGACGCAGACCGCGATATCAGCAATATCACAGTTCAGCTCATGAGAAGGAGTAATAATAGTACTGTATATAGTGTTATATTCCATCAATCCGGGGAAAATCTCTATACAGGAATCTTTGACTGCAGCATGTTAAGTCACTATGAGGACGATTACTATGTTTCCAAGATTCGGCTGGAAGATGAGACAAACAATTATGTTGATTGGCCTGTTATGGAAGATGGGAAATATCGTTATACTTTTACGTTCAAAGATATCGGAGCATTCACTGTTTCAGACTATCAAATAGAGATAAATTCTTCTGATTCGGATGGAAAGCTGAAAGTGGGTGACACGGTAACATGCTCTGCGCATGTAGAATGCAAAGATATCGAAATAGAAAACGCATCTCTGCATTTAACGACTGTGGACAGCAAACCATTACATTCAGATGCCGTATCTATGAGCTATAATGCAGAAACCAAGAGGCTGACAGGTACTTATAAAGTCAAAGACAATACTTACCCGTCAGAATGGACAATGTATTCGATTTGTATATATGCAGATCAAAAGTATCATTATTTTTATCCGGGTACGGATGAACCGGATAAAGACTTAAAATTTACAATTGTAAATAATGGCTATGATGCTGACAAACCTGTAATTAAAAGTATTACGATTGACAAAAACGGACAGACGGTAAAAGCTGGGGAAAAAGTTTCCGTCAAGGTAAAGGTAGAGGAAAAAAATCCAAATCATTCAATGAGCGTAAGAATCGGCTCGAAGGATGCAATACATTCCACTATATATCTCAACCTGGTTTTAGACCGTGAAACGATGGAATATACAGGGACGATCGACATTACAAGGTTTACTTATCCGGCGAAATGGGAGCTCACCTACCTGGACTTATCCGACAAAAACGGAAATACCACATCCTTGTCAGATTTCCAGCCGGACTGGAATACAACCAGACCATGGTATTTCCATGTGAGCCCCGAAGGATATCTGGATGATACAAAACCGCCTGTGATTGAAAGCATTACCATTAATAAAAATGGACAAATGCTCCATCCGGGCGATACAGTTACCTTAACTGTGAAAGTAGATGAGGAACATCCTTACGATACGGCAGATGCTTATTTCTACCCACAGGTATCCAACGTCTCCGGTTACCAATTTCTGCGTCTGAATTACAATGCGGATACCAGGGAATATATCGGTACAATCTCTATTACAAACAATACGTATCCATGCGAATGGATGCTTACCTCCCTGACTGTAAATGATGTGAAATTTCAAGAGACTACTCTGGATAAGTTCAAACCAGACTGGCGCGAGACCTGTCCCTGGTATTACAGAGTAGAAACTGACGAAACCTACAGAGAAGACGTAAAGGATGCCACTTTTTCCATTCAGGGATACGTACGTGGGGAGACCGGCGCTTACAGCTACGGCCCGATTGTGGAGAATAAGACAATCAAAGTGGGGAGAAGGGATTCCATCAAAGGGCTGAAACTATGTCCGCCGCTGCCGGCAGAAGGGATAAATGTGAAATACCGGGAGGAAAACACCGGTATGGAGATTGGCGAAGACACAGAGCTGTTTTTTGGAAATACGTCCAATCCTTCTTATGATTTCCGTGCAGTTTATGACAAAATCTGTGTGAATGCGGTATTCACTTATGTAAGCAAGGACAAGGGTATGACGATGGCAATCGTACCGCAGTTTGTCGATCAAGATGCGACTTACGGGGAAATGCTGGCCTCCTTTGTACCCCCGGAAGATGCGGACCAGGATCTTCTTTCCGGATATGAACTGGACGGCGGGGATGAAAACACGCAGGTAGAAGATATGGGATATGTCGGCATAAAAGCCAGATATGAGAACTGTCTGGTAGCATGGGATATCAAGTATCTTGACGAAAATGGAAACGAAGGATCTAAGATCGTTTCCAAAACATACGAAAAAGGTACGACCATTCGTGATGCCCTGGCCAATTTGGAAGTACCGGTCGTACCGGAAGGAATCGAGTTCGAAAAATGGGCGCTTCCGGGAATTGACGGCAGCGAACTGATTTTCCATGAGATGACAAACTTAGACGTGACAGCCGTATACAAAGGAAAGACAACGGCAGAGGTATCTTATACCTACCGGGGAGAAGACGGAAAACTCGTCTCCGGCAGCAGGCTTATAGCTCTGGATGGAGAAAACCTTACATACAATGCCGCCTTAACAGAAGTGAAAAAGGCCTTGAACGATTTGAACCATCTCAAAGATCTTGTATTGTCGGATTGGGTCAGTATCGCGGCCGGTACAGACATTGCAAGATATAAGAAAATGAATATACAGGCGAAGTACGCGAACTGTGTCGTGATTTTGAAATATCCGAAAGATGTCTTTGAATATGTGGTTGTGGAAAAAGACTCTGACTTTTCGCTGCCTGTCGAAAACGAAACGTATATGGATATCCTTTGGGAAGGCTTCGAACAGGGACAAACTGTGAAGATTACCGGAGACAAGGAATTTATCGTGGCAGACGCGAAACATAAAGACGGGGCCCCAGAGGAGCCTTCAGGCGAAAAGCTTTCGGAGGAAGAAATCCAAAAAATCGTGTCCGATATTGAACAGAACGGAAGCGGGGAAACGGTACATGTGGAGATGGGAAAAACGACTGTAGTGCCGAAAGAAATTCTGGAAGCCATTAAAGGGAAGGAAGTCAACATTGTCCTTGACATGGGGGCTTATAGCTGGTCGATCAGCGGAGACGAAGTGGCTGCAGCCGACCTGAAAGATATTGATCTGGAAGTCATTGTTGATACAGACGGTATTCCTCCGGCCATTGTGGATTCCCTTGCGGGAGGAAATCCGGCTACCCAGATTACCCTGACCCACAATGGAGAATTTGGATTCAGGGCAGACCTTACCGTGAATCTTGGCGCCGAGCACAGCGGCAGCACCGGAAAATTATATTATTATGACAGTTCCGGAAAGATGATCTACATGGATGCCGGAGAGATCGGGGAGGACGGCAATATCAGTTTGTCTTTCTCGCATGCATCCGAGTATGTGGTGGTTTTTGAAAAAGCGCCATTGGATCAGGACGATGAAACAGATTCCGGAAACAAAGGGGAAGGTACTCTCGCTCCCGACCGTGATGAGAAAAAAGATACGGTCTCTAACGGAGGGGATGAGAAAAAAGGCAGCGACACTTCCGGCAGTGATGAGAAAAAAGAGAATGATTTCAGCAAGCGGAAGAGTCCGAAAACAGGAGAATAAACGGTTTTACAGATAGCGAAGCGCCCTCTGTCCAGTCAGTAAACGGCTGGGCAGAGGGCATTTGATTCCCGCGAAGCAACGAGCCAGGCAGCCAGGCTTGCATGGATCTTTGACTTATTGCGATTTTGAGTTAAATGACAATTTTGTCACCGAAAAATTCACCGTGGTGTCATATGCTGAAGGTATAATAAACATATCATAAGGAACAGAAAAAACAGATCAGACCCGGCAGGAGGGACTCTGCCGTGCAAATGATACCTGAAAGGAGACATTTTAAATGGAAATACTCAGATGTGAAAATATTTCAAAAATCTATGGTTCCGGCGACACCTGTGTGAAGGCGCTGGATCAGATTTCTTTCTCTGTGGAAGCAGGGGAATTTGTGTCAATCGTGGGGCCTTCCGGGAGCGGAAAGTCCACATTGCTGCATATCCTGGGTGGGGTGGATAAGCCTACGGAGGGAACAGTATTTATCGGGAAAACAGACATTCACGGACTGAGCGAGGATAAGCTGGCGATTTTTCGGAGGAGGCAGGTGGGGCTGATCTACCAGTTCTATAATCTGCTGCCGGTTCTGAATGTGGATGAGAATATTGTGCTGCCCCACCTCCTGGACGGAAGGAAGCTGGATCAGGAACGGCTGGACTTGATCGTGGAGGGCATGGGGCTCTCAGACCGGAGGAGAAACCTGCCGGGGCAGCTTTCCGGGGGACAGCAGCAGCGGGTCTCAATCGGAAGGGCGCTGTATAACCGGCCGGCCATCGTGCTGGCGGACGAGCCTACCGGAAATCTGGATCGGAAAAACGGGGCGGAGATCATCCGGCTTTTGAAAGAATCCAACCAAAACCAGAAGCAAACCCTACTTTTGATCACCCATGATGAAAGCATTGCGCTGCAGGCAGACCGGATGATCAGCATTGAGGACGGCCGTATCACCCGGGATGAACGGATACGGATGTCGGGAGGTGACAGGCGGTGAAAAAGAACATTGTCTTTTATGTGACCAGACAGTATATGAAACAGAATAAAGGGCGGACGTTCACTACATTTGCGGGAATCGTATTTATGGTGCTGCTGATGACCTGCGTGTTTGTGGGAAGGGACACGGGCATTTACTACCTGCAGGATGTGGCGTCTTTAAAGGACGGAAAGTGGCATGTGAGCATGTACGGCGTTACATCTGAGGAGTACGAAGAAGTGCGGGAAATGCCGAATGTGAAGGAAACTGCCCTGTCTGCCGCCCTCGGCAGTACCTTGTTCGGGGCGTCGGCCAATCCGGAGCGGCCATATCTCAATCTGAAGGCGTATTCCGTGCCCTGCTTTGACTGGATGAACATTAAGCTCAGCGAAGGGCGTCTGCCGGAGAACTCCCGGGAGATCATTGTAAGCAAAAGCGCGACGGAGGACGGCTCAGACATTGCCGTAGGGGATCTGGTAGAAGCGGAGCTTTTTAAACGCTCGATCACCGGGATTAATTCTGAAATAGAAGAAAACGTATTCCCATTTCAGAACATTACAATAAAATATGGGGAGACTAAGGACGTGCCGGAAGAGTTCCCTTATTGGGGAGAAAACGAGGACTTCCGGGAAAACCGGACATATACGGGACAAAAGGGAACTTACCAGGTAGTAGGAATCATGGAGCCGCCTGCGTATGAGCAGATGGGGGCGGCGGGCTATACGGCCATCACACTGCTGGAGGACAGCCAGGCCGCAGCGCTGGAAACCTTCAACTTGTCCCTGATTCTGGATGTAGAGAACAATCCGGATCAGGATATACTCGAGCTGCTGAGAGCTACCGGGGCCGGCGGTTATGAGATTGACGTCAATGATTATGTGCTGGCATTTACCGCAAGTACCTCGGATACAACATTAAATCTGGTTGTAAAATTTATGACGGTATTTTTTGTGGTTTTGATTATGGCGGCTTCGGTGATTTTGATATATAATGTATTTATTATGTCCTTTCAGGAACGGAGCAGATACCTGGGGATGCTTTGCTCCATCGGGGCCACCGGAAGGCAGAAGAGAAGCAGCATCTTTTATGAAGCGTTTTTTCTGCTGGTATTCGCCCTGCCCACCGGCGTCCTGCTGGGGATCGGCGTGATCCGGCTGGCAATGGCGGCATTCCGCCCGTTCATAGGTTCCTTCCTGAGAATCAGCAGCCTGGTGACGATTGATCCGGCCGTGATCCGGATCTCCTGGGAAAATCTGGCGGCCGTGATCCTGGCCAGCACGGTAACCGTACTGATTTCGGCATGGCTTCCTGCAAGAAAGATCGGAAAGATCGGCCCGGTGGAATGCATCCGTGGAAATATTTGGAAAAAGAGCAGGCAGTATCAGATGCAGGCTTCATTTATCCATATGTTCGGCGCAGAGGGGATGCTGGCAAAAAATATGCTGCTCCGCCGGAACAAAAAAGTTCGTTCCGTAGGATCTGCGGCGGCGGTTTTTATGGTGGTTCTGACTGTGACCATATTCGGATCTGATGCCGTCCACAGGATCATCCGCATGAAAATGGGAGAGGAGGAAATGTCTATCAATAAGGAGCGGTATGACTATGTCCTTTATGCCGGTGGATCCAAATTTGAAGCGCTGAAAGAGGAAATCGAGAAGGATGCGGGCGTAGAATATACCGCAAAATGGAGAGACGGCATGTTCGCGGGCCAGGTACCTGTTGAAGCCTATGGAGCGGAATACTGGGACGCGCTTCACGGTGTTTTTAACCTGTACTATCACAGAGAACTTTCGGAGGAAGAGTTCCGGGAGGAGCATGGTTTTAGAGGAGGCACCAGCATGCCGGTGAATATCCTTTCCGTAGATATGGATACCATGCGGGATATGGCCGGAAAAATCGGGGCAGATGCTGACAGGCTGCTGGATCCGGAGCAGACATCCGCTATTGTGCTGAGCACGGGAGCCGTGTCTACATCCAGCTTTATGATTGATGGGATGTCTCCGGAGAAGTACCGTATGTTCCGTATTTCCAGGATGACGGACATGAAGAAAGGGGATACGGTGCCTGTCAGTCTGTATTCTCCGGACGAGGAGAAAGAGGTGGAGATGTCTGTTGAGATTGCGGGCTTTGCAGAAACAAACCAACTGCAGGATTATGTGGAGTTTAAGAATAACAATTATATGTGGCTGATTGTAAATGAGGCGGCCGGCAGCAGGATGGCAGATATTCTCAGAGTAGAAGGAGCGGACAGCAGTATGATGGATGAGATGCTGCTCATCCGGATGAACGGAAAGCCTACGGACATAATCGACCGTCTGCAGCGGGCCAGTGAACAGGACGACGCCAGGTTCGGCATCCTGGAGACCGAGTATCAGTCCACCATGGCAAATGCGATTTCCGGTATCGTGGATGTGATGCTGTTCAGCTTCATTGTGCTGACATCGGTGATCTGCCTGCTGAATCTGTTTAATTCGATCCGGGGCTGGCGGCTGGAGAGCCGGCAGGAGATTGCAGTGCTGAGATCAGTGGGTATGGCGTCAGGGCAGATGAAAAAAATGCTGCTGTATGAATGTACGGGGATTTTCCTGTGGGCGCTGCTGCTGGCAGGAGTATTTTCCGGAATGCTGATTGCCTGCGTCCGGTTTGGACTGGTGATAATCTTCGGGAATCTGGAGCTTCCCACCCCCTGGCTCTGGATTGCGGGAGCTGCCCTAGTCGTAGGAGCGGTTCTGACAGGACTTACATTGTATGGCTTTGGCAGGGAACGGCAGGAGGAACTGTACGAGAATATGCGCAGGGAGGGGGTGTGAGGAGGAGAAGGAATGAAGGTTCTGATTGTGGAAGATGATGAGATCATTAGGGAAGGATTGAAGTTTGCGCTGCTGCAGGAAAACTATGAGGTACTTTCCGCGGCGGGGGTATCGGAGGCCCTGGAGCAGATTCAAAACTGCCGGGACATTGGATTTTATCTGCTGGATATCATGCTGCCGGACGGGGACGGATACCAGGTCTGCCGGGAGATCCGGAGAAACAGCAGCGCTCCGATCCTCTTTCTGACGGCCTGCGAGGATGAGGTGCACACGGTGATGGCCCTGGAGCAGGGGGCGGACGACTATATCTGTAAGCCCTTCCGAATCCGGGAACTGCTGGCCAGGATGAAGGCGATTTTAAGAAGGATCTCCGCACAGGGCGGAGGTCTGGAACAGATCGTCCAGGTAGGCAAAAACCAGGTCAATCTGCAGACAGGCAGGGTCTACTCGGACAAGGAAGAGATCATTCTCACGGCCATGGAATACAAGCTTCTTCTGATCTTTCTCAACCACCGGGGCCAGACCCTTTCCCGAAGCCAGATTCTGGAAGGCATCTGGGATGAGGCAGGGGATTTTGTAAATGATAATACATTGAGCGTGTATATGAAACGGCTGCGGAAGAAGCTGGGTGATACGGCGGATGGGCAGATCATCCGGACCGTGCGTGGAATCGGGTATCGGATGGAGTGAGCCGGAAAACAGCGGATTTTAATTCCTGCGAAGCAGCGAGACAGGTAGCCATGCCTGTATGGATATTTGGTGACTGCCGCGAGGGTCAAAAACGGGATGCAGTTTTATCGATTTGACTGCAGACACAGGAGACGGGTTATGGAGATAGTAATGCAGTGGATCGTTCTGGGATTTTCAGCGTATATGGTTATTTTGTCAGGCGGTTCTCATACTGCCTTTTTGGGCTTGCTGTGCTGTGCGGCCTTGTGCTTCTTTTCCATCAGGGCACGGTACAGGAGAGAAAAAAAGCTGGAGGAACTGATCCTGTATCTGATGAAGCTGCAGGACAACCCGGAGCTTCCAGAGATGACGAAATACAGCGAAGGGCAGCTCGGCGTGCTGCAGAGCGAGCTCTATAAGCTGGTTGTCCAGAATCAGGAGAAATCCGCGGGGGCGCTTAAGGAAAAGGAGTACCTTGCGCAGATGCTTTCGGATATCTCCCATCAGATCAAGACGCCCCTGACATCCATTACAATCATGACGGATCTGCTGAAAAATCCGAACCTGGACGAGGAGAAGAGGGCGGAATTTATTGATAAGATTGATTCACAGGTGAACCGGATCACATGGCTGATCCGGAATCTGCTGACGCTGTCTCAGATGGACGCCAATATGCTGAAATTGAAGAAGCAGGATGTGCCGCTCCGGGAACTGCTCCTGAAATCCTGCCAGCCCTTTGAAATCCTGGCGGAGCTAAAGGAGGTGGAGCTGTCAGTGGAGGCGGATGGGGATATCCGGCTGATTTGTGACGAGCACTGGACGGCGGAGGCGGTTTCCAATATTGTGAAAAACTGTATTGAGCATACGCAGCCGGGCGGGAAGGTATGGGTCTTTGCAAACCAGAACAATCTTGCCACAAATATCGTAATCAGGGACAACGGCGAAGGCATCGCCAGGGAACACCTTCCGTATATTTTCGACCGGTTTTATAAGGCGGGAAATCAATCCGGCGACAGCGTGGGAATCGGACTTGCCATGTCCCGGCAGATGATCCTGCTGCAGAATGGAACGGTCAGCGTGAGCAGCGAGGAAGGGGTGGGGACAGAGTTTCATATTAAGATGTATTCAGAGGTGGTGATCTGATGTCTAGTACAGCATTGCGTATATAATGGTGAATAATGTGTCTGATAC
>QXWX01000026.1 GCA_009911175.1 Lachnospiraceae bacterium | reverse complement strand
CGGAGGAAAGAGGCGATGCGGTGGCATCGTTGATTGACGACAACGCAGAACTGGCAGAAATAGCAGGTGCAGAATTCGCCGTTAATTACGCAATGCTGTACTAGGGTATCGTTTTGCGGTGTTTTATCGTTATTGAGTCATGATTTTGCGGCGTGCTGTCTGTAACTGGCTCATGTTTTGCAATGTGTGAACGATAATCCTACATGTTTTGCATTCTATCAACGAAAATTCCTTCATGTTTTTGCTGTATATAAACGATGATTCCCACATGTTTTTGTAGGATATTAACAAAAACTCCTTCATGTTTTGTGATATATCAATTGCGATTCCCTCATAAAATGTTGTAATATGTCGAAAATTCCCTCATTTTTTTGCGAAATGTATATTGTAATTCCCTCATAAAATGTTATGATAGGAAGAAAGATGATTCGATTATAACAGGTACGTCGAAAATAACTGCCATAGATCAGTGAAGAGGGCAGTTATGATGTACTGGGAAAATTGAGGTGAGAGGATGTATCTGCAGAGAAAAATAGATGTGTATTTGAAGGAATGGAAACAGGATGAACATAGAAAACCCCTGATTGTGAAGGGCGCCAGGCAGATTGGAAAGACGGAATCCATTCGGAAGTTTGCAGAAGAAAATTATAAGCACGTCGTAGAGATCAATTTTGTGGAAGAACCGAAATATAAAATGATCACCTCAGACGGCTATGGGGTACAAAATATGATCAAAAATATTTCACGGCTGGATCCGGATAAGCATTTTGAACCGGGAAGCACGTTGCTGTTTTTTGACGAACTGCAGGATTTTCCGGAGATTACAACGGCGCTGAAATTTTTTTCCATGGACGGAAAATATGATGTGATATGCAGCGGTTCCCTTCTGGGGATTAATTACAGAAGAATTGAAAGCAACAGTGTGGGATATGAGCAGGACTATGAAATGCGTTCGCTGGATTTCGAAGAATTTTTGTGGGCCAGAGGATATGGGGATGATTTTGTGGAGGATATGCTGGATCATATGAAAAAGCTGAAAGCATTTTCAGAAGTCATGATGAAGATCTGTTCGGAACTGTTCATCGACTATTGTATCCTCGGCGGTATGCCTGCAGTGATTCGTGATTATATTGAAAAGGGCACTTTTGAGGGTTCGCTGCAGACACAGAGGCAGCTCCTTGCAGATTATGAGGAAGATATCCGAAAATATGCGGAAGGGATGGATCAAACCAGGATTCTCAATGTGTTCAGCCATATCCCGGTACAGTTGGCCAGAGACAATAAGAAGTTCCAGATTTCAAAGGTGGCATCCGGTGCGAGATTCAAGGATTATCGGGGCTGCATCGAATGGCTTAAGGACGCGGGGGTCGTGAACACTTGCTATTGCCTGCATTTTCCGGAACTGCCGCTGAAAGGGAATTTTGATGATACAAAACTGAAGCTGTATTTTGCCGACAGCGGATTGCTGGTGGCAATGCTGGATGAGGAAGCGCAGGACGACCTTCGGGAAAATAAAAATCTGGGGGTGTATAAAGGCGCTTTGTATGAAAATGTGGCAGCAGAAGCGCTTTCCAAAAGCGGATACGGGCTGTACTATTTTAAGAAAGAAAATTCCACTCTGGAGGAGGATTTTTTTATACGGACAAGTTCGGAATTGATTCCTCTGGAAGTAAAGGCGGTGAACGGAAGAGCAAAGTCCCTGCAGACGCTGATCGCCAGTGACAGGTATCCGGATATCAAATATGGAATCAAATTGGTAATGGGGAATATCGGATACAGCAGAAAAATATTTACGTTTCCGTACTTCTGCTGCTTTTTGCTGAAACGGTATCTGAAAAGTGTATCGCTGATGGAGATTGTGGAAAAAGAAGGGTAAGTTTCTGGCTTAAAAGTATTCCAAAATAAAAAAAAGAGTGCAAAGCGGATGAAAGTCAGGTATAATGAATGCAGTAAATTCCGAAAAATGCTGTGCTGTTTCCGAAAAGGGGTGATGGTATGACCGATTTCAGGTGTATTTCAACAAAAGAAGCAGCCAAAATTTTGAAATTATCAACCAGAAGAGTAGTGGGGCTATGTAATAAACAGACATTTGAGGGCGCTCGAAAAGAGGGACGTGACTGGAAGATTCCGGAAGAAGCTGTGTTTGCTTACCGGGGAAATATAAACTCTGGAAAAGAAAAAGAAGGAATGCTTTCCTGTGCGGTCGGAAATACATCATACATGGATGTAGTAAAAAACAGTTACTATGTTGATAAAACACTTCTGATTCGTGATTTGATTGATGATCAGGTACCGGTAATCCTGTTTACAAGACCGAGAAGATTTGGTAAAACCCTGGCCATTGATATGCTCAAGAGCTTTTTTGAAAAGGCTGAAGAAGATACCTCCGTTTATTTCAGAGATAAAAATATTTGGTCCTGCGGCGAGAGGTATCAGAAGCTTCAGGGTACTTTCCCAGTGATTTCGCTTACCTTTAAAGACGCAAAATTTGCGGATTGGGCAAGTACATTTGAAGCAATCAAAAATGTTATTCGCGATGAATACATGAGACATGATGAACTCTTTATAAGCACCTGTCTCAACCCTGTGGAACAGGACTATCTGTCGAGAATGCAGTCTGATCGGCTGAATGCAGTTGAGTATACCAGAGCACTTCTGAATCTGGGACGCATGCTCGAAAAGCATCATCAGTCTAAAGTTGTTGTTCTGATTGATGAATATGATACGCCGATTCAACAGGGACATACCCTAAATTTCTATAATGAAGTGATAACCTTTATGAGAAATTTCATGTCAGGAGGGTTAAAGGATAATCCTTCTCTTGCATTTGGTGTTCTTACAGGTATTCTTCGCGTTTCAAAAGAGAGTCTGTTTAGTGGACTCAATAATCCGATTGTCAATTCGGTTTTGGATGAGAAATATAGTAAGTATTTTGGATTTACCGAGGGCGAAGTAAAAGAGATGGCAGCTTATTATGGACAACAGGATAAATTGGAAGAATTATGTGACTGGTACGATGGATATCGTTTTGGAAACACAGAAATCTTTAATCCATGGTCTGTAGCAAATTACTTTTATAATCATTGTCAGGCAAAACCTTACTGGACCAATACCAGTGACAATGAGATTATCCGAGAAATTATGACTTCCCTCACCCCGGATATTGCTGAGAATCTGTTTTCTTTGATGCAGGGACGGACGGTACAGGCATCGTTAAATATGGACGTGATTTATCCAAGAATCACAGATGGAACGGATACGATTTTCAGCTTTCTCCTGATTGCAGGATATTTGAAGCCTGTGAGTAATGCAGTTGAAACGGAATTTGGAACCTTTATGGAACTGGCGCTGCCGAATAAGGAGATTCTTAGAGTATATAATACAGAGATTCTTTCCTGGCTCAGGGGAACTGTGGACGGCAATGTGATGGCTGGTCTTGAGAAGGCACTCTATCTGAATGACGGGAAAAAGCTCCAGGAGTTTCTTTGTAAATATATGATTACCTGTATCAGTTGTTTTGACGGAGCCGCGGAAGGTTTCTATCATGGTATGATGTTGGGGCTTGCTGCGGGTATGTCTTCCAGATATTATATTCGCTCAAACAGGGAATCTGGAGATGGAAGATTTGATCTTGTGCTGGAACCGAAGATTCGTTCTTTACCGGGAATTATTATGGAGTTTAAGGCAGTAAAAGAGGAAGAGGTACTGTCTGATCGTGCTCAAGATGCATTACGGCAGATTGATACAAAGCATTATGATACAGATCTTTTAGACCGAGGGATTCATGATATTGTGAAGTATGGAATTGCTTTTGCCGGAAAGAAAGTAGAAATAGCAATGTGAAGTTATTTGTTTCACTTCAAATATAAATGCTGTTATTCAGATCATGAGGTTGTCGGAAAACGATACGGTTTGTCCAATATATTGCCTGGCTGGTTCAACAGAGCAATATATTGCGGGTAAACCGTATTTCCCGACATCCTCATTTCTTTTAATAAGGGTAGACTTCGGCGTAACCCTCTTTACATATTCAGCTTCGCCGTAAAATCAGACATTGCTTCCGAAATCAGAATCTGCTGGGGACAGACGGCCTCACAGCTTCTGCAGCCTACGCATGCGCTGGGCAGCTTTTCCTTCTGGTAGGAGGACAGGGCCATGGGTGCGATGAATCCGCCGTCTGTAAAGCAGTGCTCATTATACAGCGCAAGCAGGGACGGGATATCCAGCTCCTGGGGGCAGTGGCTCACACAATAGCGGCACGCTGTACAGGGGAGCGTCTTTTTGCCCAGCATCTCGTCTGCAATACCGAGCAGCGTGTCCATCTCTTCTTGATTTAACGGTTTGTCTTCCTCGTATGTACGGATATTATCCTCCAACTGTTCAAAGTTGGACATGCCGGAGAGCGTCACCGTCACATCCTGGAAGGACTGCAGGAAACGGAACGACCATGCCGGGATGCCTTCCTCCGGGCGGAGGGCTTTTAACTTTGCGGCATGTTCCTCCGGAAGCGCTGCAAGCTTTCCTCCGCGGATCGGCTCCATCACCCAGACCGGGATGCGGTGCTCACGGAGCAGCTCCACTTTTCCTTTGGCATCCTGGAAAGTCCAGTCCAGATAATTCATCTGGATCTGGCAGAACTCCATTTGCTCTCCATAGGCATCCAGAAAACGCTTCATGACTTCAACGTTTCCGTGGGCGGAAAAACCAAGATGCCGGATTCGGCCGTTTTCCTTCTGCTTCATCAGATAATCGAAGATGCCGTACTTCTGATCCAGATAAGCATCAATGTTCATCTCGCAGACATTGTGGAACAGGTAAAAATCAAAATAGGATACGCCGCATTTTTCAAGCTGACGCTCAAAAATGGATTCCACCTTGTCCATGTTTGCCAGGTCGTATCCGGGAAACTTTGTGGCAAGATAGTAGCTCTCACGGGGATATTTGTTCAAAAGCTTTCCCATGACAAGCTCCGAATGTCCGCCGTGATATCCCCATGCGGTATCATAGTAGTTGATTCCCTTTTCCATGGCGCGGGCAACCATTTTTTCAGAAGCCGCCTCGTCAATCCTGGAATCATCTCCGTCAATCGTGGGCAGACGCATGGCGCCCATGCCAAGTGCAGATAATTTTAAATTCTGAAACTCCTTATAAATCATAATCCATCTCTCCTTTTCCAATTGTGCTTGCCGACCATATGTTGTCAGGATATCAATCTGGTTTTTATCATACACCTTAAAGTGGACTTTAAGTCAAGAAGGAAAAATAGAAATGGAATGAAACATCATTGCTGTGAATAGTTAAGATATTTTTAAGAATTATATTGAGTTTCTTTTAAGCGGGTTTTATTATAGTAGTCATGTAAACACAAAAGGGCCGCGGGAAAAGCAGCTTTGTATTATGGCCTCAGTTAGGAGGAGATCCCCATGGAAAATGAGACGATACTGATTGTAGATGATAATAAGGAGATCGTGTATTCCATCAGTGAACTGCTGAAATTTGAGGGCTATCAGGTGGAAAAGGCGTATGACGGAATGGAGGCGCTGGATGCCCTGGAGCAGAAGAAGATCGACCTGATTCTTCTGGACGTGATGATGCCCAGGCTCAACGGGCTGTCAGCATTGATGAAGCTTCGTGAGAAAAGCAGGATTCCGGTGATCATCCTGTCGGCCAGGACCGAAGAGAGCGACAAGGTGTCCGGGCTGACGCTGGGAGCGGACGACTATGTAGAAAAGCCCTACAACCCGGCGGAGCTGCTCGCCAGGGTCAAGGCGCATCTGCGGCGGTACCATGCATGGGGTGAGAAAAAGCCGGAACCGGCAGAGGACCAGATCATCAACGGCGGCCTGGTGCTGGATAAAAAGCAGCGGGTGGCGGTTGTGGAAGGGGAGGAGGTGCATCTGACCGCTACGGAGTACAAGATCCTGGAGCTTCTCATGGAGCATCCGGGGCAGGTATTTCCGGCAGAACAGATCTATGAACGGGTCTGGGGCGGAGTGGCGGATTATACGGTAGAGAATACGGTAATGGTGCATATCCGGCATATCCGCGAAAAGATCGAGATTGATACAAAGAAGCCGAGGTATGTAAAGGTGGTGTGGGGCATTGGCTACAAAATGGAAAAATATGTATGAGAAGTTTATTCGGTTTTTAGGAAGAGAAGGGAAAATAATCTCAGGGCTTACATCAGTGGCCGTCGGGCTTGCAGGACTTTGGATCATGTCAGCATATGGTGGATATCATTCTCCGCAGGCAACGTTTCTGATCGGAGCACAGGGAAATATGTGGCTGGGGGTGGGGGTGTCGATCCTTTTAAAACTGTATCTGGTTCATCAATATGGGGAGCCGGAGGACTGCGCCGGATATGAATATGAGAAATGGAAAACAGTCAGGGAAAAATCCATAAAACGTCTGTATTGGATCGGGGCAGCCGCAGGACTGTCTGCAACGGTGTATCTGCTGTTTTTTGAACTGGTTTATGCAGGCTGGTCCTATGAGTCAAAATTTTGGTATAACTACGGGGTGGCATACATGATCTTCATGACAGTCCCGACCCAATACCTGATCTGCCGGAACAGGCTCAGCCGGTTCTGGAACCGGAAGCTGGAGGGCATCATGGGGCAGATCGAAATGATGCAGCAGAAGCGGCTGGCAGAGGCGTTGGAGATAGAGAAGAAGAGCCTGGAGAAGGTCTCGCGCAGCGACCAGCTCAGGGTGGATCTGATCACCAACGTATCCCACGACCTGAAAACACCGCTGACCTCCATCGTGGGCTACATCGAACTGATTAAAAAGGAGGAGCTGAGCGGCATCGTCCGGGATTATGTGGACGTGATTTCCTCCAGGACGGAGAAGCTGGGAGAGATGATCAACAGCCTCTTCTCCCTGGCAAAGGCAAGCAGCGGCAATGTGGAGCTGCACAGGGAGCACTTTGAGGTGAACCGTCTGATTGAGCAGATTTTTGCGGACATGGACGACCGGATTAAAGAAAGCGGGCTGAAATTTGTGACGCTGCTTACGAAAGAGAACACAGAGATTTATACGGATAACACCTATTTTTACCGGATCTGCCAGAACCTGATTGAGAACGCGCTGAAATATTCCGCGGAAAAGACGAGGGTATTCGTGAAAACAGAGATCCGAAGGGATGAAGGCTCCAAGGCAGCCGCAGAGCAGTCCGCTTACCTGGCAGAGACACAGGATTCACCCTCTGCGCCTGTCCGGACAGAACCGATAGAGGAACCAAGGCGAAGAATCCGTATCGAGATCACGAATACAGCCGGTTACTTTATGGATTTTACGAAGGAGGATATTGTAGAGCGGTTTGCACGCGGGGATCAGTCCAGAACCAGCGAGGGCAACGGCCTGGGGCTGGCGATCGTAAGTACCTACGCGAAAGCATTGGGCGGGGAATTTGATATCCGGATCGACTGCGACCAGTTTAAAGCGTGCCTGGAATTTTGCATATGAAGTGTAAGGAAAGCCTGCGCGGACAGTATTTTCCGATGCGCTGAGATAAAAAAGGGGCTGTTGGGAAATTCAGGTTTTCCCAACAGCCCCTCCTGAGGAGTTTTTATGGAGTTAGGAGCTATCTCAAAATAACTTAACATATTCCTTGTCTTTCTCTCCTGGAGCACTACCAAAAAATCAGTTACATAGCCCGCTATGCGCCTGATTTTTTGGTAGCACTCCTGAAGAAAAATCCTGCGGACTATTGGTAAGTTATTTTGGGACAGCTCCTTAGTCATGTCAGTTTCAGCCGATCCCGGCGCGCGGTGCGTACCCGGCGCAGTATGGGACGGCTCTGTATCATACTATGCGTGGAACATGGTTCCGGTTTTGCCCTGTACCGCGTCTCTGGATTTTTCCAGAAGTGTGATCAGGGCGGTGCGTCCCGGCTTGGAGGACGCGAAGTCCATCGCAGCCTGTACCTTCGGCAGCATGGAGCCAGGTGCGAAGTGGCCTTCTTTTACATACTGTTCTGCCTCTTCTACAGAGACGTCGCTGAGCCATTTTTCATCCGGCTTGCCGAAGTTGAGCGCAACCTTTTCTACGGCTGTCAGGATGATCAGATAATCCGCATCCAGTTCCTTTGCAATCAGGCAGCTTGCAAAGTCCTTGTCGATTACGGCGCTGGCGCCTTTTAAGTGGTTGCCCTGCCTGGTGACAGGGATTCCGCCGCCGCCTCCGGCGATGACCAGGTTGCCTGCGTCCACCATGGTACGGATCGTGCCGATCTCGATGATCTCTGCCGGCTTCGGGGACGCTACTACACGGCGGTAGCCTCTTCCTGCGTCTTCCTTCATGATATAGTTGAATTTTTCTTCCATCATCTTCGCCTGCTCTGCATCCACAAACTTGCCGATGGGCTTGCTGGGATTCTGGAAAGCAGGGTCATTTTCATCCACACGGACCTGGGTGATCATGGTTGCAACCGGGATATCTGTGATATTGCGGTTCAAAAGCTCTTCGCGGAGCGCGTTCTGCAGGTCATAGCCGATGTAAGCCTGGCTCATGGCAACGCATACGGAGAGGGGAGTGTTGGGCTGCTCCAGATCTTCATGGGTCAATGCGATCATGGCATTGTTGATCATGCCGACCTGGGGGCCGTTTCCGTGGGATACTACGACTTCACAGCCGTCTTCGATCAAATCTACGATTGCCTTAGCGGTAATCTTTACTGCTGCCATCTGCTCCGGCAGAGTATTTCCAAGAGCATTTCCGCCAAGCGCGATGACAACTCTTTTCTTTTTCGACATCATATTTGCCTTTCTATCTGTAAGGATTCTTGAATGTAACGATTTCCAATTCAGAACAGCAGACCTCAGACCTATCTGCTGCGCAGATTAACCGCTTCTTCGAAGCTCCTGTCTGAGGTTCATTGGCGTCCCGTCCAATAGCAATATGAAAAATCAGCCCTTAGCAAGTAAACTTGCAAAGTCTGTTTTTTCATATTGCTGCTGTTCCCGACGATTACTTAAATACTCTCGGTGTTCCGTTTTCTTCCAGCTTCTTGAGGATGTCAGCCGGATCAGCAAATTTTGCAAGGAAGATCATTGCGGCGATGATGTACGGCTTGAAGCTTGCTTCCTTGTACAGCGGATCTCTGTAGCGGTCAAATACGGACGCGTCTACTTCGCCTTCCTTACAGCTTACGCCTGTGATATCAGCCGGCAGGCAGTGCATATACAGAGCCTTTCCGTCCTTTGTGGTAGCCATCAGCTCTTCGGTACAAGCCCAGTCCTTGTGCTCTGCGTTCTGTGCAAGCAGTTCTTTCTCCAGAGCCTTGATGCCGTCTGTGTCGCCGTTTCCGTACAGCTCGGTACGTTTTTCCATTGCAGCGAAAGGAGCCCAGCTCTTCGGATATACGATGTCCGCATCCTTGAACGCCTCAGCCATGCTGTTTGTCTTTGTGAAGGAACCGCCGGACTTCTCCGCGTTCTTCTTCGCAACTTCTTCTACTTCCTCGAATACTTCGTAGCCTTCCGGATGAGCCAGTACAACGTCCATACCGAAACGTGTCATCAGTCCGATGATTCCCTGGGGAACGGACAGCGGCTTGCCGTAAGACGGAGAGTAAGCCCATGTCATAGCCAGCTTCTTGCCTTTCAGATTCTCAACACCGCCAAATTCGTGGATGATGTGGAGCATATCTGCCATTGCCTGTGTCGGGTGGTCAATGTCGCACTGCAGGTTTACAAGGGTAGGCTTCTGTTCCAGGATGCCGTCCTTATTTCCCTGAGTTACAGCGTCAACAACCTCGTGCATGTAAGCATTTCCCTTACCGATGTACATATCGTCGCGGATACCGATGACATCTGCCATGAAGGAGATCATGTTAGCAGTCTCACGGACAGTCTCGCCGTGGGCTACCTGAGATTTTCCTTCGTCCAGATCCTGAACTTCCAGACCTAACAGGTTGCAGGCAGAAGCAAAGGAGAAACGGGTACGGGTAGAGTTGTCGCGGAATAAGGAGATTCCAAGGCCGCTCTCGAATACCTTTGTGGAAATGTTGTTTTCTCTCATGAAACGCAGTGCGTCAGCTACGGTAAATACTGCCTCGATCTCGTCGTCTGACTTTTCCCATGTAAGGAAGAAGTCTCCGTTGTACATCTCTTTGAAATTTAACGCATTGAGCTTGTCGATATAATCCTGTAATGTTTTCATTGTAAAATCCTCCTGAAAAAAATTTGTAAAGTATTAGGGTAAATAGGTTTCGTATATCGTGTACCGTATCCATACTGCTACGGCAGAAAAAAGGAAAATAAATTATTTGCAGTATTCTGTCGGAAGTGCGGCATATACAGCAGCACATGTTACCAGATCCTGCTTCCAGGTCATTTCATTCGGAGCGTGAGCCTGTGCCTCTGCGCCAGGTCCGAATCCGATGCAGGGGATTCCGTTTCTTCCCATGATGGAAACGCCGTTGGTGGAGAAGGTCCACTTGTCTGTCAAAGGACGTGCCTGACGCATTTCCAGAGTGTCAGCAGCGCCGATTCTCTGATCGCCGTAGAGTCCCTTGTAAGCAGCTTCCAGAGCCTTCGTTACCTTGTGATCCTTCGGGATCGCCCATGTCGGGAAGTAGCATTCGATCTCATATACGCATCCCGTGTAGGAAGGACGGTCGTAGTTGTACATGGAAACCACAACGTCGTCTCCGTATTTCTTCACGCTAGGCAGCGCACGGATCTCGTCCAGGCAGCTCTCCCAGGTCTCGCCGAAGGTCATACGGCGGTCCAGAGATACCGCGCAGGAGTCAGCAACCGCACAGCGGCTCGGGGAGGTATAGAAGATCTGGGATACGGTTACAGTACCGCGTCCAAGGAAACGAGCCTCTTCCCAGTCCGGATTGTACTTTTCATCCAGCATCTTTACAAGACCTTTGATCTCGGTTCCGTCTTCAGCGTCATTTTCATTCAATGCACGGATATCCTGGAGGATGTCCGCCATCTTGTAGATCGCGTTGTCACCGCGCTCTGGAGCGGAGCCGTGGCAGGAAACACCCTTCACGTCCACACGGATTTCCATACGCCCTCTCTGTCCGCGGTAGATTCCGCCGTCTGTAGGCTCTGTGGAAACAACAAATTCCGGGCGAACCTTGTCTTCGTTGATGATGTACTGCCAGCAAAGTCCGTCGCAGTCTTCTTCCTGAACGGTTCCTACAACCATGATCTTGCAGCCTTCCGGGATCAGATTCATGTCCTTCATGATCTTTGCGCCGTATACTGCAGATACGATACCGCCGCACTGATCAGACACGCCGCGTCCGCCGATCTCGGTCTCGTTCTCATAGCCCTCGTAGGGATCAAAGTTCCAGTTCTCGATATTGCCGATTCCTACAGTGTCGATGTGCGCATCATAAGCGATGATCTTGCCGCCGGTTCCCATGTAGCCGATTACATTTCCCTGGGGATCGATCTGAACCTCGTCGAATCCAACCTTCTTCATCTCAGCAGCGATGGTGTCGATGTGAGCCTTCTCGTCGCAGCTCTCGCCCGGATTCTTTACGATGGCGCGCAGGAACGCGGTCATATCCTTCTCATAGCCCTGGGCAGCTTCCTTAATCTTGTCAAAATCAAACATGTTTTTATCCTCCTTATAATATGAAAAATGTATGCTTGCTATATCCGGAACAGAAGAGGGAGCTTCTGTCCGGTCTGCTGCATGATAATTACGATTTACAATCTCTTATAAATCTGCGAAAACTTCCTTATCTGATCCGCATAAACCTTCCCATGTGATCTCACGGAAACGGTCCGGATCTGTGTCGCCTTCGGATGATACAAGTAAAACCTCTGAATTTTCATCCAGCTTTAAGGCTTCTTTCAGATCCTTGTATTCCGGATTGGTCATCAGCGCGTGCACCAGGCCCATGGTGACAGAACCGGATTCTCCGGAGATGACCTGCGGATCGCCCTTTAACGGAGCCGCGTAAATGCGTGTGCCGTTTGCGCTCACCCAGTCCGGGCAGGAAACAAATGCATCCGCATGGTTTCTTAAGATATCCCAGGATACGGTGTTGGCTTCGCCGCATGCCAGGCCAGCCATGATGGTGAACATGTCGCCGGTTACATCCACACGGCTTCCGTCTTTCTGCATTGCGGAACGGTAGAGGCAGTCAGCCGCATTGGCTTCGCAAACGACCATGACCGGAGGATTTTCTTTGAAACGGTTGGCGAAGAAGCCGATCACCGCGCCTGCAAGGGAACCAACCCCGGCCTGGATAAAGATGTGGGTGGGGCGGCATCCGTCGTCCGCAAGCTGCCGGTCTGCTTCCAGGGCAAGTGTTCCGTAACCCTGCATGATCCAGGTCGGAATCTCCTCATAGCCCTCCCATGCGGTATCCTGAATGATCACGCCGTGTTCCGTGTTCTCCGCTTCCTTTGCGGCCATGCGGACACATTCGTCATAGTTCAGGTCTTCGATGGTAACCGTGGCATTCTCTTTGGCAATGTTGTTCAGACGGGTCTGTGTGGAACCCTTCGGCATCCGGACGGTACACTTCTGTCCAAGCTTGTTCGCAGCCCAGGCAACTCCGCGTCCATGATTGCCGTCCGTCGCAGTAAAGAAGGCTGCCTGCCCAAATTCTTCTCTGAGCTTCTCGGAGGTCAGTACATCGTAAGGAATCTCGCTGACATCCTTGCCGGTCTGCTGCGCGATGTATCTGGCGATGGCATAAGAACCACCGAGCACCTTGAACGCGTTCAGGCCGAAGCGGTAGGATTCGTCCTTTACATAAAGACGCTTCAGACCCAGGTACTCAGCCAGCCTGGATAAACGGGTCAGCGGTGTGACTTCGTACTGCGGAAAACTTTTATGGAAGTTGTTCGCTTTTGACATTTCTTCCATAGACATGTTCCGGACCTGTGTATCATCGCTCTTGGCAATATGATTCAGAGTCCATTTTAAATGTTTCTCTGTGCTGCTCATGTTTCAAATTCTCCTTTATTCATTTTTGGATTCGGAAAGACTGCTAAGGGCAGGTCTTTCACATTACTTGTTGATATCTACATAGCTGTAGAGCGTATACTTGGAGATGTCAAAGTACTTGGCTACTTTGTCTCCTGACTTGGTGATCAGGAAGGCTCCGGCATCATTCAGGAAATTGATCGCCTTGATCTTGTCTTCCTTCGTCATAAGAGGTACAGGAACCCCGACCAGTGCAACGGACTGTTCGATCAGCTCATCCAGAAGCCTGCTCACATCATGGGTAATGACGTTGGGTGAAGCTTCCGTCTGGGGCTCTTCACAGGTGATGAGAGCGTGGACGCTGTTCTCCAGCGCGAGAAGGGCGGTGATATCATAGTTGATGGAAAATATGTAACAGGGCCGCCCTTCGTCGTTGTGGATGTAGATGGTGCTGGACTTGAGAATCCGTCCGTTTTCCGTCCGGGTCAGATAAGCAAGCTTATCTTTCAAAGGTTCGCCCTGATGTCGGATGGCATTCAGGACGGCTCCGGAAGGTCCGTCGCCGATCTTGCGCCCGGTGAGCCCGCCGTTCTCAATATGTACGATGGTGTGCTCAAGGGAATCATCCGTCAGATCATGAACCACGATCTCGCAGTCTTTTCCAAATTGTGCCGAAAGCCCGGCCGCGATCTGCTTTAGCATATCTAACCTGGAAATATTCATCTTCAACTCCTCCTTCCTTATATAATGGATTGGAAATACCGGGCTGTTATTTCAAGCTCTATTGGTCTCTCTACAAAACATCATATCACAAATTTTGAAAAAATCAAGAAAAAAACAAAAAATTTTTAAGAAACAAAAAAATTTTTATTTTGCTTGTATTTTAAGCAGATTGATGTTATTATAGAATCAACAGAAGCGAAAATTGTTTAATGTGCATGAACCGAAATGGAGCTAAAAATCCAAATGTTATTACTTTTGCATCAAAACGCTGTTTCGGCGCTTTTGCTCCATGCAGGCTGGTCTCTCTGTCATGCGGACGACAATCTGCTTCTTAATATTATAAAGAAAAGACAGGCAGATTTTTTCTGGAAAGAAGGAGAGAAAGGAAAACAGATATGAGTAAAGAAGAGACGGGTTCCATCTCGCAGGAACTGTTCAGAATTGACGGAAAGCCTTCCGTACCGCAGGCCCTCCCGCTGGCATTGCAGCACGTTGTAGCTATGATTGTAGGGTGTGTGACACCGGCCATCATTGTAGCAGGCGTGGCCGGACTTTCCCCGGCAGATTCTGTCATACTGATCCAGGCGGCGCTGGTGATGTCGGCGCTGACAACGTTCATCCAGTTATTTCCGCTGATCAAGAACGGTCCCATATCCCTGGGGTCGGGACTTCCGGTCATCATGGGCATCAGCTTCGCCTATGTGCCCACCATGCAGGCCATTGCAGGCGATTATGATGTGGCAACGATCCTGGGCGCACAGATCATTGGCGGTATCGTAGCGATTATAGTAGGTATCTTCATCAAGCAGATCCGCAGGTTTTTCCCGCCGCTGATCACCGGTACGGTGGTATTTGCAATCGGACTTTCCCTGTATCCGACAGCCATCAACTATATGGCAGGAGGCGTGGGAAGCGATGGATACGGTTCCTGGCAGAACTGGCTGATTGCCATCATCACGCTGATCGTGGTGACTGCGCTGAACCATTACGGAAAGGGGATCTGGAAGCTTTCTTCCATATTAATCGGAATTGTCGTGGGATATATCGCGGCGCTGGCATTCGGAATGGTGAATTTTTCTTCCGTGGCATCTGCATCCATGTTCCAGCTTCCGCGGCCGCTCCACTTTGGGATCACATTTGAACCTTCCTCATGTGTGGCCATCGGCGTGTTATTCGCCATCAATTCCATACAGGCCATCGGAGATTTTTCCGCTACCACAACAGGCGGACTGGACAGAATGCCTACGGATGAAGAATTGAACGGCGGCATCGTGGCATACGGAATCAGCAATATCTTCTGTGCGCTCTTCGGAGGGCTTCCCACAGCTACATACAGCCAGAATGTGGGGATCGTGGCATCCACAAAGGTGGTGGCTAAGAGAGTATTCGCCATGGCGGCAGGCATCCTCCTGGTTGCAGGGCTGATCCCGAAGTTTTCTTCCCTGCTGACGACGATCCCGTCCTGTGTGCTTGGCGGCGCCACCGTATCGGTATTCGCGTCCATCGCAATGACCGGTGTGAAGCTGATCACGGCGTCCCCCATGAATTACAGGAATACCACCATCGTGGGCCTGGCCATTGCCCTTGGAATGGGGATTACTCAGGCCAATGCGGCGCTGGCATCCTTCCCCGCATGGGTGACCACCATCTTCGGAAAATCTCCGGTGGTGCTGGCAACCATCGTGGCCATTCTGCTGAACCTGGTACTTCCGAAGAATATGGACCTTACGGAAGCAGAGAAAAAGTTGGACTGAGAATACATATTATAATAGAAGAAATGCAAAATCAAAAAATATTTTTATAAAGGAGGCGGCATTATGCTGATCATAGGAAACGGTAAAGTCATTACCAGAGACAGCAATCTTCCATATATTGAACATGGAGCGGTTGCAATCGAAGGCACAAAGATTGCCAGGGTAGGAACGGAGAAGGAACTGAAAGAGGCTTATCCGGATGCGGAGTATATTGACGCGAAGAAGGGGCTGATTATGCCTGCGTTCATCAACACCCACGAGCACATCTACAGCGCCATGGCAAGGGGATTTGGCATCAAAGGCTACAATCCGAAAGGATTTCTGGATATCCTGGACGGACAGTGGTGGACCATTGACCGGCACCTGACGCTGGAACAGACAAAATACAGCGCGATCGATACCATGATCTCCTGTATCCGCAACGGTGTGACCACCATCTTCGACCACCATGCAAGCTTCGGCCACATCAAAGACAGCCTGTTCACCATCGCCGATGCGGCGAAGGAACTGGGCGTGCGCTCCTGCCTGTGCTACGAAGTATCGGACAGGGACGGCATGGATAAGGCAAGAGAAGCGGTGATGGAGAATGCGGAATTTATCCGCTATGCGCTGAAGGATGATTCGGATATGCTGGCAGGTATGATGGGAATGCATGCCCAGTTTACGATCTCAGACGAGACTATGGAACTGGCGGCGGCCAACAAGCCGGACGAGGTGGGCTATCATATCCACGTGGCAGAGGGAATCGAGGATCTCCATGACTGCCTGAAGAAGTACGGCAAGCGGATCGTGGACCGGCTCATGGACTGGAATATCCTGGGAGAGAAGACGCTGCTGGGACACTGCATTTACATCAATTCCCATGAGATGGATCTAGTGAAGGATACCAACACCATGGTCGTACATAATCCGGAATCCAATATGGGCAATGCCTGCGGATGCCCGCCCACCATGGAACTGGTGCACAGGGGAATCCTGGCAGGTCTGGGAACCGATGGCTACACCCACGATATGACCGAGTCCTACAAGGTGGCGAACGTACTCCACAAGCATCACCTGTGCGATGCCAACGCGGCATGGGGCGAGGTGCCCAAGATGCTGTTCGAGAACAACGCGGCCATTGCAAACCGTTACTTCAAGGCTCCTCTGGGCGTTTTGAAGGAAGGGGCGGCAGCGGATGTGATCGTAGTGGATTACAACCCGCCTACACATCTGGATGAGAACAACATCAACGGACACATCCTCTTCGGCATGACCGGACGGGACGTGGTGACCACAGTCGGAAACGGAAAGGTCCTGATGAAGGACCGGGAAGTAAAGGTGATCGACGTGGAAGAAGCTATGGCAAAATGCAGGGAATCCTCTGCAAAGCTGTGGAAGAGCATCAACGGATAAAGGGGATCAGGAGAAAAAAGAGAGAACCCCGGACAGAGGTACAAAAAAAGACGGCCGCTGTCCGGAGAAAATGAAAAGTGGGAATTGCCCGCATTAAAAATCTGCTTCGCAGATGGCGGGCAAGCAGGCAATCAATTTGCTTCGCAAATTGGTTACATATAACAGGAGGAAATGAAA
Organism: Lachnospiraceae bacterium; assembly: GCA_009911175.1. Next base: position 29,167 of record QXWX01000026.1, on the reverse strand, counting down.
ATGAGTGATATAATGAGCTGCATGCCCTTTGAACAGTTATTAAACTGGGTTCGGACAGAGCATGACGAAAAAGGAACCGTATTTGGAGTACACAGCCCCTATGTGGCAGATCAGGGAAAGGCACAGACCATCTTCGGACGGAAGCTGGAGACGCCGATCGGCCCGGCGGCAGGCCCAAACAGCCAATTGGCGCAGAATATCGCAGCATCCTACTATGCGGGAAGCCGTTTCTTCGAATTGAAGACCGTACAGATCATGGACGGAGCGGAGCTTGCGGCATGCGTCAATAAACCCTGTATCCTGGCGGAGGATGAGTGCTACAACTGTGAGTGGTCTACAGAGCTCTATGTGCCTCAGGCTCAGGACGAATATATCAAGGCGTGGTTTTTGCTTGCCTTCATTGCAAAGGAATACGGCCTGGGAAGTACGGAGGGCTACCAGTTCAACATCAGCGTGGGCTACGACCTGAAGGGCATCAAGTCGGAGAAGATCGACACATTTATCAACAACATGATGAACGCGGAGCAGACAGACGCCTTCAAAACATGCAGGGAAGTGCTCCTCGCCCATGCAGGGGAATTTCAGAATGTCACAAAGGAAGACATCGAAGCGATCTCCCCGCTGATCTGCAATTCAGCGACCATCTCCACGCTTCACGGATGTCCTCCCCAGGAGATCGAGAGCATTGCCACCTATCTTCTGACAGAGAAGAAGATCAATACCTTTATCAAATGCAACCCGACCCTTTTAGGCTATGAATTTGCCCGGGAAACCATGGATCAGATGGGATACGACTATGTGGCGTTCGGAAGGTTCCACTTTGACGACGACCTGCAGTACGCAGACGCGGTTCCGATGCTCCAGAGACTGATGAAGCTTTCCGGCGAGCAGAACCTGGAATTCGGCGTGAAGATCACCAACACCTTCCCGGTAGACGTGAAGGCAAATGAGCTGCCCAGCGAAGAGATGTATATGTCCGGAAAGTCCCTGTACCCGCTGTCCCTTTCCGTAGCGGCAAAGCTTTCCAGAGACTTTGACGGAAAGCTTCGGATCGCGTATTCCGGCGGTGCGGACGCATTTAACATCGAAAAGATCGTAGGAACCGGAATTTGGCCGGTGACGGTTGCGACCACGATCTTAAAGCCGGGCGGATACCAGAGACTGAAACAGATGGCAGAGGGATTGGACGCCATGGGCATGAAGCCGTTCGAAGGCATTGACGTGAATGCGTTGAACCGGCTGGCGGAAGAGGCGATTCAGGATCCCCACCATGTAAAACCGGCGAAGCTTCCGGTGTCCAGGAAGTCCAAAGAGAGAGTACCGCTTCTGGACTGCTACACGGCTCCATGCGAGGACGCATGTCCGATCCACCAGGAGATCACGACCTATGTACGGCTTGCGGGAGAAGGAAAATACGAAGAGGCATTGAAGGTGATCCTGAACAAGAACGCACTGCCGTTCATCACAGGAACCATCTGTGCTCACGGCTGCCAGAGCCACTGCAACCGGAACTTCTATGAGACACCGGTTCAGATCCGGGATACCAAGCTGGAATGCGCGCAGAAAGCATTTGACACTGTGATCGGAAGCGTAGCGCCGACAGGAAGCTGCGGCAAGAAGGCAGCGGTCGTAGGCGGCGGTCCATCCGGTATGGCGGCGGCATATTACCTGGCAAAGGCAGGCGCGGATGTGACGATCTATGAAAAGCGCGATAAGCTGGGCGGCGTGGTCAGCGCCATCATCCCGGATTTCCGGATCGACGACAGCGTGATTGACAAGGACGTATCCCTGCTTCGGAAGCTGGGAGTAAAGATCCTGACCAATACGGAGGCTCCGGCGGTTGCGGAATTGAAGAAGGAATATGACGGGGTGGTCCTGGCAGTGGGCGCTTACAAGCGGGGCGAGCTGAAGCTGGAAGGCGGAGAGGCTGTGAACGCGCTGGCATTCCTGGAAGATTTCAACGCAAAACGGGGAAAAGTAGACCTTGGAAAGAACGTAGTCGTGATCGGCGGCGGAAATACGGCGATGGATACCGCAAGGGCGGCGAAGCGCTGCGACGGCGTGGAACATGTGTACCTGGTATACCGCAGGACCAAACGGTACATGCCTGCGGACGAGCATGAACTGCTGCTGGCCATCGACGACGGCGTAGAGTTCAAGGAGCTCCTGGCACCGGTGAAGCTGGAGGGCGGCAGCCTGATCTGCAAGGTGACACGGCTTGGCGAGCGGGATGCTTCCGGGCGTGCCGGAGTGGTGGAGACCGACGAGACCGTTTCTATTCCGGCAGATACCGTGATCGCGGCAGTAGGCGAAAAGGTGCCGACAGATTATTATGAGGCAAACGGACTGAACGTGGACGACCGGGGACGCGTGAAGGTGAGCCAGACTCTGGAGAGCAGCGTGGAAGGGGTCTATGTAGTCGGCGACGGCCTGTTCGGACCATCCCTGGTGGTGAAGGGAATGGGAGAAGCCATGACTGCTGCGGAAGCCATCGCAGGCGTTCCGGTGACCGGGGATCTGAGCACACCGGCGGACGCGGAGGCCATTTACCAGAAGAAGGGAATCCTGGCGGAGCCGGGATGCGGCAAAGAGGCAGACCGCTGCCTGGGCTGCTCTACAGTATGCGAAAACTGCGTGGATGTATGTCCGAACCGCGCCAATATCTCCGTCAAAGTACCGGGAATGGAAAAGGCGCAGGTGATCCATGTGGATTATATGTGCAACGAATGCGGCAACTGTAAGGTATTCTGCCCGTACGCAAGCGCGCCGTATCTTGACAAATTTACATTATTCGCAAATGAAAAGGACATGGCGGACAGCAAGAACGACGGTTTTGCCGTACTGAACCGGGAAGAACTGGAATGCAAGGTTCGGTTCCTGGGTACGGAGCATACCTGGAAGAAGGGACAGGAGACGAAGGTTCCGGAAGGACTGCAGAGGCTGATCGAAGCGGTATGCGCGGATTATAGTTATATGTTATAAGCATTTTGAATGGAAGGAGCCATGCACGGGGGCCTTAAAGGGGCTTTCCGGGTATGGCTGTCGGCAAATATGGTAAAAAAAGTCTGTTTACAGGCTTTGAAGGCAGCAGTATGATGGAACTCAGTACACAAAGAGAGGCGGGAACAAACATGAAGATTTTGATCAAGGGAGCCGGGGATTTGGCTACAGGGATCGCGTATGAATTTTGGCTTGCGGGCCATCAGGTTCTGATGACGGATATCGAAATCCCCCTGGCTGTGAGAAGGACAGTATCCTTCTCTCGTGCGGTGTATGAGGGCGAGGCACAGGTAGAACAGGCGAAAGGCGTTCTGGTACGGAATCTGGAAGAGGCGCTCCGGACGATGCAGGCGGGCGGCATCGCGGTGATCGTGGACGAACAGGCGAAGATCCGGGAGGAATACAGGCCGGACATCCTGATCGACAGTATCATGGCGAAAAGAAACCTGGGCACCCGCATCGGTGACGCGCCTGTGGTGATCGGCATCGGCCCCGGCTTTACGGCGGGGCTGGACTGCCATTACGTGATCGAGACCCAGCGGGGGCCGTCTCTCGGACAGGTGATCCGGGAGGGCAGCGCCATTCCCAATACAGGGATTCCGGGAGAGATCGCAGGCTACACTATCGAACGGTTGATCAGGGCATCGGCCTCCGGAGTCATAGAACCCCAGGTCCGGATCGGCGACCTGGTGAAAAAAGGGCAGCTGGTGGCCGTGACCGGCGGCGTTCCGGTCTACGCGCAGATGTCCGGCATTGTCCGGGGCATGCTCCAGGAAGGCGTGCAGGTGGAAAAAGGGCTCAAGATCGGGGATATCGACGCCCGGGAGAAGAAGGAATACTGCGTTACCATATCTGACAAGGCAAGAAAAATAGGGAGAGGCGCTATGGAGGCAGCCTTTGGGAAAGACTGAGATCCTGTATGAAAAAATTCCAACCGTACAGGTGGAAAACATTCAAAAAAAGAAGGTGAGATTTGAAAATGTATACATTTGTAGTAAATGGTAAAACGGTGAAAACGGATAAAAAGCAATCCCTGCTCCGATTCCTCCGGGATGAGCTGCATATGACCTCCGTTAAGGACGGCTGCAGCCAGGGGGCATGCGGCGCCTGTACCGTGATCATAGACGGCGTCACCTGTAAAGCCTGTGTTCCCACAACGGACCGGCTGGAGGGCAAACATGTCCTGACGGTAGAGGGCTTAAGCGAATGGGAGTCCCAGGTATTTACCTATGCATACGGGGAAGCGGGAGCGGTACAGTGCGGCTTCTGTATCCCGGGCATGGTGATGTGCACGAAGGCGCTGCTGGACGTGAATCCGGATCCCACCGAGGACGAGATCAAATACGCCCTGCGAAACAATTACTGCCGCTGTACCGGATATGTGAAGATCATCGCCGCAGTGAAGCTTTCCGCAAAGATCCTGCGGGAAGGACGGACTCCGGAAAAGAGCGCGGACGACTGGAAGGTGGGTTCCCGCGTACACCGCCTGGATGTGGAAGAAAAGGTGCTCGGCTACGGAAAGTACCCGGATGATTTTTATAAGGAAAATATGTGCTATGGCTCGGCGCTTCGGAGTAAATATCCAAGAGCCAGGGTGCTCTCCATCGACACCTCCAAAGCGAAAGCGCTGCCCGGTGTGGCAGCGGTTCTGACCGCAGAGGACATTCCGGGAGAGAACAAGATCGGCCATCTCAAGCATGACCAGTACACCCTGATCCCGGTGGGCGGACTGACCCATTACCTGGGAGACGCCGTGGCGCTGGTGGCCGCGGAGGACATGGAGACCGTGGAAAAGGCGAAAAAGCTGATCAAGGTGGAGTACGAGGTCCTTCCTATGGTACATAACATCAAGGAAGCAGCCGCTGCGGACGCTCCAAAGGTATTTGACGAGGAAGAGTCCAATGTCCAGGCCTACAAGCATGTGAGCCGGGGAAATGCGGCCGAAGCGATCCGGAACGCGAAGCATGTCATTACCCAGCATTTCGAGACGCCCTGGACGGAGCATGCGTTCCTGGAGCCGGAATGCGCGGTGGCTTATATCGACGAGGACGGCGACGTGATGGTCATTTCCACGGACCAGGATGCCTACTGTACTTACCGGGAATGCAGCCTGATGCTGGGAACCGATAAGGTCAAGGCGGAAAACGCGCTGGTAGGCGGCGGCTTTGGGGGGAAGGAGGACATGACGGTGCAGCATCACGCGGCGCTGCTCGCCCACCATACCAGACGGCCGGTGAAGGTTCGGCTGACCCGGGCAGAATCCCTGCTGATTCATCCGAAGCGGCATCATTTTGTCATGAACTTTACCATGGGCTGCGATGAGAACGGAAAGATCCTGGGTGTCAAGGCAAAGGTGGCATCGGACACGGGAGCCTTCGCTTCCCTCGGCGGTCCGGTGCTGGAGCGTGCCTGCACCCATGCGGCGGGACCTTATGCCTATGAGAACTTTGAGATCGAAGGGACCGCTTACTATACAAACAACCCGCCGGCAGGAGCCTTCCGTGGGTTCGGCGTGACCCAGACCTGTTTTGCCACGGAGACCCTGTTAAATATGATGGCGGACGAGATCGGGATCACTCCATGGGAGATCCGATACCGCAATGCCATCCGTCCGGGAGGCGTACTGCCCAACGGACAGATCGTGGACGAATCCACCGGACTGGTGGAGACGCTGGAAGCAGTGAAGGAGCAGTATGACAGCGCGAGAGCAGCCGGAAAGCCGATAGGTCTGGCCTGCGCCATGAAGAATGCCGGCGTCGGCGTCGGGATCCCGGATACGGGCCGTGTCAAGCTGATCATCGAGGAAGACCACAAGCTGCATATCTATGCGGGGGCGTCCTGTATCGGCCAGGGTCTGGGAACTGTGCTGGTGCAGATGGTAGTCAGCAGCACGGATCTGAAACGCGGGGACATTGTCTATGAGCGCAGCAACACCTGGATCGCACCGGATTCCGGAACCACTTCCGGCTCCAGACAGACGCTGATCACCGGCGAGGCATGTATGCGCGCCTGCAGAAAGCTCATGGAAGCAAAGACAGACGGGAAAACGCTGGCAGACCTGGAAGGGCAGGAGTTTTACGGGGAATATCTGGCCAAGACAGATCCCCTTGGAGCAGATGTGCCCAACCCGGTATCCCACGTGGCTTACGGATATGCGACCCAGATGTGTATCCTGGATGCCAAAACAGGGAAGATTGAAAAGATGGTAGCGGCCCACGATGTCGGAAAGGCCGTGAATCCGCTGTCCTGCGAAGGACAGATCGAGGGTGGAGTGGTCATGTCTATGGGATTCGCCCTGCGGGAAAAATATCCCATCGACGAGAACTGCAAGCCGATCGAGAAATTCGGCGCGCTGGGGCTGTTCCGGGCTCATGAGATCCCGGAGATTGAAGCGATCGTGATCGACAAGCCGGGACTGGATGTGGCCTATGGAGCCATCGGCATCGGAGAGATCACCAGCATTCCGACGGCGCCGGCGATCACGGACGCATACTATCGGCTGGACGGAGAGCGCAGATACAGCCTGCCTATCTCTGGTACGCCATATAACAAGGAGGGATGAGCATGGCAGTAAAAAAGAAATTCCCCTACCGCGCGGCAGTGGTGGCATGTAACGGAGTCTGCGCCGCAAGCGCCGTATCAAAATGCAGATATGGCTGCGTGGGCTGCGGAAACTGTGCGGCGGTCTGTAAGTTCGGCGCCATTACACTGAATGAAAACGGCGTGGCAGTGGTGGACGAGGAAAAATGTATTGCATGCGGCATGTGTGCGCGTGCCTGCCCGCAGGAGATCATCCATCTCCATGAATGCGCCAATTATATTGTAGTGAAATGTGTCAATGAAGACAAGGGAAAGGACGCAAGAGAAGTCTGTCCCGTAAGCTGTATCGGCTGCGGGATCTGTGAAAAGACATGCACGGCGGAGGCCGTCCGGGTGGTTGACAACCATGCGGTGATCGACGAAACGCTGTGCCTGAGCTGCGGCATGTGCGCAGTGAAATGCCCGCGTCACGCAATTGCGGACCTGCGAGGCGTCCTGACAGAGGGATAAAAAGATCAAAAAGGCTTTCTGCTTACTCCTGAGATGAAACGAGAGCCCTGCCAAACCAGCAACGGTGTTTGGCGGGGCTCTTATCATGCGCTGATCTCACTGAGATACCGGTAGATCGTCGCGTTGGAGCAGGAAAACTTTCGGGCTACAAAGGAAACCGCTCCTTTGAGCTGAAACAGTCCCTGCTCATTGAGCTGCTCTACGATCTCTCTGCGCTCAAACTGGTTCAGCCGGTCCACCGGGGTTTCCAAGGAGGCCGTGGCATCATCAAAGATCTTCTGCATCAGCGCGGGGATATCCATGGAGAAATTCTCCGTGATCGGCGCGGCAGTGTTTTCCTGCGGAGCAGACGTTTCTTCCGTCTTCTGCATCAGCGGCTGGGTGTACGCCGGATGCTGATCCAGATAGGATTCCGGATGTATGATGGAAAGCAGCTTTTCGGTCAGCTCCTTGTAACGCCAGTCATCGAAATTGATACACAAAAGCCCCATGGGGCGGCCCTCCTCATCACGGATGAACATGGTGGAGGAGCGAAGGACATGCCCGTTGGGGGCAATACCCCTGTAGTTGCTCAAAAAATCATCGGTCTCGTATGCCCTGGAGGATAGCATGCGGAGCGCGGCATCAGTCAGGGGCCCTCCGACTTTCCGGCCGCTGATATGCCCGTTTGCGATCGCGGCGATCGCAAAATCTTTGGAACTCAGGTCATGCAGGACCACTTCATAATCCGGGCCAAGCGCTTTCCCAAGAAATTCAACCAGTACGGTATAATGCTGAAGGATGTCAGAATTCATAAGCGTTCCCCATTTCTATACAGATTTCTATTGGAATTACTTCTACTATTATGAGTTACTTCTATTATTACATGTTATCTTTCTAAATTCAATAAAAAAGTCAACGTACAAAAAAATTTTTGTTAGGTGAGCGGGATATAACTTGACATACGGCGGAAGGAATGATAAAATATTTTTATTGCGAGAAAAGAAATTTGTAAAAGGAGATATGACCATGAAGACCATTTTGAACACAGACAATGCACCAAAAGCAATCGGACCGTATTCTCAGGGAATCAACACAGGGAATCTGATGTTCCTTTCCGGGCAGCTTCCGATCGTTCCGTCCGAGGGCAAGATCGTAGCGCAGGATATTGAAGGACAGACCAGGCAGTCTCTGGAGAACGTGAAGTCCATTCTGGAATCCGCAGGCTGCACTATGGACAATGTGGTAAAGACCACCGTATTTTTGAAAAACATCGCAGACTTCGGAAAGATGAACGAAGTATACAAAGGATTTTTCAGTGAGGGCAATTATCCGGCAAGATCCGCGTTCCAGGTAGCCGCGCTTCCCCAGGACGCACTGGTAGAGATCGAAGTCGTTGCGTTAAAAGACTGACCATGAATGTCGGCGTAGTGATTGATGCTGCCGGCAGCTCCGCCGGGATGGAGGATTTTGTCCGGCTTCCGGAGATGGACAGCCTGACGGCGGCAGAACGGGTGACCGTGAACTTTCAGCGGGTGGGGATCAAGGACATCGTGATGATTACCGGATACCGGGCAGAACAGGTGGAAAAGGCGCTCCGTCGTTTTGGCATCACGTTCCTTCGAAATGAAGGCTATGAATCCGCGCGGACACTGGATTCCGTGAAGCTGGGGTTGGACTATCTGCGGGAGAGGTGCGGCAAGGTGCTGTTCTGCCCGGCGGAGTTTCCCTTTTTTATGGAAGAAACGGTGAAGCTGCTTCTGGAAGCACAGGAGGGCTCAGTCCTTCCCGTCTGTCAGGGGCAGCCAGGGTATCCGGTCTGTGTGGACGGTTCCGGGATCTCGGCCCTGCTAGAGTATCAGGGGGACAAGGGAATCCTGGATGCTCTGGAAGCCGGGGGAAGGAAAATGGTCCGTCTGGAGGTCCTGGATCAAGGCATACTGACAGGAATTTCTGCCGGAGAGGACTGCGCCCGGATTGCCAGGATCCATGAGGAAAGCCTGATGCGCCCTCAGGTGAAGGTCAGGTTGGTTAACCGGAAGCCCTTTTTCGGACCGGGGACCGTCACATTGCTCAAACAGATCGACAGGCTGGGTTCTGTGAAGGAAGCCTGCGGAAAGACCGGCATGTCCTACAGCAAGGGATGGAAGATCATCCATGCGGCGGAGGAAGAGCTGGGCTACCAGATCGTAGGGCGGCAGCCGGGCGGAAAAAACGGCGGCGGGGCTTATCTGACAGAGAAGGGAAGCAGGCTGCTCCGGTTGTTTGAGACGTATGAACAGCAGGTGGAAGAAGCAGCATATCAGATCTACAATCATATTTTTTTGAAAACCGAATTGTTTTGAAAAAATAATCGGAAGGGCGGGCGGAATTTTAATGAAGCTGATGAAGACAGAAGAGGCGGTGGGACAGATCCTCTGCCACGACATTACCCAGATCATCCGGGGGGTGACGAAGGACGCGGTGTTCCGCAAGGGGCATGTCATCCGGGAGGAGGACATTCCGGTGCTTCTGAGTGTGGGAAAGGACCACATTTATATCTGGGAAAATAACGAGAATATGCTCCACGAGAATGACGCGGCGCAGATCCTCTATGACATTTGTAAAAATGACCACATGCGTCCGTCGGAGGTGAAGGAAGGCAAGATCGAACTGATCGCCGAGTGCGACGGGCTGTTTCAGGTAGATTCCGAAAAGCTGAACGCAGTCAACTCCCTGGGAGAGATGATGATCGCGGCGCGGCACGGGAATTTTCCGGTAAAGGCAGGGGACAAGCTGGCAGGGACCAGGATCATTCCTCTGGTGATCGAAAAGGAGAAGATGGAGAGTGCGAAGAAAGCGGCAGGAAACGGGCCGATCTTTGAGATCCGGCCTTATCTGAAGAAAAAGGCCGGGATCGTGACCACCGGAAATGAGGTCTTTTACGGGCGGATCCAGGATACCTTTACTCCGGTCATCAAGGAAAAGCTGTCGGAATATGATGCGGAGATCATCGGCCATGAGATCTGCGATGACAACCACGAGCGCATTACAGCGGCGATCCAAAAGCTCCTGGAGGCAGGGGCGGACCTGATCCTCTGCACAGGCGGGATGAGTGTGGATCCGGACGACCGGACCCCGCTCGCGATACGCAATTCCGGGGCAAAGATCGTCACATACGGCGCTCCGGTGCTGCCCGGCGCAATGTTCCTTCTGGCCTATTACGGGGAACAGAAAATCCCGGTCATGGGACTTCCGGGCTGCGTCATGTACGCAAAACGGACCGTATTTGACCTGGTGCTCCCCAGGATCATGACAGGAGAAGTGCTGGAGAAGGCGGATCTGGACCGGCTGGGGGAGGGCGGATTGTGCCTGTCCTGCCCGGTATGTACCTTCCCCAATTGCGGCTTTGGAAAATAGAACCTGCCGCAGGCGGGCGGATCAGACAGTATCCGTGCGGCATTGCGCAAAAAAACAAAAAGGATAAGAGGCGTGGAATGAAAGACCAATATCAAAGAGTTGTTGATTATATCAGAATATCCGTGACGGACCGGTGCAATTACCGGTGTCAGTACTGCATGCCCCGGGAGGGCGTGGAGCCGATGCCCCACAGCGAGGTCATGACCTACGACGAGATCCTCCGTGTCGCGAAGGCGGCGGCCGGAGCGGGGATTACTAAGGTCAAGATCACCGGAGGGGAGCCTCTGGTGCGGAAAGGGGTCTGCGGGTTGATCCAGAATATCCGGAGGGTTCCCGGAATCGAGTCCGTTACGATTACCACCAACGGGGCACTCTTGTGCAGGTTTCTGCCGGAGCTGGCAGCGGCCGGAGTCTCCGGGATCAATGTCAGCCTGGATACCCTGGACAAGGACAAATTCCACCGGCTGACCCGGCGGGGAGAATTTTCCGAGGTCTGGGAGGGCATCCGGCAGACGATCCTGGCAGGGATCCCGGTGAAGGTGAACTGCGTTCCCATGGTGGGGATCAACGAGGATGAGCTTGTAGATATGGCGTCGCTGGCGTGGAAATACCCGATCACAGTCCGTTTTATTGAAATGATGCCCATCGGCCTGGGGACAGGCTATACAGCGGTGACTCAGGATGAGATCAAAAAATTGCTGGAAGCGCAGTTCGGTTATATGGAGTTGGTGAAGGAATCCGTGGGAAACGGACCGGCAGTCTATTATCAGCTTCCCGAATTCCGCGGGAGGATCGGGTTTATCAGCGCGCTGAGCCGGAAGTTCTGCCGTTCCTGCAACCGGATCCGGGTAAAGGCGGACGGAACCCTGAAGCTGTGCCTGAACTATGAAGGGCATATCAACCTCAAGCAGGAGATGAGAAACGGGATTGACGACAATGAGCTGCAGCAGCTTCTGCAGGACTGTATTTATATGAAGCCCAAGTGCCACGATTTTCCGAGCAGGGCCTGGCCCACTGCAGAAAACGGCGTACCAGGGATATTCGGGAAAGGGGATTCGCCCGAGGCGCGGGTGAAGGGCATCCTGCAGGAAACACACAACATGGCGCAGATCGGCGGCTGACTAAAAAATGGAGGTTCAGTATGGGAATTGTAAAGGCGGTCTGCATCAGTGAGAAACGCGGAACCGAAAAGAAAAATGTAGGTTCCGCGGAATTTGTGGAGGGCTTCGGAATCCGCGGAGACGCCCACGGCGGGAACTGGCACAGACAGGTCAGTCTCCTGTCTACGGAACGGATCGAAGCCTTTAACCAAAAGGGCGCTGATGTGGGGCCGGGAGCCTTTGGCGAAAACCTGGTGGTGGAAGGATTTGATTTCAGAGATCTTCCGGCCGGGACGACATTTCAGTGCAACGACGTTGTTCTGGAGATGACGCAGATCGGAAAGGAGTGCCACACACACTGCCGGATCTATCAGAGGATGGGAGAATGCATCATGCCCACCCAGGGCGTATTTGCCCAGGTGATCCGCGGCGGGACCATTTCCGTGGGAGATGAGATGCGAATCATCGAAAAGGCGGATACCCGCTATACCGCGGCGGTGGTGACCCTGAGCGACAAAGGCGCAAAGGGGGAGCGGGAGGATACCAGCGGCCCCTGTATCTGCAGTATGCTGCGGGAGGCCGGATACCGTGTGGTGGAGCGGCTCATCCTGCCGGACGAGCAGAAGCGGATCGAGCAGGAGCTGACCCGCCTTTCAGACAGTAGGCAGGTGCAGCTGATCCTGACCACAGGCGGGACCGGTTTTTCAGAGCGGGACCGGACACCGGAAGCGACTATGGCGGTAGCGACAAGAAACGCGCCGGGAATTGCGGAGGCCATCCGGATCCACTCCCTGTCCATCACCGGAAGGGCCATGCTGGGAAGAGGCGCTTCGGTGATCCGGAACGGGACGCTGATCGTCAACCTGCCGGGGAGCAAAAAGGCGGTGAAGGAAAGCCTGGAATATATCCTGCCCCATCTGGAACACGGGATCCAGATCCTGACCGGAGACGCGGCGGAGTGCGGCGGGAAGGGATGACGCAGGGGCGCGGTGCCTGCCGTTTTCTTTTGATCAGGAAGAGACAGGAAAAGCGGCCGGAAGAATGAAGAAGGAAACCCTGCGGAAAGAATGGAGAATAAAACTATGCGGAAAAGAACAGTAAAAGGTCTGCTCGCAGCCATGCTGGCGGGAAGCCTGCTTATGGGATGCGGCGGAGGCCAGGCAGGAGAAGCCGGAGAGGATGCCGGATCGGCAGGAAGCAGGCAAGAGGCAGACACGGAGCAGACAGGCGCAGAGAATACCGGCTCCGGGGAAAGCGGCGCAAAGCAGGAAAAGGCCATGAAAACCGAGATCCAGGTATTTATTGCGGCCAGCCTGAATACGGTGATGACAGAGCTTGCGAAAGAGTATAGCGAGATCCATCCGGAGGTAAAGATCACTTACAATGCGGACAGCTCCGGCACTCTGCTGACCCAGATCGAGGAAGGGTACGAGTGTGACCTGTTCTTTTCCGCGGCGCAGAAGCAGATGGACCAGCTGGAGTCGGACGGCCTGGTCATGGAAGGAACCCGGGCAAATGTTGTCAATAACCAGGTCGTGGTGGTCACCCGGAAGGACAGCGGCACAAAGGTGACAGGGCTTGAAAGCCTGGGCAATGCCGAGAGCATTGCGCTGGCAGGCGGGAGCGTTCCTGCGGGAAGATATACACGGCAGGCGCTGGTGAGCCTGGGAATGCTGGAAGAGACGGAGGATGCGGCCGGGATTTCCACGGAGGAGGTTTCCCGCGCGCTGGGCGGCGTACAGATCAGCGAGCAGGACAATGTGAGCAAGGTGCTGGCAGCGGTGGTCGAGGGCTCCTGCGAGGTGGGGACCACGTATTATTCGGATACTTACGGATATGAGGACGACCTGGAGATCCTGGAAACGGTCAGCTATGACCTGACTGGAAATGTGATCTATCCCATCGCCCAGGTGGTAAATGAAGAGGCGGATGAGGCCCAGAGGGCTGCCGCCGCGGAATTTCTGGAATATATTTTGTCGGACGAGGCCGGGGCCGTGTTTGCTTCCTATTATTTTGACACGGATGTTTGAGTTACAGGAGACAGGAGGGGCAGAATGGAAACGTGGACAGAGATATTTGCGGAACTGGATTGGAGCCCTTTGCTGATCTCGCTGAAGACCGGGGCTGTGGCGACAGTGATCTCCTTCTTCCTGGGGATTTTTGCGGCAAGGAAGGCAGTCAAGGCTCCGCCTGGAAAAAAGGCCGTTCTGGACGGGATCCTCACACTGCCCATGGTGCTGCCTCCCACGGTCGCAGGCTTTTTCCTGCTTCTGCTGTTCAGCAGGCGGCGCCCTCTGGGAAGCTTCCTGTATGAGACGTTTGACTTCAAGGTGGTGCAGACCTGGCTTGGGTGTGTGATCGCGGCGACGGTCATCGCATTTCCACTGATGTACCGGAACGCCCGGGCGGCCTTTGAGCAGATCGATGTCAATCTGGTCTATGCGGGCCGGACCCTGGGAATGTCGGAAACACAGATCTTCTGGAAGGTGGTGATCCCCTCCGCAGGGCCGGGGATCGCGTCCGGCACGGTGCTGACCTTCGCCAGGGCATTGGGGGAATACGGAGCCACGTCCATGCTTGCGGGAAATATCCCGGGCAAGACGGGAACCATTTCCCAGAAGATCGCCATGGTGATCCAGGACGGGGACTATCTGACGGCGGGAATCTGGGTGGCGGTGGTGATCGTGATCGCCCTGGCAATTATCATTTTGATGAATCTCATCGCCGGAAAGCGGATGAAGACGGTGAAGAGGTGGTAAGGAACTGTATGGAAAGGAGCCGGCAAGATGAGCCTTACGGTCAATGTGAAAAAAAGGTTTCCGGCATTTCAGCTGGATGTCCGGTTCAAGAGCAGCGCATCCAGGATCGGGATCCTGGGGGCGTCGGGCTGCGGAAAAAGCATGACGCTGAAATGCATTGCTGGCATCGAAATTCCGGATGAAGGGGAGATCGTGCTCAATGAAAGGGTGATGTATCGTTCCGGAGAAAAAATCTGTGTAAAGCCGCAGAAGCGGGGCATCGGCTACCTTTTTCAGAATTATGCGCTGTTTCCGGCCATGACGGTCGCTGAAAACATCGGCGCGGGTCTGAAAGGCTCCAGGCAGCAGAACCGGGAACGGATCCGGGATATGCTGCATACCTTCCGGCTGGAAGGGCTGGAGGAGCGTCTTCCCGGAGAACTGTCCGGAGGGCAGCAGCAGAGGGTCGCGCTTGCCCGGATTATGGCATATGAACCGGATGTTATTTTACTGGACGAGCCCTTTTCCGCCCTGGACCAGTTCCTGAAGGACCGGCTGCAGCAGGAATTGTATGATATGCTGAGGGCATACACAGGAACCGTGATCCTGGTGTCCCATGACCGGGATGAGATCTACCGGTTCAGCGAGGAGCTGCTGGTCATGGACCAGGGAAAAGCCGTCACCTGCGGCAGGACCAGGGAGGTATTTGCCGATCCCGGATGTCTGGAAGCGGCCCGGCTGACCGGCTGCAAGAATATTTCCAGGGTGAAAAGGACGGGAACGCGCCAGATGGATGCCCTGGACTGGGGAATCCGTCTGCGCTGCCGAAGGGAGATCCCAAAGGAGATCGCCTATGTAGGCTTCCGGGCGCATGAATTTGTCCCGGTGTGGGGAGAAAAGAAGGAGAACTGCATCCGAGCGCGGCTGGCGGGCAGCGCGGAGCTGCCTTTTGAGAAAAATTTTTATATCCTGCCGGAGAATGAGCAGAACCAGGAGAAGCTCTGCTGGTTTCTGCAGAAGGACAAATGGGAGTTGCTGCGGGAAAGGGGAATGCCGGATTATCTGCAGTTTGCGGAGGAGCAGCTTTTGTTTTTATACTGAATATTGCCCGAATGAAGCAGGCTGGAATGAAGCAGGGAACGGTCTGCAATGTGAAGCGGAGAAAGGAATAAAAAGAAATGAGTGATCAGATCGTATTTTGTAAAGGGGGCGGATGTACGGCGAAGCTGGGAGCCGGGGTGCTTGGCCGTGTACTGGAACGTCTCCCGAAGGGCCCGAAGGATGAAAACCTGCTGATCGGATATGACAGCAGGGACGACGCGGCGGTTTACCGGATCTCGGAGGACACGGCCATCGTGCAGACACTGGATTTTTTTCCGCCTATGGTGGAGGATCCTTATCTGTTCGGCAAGATCGCGGCCACCAATGCGCTCAGCGATGTGTACGCCATGGGCGGAGACGTCCGGACAGCGCTGAACATCGTCTGCTTTCCGGAGGATATGGACCTGAATATCCTGGGGGAGATCATGCGGGGCGGTTCCGAGAAGGTGCTGGAGGCAGGCGGGATTCTGGCAGGCGGACATTCCATTGCGGATGACAGCGTGAAATACGGCTTATCCGTGACCGGTGTGGTTCATCCGCAGAAGATGTATCCCAACAACCAGGGGAGGCCCGGTGATGTCCTGATCCTGACGAAAAAGCTGGGGGTAGGGATCATCTGTACGGCCAACCGGATCCAGGAAGCGTCCCAGACAGCCATGAATGAGGCAGTCGCTTCCATGACCACGCTGAACAGGCGCGCGTCCGAGATCTGCAGGAAATACGAGATCCATGCCTGTACGGATGTGACCGGCTTCGGATTTCTCGGACATCTGCACGAAATGATGGACGGCAGGCATTCCTGCCGGATCTATGCCGAACAGGTGCCGGTGATGGCGGAGGCCCCCCGCTATGCGGAGGAATTTTACCTGACTGCGGCGGCTCAGAAAAACAGGAACCACCTGGCGGAGCATGTCCGTTTTGAACACATTTCCTTTGCCATGGAGGAGGTACTCTTTGATCCCCAGACCTCCGGCGGCCTCTTGATCGCGGCGCGCCCGGACCAGGCGGAGGAGCTGTTGGCGGAGCTTCGGGAGGAAGGGCTTCCGGCAGGGATCACAGGAGAGATCATAGAAAAAAGAGAGACTGAGATTTATGTGATATGAAACTAAAACAACTTGAAGTATTTGTAGCGGTGGCGGATCATAAGAGCTTTTCCAGGGCGGCGGAGGCGCTGTATCTGACACAGCCCACGGTCAGCGTATATATTTCCGGGCTGGAAAAGGAACTGAACGCGAAGCTGTTTGTCAGGAATACAAAGGAGATCTGCATGACGGAGCAGGGCACGCAGCTGTACCAGTATGCCCGGGAAATCTTGATCCTGCAGGATCAGATCATGGAATTATTTGCAGCCGATTCCCGGAAGGCAAAGCCCCGTCTGGTGGTCGCGGCGTCTACGGTCCCGTCCCGGTATCTGCTGCCGGATATCCTGGCCAGATACAAGGAAAAGTACCCTTACGGCCAGCTGGAGCTTCGGGAGTCGGACAGCGCCAGGGTGATCGCGGATGTAGCCAGCCATGTGGTGGATGTGGGCTTTACGGGGACGGTCATAGAAAATAAATCCTGCAGGTATCTTCCCTTTTACGAGGATGAGCTGGTGGTGATCATGCCCAATACGGAGCGGTACCGCGCCATCCTGGAGCAGGAGCGGGATCTGGACTGGATCCGTCAGGAACCGCTGCTGATGCGGGAGGAAGGCTCCGGCACCAGAAAAGAGGCGGAGAAGCAGCTCAGGCTCTCCGGCCTTGACGTGGGGAAGCTCCATGTGGCCGCCAGCGTGGAGAGCACGGAAACGATCAAACGGTCCGTGAAAAACGGGATCGGCATCACGATCATTTCCAGTCTGGCGGTGCGGGAGGAGATCGCGGCAGGAACGGTCCTGGCATTTCCGGCGGGGAAAAACAGGAGTACGAGAAAATTGTACCTGGTGTACAATAACAGCTACGCTCTGTCCCGGCAGGCGGAAAAGCTGGTGAAGGTGGTGCAGGAACTGTACCCGGAATGCGGGGAATCTGATACAGCCTGGAAACCGGGTTAAGTATCAGAGGGAAGCAGCCGATATATGTTTATAACCGTGTGTTATACGATCATGAGAGAACTCCCGGAGAGGCCTCACAGGGATGGGGACGGCGGAATTTCCGGGAGGGCTTGATAAGAGAGGAGAGGTGCCCTATGGATATTCCTGCATTGTCAACGATGATGTCGATGGAAAGGCTGAGTACCAACATCAGCTTTGCCATGATGTCCAAGGTTCTTGATACGGCGGAGGCCACAAGCGAGGCCATGATGCAGATGATGGATGCTGCCGCGGTTACGCCGGGACTTGGAGAAAATATTGATATTATGGTGTAGGGAAGAACAGCTGTGAGATGATCTCATGGCTGTTTTTTTCCACCTGGATGCGTAGGTTGGATGATCTTTAGATCATCCAACCGTACAGGTGGAAACGTTTTGAAGAATGAGAAAGAATGAGGAAGAGAAGAATGGCAAAAGGAAAGAAAACCGTATATTTCTGCCAGAACTGCGGGCATGAGGAGACGAAGTGGCTGGGGCAGTGCCCGGCCTGTAAGGAGTGGAATACATTTGCTGAGGAAATGATCACCACGGCAAAGACTGCTGCCGTAAAGACACGGAAAGAGGCACAGGTCCTCGCCCTGTCGGAGGTCCGGACGGACGACCAGGCCAGGCTTGAGACCGGACTGGATGAGCTGGACCGGGTGCTGGGCGGGGGGATCGTGCCCGGCTCTCTGGTTCTGGTAGGGGGCGATCCGGGAATCGGAAAATCCACGCTCCTTCTGCAGGTGTGCCAGCGGCTTTCGGCCGAGAAGCAGGTTCTGTATGTGTCCGGGGAGGAATCCCTGGCCCAGATCAAGCTGCGGGCAAACCGCATGGGGACGTTCAGCGATCATTTAAAGCTGCTGTGCGAGACCAACCTGGACACCATCCGGAGCGTCATCGAGAGCCGCCGCCCGGATCTGGTCATCATCGACTCCATCCAGACCATGTACAACGAGGAGGTGTCCTCCGCTCCCGGCAGCGTGTCCCAGGTCCGGGAGTCCACTAACGTGCTCATGCAGCTCGCGAAGGGGCTGGGAGTGACCATCTTCATCGTAGGCCATGTGACCAAGGAAGGCACGGTAGCAGGCCCCCGGGTTCTGGAGCATATGGTGGACACGGTGCTTTATTTTGAAGGGGACCGCCACGCCTCCTACCGGATTCTGCGGGGGGTGAAGAACCGTTTCGGCTCCACCAATGAGATCGGGGTATTCGAGATGCGCCAGAACGGGCTTGTA
Source organism: Lachnospiraceae bacterium (assembly GCA_009911175.1). Next base: position 10,510 of record QXWX01000026.1, on the reverse strand, counting down.
GAAGTGGAAAATCCGTCGGAATACATGCTCAGCGGCCGTCCCGAGAACGCCTCCGGCTCCGTGGTGGCCTGCTCCATGGAGGGAACCCGCCCGCTCCTGATCGAGATCCAGGCGCTGGTCTGCCAGACCAATTTCGGGATGCCCAGAAGGACCGCCACCGGAACCGACTACAACCGGGTCAACCTGCTCATGGCAGTCCTGGAAAAACGGATCGGCCTGCATATGTCCAACTGCGACGCCTACGTGAATATCGCCGGAGGGATCCGCATGAACGAGCCGGCCATCGACCTGGGGATCGTGATGGCCCTCGTGTCCAGCTACAAGAACCGGCCCATTGATGAAAAGCTGCTGGTGTTCGGGGAGGTAGGCCTAAGCGGCGAGGTCCGCGCCGTGAACATGCCGGAGCAGCGCGTGGCGGAAGCAAGGAAGCTGGGCTTTGAGACCTGCATCATTCCGGAGGTATCCATGCATATGGTGAAGGATATCAAAGGGATCAAGGTGATCGGGGTGAAAAATGTGAGCGACGCGATGAATCTGATCTGAGAGGTGTGCATATGAAAAAGACGATACATAGGATCAGGACTTTCAATAACGTGATTTCCTTTGCATGCATCATTCTTATCCTATTATTTGGGATTTATAACAATGTGTACCAGGTTGTTGTATGGAGCTATGGCATCCTTATTTTAGTAAATATTGTGAATATTCTAGTCTTGATGATCGCGAAAAAAAGGAAATTGGTGACTGGAAAAAACGGTGAGATCATAGGACTTGTGATCATAGCAGTCATATTTTTATTCGGGCTGTTGAGATATCTTGTGTTAAATGAGGGGGCTTCCTAAAAGCAATTATGAGAGGTGTAACGATATTTCATGTTTCGGTTTACAAAAGACGGGTTTGAAATCTTGATATCAAAAAAGTTGACATCAAGTTGAGGCAGCGGTAGGAAACTTTCCATAAATTTTTTGCAAACTACGGACAAAAGTCGGCAAGTCGCGGACAATCCCCCATTTCCATTCTGAAATATGCTATCCTGTATGCAGTGTACAGGCAGACCCCCTTATATCCCCTTACCTCATGCCGGTACACTGCATGCAGCCTGCGGGAAAGACAGAATAGAAAAGAGGTTATGAATGGATAAAGAAAAAATAATCCTGGAAAGTATCAAGCTTGCGGCGGCAAACCTGCAGCTGAACGGAGTTTCTCCAAAGGAGGTGATCATACACAGCATCCGGTATCTGATGGAGCTTTATCAGCCGGAGCAGGGAGAGGCACCACAGGATCAGGAAGGAGGGAGGCAGAGACAGGCCATACTCGCAAAGGCCATTCTTTTAACAGAAGCGTATATTGAATTGGGATTTCCCTATGAGAGCAACCGGGCGCTTTTTGAGCAGATCTTCCATACGGCGGGACTGACGGAGGACGAGATCCGCTCCTTTCAGCGGCGCTGCGCCGAGAAGCTGAGACTGAACAAATCAAAGATCGGCTCCGTACTTGGACGATGGAATCCAAGAGACCATTCCGACACAAAGAAAAATGTCATTGAAGATATTATGGAAAAAATCAAGAACCACGAGCAGGGAGAATATTTTTACTATTCCCGGTGGAAATATCCCCGGCAAGAGGACATCTACCAGCTGGTAGTAGAACCGGAGGGCAATTATCTTTGCCATGTGAACCGGCAGAAATATTATGAGTTTGAAGATATGGGGTGATGAGAGTGCAGAAATATAAAGCGGCAATTGTAGATGACAGCCAGGAATACAGGGCGACCGTGCAGGAGGCTTTGCAGTCCGTTGCCGGAAAGGCCGGAAAAGAAATCGAGTGTACGCAGTTTTCTCGAGCAGAGACACTGATTTATGAGCTGGACGACGGGGATGCGTATTTTGACATCTATGTTCTGGATATCCAGATGCCCGGGATCAACGGGATGGAGCTGGGGCGGGGAATCCGGGAAAGATTTCCGGACGTATGCATTATCTTCGTAACCTCCTATTCCAGATTCGCCCTGGAAAGCTATGAGATCGACGCCTACCAGTATATCCTGAAAGAGAAAATCGCGGAGCGCCTGCCCCGGGCGCTGGAGAAGTTCTTCCGCAGGACGGCAGAGGAAACAGAGGCGGATTACTACACGATCACCACAGTCAATAAGATGGAAAAATTCCGGTTTAAGGATATCATCCGGATCAGTAAAAACGGGAAATACGCGGAATTTGTGACGAAGGATAGGACATATAAGCAGAGGCTGTCCCTCAATGATGTCTACAAAATGCTGCCGGAGGGAGATTTCGTTTTTATAGAACGAGGGATCATTGTGAACATTTTCCATATCAGCGGGATGGATGTAAGAGAGATCACCCTTTCCAATCATGAAGTTGTGACTGCAAGCAGAGCTTATCTGAAACATGTGAAGGAGGAGGTCACGAGATACTGGAGCAGGCAGATCGGATAAGGAGGCCGCGAGGGGGCTGAGAGATCGGCGGGGGATTTCGTGGAGGGGGACTATGGTTAAAATCATTTTATTGACTGGAATTGAAGCGTTAAATTTATATCTTTGTATATATCTGGCTTATAAATTGATAGCGGAGAGAGCGGACAGCCGTACAGTAAAACAGAAAATTTTGCTTATATTGATATGCGGAATAATTTCTTTCTTTAACGCTGTAAATCTTCAGACCCTTTATTATAATAATGGCGTATGGATTACTACAGATCTCTTTTTGATGCTACTGTTTAAATGCAGGAAAGAAAGACATAATTTAATGCGGGGCTGTATTGCTATATTGACAAAGCATTTGATTATATACATAGATTATGCGATGGGTTTTCTTCTTATGAATAATGATAAAGTGAATTATTCTATGAGGACAGTGCTTTATAGCAAAAACTTAAAGATATCGGGAATTTTTCTTGCAGTGAGAATAATATTGCTCATTGCGGTAATCATTTTGATGTCACAAATTAAGAGAAGATTTTCTGATTTACATCAAACCAGAAGAGTGCTGGTCATTGTTGATATTATCAGTTATCTTGGAGTGCTCCTATTCCAACAGCTGTTTTTGGAGGAAATAAATCAGATATACATAAATAGTTTTTATGTAACAGTAGCACTTGGGATTATTCTTTGTATAGTTTTTTACGTTTATGATTCATCAGCCAGCCGAAGAGAGAGGGAACAGCTGATTAATACAACAAATAAATTGATGGAACAAAATTATCAGAAATTATATAATGAACAGAAGAAGTTGGAGTACGTTACGCATGATTTCAAAAATCATATTAATCTTTTGATAAAATACCTAAAAGAAGAAAAGTATGATGAGGCAATCGAGTATGGAAGCAAGTTATCCAGCCCGCTGGAAGTAATCAGCCAGAGAAGTTGGTCAGGGAATAAAACTGTAGATACAATTTTGAATACCAAGCTTTTGGAGGCTGAACAGAAAAGTATAGAAGTACATATGGAAGTAGATCATATGGTGAAGTTTCCATTAGCAGATTATGATTTATGTGTAGTATTATCCAATCTTTTTGATAATGCAATCGAGGCCTGTGAGTATACGAAAAAAGAAAAAAAGGAAATAAATATTACAATAAAATCAACAGGAGCATTATGTATAATAAAATTTGTGAATAGTATGGAAAGGAAGCCTGTCAAGAAAAAACAAAAATATCAAACTATTAAAAAAGATAAAGAAGTTCATGGGATTGGCCTTGAAAGTGTTAAATCTTCGCTGGAAAAATATCAAGGAACATTGTTATTGGATGACACAGAAAATCAGTTTACGGCAGTGGCTTCTGTCATTGAACAAAGCAGTTTTAAAATACAGGAGAAAGAAGCATCAGAAAAAATAGAAGACAAAAAAATAAATTGGAGAAAGAGAGGAAAAGAACATGCAGAAAATGAAAGAATACGTTGGAGATTTGAAAATAGAATTTCAGGAGATTGATAAACTATATGAGAACGAAAAGGCAGTAACTGAAATACAGTCAATAACTGGAGACTGTATTCAGTTATGCACAATCATCTGTTGCTGAGATTTGCATTAATTGTATTGTAAATAATTAGAATAAAAATACCATCAACAGAACTTTCCTATACGCTAAGTTGTGCTTAAAGGAGTTTCTGACTTGATGGTATTTTTAAAATATGATAGAAACGCTAAACACTATAAGGCGTAAAAAGAGAAAAAAGGATTGTACAAATGATCAATTTAAAAGTAGCCTACCTAAGAGAAAGAAATTATTCCACAGAAGATTTGGCCCAGGCTCCCCGAATAGAATCCGAAAAATTACAATTTTGGGAAGGGATTCTCGGAACAGCCAGGATCACACAATTAGCAGAGGAACATGAAAAGATAAGATTCCATCTGTCAGAGATACCGTATACGGTTTCTGAACAATATGAAATATTCATGAATATAGAGAATCCGGAACCCATTTCGGATCATCCTGTATTTGCACCTTTTTACGCATATGCATTGCAGGAAGGAAGACGAAAATTCAGAATGAAAAAAGAAGAGGGAGCAATCCGTCATTCTGCGAATCTGGAAAAGGATTTTCTGCGGTACACATTAAACTGCCTTCAGAAGATTTCTGTCAGGACATTGATCCTTGAAATGCATCGCCTGAAAGCGGAGGGGAAGCTTGCGGGAAAGGATGAAGCGGAAGAATATCAGGACTTCCTTGACAGATATTTGAGTGACGTATCGTATATCCATGAGCTATGCGAACAATATCCGGTCTTATTCCGCATGCTGAGGGAACAGGCGGAACAATGCGCAGATTACTTCTGCGAGATCATAAGCCATTTGGAAAGTGACAGGCAGAAGATAGAAGAGCAGTTTCCCGGCAGCGCTCCGATCTCTGAGCTTAGCGGAATCCGCTGCATGTACGGAGACACACATAATCACGGAAAAAGCGTCGCGTGCGTATGCCTGAATGAAACGCTGCAATTGATCTACAAGCCCCGTTCATTGGAAAACGAGCTTCACTTTCAAAAGCTTCTGAAAAGGATAAGTTCAGAATGTGCCCTTTGGGATGAAAGGATGGGAATCAAAATCATCAGCCGTCCGGATTACGGCTGGGAGGAGAAGATCTGTTTTCAGGAATGCGCGTCGGAAGAAGAGGTAAAGAGATTCTATCAAAGGGCAGGGATTCTGATTTGCTTGACCTATTTTTTCGGCACCGGAGACCTGCATTGTGAAAATATGATCGCAAGGGGAGAGTATCCGGTTTTGATCGATCTGGAAACCTTGATCCCCCTGCAGAGTCAAAGCATAACCCGCAATGAGGTTTTCGATTCCGTCCTGAAATCTGGAATCCTTCCGACCTACCTTCCGGGCAGCGCAAAGGCCGGAAATGAGGTCGGCGCGCTGAGCGGCGAGGGCGGAAGAAAAAGCAGGCTGCAGATCCCGGTCATCCGGGACGCCTATACCTCCAAAATGCGGATTGAGTACCGGCATGGGATCATGAATCCTACCCAGAACAAGATAAAATATAAAGGCCGTTCTGTAGAAGCCGCAGAATATAAAAATGACCTGATCAGTGGTTTCCAAAAAACATACCACTATGTAAAAAGTAACCCGGATTTTCAGGAGGAAATGCTGCGTCAGGCGGCAACCTGCGAGAGCCGTCAGGTGGTTTCGGACACGATGAAATATGCTGCGCTTCTGAACAGCTCCTACTATCCGGATCTGCTGAAAGATGGCGGGGACCGGGAGATCTTTGTGCGTACCATCGGAATCGTGGGAAAGACCCGCGACCAGCGGCTGGTCGAATCCGAAGCGGAATCTATGCTCCGGGGGGATATTCCTTATTTTTATAATAAGGGAAGGGATCTGATGAGTGAACAGCAGATCTGCATTCCGGACTATTTTATCGATGCTCCCGAACAGACGGTTCGAAACAGACTTTCTAAAATCGGCCGGAGGGATGAAAAACTACAGGTGCGGCTGATCAATTTGTCGCTTACGATTGCGGGAAAGCTGGGGAAAGAGAGGATGGATTTCGAACGAAAAAAGAGCGGGCTTCATAAAGCGGATCAAGAAAAGAAAGTGTCAGCCGACAGACTGTTTTCCATCTGTGAAAAACTGGCGGGGCTGATCCTGGAGAATGTCTATGAAGACGAAGAAGGAAAGCTGCAGGTTTTGAGCATCGACCTGTCGGAACAATGCCGGAGTAAAATCCGCAGGGTCACGCATTATTTTTATGAAGGGATCGCGGGGATTGTTGTGTATTTATATGCACTGGAAAGGGCAAGGAAGCAGAGGCAGGAGACACAAGGGCAGGCGGAGCTACAGCTTGAGAAAAAGATTGCGGACAGGCTTTTCCTGCGGCTGAAAGAGTACACGGAAACGCTGGATATATCAGAAAATATGTCGGCGGATGCGCCGGAAAATGCAGGAAGAACCGGGATGTTTGACGGGGAATTTTCTATCGTATACTCATATTTGCTGTTGTACGAGATCGACAAAAAAGAGGAACATCTGCATTTGGCGGAATTGCACGCAAAGAAGTCACTGGTGCTGCTACGGGAAGATAAAAGCTATGACCTTCTAGGGGGAAATGCGGGGGCAATCCTCGTTCTGCTGAAATTATACGGCATCACCGGAGACAGGGAATATTTGCAGGCGGCAATAGAAGCGGGAGATTTATTGTGCGGTCATGCGGAACAAATGACATGCGGTACAGGCTGGCGGGGAGCGGAGAAGACACCGCTGTGCGGTATGGCTCATGGAAACAGCGGAATTATGATCGCGCTGTGCAGACTGTACCGGATCACGGGAGAAAAGAGATATTATGATCTGTGCCTGCGGGCACTGGATTATGAGGACAGTATGTACGAGGAGAAGTTCCACGACTGGAAGGATCTGCGCGAGGAATTCATGCGCCAGGGACAGAGCGGGGAGCAGGAAATGGCATGGTGCCATGGTGCAGGCGGGATTGCATTGTCAAGAAAATTGATGGTGGACGCATTATTGGAAGATCAGGAGTCGGAGGAGGCTGCCGATTTACGCGAGAGATTGGAAAAGGATATCAAAAAGGCAATGCCGATGATTTCGAAGCATTTTCTGAGAGATGGAATGTGTATCTGCCATGGGACAATGGGGAATTATCGGATATTGGAGAAACTGCGGGAATATGCGGGACGCGGTGTTATGGCTGAGGCGGAAGCTGCGGTTCATGAGAAAATCGTGGGGCTGGAGAAGGAAGAACCGGAGCTTCCTGCTCAGGAATATCATGCGCCGGGATTTATGAATGGGGCAGCTGGGATTGGGTATGAGCTGCTGAGGGAGATTTATGATGAATTGCCGTGGATTTTGGGGCTGTAAAAAAATAAATGCGGTCAGCGGAATATACAATTGCGGTCAAACTCACATAAGTGAAAAGAATTCTAGTATAATCTCAAATAGAGAGATGCGAGGACTCATTAAAAAATCTGAAAGGAGGGGAACGGATATTTTAGTTAAATAGAAATAGAGATAATTTTTTTGTAAGTAGATTATATGTATAGTACAATTTGGAAGGAGAAAAAATATGAAAAATTTATTGAAAAAAATCGCTTTGACTTTGTCGCTTGTTGTTGGAATAATGTCAATTCCTTTTCCAGCTTTTGCCGCTGATGATGAAAAAATAGTTAAAGAAGATACTATAATAACTGACAAATTTGTTGATCCCAATTTAGTGGGAACAAGCAATTCAAAGGGGATTATGCCATTAAACAATTATGGAGAGAGTCAGGTTACAACAAACTATACTACGTATAAAACAGTGTATGTTACCCCGACGGGGCAACCAGGACTTGGGTATAGAGGGGGGTCAGGAGCAACAGTTTTTTTCTTCAGTTCTGGTGGAAGTTCTACTAATTTTACTGTAACAATAAATTCTGCGCCTTTTACATTTACTGCTGAAACAGGGCAAACTACTTCTTCTGGTAGCGGTTATGCTGCAGCAGTTCCTTCCGGCACAGGATATTATAGATTTGATTTTATCAAAAATTATACAATCAAATCGAAAAAAATTGATGTATATAAATATAATGTTTATCAGTATACATACTATACCCATGATCCCCAGTATTCATTGAGCCATAGGTGGGTAAGAATATAGTTATGAAAATCAAAAAAATACTAATAGTTATACTTGTATTGTTTTTAATTATAAGTAATATATATTTTGTCATTAGAACCCCAAAATTAGATTACAAAATATTAATAGGCATTCCTGTAAATAGTGAAGGAGATAATTCGGTGGGAGTTGATTTTACTAAATCTAAACCATTAAAAGACAAAGAGGATGTCACTACGATATTTTTGTCTTTATTAAGGGCTAGAACTATTGATAAAACTGAAACTACAGAACATCTTCCTGATGCTGTAATAACTATTAGTGATTATTCTCAGGCATGCATATCATATGCACAGATTACTTTATGGTTAGATGAATCTTCTATTGTTCTAAAAATAGAAGATTCAAGGATTCCTAATTATAAAAAAATTGAAAATATCTATGATGTTACTGAACTAAAAAAAATAATCAAAAAGCAAATGAAATTTTATAAGGAATATTAAAGTTATCAATTCTCTCAAAAAAGATACAAATAATTGGAATCTAAGCGTCAAGTTTTTCATCTTGGCGCTTTTATATCTTAGTTAAATCTTCGAATTTGGCGTGATTTTCTTCACAGGAATATCATGTGATAGGATTTAATAAGAACTGCTAAAGGAGATTTATGTTCAATTGTCAGAGATATTGGAATTATAATATTAGGGGAAAGAGAGGAGGGAAGGACTTAGAACCCCTGATAATATAGAAGGAGGATGATATCATGGAAAAAAAGGAAGGAATTGAGACGCGGCATAAAAAAAATCTGTTTTCATATTATTATTCCTTGTAGCTATAAGGTAGTCGAGGAGGCAGATATTGAGGTCGTGCATCCCGATATTGTACTGGAGCGTTTATTGCAAGTGTACGAAAATACCATTTTGACAGGAAAAATCCGCATATATGGAATAGAACTTATTTTTAGTGAAACAGAAATGAAAGTGACAGGAAAAAGTGAATTTGATATGCAGAAGGTGATTTCTCCGTGTTGGAGGTTCCTGGTACAAATGGAGGAAAACGGGAAAATGGTGGATGGAGAGATTTTATATGATGCTGTGACTGGAAAACAAATCGGATAAATAGAGGAGAAAATAAATGAGAGGAAAATGTAAATAGCAGCAGATATATTGCAAATCACTCATTCCTCATTGTATAAAATCCACAGCCGTGTTAAAATAAACATAACAACCTTGTTCTTGGAATTGGCGCAAAACATTTTATAATTGGAACATTTGTAACCATTTGTTAACCCCACTCTGCTCATAACCGCCCTATATACCATACGGGGCACGGTGAGTATCGGAAAGGAGATCAAGATGAAAACTCTAAAACGCATCAAAATAATAACGTTCATTTACGCAGTGGTTACACTTCTTACGCACCTGACAGCCCTGTTTTTGGCAATCTATCGGCTGATGGCGAGAGGGGTCAGCCAAACGCAGATGAGCCGGACCAATGAACTGCTGTCTTACGGTTTTGTGTATTTGTGCTTTGGCTTTATGATCATTGCCGCAATTCTGCTGATTGCAAACCGTATCTGTGCTGCCGAGTATTTAAGGCTGCATGAAATTTTCTGGCTGACACAGTTCATAGGTTACTGGATTTTCAGATCGGTCATGGAGCTGATCACAGAGTATGCGAAGATGGATCTGTACTGGAGATTTATTAAGGTATTTTCTTATGATTTGACTCCGTGTTTGATTTTGCTTCCGGTATTGATCAGGCTGGGAATGAATAATATGAAAAATAAAAGAAATATGGATTTTGAAAAGGAGCTGAGACTCTTAGAAAAAAATAAATAAGCCGGAGAAAAAAATTGATTTTGAATTATCGTCCCGAAAGAAGGCAGAAAGGAGACATCATGAAATAGAAGCTGTTCCTATCGGAAGCAGGGATGCGATTTTTATGATTGGTGGAAGAATTCTTTGATTATGCTTATGGAAGGCAGCATTAGTTGTGTAAGATTAACACATATTCAGAATTTAAAGCCAACATATCCTGCTGCCTGGTTGATTTTAGAGAGGATGTGATCACTCATGATAAAGAATATAAAGAAGAGTATAATTGCATTATCCGACAAAAGGGCTTTCATTTATAGTATTCGTATCCTATCTTGGAGTGCGTTATGCTTATATGCTTACTTAGGATTTTCATATTATATTTTCTTCGATGAAAATTCATATTTGAGTTTAATTTTAGTTTTTTTATTTTGGGGAAGTAATTATAAGGTGAGATACTCCGAAATATTTTGGAAACGGCTGTGTCGAGTCCTACTAGAGTTTGTCGTTTTTTGGTTGATGGTAGGCGTTATGTATCTTATAGTAGTTTACTAATCAATGTTAACAACTTAAATATTATTCTTCCTACTAACCACAATATCTTGTATTTTTGATTTTTAATCGCAGAT
>QXWX01000229.1 GCA_009911175.1 Lachnospiraceae bacterium | reverse complement strand
GATGCTTTTTTATTTCCGGGAAGGGACGGTATGAATGTATTTGAAGCAGTAAAGGAAAATGTAACGGCAAGGCAGGCTGCGGAGCATTATGGAATCCGGGTGGGGAGAAACGGCATGGCTGTCTGCCCCTTCCATAAAGACAGGAATCCCAGCTTGAAGGTGGATAAGCGGTTCCACTGTTTCGGCTGCCAGGCGGACGGGGACGTGATTGACTTTGCGGCAAGGCTTTACGGGCTGCCCGGTCTGGAAGCGGCGAAAAAGCTGGCTGCGGATTTTGGCATTTCTTATGACAGCCGGGGCAGGGCTTCCCCAAAACCGGCAAGACGGAGCGTGTCGGCAGAACTCCGGTTCTTGCAGGCGGAGCGGAAATGCTTCCGGGTGCTTAGTGATTATCTCCGTCTGTTGGAGCGCTGGGAAAGGATATATGCGCCGGAATCGCCGGAGGACGGGTGGAACCCGCTGTTCGTGGAAGCCGTGCAGAAACGGGAGTATGTGGGTTATCTTTTAGACACGCTGCTGACCGGGACAAAGGAGGAAAAAGCCGCCGTTATCAAGGGGCATGGGAAGGAGGTGGAGCGGATTGAGCGGAGGGTATCAGAGTTTGCCGGCGGCGGAAAGACAAGCCGGGGAAACCGCAGCAGACAGCCGGAACGGTGAAAAGACAGTTGCCGAAGTCCGGCAGATGTTGGAAACCACGCAAAAAGGGCAGACCGCCAACACGCCGGGGAATTACAAGGCGGTATTTTTATATGACCCGCTGCTTAGCGGGGCGTTCAGCAATAACCTCCTGACTGACCGGATTGACATTGTAAAGCCCCTTGGCTGGTATCGGGACGGGAGCCGCCTGACGGACGTGGATATTCAATATCTGGTTCTATACTTGGAGGAACACTACGGGCTGACCTCGGAAAAGCGGATTGAGGGGGCTATCAAGGTCGCCGCCAATGAATACCGGTATCACCCTGTCCGTGATTATTTAAACAGCCTGCAATGGGACGGGACGGAGCGGGTGAGCTATGCCCTGCGCCATTTCCTCGGTGCGGAGGTAAATGATTACAATTACGAAGTCCTCCTGCTGTTCATGCTGGGGGCAGTGACACGGGTATTCAAGCCGGGGACAAAGTTTGAGGTCATGCTCTGTCTGGTGGGCGGTCAGGGAGCCGGGAAGTCCACCTTCTTCCGGTTCCTTGCTGTCCGTGATGAGTGGTTTTCCGATGACCTGCGGAAGCTGGACGATGATAACGTATACCGGAAGCTGCAAGGGCATTGGATTATTGAAATGTCGGAAATGATTGCCACGGCAAACGCAAAGAGCATTGAGGATATTAAATCGTTTTTAAGCCGCCAGAAGGAAACCTACAAAGCCCCCTATGAAGTCCACCCGAAAGACCACAAGCGGCAGTGCGTGTTTGCCGGAACTTCCAACACGCTGGACTTCCTGCCCCTTGACCGAACCGGGAACCGGCGTTTCCTGCCGGTGCAGGTGCAGGCAGAAGCGGCGGAGGTTCACATTCTGGAAGATGAAGCCGCTTCCAGAGCCTACATCGGGCAGATGTGGGCGGAGGTCATGGAGGTTTACCGGAAAGGCGATGTAAAGCTGAAACTAAGCCCAGCAATGGAGCGGTATCTGAAAGAACACCAACGGTCATTCATGCCGGAGGACACCCTAGCCACCCGGATTCTGAACTTCTTGGACGGGTACGGCGGGAAGATGGTATGCTCCTTGCAAATCTACCATGAAGGGCTGGGACACCCGGATTATGAGGAACCGAAGCAGTATGACATTCGTGATATTAACTCCATCATGAAGAATTATGCGGCGGGCTGGAAAGCCTTTGAGAATCCACGGCATTTCCCGCCGCCCTATAACCGGCAGAAGGGCTGGGAACGGGCGGAGCCGTCTGACAACGGAGGGCATGGAAAATCAGGTTTCCAGCCTTTGCCCGAAGGGGAAGCCGTCCAGCTTGGGCTGCCGGAGGAATGGCTGGAAGGAGAAAAGCCATAGCCGGTTGTCGGCTGGTTGCCCCTCCCGTTGTCAAGCCCGTTGCCGGGAAGCCGCCTGACAAATGCCGTATTTCCGGGCTTTTTCTTTTCCTGACAACGAAAGCAACGGAAAAATAGAAAGAAAATCAATCAGGACAGGAAACGGGAAGCCGGGTTTTGTGTGCGGGGTTTTTTAACGTCCGTTGTCAGACCCCGTTGTCAGGCTCCCACCTGCCCGGCAGCACACGACACACGCCTGGACGGAGCCGTCCGGGTATCTTTATGGAGGTAAATGCCTATGGCAAAACAAGCAGACCGCCCGGCGCAGAGCCGGAACAAAAAGAAAAAGGTGCAGTTTATCGTGTCCCGTGAGTTTGCGGGCAGCCAGACCATGCAGGAAGCCTTTGAGCAGCTTATCGAGAGGCAGACCTGTGAGCGGTTCGAGGAATGGCAGAAACGGCAGGCAGGCTAAAGGGCGGAAACCGGAGAAAAACCGGGAA
>QXWX01000228.1 GCA_009911175.1 Lachnospiraceae bacterium | reverse complement strand
TCTTGCAGAAAACAGTTGAACAAATGGCGGGGGCATGGTATTATCATGGTATCGTGTCCCTGTTCATAGAAGGAGAAGCCTATGAGCAGGAAAAATCATCTATCGAATCAGAAAATAACCGCCCTCTATTGCAGGATTTCCCTTGATGACGGCAGCCAGAATGAAAGCATGAGCATCTCGAACCAGAAACTTATGCTCAAAGATTACGCTGAAAAGAACGGTATGCCCCGGTACGAGTATTACGTGGACGACGGGTATACGGGAAGGAAT
>QXWX01000227.1 GCA_009911175.1 Lachnospiraceae bacterium | reverse complement strand
GTCAAGGTGTGACATGTAACTCTGCCCCATCACTGAATTGGCCGGATTCCGGATGTTCTTCTCCGGCTGCGTCCCCGGTTAAATCCGGAAAGGAAGTTTCCTTTGACAAGAAATGAATTGACAGCCTTGGTTGACAAGGTTATGATAATACTAAAAGATGAAATGGAACAGGGATATTTGACAGAGCGGGAATATGACGATTATGTGAACCTGTTCCGCCGCGGTGGTGTGAACCGGAATGTGTGGCTCTGGACGAAAGGATAAGGAGGTATGTATGGCATATTTTGATTACAATGGGAAACAGATTTTTTACACGGAGACCGGTGAGGGTGAGCCCTGCGTCTTTCTTCATGGAAATACGGCTTCCTCGAAGATGTTCGAGTTTATCCTGCCGTTGTATACGGCCGATGTAAAAGTGATCCTGATTGATTTTTTGGGAAACGGAAAATCGGAACGGGTTGCGAAATTTCCCGATGAATTGTGGATTGACCAGGGGCATCAGATTGTGGAGCTGTGTAAAGCGCTGAACTGCGGAAAGGTAAATCTGGTCGGAACCAGCGGAGGAGCCTATGCCGCCATCAACGCGGCTCTGGAAATGCCGGAGCTTTTTTCCAGGGTCGTTGCGGACAGCTTTGACGGCAGCGTCCTGCCAGAGGGATTTGCGGACGCCATCATCCGGGAAAGGCGGTCCGCCAAAATGGACGTGCAGGCCCGCGGCTTTTACGAATGGTGCCAGGGGGAGGACTGGGAAACGGTGGTGGATCAGGATACAGAAGTGCTTGTCAATTATGAGCGCAGGCAGGTGCGGATTTTTGGCAGGCCCATAGAAACCATCCGGGTTCCGCTGTTCATCACGGTCAGCAGGGAGGATGAAATGCTTGCAAATGACATGGATGCGGAATGCGCGCGGCTGCATGCCGCGAATCCGGACATCAGCTATAAAATCTACGACACCGGCGCACATCCGCTGATTGCTTCACGGGCGGAGGAAATCGCGGAGGCGGTGAAGGGATTTCTGGCAGGAGGACGGTAATGTTACAGGAAGAGAGGGAAGATAAATGAATAAGAAGGAAGTTTTAGAGATCAGGAAGCAGTTCACCCCAGCGAACTGCGCAATCACGCGGATCTGCGGGTGCTACGTGGACCATGAGAAGAACAAGCAGATGGAGACGAAGGAGGCATTTCTTTCGCTGCCGGAGGAGGAGGCGTTTAAGTATTTTGATATTTTCAAAAAAACGCTGTCCGGAGGGATCGGGCGGAACATGCTCAATATGGAGTTCCCGCTGGATCAGGAGATGCCCGGCGGGACCCAGGAATTTTTGATGAAGCTGAAGAACAGCAAGCTGGAAGACGACATGCTTCTGGAGGAATTTTATGACAAAATCATTGAGAATTACATATATGAGGGAAATTATTATATCATCCTGATCCATGCCATGTATGATATCCCGGGAAAGGCATCGGACAATCTGGAAATGTATGACTCGTCGGATTATGTGTATGAATATCTGATGTGCAGTATCTGCCCGGTGACGCTTTCCAAGGCGGGGCTGTCCTACAATGCGGAGGATAACCGGATGCAGGACCGGATCCGCGACTGGATCGTGGAAGCGCCGGACAAGGGATTCTTGTTCCCGGCGTTCAATGACCGGAATACGGATCTTCACGGAATCCTGTATTATACGAAGAAAACCCAGGATCTCCAACCGGAGCTGATCGACCAGGTGCTGGGGGCGACAAGCCCCATGTCTGCGGACACCCAGAAGGAGGCGTTTCAGCTGCTGATTGAGGACACGCTGGGGGAGGAAGGCAATTATGAGATCATCCGGAATATCCATGATACGCTCAATGACATGATCGCGGAGCATAAGGAGGAGCCGGAGCCGCTGGCGCTGGACAGGACGGACATGAAAAAGGTGTTCGAGAACAGCGGGGTTCCCGCGGAAAATATGGAACTGTTCGAGCAGAACTATGATGCCGCGGCAGGGGAGAAGAACTCGCTTCTGGCGGAAAATATCGCGGAGACGCGGAAGTTTAATATTGAGACTCCGGATGTGGTGATCAAGGTAAACCCCGACCGTGCGGACCTGGTGGAGACTAGGGTCATCGACGGCAGGCAGTGTCTGGTGATCGCGGTGGACGACCATATTGAGGTGAACGGAATCCATGTGCGGACGATCAGGAGGCCGGAGCCGGTAGCGTCGTCGATGGAAGCAGACGCAGCAGATGAAAATTTAGACATGTGAAAGGTGTGGAGAATTATTGCGGGTTGTACCAGTACATCATTGCATTAATTTCGAAGTAATAAGCATTCGATGTTCATGTTAGTAAAAGGCGGAGGAAGGCAGATGCCGGGAAGAGCGGCTTTTAAGGAAGGCAGATGAGTGACGGCAGGGCAGCGGCAAGGAGGAGGGATGTCATGAGACGGATGGAATTTACGATTGAGGATAAGGATGCTTTTCAGATCGGGCAGGAGATGAATATTACGGAAGGGGTGCTCCCTTCTTCCTATTATTATATACTGGAGCATATGCTTGGGATGAGCGCGAACTTCCGGAGTTATGAGCGGCTGAAATCCCGGAAGGGGATCGTGAAGGAGATTAAGTCCACGGATAAGTTCGATATCGTTGTGTTGGAATTTGATGAATAAATATATAGATCCTAAACTCTCGATAAATTATACACATAATCTAGTATAAAAGTGTTGAGAACCCGTATAAATACTGATGTTTTTTACTTTTTTCTATTTACAAATCTGTGTATAAATTATATAATATAATTATATATTATACA
>QXWX01000226.1 GCA_009911175.1 Lachnospiraceae bacterium | reverse complement strand
TTGATTATCAAGGTGCTCTAACTGTACGATATCACAGGCAGCGCTCCTTTTATAGACGCCGATTATTTGCCGCTTACTACCTCTTTGCTGTATGAGCGGTTAAATGCAATGGAGGTTCGCCAGATAAATTACCAAGCAGAAACAGATGAGCGTTTTGAGAGAGTTTTTGAGTACATATCCGAACATGAGGAATCCAGTCAAAAGGTATTTTTTGACGGACAGATTTATGATACATTTAGTCTGATAGTAAGTCTAATTCAAAAATCAGAGAAAGAAATCACTCTGATAGACGGATATGTAGATGTTGGGACATTGAATCTGCTTTCAAAGAAAAAGTCTGATGTTGCAGTAACTATTTATACGCAGAAGCAGACGAAGCTGACAAAAGCCGATGTTAAGAATTTCAATGCTCAGTACCCGACATTGAAGATAAAATATACAAAAGTATTCCATGACAGGTTTTTGATTCTTGACCGAACAATAGCCTATCATGTAGGAGCGTCTTTGAAAGATGCGGGAAAAAAGTGTTTTGGAATCAATCTAATTCAAGATGCAGGCATCATCAAAGACATCCTGCAAAGGTTGGAACTGGAAACGGAGAAATAAGAAGTTCTTTGAGGTCACAATTTGTGACCTTAGAAAAATGCAAACAGCTTAAACTATTCTGGGATTAGTTGTGAAATACAGGTATTAATCGGGGAAGGCTTTACAGCGTAACATATCCTTAAATTCAAGCTCCTTGCTAATCGCCTGCTAAAAGGATCATCCAACCCACTTATCCATTCGCAAAAACCGTGCTGACGCACTCTTACGTCTGCTAACGCAGCCGTTTTTTGCTCATTAATAAATGGCTTCCGCGTCTGCTTTCTGATCCAATAGCCCAAAGTTGACAGTGGAACTTGATGTTCCTGGCACCATTGTTTTCTTAACAATCCGCTCTTGTAGAAATCCTGGATACGTTTTCTCCAGAGATCTCCCTTTGTAAGGTTCGTTTCATCCATAGGCAATACCTCCTTGCTTTGGAGTTACTGTATCAAAAATGATAGTAGATTCATAGATACGGATTATTTCTTGCTTACGCTTATCCTTTTGTTTCCTCTTTTACCTTAGATAGCCGATGTGAAGAACTTTCGATATGTGTTCTGACTATTTTAGAGATGTGCGTTCTATTTCTTGGCGGTAAAAATCAATTTTATCGTCCAGCTTTGCCATATGTTCCTGCAATACTTTTATCTGCTCATTAAGGGACTCACGATGCACGGTCAGCATTTCCATTCTCTCATTAAGGCTAAGGTCGCCTTTTGCCCGCAGTTCGGCATAACGCTGTATTTCTTTAATCGGCATCCCCGTGTCCTTCAGACGCTTGATAAATTCAATCCATGCTAGTACAGCATTGCATTAATAATTGAGTAATAATCACTCGCTGTCCATGCCATTACTGCGTTGGAGTCAGTCAACGATGCTACCGGCATCGCCTCCTTCCTCCGTCTTGTCCTGACATGGACATCAAGCACTTATTACTTCAAAATTATTGCAACGCTGTACTAGGTCTTTGTCCGAATAACAGCGGCGGTTACTGGAATTGCGTTTCGGCGTAGTTAGATTTTCATGCTCGTAATAACGCAAGGTATGTATCCCTAAATTTGTCAGCCTTGAAAATTCACCTATGGAATATTCTAAAAAAATCACCTCGTATCTCTTGACATAGAGTTTACTCTACATTGTATGCTCGCATTATAATTTGTCATCAATTTTCGTCAGGAAATTGATGACCTGCTTGCGCGTCAGCGCAATACCTATTGTATCAGCAAAGAGGAGGTTTTACAAATGGTTCAAAACACAGAAAAGTACACGGTAATCACGGGGGCAAGTTCGGGGATAGGGTATGAAACAGCAAAAGCCTTTGCGGAGCGAGGGAGCAGCCTAATCCTTGTTGCCCGCCGAAAAAACAAACTGGAAACTTTAAGGCAGGAAATTTTAGTTTTCCATCCGATGCTTGATATTGTGGTTAAGGCCGCGGATTTATCTGTTCCGCAAAATGTTTTCCAGTTATACGAGAGCATAGAATCATATCCGTTGCAGACATGGGTGAACAATGCGGGATTTGGAAATTATGGAAGCGTTGGGAATCAAAATTTGGAGAAAATCAGTCGGATGCTGCACTTGAACGTGGAGGCACTCACCGTCTTTTCGTCCCTGTTCGTCCGTGATTTTAAAGATACGGAGGGGACACAGCTTATCAATGTTTCATCCTGCGGCGGCTATACGATTGTTCCCAATGCGGTAACCTATTGTGCTGCAAAGTTTTATGTCAGTGCTTTTACGGAGGGCTTGGCGTGGGAGTTAAAAGCTGCCCATGCAAAAATGCAGGCAAAGGTATTAGCCCCTGCTGCGACAAAAACGGAATTTGGGAAAATTGCGAATAATGTCAGTGAATATGACTATGAAAGATTATTTGGCACTTATCATACAAGTACACAGATGGCGGCATTTCTGCTTGAATTGTACGACAGCGATAAAACAGTGGGCTTTGTGGACAGGGAAAACTTTTCATTTCATTTGTTTGAGCCGCAATTTCAATATGCAGGCAGTTCATGCCATAACCAGAAAATGTAGTAGATTGAAATAGATTTTGGCGCGGTAAAAAGGAAAAACAGAGGGGCTTATTCCTCTCTTGTAATCCGTTGTTTCTTACGGGCATCTGGAATTGCCGACCCCAATTCCAGAAAGTCAAAGCTATTTGTATTATTGCTCAATTTTCTCACCACCAGTACAATTAAACTTGAATTCCTAATATAAAATGGTAACTACAACAGCGTATATGGTATCTTCCATTGTTAAGTGCCATTGAAAAAGCC
>QXWX01000225.1 GCA_009911175.1 Lachnospiraceae bacterium | reverse complement strand
GAGTTAAAGCACAAGGGAATCGGAGTATTAGATATTAAAGTTGACAGAGGCACGCTGGAACAGCATTTTATTGAAATTGCAAGGAGGGCAGAAGAATGAGTGGTTTTTTATATGGCGTGGCGTTACAGTGGAAATTGGATATAAGAAGCAAATCTTTGTTAGTTACCTGCTATATCGTTCCGCTTATTTTCTTTCTTCTCATGGGAGGTATCTTTACCTCTGTTATGCCTGAAATGAGAAGCACATTGATACAATCCATGATTGTGATGGGCGTATCAATGGGGGCGTTTATCGGATTGCCGCCGTCGCTGGTTGAAACTTATGGAAGTAATATCAAAAAGGTTTATCAAGCAAATGGGGTGCCTTTATACCTAGGCCTTATCACAATGTTTCTTTCAGCCTTTGTCCATTTGATGATTACCTGTATCATTATACTGCTGCTTGCCCCGATACTGTTTGAAGCAGCTTTACCGGTACATTTTCCGGAGTTTTTTCTTGCTCTTGCCATATATATTATTGTATCGCTGAGTATTGGAAGCATATTAGGGCTGATTGTAAAAAATCAGGCGAAACTGATGATGATAGCGCAGCTTGTATTTTTACCCTCTATCATGCTTTCCGGGATTATGTTCCCCACTCATATGCTGCCGGATTTTCTTAAAACCATAGGACACCTTTTCCCTGCTTCCTGGGGATACCGACTGATGTTGGATCATGGATTTCAACTTGAAAATATATGGTATTTGATCCTTGTATTTTGTGTGGCAGTAATCGTTTGCGGCGTACTTTTAAAGAAACAAAAGTCTAAATAGTTAAAGAATAGGCAATCGGACATCTTATTCGCCAAATAGAACAGGCGGCAGGAAAAACCTCCTTATCTCGCCGCCTGTAATAGCTAATTTGTTATGCCCCGTAATAATGCTGAATGGCATGAGCAACATATGCAGAACAGCCTGCACCAAACTGGCTATCAGTTGCTTCTGCAAGTTTTGTGCTCTGTAAATATTCTTTGGCCAAATCAAGCAAGATATTTCTTGCATTATCAAGTGCAAACATCTTCTTATAATTTTCTGCAAGCATTTCAACAGCAGAATGTGCCATATCCATATCGTTAGACTCTTTTGCAGCCATAAATTGTTTATAGATTTTGGCATTTTCTTCTTGTTCCTGTTTTATTTCTTCGATATTCCCGGTTGACTGCATAATGGCTTCTATTGCTTTTTCTTTGCAGCCATACCATTTCAGCAAGTCCGCAACAGCCTGTTCGTTTGTAAAACCTGATGATAAATGCTCTTTGTATTTTTCTATGCTCCCCCAATTTTTCACTTGTTCATCAATATGCTCTTTCGACATAGATTCCAAAGTATGGTTTACGATTTTCTGTACATCTTCGTTAGTAAATGCTTCAAAACTCATAGTATTAACTCCTTTCATCACATCTGTTATTAATTCAATGATTCCATTCAACCGATTACGTTTCTGTTCCAGTAAATTTTTTTGAGTTAGTAAAGCCTGTTCCTTGTCATAATTAGGGTTTTCCATGATTTTTTTTATATCAATCAATGGAATATCTAATTCTCTAAAGAACATAATTTCCTGCAACTTTTCTAATGCTTTGTTGTCATAGAGCCGATAACCGGCTTCCGTTAATTCCGTTGGATTTAGCAGACCGATTTCATCATAATATCTTAACGTCCTTATACTTACTCCGGTTATTTTTGACACATCTTTTACGGTTTTCATTATTTCCTCCTTTCGGTTTAATCGTAAACCGTTACGTCACGAGAGAGTCAATACGTAAATTAAAAATTTTATCTTTTTTTCTTCTGACAATTATAAACAAATATCAAAAGTTTTCGTACTGGAAGCAGCATAAAAATGCCAAGTAACAAAAGAAATAGTAATAGCATTATCTGCCGCACATTTTAGAATGTATGCAAAAACTGTCCCTCAGTTTGCAAAAATGGAACAGTTCCTTGTGAAAAGAGTATATAGCTGATAAAATTAAATAATGCATTTGCTGCCGTTCCATGTACGGAAAAATAAGGAAACCTCGGTATGAGGAGATTTTCCGGCATGGCGGCGCAGTTTGCAGGCGGAGGGCTTGTAATCATTTTCCTTGTGATTTTGACAATCGGATTAATCCTGATCGGAATGCCGGACAAAGGCGGATTATTTTTTCGGGATCTGCTTATCTATTTCGGCCTCCAGCTGCTGTTTGGATCCGCTATCAGCAATATAGTCATTGCTGTCTGCGAGTGGAGCCGAAATATGGCAGCCGGGATTAGGATTACGATGGCAGTGCTCATATTTTCCCCGTTGCTGGTACAGGGAATGGATTTACTGCTATCTGCGCTGCGGTTAAAAATATCAATCAGCAGATATTGGATACTGAATCTTATGGCAGATTGCCCCACAGAAGCATTTCCATTGAGATTTTTGGTTCGTGGAATTTTGATGTCGGTTATCTGGACACTGTTGCCTCTGGCAATAGGTGCTGCACATTTTCGGAAAACCGATATCGGATAAAGACAGTATGAGTATGGAGGCAGACGTATGATGAATATAAAAAACTGTGGGGAGGGAAACTCTGGTCGGTTATTATGCAGCGACAGTCTGCTAACATGGAAACGAAGAAGTCTTTCTTCCATGCATAAAGATACGAAATGGGCAAAGCAGATTATTGCCATGCAGGAGGAAGACGGAAAGTGGGGATCCTTCCATACGCTTTCAGTTTCTTCCGGGAGGCCGATCACAACAGAACAGGCACTCAGGCGGCTGGAACGTTTAGGCCACTTATAAATATTTTTTGACGCAAAATGGCAAAATTTCTGCATAAGAAAAACACTTATGCCAATGCTGG
>QXWX01000224.1 GCA_009911175.1 Lachnospiraceae bacterium | reverse complement strand
TCATATAATCCTAAAACCCTTGCAGTTATTCGATTTTTAGCACATTTTCACCTTTTGGGTTCACGGATTCAGGTATAATATAAGGATGGGTGAATATGCCGTTTATACAGGTTGATATTAATAAAGAAATAGAAAAGCATTGTCAGGAATCTCCGTCATTTGCTAAAGTATGGAATGAAAGCAGAGAAGAATATAAACTGATTGGCGAAATGGTCAGCCTGCGGAAAGCAGAAAAAATCACCCAAAGTCAATTAGCCGCAATTACCGGAAGCAAACAACAGGTTATTTCTCGTATTGAAAAAAAAGAAAGCAGTCCATCTTTGAAGCTTTTCTGCTGTATGCTGGATGCATTAGGATATGAGTTGCAGATTGTAAAAAAATCAAGTGTATGAGGCGTTTTGTGGAAAATGCCAGTTGTTACTGCTAACTTAAATTGCCATACCCAATGACCATACGGCCGTTTCACAAGGTATAGGATGTAAGTCCTCAAAAGATGGCGTAGTGCATTTCCCGGCCATTCCTGTTATACTGATGAAATCATATAACGAAAGGAGTGAAAACCGAAAGGGAAATGGAAAACAGGAACCAGCCATTGCATTCGTAGAGGGTATCCCGTCCTGTGAGGTCATCCTGTTCACAGCATTCCTCTCCTGCATTTGATGGAAGATTCATGATCTACTGTCAGGGGATGAAGCAACTATGATGAGACGTTTGGCGGAAGATGCCAGCCACATATTTCTGGCATGCGGTGCCACCGATTTTCGCTTCTCAGAACTTGTCTCCATAGTCAGCATGCAGTTCAGGCTGGACCATTTCCAAGGAACCAGTGTCAGACGCCATCTTTTGAAGCGCTTACCCATAAATCTAATAGGCATGAGGTATAGAATTGCCTTACAGAACCTATCAGGCTCTGCCGTATACGACTTTGCACCCTTTCCTATAGCAGGCAACTCCGAATTTATGAATGGTTTCCATGCCCGCCTGCTGCAGTGCGCTTACATAGCTTTTATTTTCAATTTGTTCCATTGCCTCATGGCACGCCGTATCAAAAGAACCATTTTCCGCATATTTTACTTCGATGATACATCCGATTTTTTCTGACGGAACCAGGATCTCAATGTCGGTATATCCAATACCGGATTCTACATTCGATTTTGCGATCCAGCTTCCTTCTGTTTTTAATAATCCAAGCAGCATACCATGATAAAAGCAGGCACTTGGATTCTGTCTTTTAGAATCCTTAGTGATTGCTTTCCCTGTGGGCAAGTTTTCTTTCATTTCTTTCTTTGCGTAAGTATCCCGTATACTAATGGAATCAGCAAGAAATTTGTTAAATATAGACTCGGTCTCCGGGGCATCTCCATTTTTAATTGCAGAACAAAAGTTTCTCCATTGACTTGTACTGCTGGTTACTTTTAGCCTAAACCGGGAGCGGATTTTATCTTCATAAATCCCAAGGATTTCCCTGTTTGGAATTTTCAATGTATGTTTTTTCCATTTGGTTCATTTGCATCGGTCAGATACCCTGTTGAAAAAAGCATACTACACAGGTTGGCTTGGCGGATATCTGGATCTGTGCTATCGAGATCCGCATAAGTCAGTTCTGGAATCAAATGTTTTTCTATTAATTCACCGGAAATTAATGATTCAATTTCTGCTTTTGTAGATTCCGTAGAACCTTCAATGAGTTCCTGTATGATCATATTACTGCTGCTGTTTTCCCAATGGGACTCCATGGAGGCGTCCTTTTTTACTCTTAATTTATCGCATTGATTGATCACATCCCACGGACAATACACGTCCACAGAAGCAAAGTGATAACCATTATACCATTCTTTTATATCCGGAAATCGATCTTCCACATTGTAATACCGCAGCATTTCTTTCACTTCAATGTCTGTGAAACCAAAATATTCCGCGCAATCCACATCTGAGATCGTACGTACCTTAAAATGATTCAGTCCGGTAAAAATGCTCTCTTTTGCAATCCGAAGACATCCGGTGATCACTGCAAAATAAAGATATTCATTGGTTTTAAGCGCGCCGCTGAACATGGCGCGTATATGTTCCACCATTTCCGTATAATAATTTTTTTGATGAGATTTATCCAGCGGTACATCATATTCATCGATAAGAATGATGGCATTGGTTCCATGGTGCTTGCTGAGCATTTCCGAAAGAAGGCTCAAACTTTCCTGCTGTACATTTTCATTTAAATAGGGCGTATAGAGCTCGAGAAGGGAATCCTCATCCACGTCTGTAAGTTTGTCACTTTTTAAAAGATATTGATGCCTGCGGGCTTCTTTTTTGATGACTCTTGACATTTTTTTAAGCGTCAGCATAAGACGCTCCGCTAATATCTTTCAAGCTGATGGAGATTACTGGATATTTCCCCATGTATTGTTCACAAATCTTCGTGTCCTTTCTGATTTCCAGACCTTCAAACAGCGAGGTATCCGTACAGATTTCAAAAAAGGTTTTCAGCATATCCATATTCAGGCTCTTTCCAAAACGCCGCGGTCTTGTAAAGAGGTTTACGGCTCCTCGGGTGTTTAGAAGGCTGCTGATAAAACCTGTTTTGTCCACATAATAGAAATTATCATATTTAAATGATTTGAAATATTCAACTCCGATCGGAAGCTTTTTTTGCATCTGCCATTCTACCTATGCCTCTCACGATTTTTTTAAAATTCCTTACAAAGCAGCGAGCAAGTATCCATGCTTGCATGGATGCTTGGCGGCCGCACATTCATAAAAGAATAACTTAAGTAAAGAATAACTTAAAAGAATAACATAAAATGCTGGAATTTACTATTGCTAATTGTGAGTTTTTCCGTCCTATGTTATAATCCTTAACAAAAGCAGCCTATG
>QXWX01000223.1 GCA_009911175.1 Lachnospiraceae bacterium | reverse complement strand
CGTTCGTTGTAATAGTTAATTTTTTCGTATCTCAATGCCATGCGGCAGTATGTCACAAACTGGCGCACCACCCTGTCCTTTTTATCTTTGTTTATCAATGTCCTGTCCTCCATTTCTGAAAAATTGATTTATCTGAAACGAAGTCAGGACTGGCGGGGAACGGCAGTGCATTGTTGCTTTAAAAAACAGAAAAGCGTTCATTGGGTTTCTTCCAACAAACGCTTTCCCGCCTTTACAATATGATTTACATGATAACTACATGACGCTTTATCTTCAGCTTTTTATGCAGAAAATCTAAAATCACTCATTCTCCCATTCGTATGTTTTTAACCGTCCGACTCTCTATCGTCAGGTTTTCATAAACTCGAATCCCGCCTTTTCCAGTCGGTGCCTGAGCTAAAAGTCCTACCTTTATGGTTTTTTCGGCAGGCAGGTTGAAAAACCTCATCATATAGAACCTTTCTCCATCCGTTGAATAGTGAAAGGCAAACGATTGCCCTACCCGACACGCCTGTAACCAAACAAAGTCATTTTCAATATTACAACCATTGGCATCATCAGATTCCTCTTTTGTAACTACACTGACAACAGCATGTGTATTGAAATCTGTAAGTTCAAAACAGGCTTTCGCCCAATTCTTTCTATCCTGCATGACCATGATTGAGGAAGAATCATAAGTATCTTTGAAGTCAAGCGACACTTTTACCCGCATCACAAAGTCCCCGTTAATTTCCGTATAATAAAAGGGTGCATTGCTTAACGATTCCGGAGTAATGCCTTCTTCTCCAACTGCACCATTATTGCAAAAAAAGTCACTCTCTTTTGGAGCGGTTATCTCCCACCTATCCCCTGTTTTATTAATTGCACTTTCATTAAGCCATTTAAATTCCATCGCAAATCGCCCCCTTTTCTACATAAAAATCTAATACATTCCATTAGTCACGCCAATCCGCATCTGATTCCCACCGGCATTCTGTAATCTGCATATCAGAAAATGTTGCCTTGTATGAACCATCTGTCGGGCTGCATGCATATATTCCATATGTAATTTTTTCTGCCCCCTCCCACATATGGAAAATGCGCATCTGCCTGAAATTTATGCCGTCCTCACTACATTCAATGCAGTAGTCGCTGTTCCTGCGCGAAAAGCGATACCACATACTTTTAATATCAGAGGATATGTCTGTTGTTGCCCAGTCAGAATATCCATGATTCGTGACAACACTTCCCAACCGCTGTATCTTTTCATCTTCATATTCGATAGATGCCTTAAACCAGTTATCACTATTTAAATACATAACCACACCGCACTGGTCAAAACGGCAGGCACTCTCAAATTCTGTTTTAACAATAAAGGAAAAAAACTTATCAGTTGTTTCAATCTGGAACACTGGAGCATTATCATTTTGAAAGCCATAATAAGTGCGCGCCCATAAATCAGTCCCCCTTTCCGTAGTAATCACTACTTTGCCCTCACTAATCTGTACCTCCTTCGGTTGACGTGTCCATTTTGGACTGTTTTTCAAAAAATCCATCTTTTTATCCTCTCTTTCTCTTTATATTTTTGATAGGCAACTATTTGATACCTATTTTTTCACTACATATCCTTCTTCTATAAATATTTTTCCCTGCATATTATGAGAATTCTCCTTTTGTTTTTCTACAAAGAATAATTCCCATGAGCAGCAGCACTGGAAAAATAATACCTGCCAAAATTCCCATCTTTAGGTTATCCCCCGATATTCCTGATACCATTCCAACCAATGTAGGGCCTCCCGAACAGCCTATATCTCCGCCTAACGCCAATAACGCAAACATGGCTGTTCCGCCTTTTGGCAAAGCTGCTGATGCCTTGCTGAAAGTTCCCGGCCACATGATTCCAACTGACAGCCCGCAGACGGCACAGGAAATCAGGTTTAACAGCGGAATGGAAAAAAGAGAAATTCCAAAATAAGACAAAATACACAAAAAACTACTATAAATCATAAAGCGCTCCAAATGAATACGTTCGCCATACTTACCATAAAACAATCTTGACAACCCCATTAAAACTGCAAACGCCATCGGCCCCGCTAAATCACCCGCTGCTTTGGAAATCCCAAGTCCTTTTTCTGCAAAAGCTGACGCCCATTGGCTTACTGCCTGCTCGCTTGCCCCTGCGCATACCATCATAATCAGCAAGATCCAAAATACTTTTATCCGAAACAAATCCTTTAATTCAATCCCTGACTCTCCGTCCTCAATCAACGGTGCAATTGGAATCTTGGCAAATGCAAAAGCATTTCCAATTGGGATAACTGCCCAAATAACAGCTAAAATTTTCCAATTTTCTATACCAGCCACATAAAAAAATAATGTTGAAATGAGTACGACTCCGGCATGTCCCCAACAATAAAAAGAATGGAGCATACTCATTGCCTTCTCCTTATTGTCAGAAGGGCACGCCTCAACAACCGGACTGACTAGAACTTCCAAAAGTCCACCACCAATTGCATAAATCATTACAGCAATCAAAATTCCGATAAAGGGTACTGGTAAAATCTCCGGCAAGACCGTAAGAAGAATTAAACCTGCCGCTGATAGAACATGGGCTATAATCATTGATGCACGATACCCTATTTTATCTATAAATCCGACTGAAAGAAGATCAACCAACAGTTGTATTCCAAAATTAAAAGTCACCAGCAACGTAATCTGAGAAAGCGGAATATGATAGCTTTTCTGAAAAAACAAAAACAGCAGTGGTGTAAAATTGTTGACTACAGCCTGTACGATATATCCCACAAAGCAGGCTGTAATTGTTTTATTATATTGGTTTTCCATTTTATTCCCTCCTAACGAATGAGATTATATCGCATAATTTATATCCAGTCATTGCACAAAATCACATATTTATGTTATTGCTTTCTCAAAACATAAAAATAGAACGATGTATTTTGATTTTGGGCATAAACATTGAGCCTGACGAT
>QXWX01000222.1 GCA_009911175.1 Lachnospiraceae bacterium | reverse complement strand
TATCTGCGATTAAAAATCAAAAATACAAGATATTGTGGTTAGTAGGAAGAATAATATTTAAGTTGTTAACATTGGTTTCAATATAGCTGTTCAACAAAGCCAGCGGCCTGAGGCGCCTGTTGGAACGGTGATCTAATCCCTTGACATAAAAATCAGAAACCTCAATGCCAAACCGAATTTTCAAAAAGTTGAGAATTGTTTCCCCTTTGATTTCAGTGATATTTGCTTCAGAAATATAAGAGAGTAATTCCTGATAATGGAAACGGTAATCCTGGATTGTAGAAGCTGATAACTGCCATTTTCCAAGTTCAGATAAAATCGTTTCTATCGCTTGTTGTATCTTCTCTTGTGAATACATATGCAATGTCCTCCTTTCGTAGAACAGTATACTTTAAGTGGAAATTGTCAGAAATAGTATGAAGAAAAATGGTAAGTGATTTTGGGAGAATATCTGGAAAAGTACGCACTTCCTGGAAGGGTTTTGTGGCCTGCTGGAATGCGATGGCTATACCGGGTACAACCGCGTGGAGAACGTGACCCTGGTGTGCTGTCTTGCCCATTGCCGGAGACATTTCTTCGAAGCAGTTCCGACAGCCCGCCGTAAGAAAGTAAAACTCCTGGATAATTTGCCCCTGTCCAGAATATTCTCCTTGCATATGGCTGATAGCCCTTTATCTCTGCTAAATCTTCCTCAAATTCTTCTATAGGCGATATTCGGAAGCACTCGTTTTTATACAGACTGCAAAACTTGCATTTATTATAGGCGCAGCCAGAGGTAGCCTGTATGATGACCGAGTGAGCTTCATACGGTGGTCGCCAGGTTCTGCCTGTAAAGTGCATGAAAATCAACTCCTTTTATTTCATATTGCGTATTAAGCCTTTGAGTTCATCCATGTCGATTTCATATATTCCTTGATATATTTTTTCGATATAAGTTCTACTATCTTTTGCATAATAGTAAATACATTCCATGACTTCTTCGTCATTCAAAATGATAAATTCCCCATAGTAATTTGAAGCAGGATAATCTTGTATGGCAGCCTTATCTGTTGCCTGCGCAGATGAAATAACAGACACGAATTGCTCAATCCATTCTCTATCAGAACATGAGCATGAAAGGCCGTCTATGGTTATGACTTTAACAGCAGTTATTTCTTCGATATCTGGCAGTCCAAGAGGGGGAGCTGTTGTTTTGCTCCCACACCCTGTAACAAACATAACAATCATAACAAAACAAATCAGCAATCCCTTTTTTCTCATGATGTTCCCCTTTGCTTACAAATGATAGACGCTTTTTCTATACCGCTGTAATTCTTCTTCACTGACGTTTCCAATGATTTCATCGAGAAATACCAACAGCTTTTCCTTGTCTTCCGGCAGTTGCCCGTGAAACTGGAACGCGTTCGAAGCCCCCATTGCCGCAAAAATGGTAGGTATCTGCAAATTTTCAATGAGCGTCCGTACCTCTTTGTATTTTTCAACTTCTCCTTCTTCCTGCCAGTTCCCACGCTGTATTTCTGCAAAAAGTTCAGAATCGGGATAAATCGTAAGCATATTTGCCCCTATGAGCGTAGGGTGTATCTGGTTGCATATATCAGCCGTCAATTTTGCTCCAATCTCTCCACGACCTGCCCCAGAAATGCTCACCAAGTAAAAGAAACTGTAATGAATGCCTGCTGCATCTAATCTCAGGCATTGTTCTATGATGTCGGCAGAGGTATATCCCTTATTCATAAACCGCAGGGCTTCATCATCGCCTGTTTCTATTCCGATTGTCAGACCGTCATATCCCATATCTCGCAGTTTGGCAAGCTCCTCATCGGTTTTCGGGGTAACATCTGTAATTCTCGCAAACGAGCCGATAGATTTCACTGACGGAAGATATTTGCGGATTAGCTCTGCAATCGCGGTTAATTTTTCATAGGACAAAACAAAGGGGTTAGCTCCCGTCAAAAATACTCTGTCAATACGCCCGCTATTCCAACCCTTCTTTGCTCTTTTAACCTCCCGTAAATCACTCTCAATATCCTCCAGAGAGGACATTCTGAATTTGAACGGCAAATCATTATACAAGGTACAAAACTTGCATTTATGATGCGTACAGCCTGCCGTTACCTCTAACAAAAGTGATGCCGCTTCATACGGCGGTCGCCAAATTGTTCCTGTGTAGTGCATAAGCACATCTCCTTTCCTTATTCCTGCGCTGCTTTTTGCGCACGTGTGCCCCAGAGGGTATAAAGGTATACCCGCAGGGTGTTTTCTGTAGTCTTTACTAATTATACTTTTGTACAATTATTTTACAAGTACTGTACTTTTTTGTAGTACATATGTTAGAACGGTACATTGATTTTTAAGAAAAGGCGTGTTATACTATTTCAAAAAGGAGTGGCAGGAATGAAAAAAAGTACATTGGCTGTTGAACGCTGCAAAACAGTTTCTACCATACAAAAAATCTTGGGCGGTAAATGGAAAATCGAAATCATTTATTATATTGCCTTTCGGGATATACACCGTTTCGGGGAGCTTCGCAGACATATCGGTGACATTACGGAATCAAGCCTGACAAAGCAGCTTCGGGAATTAGAAGCAGACGGATTTATTACCCGCCATGATTATAAAGAAGTACCTCCCCGTGTGGAGTATAACCTTACTGACTTAGGCAAAAGTTTTATTCCCGTTTTTGAGCATATGAAACAATGGGGAGATGAAAACCTCAATATGTAATCATGTTTTCCTCAAAAAGACAGAGTCAACGAGCTGACATTGACTCTGTCTTTTCACTTTTTATGCTTGATAAACTACTACGAAACAAGTCCAAGACTATGCGCGATTGGGGAACTGTCTATTTAGATGAAGTAAATATTTCGCCAACTTGCCGCAAATCCCAAAAGTAAGAACCAATCTCTACAAATCAGAAATCACATCTCTTATTCATGTAGATTGTACCAAATTGCTTCGCAATGGCTTGCGTACGTTATCCTATTATGTTACACTATCTCTAACGTAGTATTATCG
>QXWX01000221.1 GCA_009911175.1 Lachnospiraceae bacterium | reverse complement strand
GTCATAGGAGATACCCCGGTACTCTTTTACAAGGTTCAGGTAAGATTTGCATGCCTTGAAGAAGACCTCTATGTCCCAGCGTTTCCCATAAACGCGGATGATTTCTTCTTCGGAAAGCCCTGTATCCGTGCTTACGATTACCAGCCAGTCTTTCCGTTTGCTTTTATTACGGACATACACAAATTTTGCCGGGATGCTTTCGCCGTCTTTTTCAACCGTCACAGGCACAGAAAGAAGGTAACGGGAGCGGCCCCTGCGTTTTTTGTTCCGGCTGTAGATTTCTTTCACATTGAGTTTTTCACCATTATACAGGTATTTCGTTTTGCTTTTCTTGACCATGGCAATCGTATCAAGGTGTTCCTGGTTTTTCAGTGCAATCATGGTCTTCGGTGCGGAAAACCAGCTGTCAAACAGGACATATCTGGCAGTGATGCCTGCACACCGGGCGGAATGGATCAGTTCCACCATAACATCTGTAGCTTTGCGGCGCGCCTGCAGGCGTCTTCTTCCGGCAAGGGAGCGTCCATCATAGGCATTTCCTTCACAAAGAAGATTCTTATCTTCCGCAGCAGAAAGCAGGCAGTGGCTGACCGGCACAAAGGAATTCCCGTCCGACCAGCCAAGGGTGAGCATCCGGAATCCGGCGCGGTATTTCATGGAGCAGTGGTCGAAGACCCTTGCGAGCAGTTCCGTTTTTTTGGAGCGGGAGCGGTCAAACAGACTGTCATCAACAATGAAGACATCCTTGCGCTTTTCGTCCGTCAGGAGTTTCATGAAGCCGTTGATGATGTCTGCAGAAAGCAGTGTTGTGAAACGCTGCCAGTTGGTCCGGGCGTTATTGAGGAAACGATAGATGGTGTTTTTGGAGAATCCTTCTCCAAATGTACCTGTTTTCATCTGCATATAGAAACTCCTGTCGGAAAACATCATACAGAACAGGAAGCGGAAGACATCCATTACAGGGATCCCTTTTTCTTTTCCGGCATTACACTTAAAGAGCAGTTTCCCAAGGTGGAACCTCTGCATAAATTTTGTAGCAAAATCAGAAACGCTGTTTCCATTATCGGTTGTCTGTGGTATACTTGACATGGCATAGATCTCCTTGCTGTGTAATTGTTTTTAGGCAACTCAATTATACCACAGACAAGAGGTTTATGCCTTTTTTATGTGTTAAAGTATTGATTTTTCAAGGTTCAACACACCATGCGGTATGGGAAGTTTGAGTGATTTAATTTAATATCACCATCAATTCCAGCCTGGATGTGCAGAAAAAATTTTCCTTAAAAGGGGATGTTTGATGAACAATCAGTTTATACAGGGAGTAATGTTCGATTGGGATAAGATAGATGATGATAGTTACTTGAAGAAAATAGAAGCATTTAAAGGTATTGAAAGACTTGAGTTTCATAATTCGATAACTTTTTTTGTTGGAGAAAATGGTAGTGGAAAATCAACATTATTGGAAGCGATCGCAATAGCTCATGGATTTAATCCGGAAGGTGGTACAAAAAATTATTTTTTTTCTACATATGACACTCATTCGGAATTATACGATGTAATAAGAATTTCAAGAGGATACAGGAAGGAAAAATGGGGGTATTTCCTTCGGGCTGAAAGTTTTTATAATGTTGCAACTCAGGAAGAGGAATATGCAGATATCGAGCATCCTTCGGCTAGATACCATGAAAAATCACATGGAGAGAGTTTTCTGGAGTTGGCACAGAATAATCTGCGGGCAAATGGTCTGTATCTTTTTGATGAGCCAGAAGCGGCATTATCACCTCAAAGACAGCTTACATTGTTAATGGAAATCTATAGGTGCGCAAAAGAAGGAGCCCAGTTTTTTATAGTTACACATTCACCTATTCTGTTGGGAATTCCTGATGCAGATATATATTGTTTCGATAATGGATGCATTCATTTATGCGCATATGAGGAGACAGAAAGTTATCAAGTTACAGAAATGTTTATAAACAATAGATCCGCATTGCTAGGTAGACTTTTGAAAGAGTAGTAAATAAAGAAACAGCCGGAGCTGTTATTATGGTAAATTGGGAATACACATGATATAATCAAATCTGCAAATTAAAGTTGACGGAGGTATGAAGTGAAACGCTGCATTGTAGTAACCGATATAGTCGTATAAAAACTATTAAGACATGGAGGATTTTAAAATGACTATATCGGAGAATAAAATTTATCCCCGGACAGGTGATACTCAAACCGTTTATTTGAAAAATGTGATTACCAATAACAGTATTAAAATTGGAGATTATACAATGTACAACGATTTTGTGCATGACCCACGAGGATTTGAAAAGAATAATGTATTGTATCATTATCCGGTTAATGGAGATCAATTAAAAATTGGCAAGTTCTGTTCTATTGCTTGTGGAGCAAAGTTTTTGTTTGCCAGTGCAAATCATACGATGTGTTCGCTTTCAACATATCCATTTCCAATATTTTTTGAGGAATGGGGCTTGGACGTAAAAGAAATCACAAGCGCATGGGATAATAAAGGTGACATTGTAATCGGCAATGATGTTTGGATTGGATATGAAGCAGTTATTCTTTCTGGCGTTACGATTGGCGATGGAGCAATTATTGGTACACGAGCGGTTGTTACAAAAGATGTGCCGCCTTATATGATTGTTGGAGGCGTTCCCGCAAAACCAATACGAAAACGGTTTTCGGACAATTTGATTTCTGAATTATTAAAACTTCAATGGTGGAATTGGTCTGAAAACAAGATTAAGAAAAACATTGCGGCGATTCAATCAGGTCGAATTGAGGATTTGGAATAATTTGTAATGTATGTGAGGGATTTAGTTTCCTGCGATTTTCCTTAGTAATGGTTTGAACATGGCGCCAGCACCATGTAAGTTAACTCGGATAGTGAAGTGCGACACGAAAGTTGAAGTTATCAGTGTGAAAGCCAACCCGTCATTGCTTATTAACTCAAACTTCCCACATCAAAAATGGGATTCGCACATTGAAAAATCAATACTTTAGCCTATAAAATATTTTCAG
>QXWX01000220.1 GCA_009911175.1 Lachnospiraceae bacterium | reverse complement strand
TTTTGAAAAAGAAAACAATGAGTAAGATTGAATCAAATAGAAATGAGACAATCAAGACATCCGAGGTAATGTTAACAAACATGACCAGACCCGAAAGGGTCGCTGGAAGACGACCAGGCTAAAAACGTCAACCACCAACGCGTGCAACGCTATGCATGTGTAGCCCATTGTCCATCCCGTGGACGAAAGAGGGCG
This sequence comes from Lachnospiraceae bacterium, assembly GCA_009911175.1. The sequence continues at coordinate 2,908 of QXWX01000220.1, read as the reverse complement.
AGTTGGTTATGCTGATAAGAGCGTATGGCGGATGCCTTGGCACTAAGAGCCGATGAAAGACGTGATAAGCTGCGAAAAGCTTCGGGGAGGGGCAAATACCCATTGATCCGGAGATATCTGAATGGGGAAACCTGCCTGAGCAGCCCTCAGGCATCCCTGACCCAATCCATAAGTCAGGGAAGGGAACCCGGTGAACTGAAACATCTAAGTAGCCGGAGGAAGAGAAAACAACAGTGATTTCCAAAGTAGCGGCGAGCGAAATGGAAGGAGCCCAAACCGGGATGCGAGTCATCCCGGGGTTCGGACCGCGGAAGTGATTCAATGAGCCTAGCGGAATGGTTTTGGGAAAGCCAGCCAGAGAGGGTGAAAGCCCCGTAAGCGAAAGGCGAGTTGACATGGCGGGATCCAGAGTACCACGAGACACGTGGAACCTTGTGGGAACGTGCGGGGACCACCCCGTAAGGCTAAATACTCCTTAGTGACCGATAGCGCATAGTACTGTGAAGGAAAGGTGAAAAGAACCCCGGGAGGGGAGTGAAAGAGAACCTGAAACCATACGTTTACAAGCTGTGGGACCACGATAGATGTGGAACCGCGTACTTTTTGTAGAACGGTCCGGCGAGTTGCGCTGGCTGGCAAGGTTAAGGACTATAAGGTCCGGAGCCGAAGGGAAACCGAGTCTTAATAGGGCCGGAGTCAGTCGGAGCAGACCCGAAACCGGGTGATCTATCCATGTCCAGGCTGAAGTTGCCGTAAAAGGCAATGGAGGGCCGAACCCACATCCGTTGAAAAGGGTGGGGATGAGGTGTGGATAGGGGAGAAATTCCAATCGAACCCGGAGATAGCTGGTTCTCCTCGAAATAGCTTTAGGGCTAGCCTCATACAAGTCTTGCGGAGGTAGAGCACTGAATTCCTAAGGGGGCGTCAAAGCTTACCAAGGGATATCAAACTCCGAATGCCGCGTAGATGGTGTATGGGAGTCAGACTGTACGAGATAAGTTGGACAGTCGAGAGGGAAAGAGCCCAGACCTGCGGCTAAGGCCCCAAAATGTGTGTTAAGTGGAAAAGGATGTGGGATTTCAAAGACAACTAGGATGTTGGCTCAGAAGCAGCCATACATTAAAAGAGTGCGTAATAGCTCACTAGTCGAGAGGTCCTGCGCCGAAAATGTCCGGGGCTGAAACACACTGCCGAAGCCCAGGAACCATCGAATGATGGCTGGTAGAGGAGCATTGGGTATAGGACGAAGCAGTACCGAAAGGAGCTGTGGACTGTACCGAAGAGAGAATGCCGGAATGAGTAGCGAGAGGAAGGTGAGAATCCTTCCGGCCGAATATCTAAGGTTTCCAGGGTAAAGCTGATCTGCCCTGGGTAAGTCGGGACCTAAGGCGAGGTCGAGAGACGTAGCCGATGGACAACAGGTTGAAATTCCTGTACTGCCATATGACAGAACTGTGGGGACGCGGAAAGGAGAGCGCGAGCCGGGATTGGAAAGACCGGTGTAAGCGGAGTACCAGTGCATCAGGCAAATCCGGTGTACAATGGGAAACCGTGATACGGACCGAATGAGAGTAGGGAAGCGCGCGGCCTGGCTGCCGAGAAAAGCCGCTATTGTTCATATGGTACCCGTACCGTAAACCGACACAGGTGGATGAGGAGAGGATCCTAAGGCCGACGGGAGAAGCATTGTTAAGGAACTCGGCAAAATGACTCCGTAACTTCGGGAGAAGGAGTGCCTAGCGATAGGCCGCAGAGAATTGGCCCAAGCAACTGTTTAGCAAAAACACAGGTCTATGCGAAACCGAAAGGTGAGGTATATGGGCTGACGCCTGCCCGGTGCTGGAAGGTTAAGGGGAGAGGTTAGCGAAAGCGAAGCTTTGAACTTAAGCCCCAGTAAACGGCGGCCGTAACTATAACGGTCCTAAGGTAGCGAAATTCCTTGTCGGGTAAGTTCCGACCCGCACGAAAGGCGTAATGATTTGGGCACTGTCTCGACAATGCACCCGGTGAAATTGAAATACCAGTGAAGATGCTGGTTACCCGCGCCAGGACGGAAAGACCCCATGGAGCTTTACTCCAGCTTGACACTGGGACTCGGTATTGCATGTACAGGATAGGTGGGAGGCAGAGAAGTCGCGACGCCAGTTGCGATGGAGCCACCGTTGGGATACCACCCTTGTAGTGCTGGGTTTCTAACCAGCGGCCGTGATCCGGCCGTGGGACAATGTCAGGTGGGGAGTTTGACTGGGGCGGTCGCCTCCGAAAGGGTATCGGAGGCGCTCAAAGGTTCCCTCAGAATGGTCGGAAACCATTCGAAGAGCGCAAAGGCAGAAGGGAGCTTGACTGCGACACCGACGGGTGGGGCAGGTACGAAAGTAGGACTTAGTGATCCGGTGGTATAAAGTGGGATTGCCATCGCTCAACGGATAAAAGCTACCCTGGGGATAACAGGCTTATCACTCCCAAGAGTTCACATCGACGGAGTGGTTTGGCACCTCGATGTCGGCTCATCGCATCCTGGGGCTGGAGTAGGTCCCAAGGGTTGGGCTGTTCGCCCATTAAAGCGGTACGCGAGCTGGGTTCAGAACGTCGTGAGACAGTTCGGTCCCTATCCGGCGCGGGCGTAGGATATTTGAGAGGAGCTGTCCTTAGTACGAGAGGACCGGGATGGACCGGCCGCTGGTGAATCTGTTGTTCCACCAGGAGCATGGCAGAGTAGCCAAGCCGGGCGGGGATAAACGCTGAAGGCATCTAAGCGTGAAGCCCCCCTCAAGATGAGATATCCCATGAAGGAAATTCAGTAAGACCCCTTGAAGACGACGAGGTAGATAGGGCGGAGGTGGAAGTGCAGTAATGTATGTAGCTGACCGTCACTAATAGGTCGAGGGCATAACCAAGAAGGTGGTTG
>QXWX01000219.1 GCA_009911175.1 Lachnospiraceae bacterium | reverse complement strand
ATCTGCGATTAAAAATCAAAAATACAAGATATTGTGGTTAGTAGGAAGAATAATATTTAAGTTGTTAACATTGATTACAAAATAATAAATCTTCATCAAAGATACCTTACTGTCAATCTTGTTTATCACTTCGATGATACTCTGCTTCCAAAACTCTGTTTCCATCACACTGCACCGCCCTTTCTAATCTTTTGTTACTTGTACGATAGAGTCAAATATCAGATTCAGTAACCACGTATCATCAATGGTTCCTACGATATCAATAATTCTTTGCCTGTAAAGCCTTATCTTTTCATTTAAGCCAACACCGTTTTTCTGTTCTTCGTCATGATTATCTGGGCTCACTAGCAGTCACCGCCCTTTCCCGCCAAATAACCGAACCGATAGGCATGCAGAATAGCCTTGGTTACCCCTAATTTCTCATTATCCGCAATATTGATAAGCGGTAGCAGTCTGTCAACTCCTAACGAATCTAACGCCCATTCCTGTGTTAGGCCGCACATTTGAGCGTCAAGCCTTGCGTGAACTTCTGAAAGTTCTGCAGGCGTTGCCTTATGTGGCAATTTCTTAAAAAATCCCATAAAAATAGTACCTCCTGTAAATTTTTAGATTGCAAGAGATACCCTCATATGATATTATATTTCATACGAGAGTTAGTCTCTTGTGATTGGAAAGTAGTAGTTGTAGTCGCCAAACTTGCCAACTGCTACTTTTTTTGTTGTAAAAGCAGATGTATTCCACGCCGTATTGCTTCGCCTTTTGTAATGTCATGCTCTTTACAATATTCATTCAGTCTTGTTTCTGTTTCTGAATCAAGGCGTATGCTATATTTTATATCTTTGGGTTTATCCGCTTTCGGTCTTCCTGTTCGTGGACTCATGTTATCACCTCACTTTATGCCACACATTAATTATAATTATTGCCACACAAAAAGTCAATGCTTATTTTGTAATTTTCTCAATTTCTTTTCTCAACTGCTCCATAGTCCTGTGGGTATATACTTTTTCTGTAATATCCTCGATAGCATGTCCTACAATCAATTTTAAGATATATTCATCTACATTACATGCTTTTGCCTTTGTAATGAATGTATGGCGTGTTTCGTGCGGTCTATGGTCGAATTTCAAGCGGTTCATGACTTTCTTAAACCTATTCCGGTATTTATCATAAGTCATATGAGCACCCTGCTGCCCATTGACATCATTAAATAAATATTCTGATTGCATGGCAATAGCTTCTTTCATACGGTTTTCTATTAACGGCTTTATTACCGGATGGATGGGAACAATTCTATTTTTCCCGGCATCTGTCTTTAAGCCGCCTTTCATGGTGCCGTTTTCCAAGTCAATATCTGCAACTTTTAAAATAGATAATTCCTGTGGTCGCCATCCGCTGTATACGCCTATCAGAACCATATCTGTAAAAGGAATCTTCAAATTATTCCATAAGGATTCTATTTCATCTTGCGTGCATGGCAGGGGGTCCTTCGCCCGGTCCCTCTTAATTGGATTTCCATTGGCAAACATGACCTGTGCATAATCTTTTTCTACAATATCATGAGCAACGGCATATTTGTACATCATGTTGAATAAACTCTTAATTCTGCCTTTTGTGCTATCGCCTACGTCTGCATTAGTGATTGTACCCTCTAAATGGGATACTTTTATATCCCGCATTCTCATATTATAAAGACCGTTACAATAAGCGTATGCCGCCGTAATAGTCCTGATACTGGACGGACTGGATAGAGTGGGGAAATAGTTTTTATTCCATTTCTCATATACTTCTGAAAATGTGATGCTGTCAGTCTTGATATCGTAGGGATTTTCATTATAATCTGCCAGTGCTATCATAGCTTCTTCACGTGTGGCGTAATAGCCTATAGTATATCGTATTTGCTTGCTTTTTCGCATAGTGGTATCAAATATCCATTTATCTGTTTTAACGGCTCTAAATGGCTTAGAACGCTTTCCAGATAGTTTGTAAACGGTTCCAAATCCATTCGGTAGCTTTGTAGGCTTTCCATTCCTGATGCGTGGCTTCGTACTGGTAGGACTGTTCATAGGATAACCGCAATGAGGGCAGGCAGCAGCCTTGTCAGATACATCATACTTGCATTCTGGACATTTTAGCAATGCCATTTAATCACTTCCTTTCTTTTTTTATTCACCGGGTAATTTTGGGCGTTCTTTAGGGACGGGTATGCCTAGTTCCTCCCGGCTAATAATTTTGTTTTCTTCTTCTATTTTTGTGAAAAATTCTTGACGTGCCTTTTCTCTGATATCATTATCATTTAAGACATCATCTAAAACTTGTTGTATATTACGAGTAAGCCTATAACGTAGCATTTCTTTAGTGTTGTGATGTTGCATATCTTGCTTAAGAGATTTTCTCAATGTAGTATCCATTGAACCATCATCTATTAATTCAAGTTGTATAGTTCCGTTATGATTCAAGAATAGTGCAACCTCGTCCATACATTGTAGTACATATTTCATTCCATATCTTTCATTAAACATCGCATTCAATATCATGAGTTGTCCATCTGGTAGATTAAATATTGATTCACAAGTTTTTTCTGAAAGTCTTGTAAATTCTGAAAGGGTTTTGTATTCTTTCTTTTTTTCTTTTTGTTTTCCTAGTAAAAAGTCCATATCGCAATCAAAAAAATTGCAGATACTCATTAATGCTTCAAGTGATGGCTGAGCTGGATTTTTTTTCCTAGACCAGTTTTTCATAGCAGAACGAATATCATAATTGTATTTTTCTTCATATTCATCATAAAATTTTCCAATATGTTGCTTGCCACGTGACGTAATTCCATATTTATCTTTTATTAATAGCGAAAGATTGCTTATGAAAGAATTACGAAAATGTTTATAACAATAGGTCAATAATATCTCTCCTTTCAAATGAAAAGTGTTTTTAATACACTTATATATCAAATAAAACAAGTTTATAGTGTTTAAAAAGAGTATTAACAACACTTGTTGTATTCATTATACTGTAATCACAATCGGTTGTAAAGAAAAATGTTGTATTCAAAAAAAGGATGTGAATATATGAGTTTGCGAGAAAAACTGAACCACTACCGGCTAAAGCCGGTAGGTTCGGTTTGCTGCTGAAGCAGCCTAAAGTTGTCGCCACTTCACTT
>QXWX01000001.1 GCA_009911175.1 Lachnospiraceae bacterium | reverse complement strand
TCCCCCTTTAAAGGGGAGCACGCAGTCGCCCTTACAGGGCTCTTCCAAACCACCACTTGAAGTGGTGGTTTGTGACTTAGAGCCAGGAAATGTATTTTTGTGAAGAGACTTCAAAGATGGAGTCTCTTTTTTTGACGCTATAGGACTCTTGGCTTGCCTGAATTTTTAGACATTGTGTTGTTTCCAATTGGCGCATGTACATTTTGAACAAAAAGCAGAGATCTGTTTTGTGTATATTACCGAAAATCAGATTTCGATATAGAATCTGTTGACAAAATAGATCTTCCGATATAAAATTAAAAACATAATAAAACTATTTAATAAAGTATACAACAAAGAAAGAAGGAGGACACTATCATGGAAGGAACAATGAAAACCGCAGTGATGCTGGGAATCGGCAAGATGGGATTTGAGGAGAGGGAGATTCCGAAGGCAAAGGACAACGAGGTACTGGTCAAATTGGAATACGTAGGGATCTGCGGAAGTGACCTGCATTACTACGAGACAGGAGCTATCGGCGACTATGTAGTAAAACCGCCCTTTGTACTCGGACATGAACCGGGAGGCACTGTGGTAGAGGTGGGAAAGGACGTGAAGCATCTGAAAGTGGGAGACCGGGTGGCGCTGGAGCCGGGCAAGACCTGCGGGCACTGTGAATTCTGCAAGACCGGACGCTATAACCTCTGCCCGGATGTGGTATTTTTCGCAACGCCTCCGGTGGACGGCGTATTCCAGGAATATGTGGCCCATGAAGCAGACCTGTGCTTTAAGCTGCCGGACAATGTGAGCACGCTGGAAGGGGCTTTGATCGAGCCTCTGGCGGTAGGCTTCCATGCGGCTATGCAGGGCGGCGCAAGAGCAGGACAGACGGCAGTTGTCATGGGGGCGGGCTGTATCGGCCTGGTCACGATGATGGCGCTCAAAGCCATGGGCGTGTCCAAGGTTTATGTAGTAGACATCATGGAAAAGCGTCTGGAAAAGGCGCTGGAGCTGGGAGCGGACGGTGTGATCAACGGAAGCAAAAACGATGCGGTGGAAGAGGTGATGAGGCTGACGGAAGGAAAGGGATGCGACCTGGCGGTGGAGACCGCGGGAACACAGATCACTACGGTACAGACCATCCATATGACCAAAAAGGGTTCCACGATCGTACTGGTAGGCTACAGCAAGAGCGGTGAGATGACCCTGCCCATGAGCCTGGCGCTGGATAAAGAGCTGACCTTCAAGACCGTATTCCGCTACCGTCACATTTATCCGATGGCAATTGACGCGGTTGCTTCCGGAAAAGTGAATCTGAAAGGGATCGTGACAGACATATTCGGGCTGGATGAAGCACAGAAAGCAATGGACTACAGTGTGAATAATAAGGCGGATATCGTGAAGGCTGTTATCCGTATCGGGGAAGAATAAATCAGCGGATTCAGGTGTATTCAGGTACCGTGCTCAGAGCCGGAAGCAGCAGGCTCTGAGCGGTCAAAACAATGAATGTCAATGAGGACAGGGAGGACCATGATGGAACAGAAGGAAACGGATGTAAAAGTACCATTGATCAGCAAGATCGCTTACGGTATGGGCGACGTGGGGTGTAATTTCAGCTGGATGTTTGTAGGAAACTTTTTGATGATATTCTATACGGATGTATTTGGAATCGGAATGGGAGCAGTTGCGGGGCTGATGCTGTTTTCCAGATTCTGGGACGCCATCAATGATCCTGTGATCGGCGGGCTGAGTGATAAGACTCATACCCGTTGGGGAAGATACCGTCCCTGGCTGCTGATTGCGGCGCCCTTGACCGCCGTCGTATTGATGTTGACCTTCTGGGCGCATCCGGACTGGCCGTCTAACGTAAAAATTGTGTATATGGCGATTACTTACTGCATTCTCGTACTGGGCTATACCTGCGTCAACATTCCCTATGGAACCCTGTGCGGCGCTATGACGCAGAACATCGAAGAGCGGGCCAAGATCAATACCTTCCGTTCCGTCAGCGCCATGATCGCGATCGGCATCATCAATATCGTCACAGTTCCGCTGATCGCGGCCCTTGGAAATGGAGATGACAAGAGAGGATACCTTCTGATCGCGGTCCTATACGGATGTATCTTTGCGGCATGCCATATCTTCTGCTTTGCAAAGACAAAAGAGGTGGTAGAGGTGCCGGAAAAGGAAAAGACCTCCTTGAAGATCCAACTGTCTGCCGTTGCGAAGAATAAGCCCTATATGATCGCGGTTGCGGGGCAGTTCCTGTTCGGAGTCACTCTCTATGGAAGAAATGCGGATGCATTGTATTATTTCACCTATGTGGAAGGCAATCAGGCATTATTCAGTACATATTCACTTTTCATCATTGTTCCGGCTATCATCGGAGCTGCCTGCTTTCCGCTTGTGTTCCGTCTGACCAATAATAAAGGCCGATCCGCTTCAATCTTTGCGCTCCTGACAGGGATCAGCATGTTCTGTATGTATTTTTTCACGGTTGGAAGCTCACCGGTTCCGTTTTACCTGTTCTCCTGCCTGGCACAATTTTTCTTCTCCGGGTTCAATACGGCTATTTATGCGATCGTACCGGACTGCGTGGAATATGGGGAATGGAAGACCGGACTTCGGAATGACGGATTCCAGTATGCATTTATCTCTCTGGGAAATAAGATTGGAATGGCAATCGGCACCTCCGCCCTTGCGGGCGTCCTAGGAGCTTTTGGATATGCGGCGAACCAGCAGCAGAATCCGGCTGTACTTGCCGTGATCAAGCATTCCTTTACCACGGTTCCGGGAATCCTCTGGATCATAACGGCTGCGGTCCTGTATTTCTACCGACTGAACCGGAAAGCGTACAATGAGATTGTAAAAGAGATCCAGGAGAGGAAGGAAAAAGGAATCGTTCCTGGTCACACCTTAACCGGGCGTGCCCAGTAACTCAGGCCGTCATTTGAAATGTCTACGCTCCGCTTCGGTCTGCGCTAAGCGAATGTCCACTGGATGTTCAGTGCCCTGCGGCTATAATCAAATTAATGGGTTCACATCTGCTTTGTGATATGATACACTAAAAACAGTCATTCGGAAGAAATGTATGAAAATATAGACTGGACATGGAAAATATATAGATAATTTCCATATTTAAACTATGATTTTAAATGAAAGAAGGTTTTTTCATGTACATAGCAGATTTACATATCCATTCCCGTTATTCCCGGGCGACCAGCAAGGACTGTACGCCGGAATATCTGGATCTTTGGGCAAGGCGTAAGGGCATCGGGATCGTAGGAAGTGGGGATTTTACACATCCGGCATGGCGTGAGGAGCTTGCCGAAAAGCTGGAGCCTGCGGGAAACGGCCTTTACGTATTAAAAAAGGAGTACCGGATCGAAGATAATACGGCTGCAGACACCATGCAGCCGCATTTTGTCATTACCGGGGAGATCAGCTCGATCTACAAGAAATATGACCGGGTACGGAAGGTACACAGCCTGATCCTCCTGCCCGGGCTGGAAGAGGCAGAGGTAATCTCACGGAAGCTGGAAGCCATCGGAAATATTCATTCAGACGGAAGGCCCATCCTGGGACTGGACTGCCATGATCTGCTGGAGATCCTTCTGGAATTATGCCCAGAGTCGGTGTATGTCCCGGCCCACATCTGGACACCGCATTTTTCCCTGTTCGGTGCGTTTTCCGGCTTTGACACGGTGGAAGAATGCTATGGCGACCTGTCCTCCCATATCCATGCCATGGAGACCGGGCTGTCCTCTGATCCGCCCATGAACTGGCGTGTATCTGCCCTGGACCGCTACCAGCTGATCTCCAACTCAGACGCCCACTCTCCGGCAAAGCTGGGACGGGAGGCGAACCTGCTGGATATCGGTTTATCCTATGGAGAGTTAAAGGATGCGGTCCAGACCGGAAAAGGACTGGAAGGTACCATTGAGTTTTTCCCGGAGGAGGGCAAGTATCATTATGACGGGCATCGGAAATGCGGTCTCTGCCTGGCGCCTACGGAAACGGAAAAGTACGGGGGGATCTGCCCGGTCTGCGGGCGGAAGCTGACGATCGGGGTATCCCATCGGGTGGAGCAGCTCTCCGACAGGCCGGAGGGGTATCAAAAGGAGCACGCCGCGCGCTTCGAAAGCCTGGTTCCGCTGCCGGAGATCATCGGCGCTTCGGTAGGACTCTCTTCCGCCAGCGCCAGGGTAGAGCGGGAATACCGAAACCTGCTCCAAAAGCTGGGACCGGAATTCCCCATACTTCGGGAGATCCCGTTGGAAGAGATCCGAAGCGTGTCCGGAATCCTAATCTCGGAAGGGATCGGAAGATTGAGAAAAGGCGAGGTTACAAGACTGCCCGGATTCGATGGAGAATATGGTATCATACGGCTGTTTACTCAGGGGGAGCTGGATGAGCTGGAAGGACAGCTGAGCCTGTTCGAAATGGTTGGGACATTGCCGGATGGAACGAAGTCCGGGCAGAGGTTCCCCGAGGAAGCCGGTAAGAGTACCGGTGACAACGTGCAGAAAATGGCAGAGCAAATGCAGGCTTCAGATACAGGAATCAACTGCGAGCAAATGCGGGAGCTTTCGCAAGGATCTGTAGAACTGCGGAAACGTGCTTCGGAAGTGTCGGAGAAAGGAAGGACAGCCGGAATCTCTGCGGGAATTGCAGGAACAGCGGAGCCAGCCAGATATACATGGAACGAAAACCAGCGTAAGGCCATTGAGTCGATCGACCGGGTCGCTGCGGTCACCGCCGGTCCGGGGACTGGAAAGACGGGCACGTTGGCGGCTCATATCCTTTATCTTCTGGAGACAAGGCGGGTAAAGCCTTCCTGTATTACCGCAGTGACATTCACCAACCAGGCGGCGGGAGAGATGCGGGAGCGGATACGCAGGCAGCTGGGGAAGGGGACAGCCGCGAGAAAACTGCAGATCGGTACATTCCATTCGATTGCCTGGAAGGTATTGAAAGAAAATGGGGTAGAGTTTTCCCTTGCGGGAGATATGGAGACGCGGGATCTGGCAGGCAGGATCATAAAGGCGTATGGTCTGGATATGTCAGTCTCCCGGTTTCTGATGTGGATTTCTAACTATAAGACGGGGTTGAATCCATTAGTGGATGCACGGAGAGAAACAGAATCAACGCATGACATGCCTGATGACACGGAAAAGCTGAAAACTGCATTCCACGTATATCAGAGGAGCCTTCGGGACTGGAATGCTCTCGACTTTGACGATATCCTTTTGGAAGCCTTACGGCTTGCGCGGGAGAAGGCGGAAGAAAACAGAAAACATGCGGATGCGGGGCAGTTTTCCTATCTCATGGTGGATGAATTTCAGGATATCAGCCCCCTGCAGTACGAGCTGATGAAGGCATGGAACGAGGGAGGAAAGGAACTATTTGTGATCGGGGATCAGGATCAAGCGATTTACGGCTTCCGCGGAGCCGATGCCGGGTGCTTCCAAAGGCTTTCGGAAGAATTTCCTCAGACCAGCCGGATCACCCTGGAAGAAAATTATCGTTCCGCTCCTCAGATTCTGTCAGCGGCCTCCGAAGTGATTTCCCGGAATCCGGGAGGAAAAAGGCTGCTGAGGCCAAACAGGCCGGAGGGTGTCCCGGTTCGGATCGTGGAAGCAGACAGCGAGATTTCCGAAGCGATTTTCGCGGCAAAGGAGATTAACCGTCTGGCCGGGGGAATCGGGATGCTGGAGGCACAGGAGATATTCCCGGAGAGCGAGGGGCGTGCGAGGAGCTTTGAGGATATTGCGGTATTGTACCGGACCCGGCGTCAGGCAGATCTTTTGGAGAACTGCCTGAGAAAAGAAGGGATCCCCTATGTGGTGGCCGGCCGGGATGATTATCTTATGGAGTCTGCCGTGCGGGGGACAGTGAGCTTCTTCAAGAGTCTGACACAGCCGGACAACCGCCTGGCCGGGCAGACGGCATTGAAGCTCCTGTGGAACCTGGAAGCCGGCGACATGACCGAGAGCATTTATCAAAATATGGCTGAAAAGTACCGGCCCTTTATGAAAAAGAAAAAGCCCCAGAAAATCCTGGATGAATGGATGAAAGACCTGAATCTGGAAGAGAAGAAAGGCATGGGAAAGCTGTACCGGACAGCCGTCTTTTACCAGACGATGCCGGAATTTACGGAGGCGCTGGATCTGGGAGTGGAGAGTGACCTGAAACGCTGCGGGGAGAAACGGTACACGTCGGGCGCGGTGACGCTCATGACCCTGCATGGTTCGAAGGGGCTGGAGTTTCCGGTGGTGATGATCTATGGAGCGCGAAAGGGAATGCTTCCCTTTGAAAGTGAAAAATACAGTTCGGATGAAGAGGAAGAACGCCGCCTGTTTTACGTTGGACTTACCCGGGCAAAAGAGGAATTGATCCTTACCATATCAAAAGAAGAATCTGCCTTTTTGAAAGATATTCCAAAGGAAATAGTGAGCAGGGAAAAAGCTCGTTCGCATAAGAATATGGGAAATGGCAGACAGATGAGCCTGTTTGACTTTATGAAATAAAAAGCTGCCGGGGAAGGACATTTGCACAGAGAGTCTTGTGGAAATGCCTGCTTCCGGCGGCCTCTTTTACACATCAGTTTTTTTCACAGTATCATTTTTTACGAATGTTGGATTTCAAAGTTTTTTCCAGATCCTGTCCAAGCGCTAATTCTGGAAAGTTTTGAATACAGTAATCTTTTATATTTTTAGCAATATCAGGAAAACCATCTCCAAAATCAGAAAGATTTTTCACCAGATCAAAATTTATCTGGTCTATACTAAAATAATCATGAACCAGATTATTTCGTTTCGTTAAAAAATCTACGGCTTTTTTTTCATTTTCTGTTTTCGGAATGTCTCTCTTAAAGTATTGGCGTACATAATACCGGAGAGATTCTTCGTATGCCGTTCCTTTTTCCGCTATTTCGATAAATGCCATAATGTCACGGAACGCCTGGGAAATATGATTGATCCGGCTGTTTATAGATTCCAGCAGATCGTCCTTCAACCGTTCATCATCACATCTGCAATAGCGGTCAAAGCTTTCCAGCATCCGGCTGCTTTGCTGATGGATGATCACAAGGTTATTGTATACTGTTTTTTCAACACTTTCCGGTTTTATCTGCACATGAAACCCCAGCTCCTGGATCTCATTCGGAATGTCTACCATGCGCCCGTTCCTCCTCTTTTTCTAATCTTGCTTTATTGATCAGATAATCCCATCTCAAATATTTTTTTCTGATCTCCTGGCGTTCCAGATACCGCTGATAATTTCTCGTGATGACATACAATTCATCCCGCAATGCTTTTGGATAATAATCTGTCATGGGGAAGGCGTTCAAGATACCTGTTGCGAAGATATAACCTTCCGGCATGTAAGAATATTCCAGAATATCACACGGCAGTTGCTCCTGTTCGAAAAATTGGCTGCAGAAATCATAAATATCGCAGCGCTTCAAAAAATCATTACAATATATGATCAGATCAATATCACTGATTCCAGGTTTGAAATCCCGGCGTATAAAGCTGCCGAATACATATACATTGTAATCACTTTCATCAGGAAACGCCTGAATCAGTTCTGATTGAAAACGTACCAGAAGTTCCCGCCGTTTCTCCCAGGAATCCAGTTTCATTCTATCACCTCGCCGCAGTCCAGTTCCTATTAATATTGTGCCTGTTTTACGAAAGGATGTCAATAGAAAAAACTAAAGGTCAGAAATTTGGAAAAAAAGCCGTTTTTGTTCATGCATGCAAAAAATCGTGTACTATATCCAAAGGAAACAATACCAGGTCTGATAAAGGATTCTGGAACTGGACAGAGTGCCGGTACAGGAATATTACAGTGCATCTCTGATGGCAGGGATATCGGGGGTGGCTTTGGCTCTGTGCGGGGGAGATGGGGAGCTGCTACAGTTCTAAAGAGTTTCGGATACATCGAGAGGGTAGGATCGAATAAGTCAGGATATTGGAATGCAATAAAGTAAGTCCCTTACAAAAAAAGCTGCCCTACCGCCGGCAGCTTTTTTTGTTCGATCAGATATCTTCAGTCCTTCTTCATCTTCATCCTTTTGATGACCTTCAGCCGTGTAAATTCTTCTCTGTCCTTTTCCTCCAATGCATTCGTGATGCTGCTGACCAGCTCAGTATACATGGGGATCGTGATGTTCTGCAGCGCGTTGGCGCGCTTCTGTGTCTTTTTGATATTGGAAGCCAGCCGGTAGGCCGCGTTTTCCACCATGGACAGCTTTACGGTCAGATCCTTTACCTTCTGGAATGCCTTGGTCGCCTGATCAATGGATTCCCGGGTGGTACTGAATGCGTACGTGGGCAGGTCATGGACCGGCGCGTACTTCACATGGGGAATCTCGGTTCCCATGATGCTTCGGGTACGGATCGAAATGGAATTTTCGATCGGAACCGTATAGGCGAGCTGAGAGACCATATTGATCCCGTGCTCGATATTGGCGCGCTGCAGGCACTGGTAGGCATAGGTAAAGGTGCTGTCGATCTCATCCTGGATATCCCGGGCTTCGTCGATCAGCGACATCAGCTCGCGGATCAGGATATTCCGCTTCTTATCCATCAGGTCATAGCCCTGTCTTGCAAGCGCCAGTGAGTTCTTCGCCAGCATCAGATTTCCTTTGGTTGGAAATGTTCGTGGATCCATAGGGCACAGCCTCCTTTACTCGTCTTCCTCCGGCATCGGCTTGTAGTATTTATCCAGGATCTTCGTGTCCACACGGTCCAGCTCTTCCCTGGGCAGGCGGCCTAACAGCTCCCAGCCAAGGTCCAGAGTCGCTTCCATGCTCCGGTTTTCGTTCACGCCCTGCCCGATGTAGCGGGTTTCAAAATCCTTTCCGAATGCCAGGTATTTCTTGTCTGTAGGCGACAGCTCGTCTTCGCCGATTACAGAGGCCAGATTCCGGGCGTCACCTACCTTCGCGTAAGCGGAGAACAGCTGGTTGGCCAGATCCTGGTGGTCCTCCCTGGTGTAGCCGGCCCCGATGCCGTCCTTCATCAGACGGGACAGGGAAGGCAGGATATTGATGGGCGGATAGATGGACTGCCCGTGGAGCGTCCGATCCAGTACGATCTGCCCCTCCGTGATGTACCCGGTCAGGTCCGGGATCGGATGGGTGATATCGTCATTGGGCATGGTCAGGATGGGCAGCTGTGTTACGGAGCCGCTCACGCCCTGGACGATGCCGGCGCGCTCATACAGGGTCGCCAGCTCACTGTACAGATATCCCGGGTATCCCTTTCGGCTTGGGATCTCTCCCTTGGAGGAGGACACCTCACGCATGGCCTCGGCAAAGGAGGTCATATCCGTCAGGATGACCAGGATATGCATATTTTCTTCAAATGCCAGATACTCCGCAACCGTCAGCGCCACCTTGGGCGTGATCAGACGTTCCACCACCGGGTCATTTGCCATATTCAGGAACATGGCTACATGATCGGCCACGCCGCTGTCCTCGAAGGCACGACGGAAGAAATCGGCCACATCATGCTTGACGCCCATAGCGGCAAATACGATGGCGAACTGTTCGTCCGACCCCTCTCCCAGGGAGGCCTGCTTTACGATCTGCGCCGCAAGCTGGTCGTGGGGAAGGCCGTTTCCAGAGAAGATCGGCAGCTTCTGGCCGCGGATCAGGGTGGTCAGTCCGTCGATGGCGGAGATTCCGGTATGGATATAGTTTCTTGGATATTCCCGTTTTACCGGGTTCAGGGGCAGGCCGTTCACATCCCGCCGCAGAGCGGAGGTGATGGGGCCCAGGTCGTCGATGGGCTGGCCGATGCCGTTAAAGGTACGTCCCAGCATATCCGGGGAGAGCGTAATCTCCATCGGATGCCCGGTAAGCCGGGTGTGGGTATTTTTCAGGGACATATTTTCAGAACCCTCGAATACCTGGATGACCGCGCGGTCCTCGTAGATCTCCACGATACGCCCGATCTTGCGCTCCTTGCCGCCGATCACAAATTCCACGATCTCGTCATAGAACGCGCCCTGCACGCCCTCCAGGACGATCAGAGGGCCGTTGATACTGCTTAAGCCTAAATATTCAATTGACATGGCATCATTCCCTCCTTATGCATTCTTTTCCAGGACGCGCTGGTAAAATTCGTCGATATCGCGATGGTACTGAGTGAACATTTCCAGGCGGTCATTGGGTACATCATACTTGATGGAAATGACCCGGTCGAAGATGTTCTCCGACTTCAGCACGGACATCGGATGCCCCATGGTCACAAGCGCACGGGACTTTTTATACAGGTACAAAATGGTTTCCATCATCAGGAACTGCTTTTCCATGGACACGCAGGTATCGTCCTTGTGGAAGGCGTTCTGCTGCAGGAATCCCAGACGGATGACACGGGCGATCTCCAGGATCAGCTTCTGGTCGTCGGGAAGCACGTCGCTTCCGATCAGCTTTACGATCTCCAGCAGGCTGCTCTCGGAGTTCAGAAGGGCCATCAGCCGGTTCCGGTAGTCTACGAACTTCGGTGACACCCGGTCCTGATACCAGGGCGCCAGGTCGGTCAGGTATTCGCTGTAGCTGGTGAGCCAGTGGATGGCCGGGAAATGTCTTGCATAGGCCAGGCTCTTATCCAGCCCCCAGAAGCAGCGGACAAATCGTTTGGTGTTCTGGGTGACGGGCTCGGAGAAGTCTCCGCCCTGGGGGGAGACCGCGCCGATGATGGTCACGGATCCGTCCGTATCGTTCAGGTTGTGCATCATGCCGGCCCGCTCATAGAACGCGGACAGCTTGGATGCCAGGTAAGCCGGGAAGCCTTCCTCGGCGGGCATCTCCTCCAGACGTCCGGAGAGCTCTCTTAAAGCCTCCGCCCAACGGGAGGTGGAATCCGCCATGATGGCTACGTCATAGCCCATATCCCGGTAATATTCCGCCAGCGTCAGTCCGGTGTAGATGCTGGCCTCACGGGCAGCCACCGGCATGTTGGACGTATTGGCGATCAGGGTGGTCCGGTCCATCAGAGGATTGCCGGACCGGGGGTCGGTCAGCTCGGAGAATTCCTCCAGAACCTGCGTCATCTCATTTCCGCGCTCGCCGCAGCCGATATAGATAATGATATCTGCGTCAGACCACTTTGCGATCTGATGCTGGGACATGGTCTTACCGGTTCCGAATCCGCCGGGAATGGCGGCTGTACCGCCCTTGGCGATGGGAAACATGGTATCAATGATTCGCTGTCCGGTCACCAGCGGAACCGATGCCGGGAAGCGGTTGTGGGTGGGTCTTGGCACACGGATGGGCCAGTGCTGGGTCATGGTCAGCTCTTTTGTGGTGCCGTCCGCCAGCTGCAGGGTGACCAGTGTCTCGTCAATGGTATACTCGCCGTCCTTTACGACGCTGATCACGTCTCCTTCCACATCCGGGGGGACCATACATTTGTGTACGATGGCCCGGGTCTCCGGCACCAGGGCAATGATCTCGCCGGGGGTCAGATGATCGCCGACGGAAGCGACGATATGCGCGCGCCACTTTTTCGCGCGGTCCAGAGAATCCACGCTGACACCGCGGGTAATGAACGCGCCGCCTGTCTCGGAAATCTTTTCCAGGGGACGCTCAATCCCGTCGAAGATATTGTTCAGAATGCCGGGAGCCAGGGTCACGGACACGGCGCTTCCGGTCGCGATGACCTGGTCGCCCGGACGGAGCCCGGTGGTTTCCTCATATACCTGGATCGTAGTCATGTCCTTATCCAATGCAATGACCTCGCCTACCAGCTTTTCCTTTCCGACGTATACCATTTCCTGCATATGGAAGCCTGTATTGCCCTTCAGATAGATGACGGGGCCGTTGACACCATAGATTGTTCCGATATTATCCAATTCCGTCACCTCCTGTAAAGATAAATCTGTCATACTCGTTGCGGAGCAGGGTGGAAAATGAGTTGTCGATCAGGATATTGCGATCCCGGATGACAGCCCGTGTCCCGCCGATAAAATCCTCTGAGCTCAACGTCAGCCGTGTGCCGGTTGCCGCCTCCAGTGCGGCTTGCCGCGGCTCGTCAGAGGGATTGATATAGATGGTCATCTCTTCGCCCGGGGCAAATGCGGTTGCCTTGCGGATCGATTTGATCAGATATTCCTCATAGGCGTCTGTCTGCATATATTCTTCTGCCAGCTCATGCGCTTCTTTAAAAATCTTATCTTTCAGCTCGACCTGTACCTTGCCGGTCTTTCTTTTCAGCTCAAGCTGTGTCCTGGCGTTTGCCTGATTCAGCATATGCCTGGCGTTGGACTGCTCCGCCTTGATACGCGTCTCAGACTGCCAGCGCATTTCCTCTTTATGGTCCTTCAATACCTTTTCCAGGGCTTCGCGGTAGTTGTCAATGATCGCATTGCCTTCCGCCCGCGCCTCTTCCATGGAGGATGCCTGTAAATGTGAGAGTTTTTCTTCCAGAGTCAAGAGGGGTACCTCCTTTTATATATGTTCTTGCTGCTGCCGTTTGGGGCCCCTGCCGTGTATTCACAGGGAACCGGCTGTTTACTGTGAGCATCCGGCCGGGGTGCGGACAGTAACACAAACGGCTCACTTATAGCTTTAGTCCGATTGCTTCGGTTACATAGGATGTGATAAAGTCTTTCTTACGGCCGGTTCCGTGCCTGTCAGGAATCTCGATCAGCAGGGGCATCTGCCGTTCCAGACGGAACTGGTCCAGGATCTCGGGAAATTCCTGCCCGAACTTTTCCGTCAGAAGAACGATGCCGATGGATTTATCCGTCAATGTTTTTTCCAGTGCCTCCCGGAGCTCGTCGCGTTCATGCACCACGACGCCGTCCACGCCTGCCAGACGCATTCCTGTATAGGTATCGACATTATCACTGATCAGATACATCTTCATCTTACAGACTTCCCAGGATCATGAAGGAGATGATCAGTCCGTACAGACATACACCTTCTGCCAGACCTACGAAGATCAGGGACTTACCAAGAACACTGGAATCCTCGCTGATCGCGCCCAGCGCCGCGCTTGCCGCGCTTGCTACGGCGATACCGCCGCCGATACAGGATAAACCGGTAACCAGTGCGGCTGCGATATAGCCAAGGCCCGTTGCCATAGCTGCCTGAGATGCCGCGTCCTCTGCCGCGTGTACCTGCGGGCCGCCCAGCAGCATGATGGACGCGATGGCAAATGCTCCGAAGAAAAAGAAGGCATTGACTCCGATGGCTGTCTTATAGCGGTTCTTGTTCTTTTCCCCGATCAGATAATATCCGAAAGGAATGATGATGCTCAGGATCAATGCAGCGATAAATACGATTTTTGTTGCGGTTGTCATAATAAAATCCTCCTAAATATCAAATAAATTTTTTAATGTGTATTTTTCTTTTTGCTTGTTTTTGTATATGGATCAAATGCACGTCCGGAACCTTTGTAGAACCGGCTGAACATCTCATAATATTCCAGTCGGAGCACCTGGATTCCGACGATCAGTCCTTCCATGCCGCATACGAACAGGTTGCCCAGGATCACAACGATCCAGTTGGGATTGCCTTTTTCCACGCCTGCCAGCATCAGGACGACCTCCATCATGGCCGCGTGGCTCACTGCAAACGCGCCGATACGCACGAAGGAGAGGGTGTTGGAAAAGTAGCTCAGCATCGTCTCGAACAATTCGAAGAAGCCCTGTACCAGGAACATGGCCTTGCTCTCTTCCATTTTTTCCGCCCGCTTCTCGATCTTTTTGGTCAGGGGTTCCTTGAACAGGATCACAAGCAGCGGCACTCCGAACATCACAGCCATGACGATACCGCCCGGTGTCTTGTGTCCGGTCATGAATAATACAATGGTCACAACAATGGACGCATAAAATACGAGTCCTGCCACGCCGTTCACGTCAAACCAGGCATCGCCCAGATCATGGCACCGGAACGCGTTGATGATATGCAGGATCATGGCCAGTATGATGATCCCCATACCAAAGGCGACGGCGACAACGAATACGGTGTTCAGCTTGCCGACGAAGGGCAGCATGGTCATATGCTCAATGGGCCTCAGCCAGACCGCGTCAATGATATCTTCAAATCCGAAGATGCTTCCGAACATAAAACCGAATATCGTGGAAAAGATACCTGCCGTGGCCACGATACCTGCCAGCGGGATCCTTTTGAACCAGTACAGTAGTCCGCCTCCGATGAGCAGCAGAAGCCCCTGGCCCACATCTCCGAACATGGCGCCAAAGATAAAGGAATAGGTCAGGCCCACAAACACCGTCGGGTCCATCTCATCATGGGACGGAAGCCCGTACATCTGGACATACATCTCAAAGGGCTTGAACAGCTTCGGATTTTTCAGCTTGGTCGGCGGCGCGCCGAAGTGGGTCTCACGGTCGTCTACGACTACAACAAAGACCTTGTCGTCGTTTGCGATATCCTTCTGGAACTTTTCCAGATCCCCCTCGGACATCCATCCGCACAGGATATAGTAGTCTTCCTGATTGTCCTCCATCCGTGCGGCCATCTTGCGGACATCAAAGTTATTGGACAGCTCTTCCAGACGCTTTTTCGCTGCCACAAGCTGGGGTGCCCGCGCGGAAAGCAGCTGCGCGGCTTCCTTTTCCAGCTCTTCGATCTGGTTCATATTTTTGCTGACCTCACGCTGCAGCTTGTGGTAGGCATCAGCCGGAGTTCCCTCAAAGTTATCCGTCAGCGTGATCCGTTCAAAGTGCAGGGAACGGAAAATGGCATCGGACTTCTGCGCGTCCCTGGGAGAGACGAAGTAGGCGCCGTATACATAGCTTTCATCCCGTTCCCCTTCCACGAAGATGGACTCCAGGTCCTCCATCAGATATTTCTGCATCTTATAATAATATTCTACCGGGATCTTTCCGAAGCGGTAGGTAATGTACTTGTAGTTCAGCACCTCGCTCAGATTACAGTCCAGCGGCCGGAAAGGAGCGATGACCAGCTGGCGGTTATGAAGCTCTTCGATCTTCTTTTTTAACTTTTCTTTTTTCTCCTGCAGGCTTTGATAGTCCGTGCTTGTATTTCGGATCAGCTCAAACATGCCGTCCAGTCCCAGCTTGGTGTCCGGTGTGATCTGGTCCGGGTCTTCCAAAAGGGCGGTAAACTGTTCTGCCTGTCCCAATGCCTCCCGGTACGGATTGATCTCCATAAAGGGCCTCAGATTATCGACGGTCTTCAGCTCGGAAAGCGCGGATTCCAGCTGGATCTCGTACTTGGAGAGATAGAGATCAATCACGCGGTCGATATCATCGCGGGGGCCGGAGATATTGATGAATTTCATTTTTACAATCATTGCGTCTTACCTCCAATATAAGCCAGCGTCTCACTGGATGATAAGCCGTAGCGGATACATTCCAGGGCGGTCGTCAGCTTTCGTAGTTCTTCCTCTTTTAAAAACAGATAAGTAGTGATCGCGGCGATGGAATACGGGTTCTGCCGCCGTTCCCCCCTGTACAGGCGGTCCAGGCATTCGGAGTACATCTGCTCGATGGTAAGCTTCTGCCCGAAGTCATAATGCCGCGCGTAGGATGTCTTCCGGAGCAATGCCTCATATTCCTCGATGCCTGGGGCCTCGATCATCTCCTTGATCCCCTCGGCCGATACCTTGTAGTGGATCGGAACGAGAAGGGTGTAGATGTTGGCAGGTTCCATGTTGTAATACTTTTTGGCCCTGTAGATCCACTGCAGATTCAGCAGGTCGATCTTGGAACCGCATATTTTTGTATAGAACGCCAGCTCTTTTTTTTGTAATATTTTTTTTCTCTTTTTCCACAGTGTGGAAAGATTGTATTGGCTCAGTGTCAGGTCGTAATCATAGAGTGTGACCGCCGGATTGTCCAAAAGCCTGTGCAGAGGCTCATAGTACTCAGTATCCTTCAGATTTTCGATCAGCTCATTGGTGGTTCTTGAGGTGATCAGCTTCTCGATGGAGATCTGGGTATACCGGTCAAAAAACTCCTTTTTGTAGTTCAGGTCAAAGGGCTCGGCATAGCGGTTAATCACGATACGCAGGCAGTAGTTGATCAGATCGATCTCGTAGCGCTTCACGTAAAGTGAAAGAAATTCCCGCTGCTTTAACCCACAGAATCGGTAGATCTTGGAGTATTCGTGGTAAAGCTGTCGGGTCAATATCTTTTCGATATCGCCGCGGTGCAGCCGGCTTTCGTCCAGCAGATTCAATACGTAGGCATAGGAGGAATTATCGCGCAGATAATTGACTACGTCCGGTACGCTCTGCAATGAGGCGATCTCTTCAAAATTCTCCGTTGTCAGAAGCCTTGCTTCCATGGCTTTCAGCTTGGTTACGATTCCACTGTAGGCTAGTAGATTTCCCATGCTTTTATACCTCTGTGATCCGTTTTAAAATTGTCTGTGCATACCATGTGTGCCGTTCCTCGTATTCCTTTTCGAGAGCAGCGATGGTATCGTTGCGGCCGCCGATCTGCGCCTTTAACAGCGTGCTGGTCTTCTCGGCAAGGTCATGCTGGATCTCTAGGATTTTTTGGTTCGTCCTCGTTTCCAAATCCGTGTCAAAGCGGTTTCGCTTTTCGCGGTACTCGTGGTCGAGGATTTCCTTTTGCGCTTCCGCATGCTCAACAATTGCAGAAGCGGCAGATTCTATCTCAGATAGCTTCTTTACAATAGATTCCATAGTAGCCTCCCCATGTAGTTTGTGAGTGTGAAAAAGTTTATAGTTTCTTTCTTGTTTTTTCATTATTATCATACTCTTTTTTTTGAAAAAAGCAATGTTATTTTTTACAAGGTTAAACAGAATTTTAAATTCTTTTTTGTTTAAAATGCGAAAAGATATTTTAATAAGTAGAAACAGGAGCGGGAAGAATTGTGGTTTTGGGGAGGGGATGGTATAATAGATTCCGTCCCAAAATGATTCAGATTGTGTCGGGATGGCAGCCTGCTCCAAGAAGCGAAAGAGCTGTCGATGATAAGAGAAGGAGAAATGCTATGAGACTTCGAAATATACCCCATGCGGACAGTGTGGTGCAGTCCCATGAGGCTGTGATTATGGACGCGGAGAGCCGGAGGGGCCGCTGGCAGCAGGTGTTTGGGAATGACCGTCCCATCCGGATTGAGATCGGTATGGGAAAAGGGCGGTTTTTGCTGGGAATGGCACAGGAGCATCCGGAGATCAATTATATAGGAATGGAACGGTATTCCAGCGTGCTTCTGCGGGCGCTTGAAAAATATGACAGATACGGACAGAAGGGAGCGTGTGAGGAACCGAAAGAGTCTGACGGAAAAGGCTTCCATGCCCTGGACAATGTACGCTTCCTTTGTATGGATGCCTGTGAGCTGGAACAGGTCTTTGCGCCCAGAGAGGTGGACAGGATCTATCTGAATTTTTCAGATCCATGGCCCAAGGCGCGGCATGCGCGGCGGCGTCTCACCTCATCCGGTTTTCTGGAAAGATACGCCCGGGTGCTTGTGCCAGGCGGAGAGCTGGAATTTAAGACGGATAACAGGGCGCTCTTTGACTTTTCGCTGGATCAGGTGGAAGGAACGGCCGGATGGGAGCTGAAAATGCATACACGGGATCTGCACCATAATGAAGTGATGAACGCGGGAAATATCATGACGGAGTATGAAGAAAAATTTTCTGCAATGGGGAACCCGATCTTTAAGCTGATCGCTGCCGTAAGCTGCTGATATCGGATGCATAAAGTGAGGAATGGATGCATTTAATAAGTATCGGGAATGAATTTGCAAAGTTACGGATCCGCGCTTTCCTGCATATAATAAGCATGGGAAGAAAATTTTATTAGAAGTGGGAAGGGATGTGGATGAAAAGAAGAAAAGGATGGCAGAACTGCATTTGCGAAAAGCTATACTGCAGGCCGGAGTGGAACCGGAAGCTGATGTGCCTGAAACGCTCGCTTGACGAGGTTTACAGGATCTTGAATATGGACAGCTGCCATGGAAGCTGAGAGGAAAAAGCAGGTGATGTCGATGAAAATAAGAGTGACCTCAGAAAATTACCGGCAGGAGGTCCTGGAGTCAGACATACCGGTCCTTGTAGAGTTTTTTGCCGACTGGTGCTCAAAATGCGCCATGATGGAGGACACGGTGGATCTGGCTGCCGCAAACTGCGGAGGCTGCTTCAAAGTCTGCCAGATCGAGATCGAGGATTCGGCGGACTTAGCGGAGCAGTTCCAGGTAGAGATCGTGCCGACCTTTGTCATATTCCGGAACGGAGAGCCGGTATCGGCCGCGGCCGGGGTTCTGAACCGGGAGGTGGTCCTGGATATGATACGGGACGAGATTGGACTGGAAATTTCCGGGTGAGCTGGAAAAAATTATTCTGTGTTTTTTTCGTGACCTCCGGCAATATGGGTTGACAAATATTTTCAAAATGTTAAGATGTATTATGTATGAGCTATATGCTGACAGAGGGTTCACGCCCGGGCAGGGCGTGGACCATAACTATAAATTTATACGGCAGAAAGAAGGGGAACAGACATGGGTGAATGGAAAAACCGATTCAGACGCGGTATGGTCATGGCTCTAACGCTTGCTGTGGCCGGCGGCGGAACGGCTTCCGCAGTTTCATCAATGCCAGGGGGAGAGCTTCCCGGTAATGAGGATGCGCTGGTCGGGGTATCGCTGGAGGATATCGAGGATGCCGTGCAGGGCGAGAGGAACGTCTCCCAGGAACGCTCGGAAGCTGTGGCATACTCTGCGGACGGGAAGGGCTTAAAGAGTGCGGACGCGGCGATCTATAATGCGCTCAAGCTTTCGATAGGGGAAGTGGCAAGGGGAGAAGAGACTTCGACTGCGTTTGCGCTGAAGACAAGGTATTCCGCTTCGACTCTGGCTCAGGTGGATGTCAACACGATCGTGACATACCTTCTGAATGACTGTCCGTTCGACCTCTACTGGCATGACAAGACCAAGACGATCGAGAACGGCAAAGAGACTGACGGTGTTTACTGCAAATACTATGACGACGGGACGATCGTGTTCAGCTTCAAGGTTTCCGCGCCTTACCGGGTGAGCGACGCGGAGCTTTATAAGGTGAACAGCGCATATATGGGCACGGTGGACGCGGCGAGGCAGAAGGCCCAGTCCATTGTGGATACGAACCAGAACTGTACGGATTATGACAAGCTGCTGAACTACCGCAACGCGATCTGCGATCTGGTCACCTATGATTATGAGGCTCAGCAGAGTCCGCTCTATGGGAATTCCTACCAGGTGATCAATGTATTTGATGATGATATGTACTCGAATGTGGTATGCGAGGGCTATGCGAAGGCGTTTCAATATCTGTGCGACCTGTCGGACTTTGATAACGACGTGGAATGCCATACGGTGACCGGTGTCACGGACGCGGGTGCGGGGGCCGGCGAACATATGTGGAACATTGTCAAGGTCGGCGGCAGTGACGGCGAGAGCTATCTGGTGGATGTGACCAACTGTGACGCGGGGACGATCGGTGAAGGCACCGGACTGTTCATGACGGATGAGCTGTCAGGCAGTGTGGATTCCGGTTATACATATAACAATGGGTGGTCGTCGATCACATACCAGTACGGCGGCGAATCGAGAAAGGTATACGGCAGTCAGATCCTTTCTCTGGCAAATGAAGATAATAATGAGGAAGCGAAGCTCTTTGTGAAGGGCAGCGGCAGCACCGAAACACCGGATCAGGAGGATCCGGAAGGGATCATGAGGGTGGATGTGCCGGAAGACGAAGAGGAAGAAAAGACGCCGGGGCAGTCCGACGAAGTGAAGACAGAGGGTGAAGATAAGGAGAAGACGACGGAAACTGCGTCGGAGTTTAAGTTTAATGTCACGGAACCGGTGGAAAAGGTTTACGGGGATGATTCCTTTATAGAAGCTGTGGCCGGTTATGAGGAAAGCAATAAAGTCAAGTATTCCAGCAGCGATACAACGGTTGCAACGGTAAGCAAACGCGGAAAGGTGACGATACAGGGAGCGGGTACGGCTGTGATCACGGCGGAAAGTACCGGCGGAGATAAAGCTTCTTATACGCTGAATGTCGGCAAGAAACAGTTGGCTTGGGATACAAGCGGGCTGTACGCGATAGACCGGGCAGACCGGATTACGGACAAGAATGCGACGCTTTACGGAGAGATCAAGCTGGAAGGAATCCTGCCAAATGACAAGGACCGAAATTCCGAGTTCAGCTTTGGCAGTGAAAATCTGACCGGCACATATTCGGAAATCGTGCCGGGAAGGCAGACGGTGACCCTGAACTGGAAGAAAGACAAGGAGGTTCGCCTGAGCAAGAGCGAGAAGGCTGATAATTATGAGATGCCCGAGAAGCTTCCGGAGCTGAACGGTAAGATCACATCCATCACCAGGCTTCCGGATCCGCAGATTGAGACTTCGGAGCCGGAAGACGGGTTAAAGTATAAGCTGGAGATGGAAGACGGCGTTTCTTCGGTGCCTGAGACGTTGCAGAAGGACAGGAATCTGAACACACCGCCGAAGATTGAGTCGGCGCTGAGGGAGGATCTCAGCCAGGAAGGGATTCCGGAAGAAAACGTTGCGGTTTATGATGTATCGCTGTATTGGCAGGACAAGGCAACGGATCCGGCGGAGAGCGAAGACGAAGAGAGCCTGAGTGAGGACGGCGCGGACGAGGAGAATGCAGATGCAGGAAGCCTGAGTGATGAGAGTGCTTCCGATTGGGTCAAAGTGACGGATGAAACCTTCCCGGAGGGAGGACTGACGGTTACGCTGCCGTATCCGGGCGGTATGCCGAGAAATGTGAAGGATATTGTTATAAGCCATATGTTTGTGGAAGATATGTATACATCTTCACCGGGAGAGATTGAGCATCCGGCGGATATCGAGGAAACGGTAGACGGAATCAAGTTCACGGTATATGGATTGTCTCCGATCGCCATCGGGTGGTCCTCAGAGACGACAGATACACCGAAACAGAATCCTCAGGATACGACAACTTCCGGAACGACAGGTTCGCAGAATAACCAAAATAACAATAATCAGAACAACCAGACCAATACGAATAACCAGACGAACACCAATACGAATACGAACAGGAGTCCTGTGACCGGTGACACGATGCAGATCCTGATCTATGCGGTTCTCGTCATTCTGTGCGGCGCGACGATAAAAGGGATACAGGTTTTACGCCGTACCGGAAAGAAGAACGAAAGGTGATTTTGACAGGTTCGGGCGAATAGGATGGCAGATTCAAAAATCCCCGCGGTTTCCGCGGGGATTTTTTTCTAAAGACAAGCAGGAAACTTTTGGCGAAAGGAAAACAGAATTGGAGTGGGTCATATGCCAGAAACAGCCATTTTGTGCATGTCCCGACAGGGAATTCAGAGGGATTTCAACGAACTGTTACAAATAATTTAGAAAAATTTCAAAAAAATAAAAAAAGTACTTGATTTTTTTGTCATCATCGGATATAATAATTTTTGTGCTGTTGAGGAAACAGTACAAGATAAGAAAAATCACATATATGCGCGATTAGCTCAGTTGGAAGAGCACCTGACTCTTAATCAGGGTGTCCAGGGTTCGAGCCCCTGATCGCGCAGTAGAAATCACTGTTTTTGCAGACAATAGAAGCTGTGGGGACGGTGGTTTTTTTTACCCAAGAGCCTTGAAAACACTGGGGTGGTGAGAGAGCGAAGTGAAATGCTCAGGAAAAATCCAGAAGGGATAGAAAGGAATGATACGGCGGGAATTTTTTGGGGGAATCCGGATGCTGCCGCCAAAATGGCCGCCGAAGAAATCCAGAATACGATATTGCGTTCGTATATACAGAAAAAAAGCCTTGGAAACATCAAGTTCCCAGGCTTTTTTGAGAGGCGCAGACCGGACTTGAACCGGTGAATCAGGGTGTTGCAGACCCACGCCTTACCACTTGGCTACTGCGCCTTAATATAAAATATGCAATTGTCTCATAAACGTGCATCAATGACTCCGACGGGAATCGAACCCGTGTTACCGCCGTGAAAGGGCGATGTCTTAACCGCTTGACCACGGAGCCTTAATCATAAACAACCGCCGCCTTCATGGTGACCGATAATTATACTAGCACATAATCACCTGTTTTGCAAGCATTTTATTTATTTAATTTTGGATTTTTTTTGTGAGGCAGGTTTTCCGCTTGAATTCATGCGATTTTCAGGACAAAAATTTTTTACTTTACAGTCTTTTTCTGTTATAATGAATTGCGCCGATGCGCAAGCAGGTCATCAATTTCTTAGCAGAAATTGGTGACAAATTATAATGAATTGCGCCGATGCGCAAGCAGGTCATCAATTTCCTGGCGGAAATTGGTGACAAATTATTACGAGGAGGGACACATGCAGAGGATTTTGATTGTGGAGGACGATGCGGAGAATAATCAGATCATCCGGGATTATCTGGAGGGGCATGGATATTCCTGCGCACAGGCCTATTCTGGCAGCGAGGGGAAGCTTCTGTTTTTGATGGAAAACTTTGATCTGGTGCTCCTGGATCTGATGCTTCCCGGGATTCCGGGGGAAGAGCTGGTCTCCCTGTTTTCCAAAACCGTTCCGGTCATCGTACTGTCCGCGAAGAGCGGACTGGACAGCAAGGTAGATGTGCTGTCTGCCGGGGCGGAGGACTATATCTGCAAGCCCTTTGACCTGCCGGAGCTTCTCGTGCGGATCTAGATCCGCCTGCGCAGCCGGAACCGGGACCGGAATGGGACAGAAGCGGGAGCGGCGGCAGCAGAGCAGAGGAAAAAAGCGTCCGGGAAGGAAGGCGCGGAATATGAGCGGCATGCTTACACCTACCGGGACTGGACACTGAATCCGGATACCTGGGAAATGACGGCAGACGGGCAGCTGGTGGAGCTGACCAGACATGAATTTCTGATCATGGAGCTGCTGATCCGCAATCCGCGGCGTGTCTTTACCAAACAGATGATCTACGAATACGCGTGGGGAGAGGAGTATCTTGCCGAGGACAAAACGATCAACGTACATATCAGCAATATCCGTTCCAAACTAAAAAAGAGCGGTACGGATTCCTACATCCAGACGGTGTGGGGAATGGGCTTTAAACTTTCTTAAACTTTTCTGAGCACTTTTTAAAACCTGGAGGATTATACTTGCTTTTGTAAGGAATCAGTATAGCGGAAGGGAGAAGCATTGATGAAGGAGCAGGAAAAGGGGCTGGCCGTGGAAGCGGTCTGCCTGACGAAAATGTATCAGAAAAAGGCCGCGGTGAATCGGCTTGACATGTCTGTACGGGAGGGAGAGATCTACGGATTTATCGGCAAAAACGGGGCTGGAAAATCGACCACTATGAAAATGCTCTGCGGGCTTGCAAGACCTGCGGAAGGAGAGATCCGCCTTTTCGGAAAGCCGGTCAGCGATCCGGCAGTCCGCAGGCGGATGGGTGTGCTGATCGAGGCGCCGGGGCTGTACCCCAATATGACGGCAAGGCAGAATGCGGTGATGAAGGCAAGGTGTATGGGGCTTGCGGATGAGAGGAGCGTGGATGAAGCACTGCTCCTGGCAGGACTTGCGGATACCGGGAAAAAGAAGGTAAAGCATTTCTCCATGGGGATGAAGCAGAGACTGGGAGTTGCGCTTGCAATGCTGGGGAATCCGGATCTCCTGATCCTGGATGAACCCATCAACGGCCTGGACCCGGAGGGAATCCGAGAACTGCGCCGGCTCGTGCTGCGGCTCCATGAGACGGGAAAGACCATTTTGATCAGTTCCCACATCCTGGGGGAATTGAGCAAGATCTCCACTGTCTACGGGATCATCAAGGACGGGCAGATGATCGAGCAGATCACCAGTGAGGCTCTAGAAGAAAAATGCATGGACTATTTTCAGATTGAGGCAGATGACGTCAGCCGGGCCCTGGTATTGATCGGGGAGGCATTTCCGAAGGTCCGGGCAGAGGTGGCAGACAGCCGCCTGGTACGCGTCTATGGGCTGTCAGAAGGGGCAGGACTGATCCGGCTCCTGGTAGAAAAACAGGTTCAGGTGTATGCTTCGGGCTTCCACCATATGGATCTGGAGGAATATTTTATCAGCCGTATGGAAGGGGGAAGGGCAGATGTTTAATTTACTCCGTATGGATCTGTACAGGATGAAACAAAGCAAACCGGTGTATGCCTGCCTGGGGTTGCTGCTCCTGGCATCTGCCTTTGTATATGCCATGATATGGCTGCTGGCTGTGCCCCAGGGACAGGAGACGGCGATCCGCATCGGGATGCTCACGGCAGCAGAGGCACAGGGGTATCAGACGATACAGGATGGTGTGGATACGCTAAAGATGTTCCGGGAGATCAGCCTGGACGGCGGAGCGTATTGTGCGATATTCGGGATCTGCGTGATCCTGTTTGTATGCATGGACTATAAGAGCGGTTTTGTGAAAAATATCATGGCACTCTACCAGAACCGCTGGATATATGTGGGGAGCAAACTTTTGGCGGCAGCGACCCTGAATATTCTGTATCTGCTCCTGAACTATCTGTTTGTATTGCTCCTGAATGGTTTGTTTGGAAAGATGATTCCCTGGGCAGATCTGAGAGATGTGTTGTTTTATATGGCCTGGATATGGCTTTTGACCACGGCATTTGCAGGGCTCATGATCCTGATCTGTGTGTGCGTCCGGAGCACTGCGGCAGGGGTGCTTGCGGCTATCCTGCTGGGAAGCGGGACGATTGTGGATATTCTGAATCAGATCCTCGCCCTCTTCCATCTGGGAGACTGGATGAAATACAGCATCTATATGACACTCTCTGCGGGGCCGTCCAAGTATACGTCCCTGCAGGATCTGCGGGTGTTCGCCGTGGGCGCCGGATTCCTGATCCTGTATTCTCTGCTTGCAGGAATTGTGCTGCAAAAGCGGGATATCTGACCGGATTCGCCTGCAGAAATCTGTGAAGGGAGGCGTTTTGTTATGATCGCTGCACTGATAATATTTATGATCCTGTGCGTGTGGCTTCTGGCGCGGTATATCCGCAGTATTCTGGAGCTTCGTTCGATCTGTGGACAACTGGAGGAAATGGAACGGGGAAGCCATATGGAGCTGGGAGTGTACAGCCGCCGGAGAGAAGTGCTGAAGCTGTGCAGAACCTTGAACAGAATGCAGAGGAAGCAGGAGCAGGATCGGATTCTATATGAAAAGGCGGAAAAACAGCTCAAGCGGAATATTACCGCCCTGGCCCACGATATCCGGACTCCTCTTGCCGGAGCTTCCGGTTATGTACAGCTTGCCGGGGAATGCAGGGAGGAGGACAGGAGGGCATATTATCTGCAGGCTGCGCAGGGCAGGCTGAAAGAACTTGGAGACATGCTGGAGGAACTTTTCCTGTTTACAAAACTGACCGGCGGTGATTTTGAACTGTCGGTTCAGGAGGTGCAGGTGCTTCCCCTGCTCAGCGACTGTCTGGTGGGGATGTATCAGCAGTTTGAGGAAAAGGGAATCTCGCCGGAGGTTCTGTTTACATCAGAGGAACTTTGCGTATGGGCGGATGAAGAATGTCTGAGACGCATTTTCCATAACCTGATCCGCAACGCCCTGCTGCATGGTACGGGAAATCTCGTGATCACTCAAAATAGCCGGCGCCTGATTTTCGAAAATACCGTATCGGAAACCAGCAGGCCGGATCCAAAACAGATTTTTGAACGGTTTTATAAGGCAGATTCAGCCCGGAGGAAAGGATCCTCCGGGCTTGGGCTGTTTATCGTAAAAGAACTGATGGAAAGAATGGGCGGGAGCGCGGCGGCGGAGCTGGAAAGGGAAAAACTGCGCGTTATACTGGAATTCTCGAAATAATTTGTGGCTGAAAAAGGATTAAGTGTATTTGAGTCTGGACATTTTTCTTTGGTATGGTATAATATAAACGGGTTTTTATAGATGAATGGACAGATGACCCTAAAGTGTTTATTTTTCAGGGCGATATTACATACGCGAAACTGACAGGTCAGAAATCATGGTTATGGAGGATGATTGATTTATGAATGAGAAAAGTAAAAACAAAGAAAGGATTTTGATCGTCGATGATTCTGAGATGAATCGTATGATCCTGGCGGATATGCTGGAGGATCAGTATGAGATTTTAGAAGCGGCGGACGGTGCACAGGGAATTTCAATCCTGCAGCAGATGAGTTCTCAGATTTCACTGGTCCTTCTGGACATTGTGATGCCTGAGATGGACGGATTCGAAGTCCTGGCGGTCATGAATCAAAAGAAGTGGATCGAAGATGTGCCTGTGATCATGATTTCCGCAGAGAGCATGCCTTCCTATGTACAGAGGGCTTATGAGCTGGGCGTTACGGACTATATCAGCCGTCCGTTTGATTCGTTGGTTGTACAGCGAAGGGTGATCAATACCATCATGCTTTACGCAAAGCAGAGGAAGCTCATCAAGATGGTCACGAACCAGATGTTTGAGAAAGAGAAGAATGCCAGCCTTATGGTTACGATCCTGAGCCATATCGTGGAATTCCGGAATGGGGAAAGCGGCCTTCACGTGCTGCATATCCAGACGATTACGGAACTTCTGCTGAAAAGCCTGCTTGGGAAAACGGACAAATATCAACTGTCCCACGAGGATATCAATATGATCACCATGGCTTCTGCGCTGCACGATATCGGTAAGATCGCCATTCCTTCCGAAGTCCTGAACAAGCCGGGACGGTTTACGGCAGAGGAGTACGAGGTGATGAAGACCCACTCCGCAGTGGGCGCCTCCATGCTGAAGGATCTGCCGTTCCATCAGGATGAGCTGCTGGTCAAGGTGGCTTACCAGATCTGCCGGTGGCATCATGAGCGGTATGATGGCCGAGGATATCCGGACGGCCTGAAAGGGGAGGAGATCCCGATCAGCGCCCAGGTTGTTTCCATGGCGGATGTCTACGACGCGCTGACCAGCGAACGGGTGTACAAAAAAGCATTTTCACACGAGACGGCCTTGCAGATGATCCAGAACGGAGAATGCGGTACGTTCAATCCGCTTTTGATAGAATGCCTGCTGGATGTGGCGGACAGCCTTCTGGAAGAGATGAAGGCTGCTTCTCTGACCAGTAAAAATGAGAAGGAGATCCGCAGCATTGTAGACGAGATCCTTCATCATGAAGAGCTGGATGATTCCAACAGCGCGCTGCAGTATCTGGAAGAGGAAAGGATGAAATATCAGTTCTATGCGTCGATTTCGAGAGAGATCCAGTTCGAGTATACGGTTTCCCCGTCCGTGCTGACGCTGACGGAGTGGAGCGCGCAGTGTCTGGGGCTCGACGAGATCACGATGGACCCGCTTAATAAAGAGAAGGTTCTGGAATCTATGAGCAGCCAGGACCGGCAGAACCTTCAGGAGCTTCTTCACAATGCGACGCCGGAAGAGCCGGATGTGCGCTTCAAATGTAAGACAAGGGTGGGCGAAAAGGTACGCGCCCGTGAGATCGTCTGCCGTTCGATCTGGTCTGACGATGAAAAGCCGCAGTATCTCGGCGTGATCGGCAAGGTGCTCGCCGACCATGATGAATAGCAGTTCATGAAAAGGCAGAATCTGACAAAAGTGGTTGGAAGAGGAAGCTTTTATATAAAAGAATTTTTTTAACAAATAGTTTTTTTGGAAGGAGTAATAATAGAGATGACAGTAAAAGAGTGTTATGAACAGATCAATGGAGACTACGAAGGCGTATTTGGCCGTTTCCGCGGAGACGAGAGGATCAAAAAGTTTGCGTTAAAGTTTCTTGCCGACGGAAGCTATGACAGTCTGTGCAGGACCCTGGAGGCCGAAGACTACAGCGAGGCCTTCCGTGCCGCGCATACGTTGAAGGGAGTCAGCCAGAACCTGGGATTCACCGGACTTTATATGGCCAGCGAGACATTGACGGAGATGCTGCGCAGCCATCCGGAGGATTATACTCCCTCCATGCTGGACGGACTGAAAGCAGAATATGAAAAGACATTCGCGGCAGTTCAGAAATTACAGGCAGAATAAAGAGGAATAGTCTATGTACCAAAAAACGAAAAAGAAGCTGTGGGTTAGTTTCTTATGCCTGATCGTGATCTGTATCGTTATTTTTGCATGGATGTACCAGTTCCTGGGTGAAAAAAATGAACAGACAGTCAACGAGATCGGAATGATCTACATGTCAGAGATGAACAGGCAGCTGGAGCAGAAGTATTCCACGATCATTGATCTGCGGAAGTCGCAGGTGGAAGGGATCCTGAAGCGTACCTCTCCGGAAACTGTCAGCTACGATGAGCAGATGCTGGAGGAGATGCGTCTCAATGCCAGTGTCCGCAGTGCCGTATATATGGGCTTTTATACGGAAAACGGAGCGAATGAGGTGATCTACGGAGAGCCGGTGGAGATGGAGAATACGGAGGAGTTCCAGAGATTTCTGAATGGGGAGATTCAGATCACCTCCTGTCTGTCCGCGGACGGGGAAAAGATACTCATTCTGGGGGTGGAAGCGGAATATCCGATGAAAGACGGCGGAAAAAGCGAGCTTCTGGTTGTAGGATTCAGTATGGAGGATCTGGAAAAAGCACTTGTCACACAGGAAGAGAATGCGTTGGTATATACGCATATCATTGAGGAAGACGGAAGCTTTGTCGTAAGAACAGGATATGACGGATGGTCCAACTATTACGACTACATTCAGGACAACATCGGAGAATTCAATGGGAAGACACCGGACGCATATGTGACGGAGCTTCAGAATTCAGTCGGGAGAAATGAACCATTTTCGGAACTGGTAGTCGTGGGGAAGAGCCACAGGCATCTGTATTGTACGCCCCTTCCCGGTTCCGGCTGGTATCTGGTAAGTGTCATGCCCTATGACTCGCTGGACAAGATCATAAGCAGCTTGGGTGAGCAGCGTATCGGGCTTGTATTGGGAGCTTGCGGAACGCTGATATTCGTAGTGCTGATTGTTTTTGCGGTCTATCTGCGTGTGATTCATCAGCAGATGGAAGAGCTGGACAGGGCAAGGAAGGACGCAATCCATGCCAATCAGGCGAAGAGCGAGTTCCTGTCTAACATGAGCCATGATATCCGGACTCCGATGAACGGGATCGTAGGGATGACGGCCATCGCCATGGCGAACATTCAGGATCCGGTCCGGGTTCAGGACTGTCTGAAAAAGGTTACATTATCCAGCAAGCATCTGCTCGGGCTGATCAATGACGTGCTGGATATGTCGAAGATTGAGGACGGCAAGCTGTCTCTGAATATGGACGCCCTTTCCCTGCGCGATACGATGGACAGCATTGTAAATATCGTGCAGCCGCAGATCCACAGCAAGAAGCAGCATTTTGATATTTTTGTGCAGAAGATACAGACGGAGGAGGTATACTGCGACGGAGTGCGCCTGAACCAGGTGCTTCTGAACCTCCTGTCAAATGCAATCAAGTTCACGCCGGAGGACGGCAGGATCAATATCTATCTTTCCCAGGAGGACTCTCCGGCAGGAAAGGACTATGTCAGATGCCATTTCCGGGTAAAGGATACCGGCATCGGAATGTCGCCGGAGTTTGTGGAAAAGGTTTTTGACAGCTTTACCAGAGACGAGGAGCAGGTCCGCAAGATTGAGGGGACTGGCCTTGGAATGGCGATCACGAAGTGCATCGTAGAGGCAATGAAGGGAACCATTGAAGTTCAGAGCAAGCAGAATCAGGGTACGGAATTCCATGTGACGCTGGATCTGGAGAAGGCGGAGACCCGGGTGGAGGATATGCTGCTCCCCGATTGGAATATGCTGGTTGTGGATAATAACGAAGACCTCTGTCAGAGTGCGGTGCATGCTCTCGGTGAGATCGGGGTCAACGCGGAATGGTCAGTGAACGGCAGACAGGCGCTTCGGATGGTGGAGGAACGTCATGCCAGACATGACGATTATCAGGTCATTCTTCTGGACTGGAGGATGCCGGGAATGGACGGGCTGGAGATGACCCGTGAGATCCGCAAGCTCGTGGGAGATGAGATTCCGATCCTGATCGTATCGGCGTATGACTGGAGCGATATCGAGGAAGAAGCGCTTGCGGCGGGGGCGCATGGATTCATTTCCAAGCCGCTGTTCAAGTCGAACCTATATGTCGGCCTCAGCAAATTTGCCGGAGAGACTTCCGCGCCGGAAGAGAAGACCCATGATACCCATAACTTTACAGGAAAGCGCATCCTTCTTGCGGAGGACAACGACCTGAATTGGGAGATCGCGGAGGATCTTTTGCTGGAGGTTGGATTTAAAGTAAACAGGGCGGAGAACGGGCAGATCTGTGTTGAGATGTTCGAACAGTCGGAGATCGGAGAATACGACGTGATCCTGATGGACATCCGGATGCCTGTGAAGAACGGATATGAAGCGGCGAGGGCGATCCGTGCTCTGGACCGTCCGGATGTAAACCTGCCGATCATCGCAATGACGGCGGATGCGTTTTCGGATGATGTACAGCATTGTTTGGACAGCGGCATGAATGCGCATATTGCAAAGCCGATCGATATGGACAAGCTTCTCGTCCAGTTGGAAAAGTATATAGAGTGGGGCGAATCTGCGCAGTAAGACGGACGGCGATATACTGAGCGGCAGATAAAATCTGACGCTCAGTATATTTTTGCCGTCCCTGTTGATTGGAAATAAGAAAGGGAGACGTGCATTTATGGAAATGGTACAGGCACGGGAGCTGATCTATGAATATGAAAAGCGCGACGATGAAGGCAATGTCATCGGCATGAACCGCGCGGTGGACGGGATAGATATTGACATCAGCCCGGGACAGTTTGCTGCAATCCTGGGGCACAACGGTTCGGGAAAGTCCACGCTTGCCAAGCACATGAATGCGATCCTGGTGCCGACCGGCGGAACCATGTGGGTGAACGGAAGGGATACAAAGGATCCGCGGGAGCTGATGCAGGTGCGCCAGTCGGCGGGAATGGTGTTCCAGAATCCGGATAACCAGATCATCGGTACGGTGGTGGAGGAGGATGTAGGGTTTGGGCCTGAGAATCTTGGAGTTCCCACAGATGAGATCTGGAAACGGGTGGAGGACAGTCTGAGAGCAGTAGGAATGCTGGAATACCGGACACATTCTCCCAACAAGCTTTCCGGCGGGCAGAAGCAACGGGTGGCAATTGCAGGGGTGATCGCCATGGAGCCCCAGTGTATCGTATTGGATGAGCCGACCGCAATGCTGGATCCTAACGGAAGGAAGGAAGTCATCCGCACTGTGCAGGAGCTTAGAAAGCGTCGGCATGTGACGGTGATCCTGATCACCCACTATATGGAGGAGGTCATTGACGCGGACCAGGTGTATGTGATGGACAACGGCCATATTGTGATGAACGGAACACCCAGGGAGATATTCAGCCGAGTGGAGGAATTGAAAAAATATCGTCTGGATGTGCCCCAGGCAACCATGCTGGCGGAGGAGCTTAAGAAACGGGGGCTTCCGATTCCCAGAGGGATCCTTCGGAAGGAAGAACTGGTAGAAGCAGTTGCGGGCCTCGCGCGATACGGACGGCGGGAGAACGGATAGACGCGGCGGCGGGACCGCCGCGGACCTGCGGTTTTAGATACCATCGTATGCAGAAAAGCTGCCAGTGGCAGGTTTTCTGTATGAAGCTTGGAAACAGGGGGATATGATGTCGATTCGATTGGAGCATATCAATTATATATACAGTGAAGGTACTGCCTATGAAAAGCACGCATTGAAGGATGTGTCTCTGGAGATCACCCAAGGACAGTTTGTGGGCGTGATCGGGCATACTGGTTCCGGGAAGTCTACGCTGATCCAGCATTTGAACGGATTGATCCGGGCATCCTCGGGGACACTCTACTATGAAGAAAAAAATGTCTATGACAGCGGATATCCGATGAAGGAGCTGCGCAGCCAGGTAGGGCTGGTCTTTCAATATCCAGAGCACCAGCTGTTTGAGGTGGACGTATTTACGGATGTCTGCTTTGGCCCGAAGAACCAGGGGCTCTCGGCGCGGGAATGTGAAGAGCGGGCAAGAGAAGCACTGGAGCTGGTCGGATTTCCGGAAAAGTATTACCGGCAGTCACCCTTTGAGCTGTCCGGCGGTCAGAAGCGGCGGGCGGCCATCGCCGGGGTGCTTGCAATGCGCCCCAAGGTTCTGGTGCTGGATGAGCCGACGGCAGGCCTGGATCCGAAGGGACGGGACGATATCCTGGATCAGGTGGCGCATCTTCATGCACAGACCGGGATGACGGTGATCCTTGTATCCCACAGCATGGAGGACATTGCAAGGTATGTGGAGCGGATCATTGTGATGAATCAGGGGCAGAAGATGCTGGATGATACGCCGAAGAATGTATTTTCTCACTATAGGGAGCTGGAACAGGTAGGGCTGGCGGCTCCCCAGGTTACGTATATCATGCATGACTTAAAAGAAAAGGGGCTTGGCGTGCGGACCGATGCCACGACGGTAGAAGAGGCGGCGGATGAGATCATGCGGGCTCTGAAGCGTGTTTGAAAAACGCGGCTATGAGTATCAATGAAAAATCTTACAGTTTTGATGTTCTGAACAATATTTGAGAATGAAAAAGGAGTTTCCATGATCAGAGATATTACAATCGGGCAGTATTATCCTGCAAAAAGCTGCATACACCGGCTGGATCCCCGGGTGAAGATCGTCTGTACGCTGCTGTTCCTGGTTTCCCTGTTTGTGCAGAACAGTGTGCTGGGATACGGCATCGCGACGTTGTTTCTGGCAATGGTCATCAAGACCAGCAGAGTGCCGCTGAAATTTATCGTGAAAGGGCTGAAAGCGATCGTAGTGCTACTTTTATTTACCGTGTGCATGCACCTGTTTCTGACAAAGGGTGGTAAGGAACTGGTTCATTTCTGGATCTTCCATATCACGGAGAACGGCCTGCGGACCTCTGTATTTATGGCGGCGCGTCTGATCTATCTGATCATGGGCTCATCAATTATGACATTTACCACAACACCTAACGGTCTGACAGACGGGATTGAAAGCCTGCTGCGTCCGCTGAACCGATTCCGGGTTCCGGTGCATGAGGTGGCGATGATGATGTCCATTGCCCTGCGTTTTATCCCGATCCTGCTGGAAGAAACGGACAAGATCATGAAGGCGCAGATTGCCCGCGGAGCCGACCTGGAAAGCGGAAATATCATACAGAGGACAAAGGCCATGGTGCCGATCCTGATCCCGTTGTTTGTCTCCGCCTTCCGGCGGGCCAACGATCTGGCCATGGCGATGGAAGCGCGCTGCTATAACGGGGGGGAGAACCGGACGAAGATGAAGCCTCTGATCTTTAAGACAAGGGATCATATGGCATATCTGATCACGGTGTTCTACATGGCAGCAGTGTTCGGACTGGGAAGATTTGTACCCTTCCATTTGTGGATATTCTGAGCGCCAGATAAGTCTGCCGCCCAGTATAACATGACGCGTGCGGCCGCTTGAGAAATTGTGCCGCCTTGCGGTTGCGGCTGGCGCGATACTTATGGCAGACTTCATCGGCTGTGAGTATATTAAAAAAACAGTTACGGAGGTTTTTATGAAGCGGATCAGGATCACCGTCGCCTATGACGGCACGGACTACTGCGGCTGGCAGATACAGCCCAACGGGATCACGGTGGAAGAGGTGCTCAACCGTGAACTGTCCAGGCTCCTGGGGGAGAAGATCCGGATCATCGGCGCGAGCCGTACCGATTCCGGAGTCCACGCGCTGGGAAACGCGGCGGTTTTTGATACGGAGACGCGGATCCCGCCGGAGCGCATCTCCTATGCGCTGAATCAGCGGCTTCCGGAGGATATCGTGATCGTCCGGTCGGAGGAGGTGCCTGCGGACTGGCATCCGAGATACCAGAGCTGCGTCAAGACCTATGAATATCATATCTTCAATGCCGATGTACCGGATCCAACCAGACGCCGGAACACATATTTTGTATCATATCCTCTGAATCTGGAGGATATGCGCCGGGCGGCAGGATATCTCACGGGAACTCATGATTTCGTCAGCTTCTGCAATATCAGGACCAGCGTGGAGGATACGGTGAGGACAATTTATGATCTGGAGATCTCCAGGCAGGAGGTATATGGAGCAGGCAGCGGCCGGGACGGAAGGGAGATTACGATTCGGATCCGCGGAAACGGATTTCTCTATAATATGGTCCGGATTATCGTGGGTACGCTTCTGCGGGTCGGGCGCGGGTTCTATACGCCGGAACAGGTGAAGGATATCCTGGAAGCAGAGAACCGCCAGGCGGCAGGAGTAACGGCGCCTCCTCAGGGGCTGGTGCTGGTGGGGATTGAATATTTGCCACCTGTACGGTTGGATGCTCTTTGAGCATCCAACCCACCTCATTCATTCGTAAAATCCGTGCTTCGCACTTTTGTGCCTGCTAACGCAGTCACATTTTACTCATTAATGAGGTAGGCTGCTAATCCGCAGTCGCATTTTCATTGCAATAAATTGCATAAAAATGTGACTTCGGATTGCAACCGTACAGGTGGAATATTTGTAATTTCTGTGACTATTCAGGACAGCGGCAGACGGATCTGCGGTCTTTCGTTCTGAACAGCGATTGAATTCTATAGAATATATGGATCAGGAGTGTTTGCCGTACGGCAGTCATCAGTCAGGGTGACTGCCTTTTTTTAAACATAAAGGAGGGCGGACGCATTACATTTCTATTCTCAGCTATTTTATATTGTAAAAATGCACAAAAAACCGCTGGTTGACGATGGAAAAAAGATGCATATTTGTTGCATTTGCCGTATTTTTAAAATACCGCAAATTCAGGTCATTCGTCCTTTTTATTTTCAAGGCGGATTCTGTATAATAAGTAAAAAGAGGTGAGGCCTATGGACGTATTTAAAGAGCTGCCGCTGAAAAAGCAGACGTACATGGAAATGCTGTTCCAGAACTGCACGGAGGAAGTCAAGTACTATATGAGAGTCATGGAGGTGGCGGAAAATGAGACGCTGATCAAAGCCGGGGAAAGGTGCAGCAATATTTACATCATTTTATCCGGAAAGGTGACCGGAATCGAATGGCCCATGAATGAAAGGCCTTACTATTTTAAGGACTATGGGCCCGGGGATTTTTTCGGAGAGATCGAGTACTTTGCGGATCTTACCAACTACCGGATCGGGGTGATCACGGCAACAAAGTGCCGGGTACTGGTGATTCCGATGGCGCCTTATATGGATTGGCTCTGCAGCGATGTGGACGCGCTGTACCTTCGGACGAAGGAAAACATGAGCAGGCTGATCTCCCAGACGGCAGATGCCCGGAAGTATCTGTTCATTGAAGGCCGGGAACGGCTGATGATGCATCTGATTCGAAAATACGAGCAGAAGCAGCCGCTGAAACAGGTGCTGGAGCTTAAGGAAAGCCGGGACCAGCTTTCAGAGGAGATCGGCTTTTCCGTTAAGACGCTGAACCGCAATATCAAAAAGTTGAAGGAGATTGATCTGATTGATATCCAAAAGGGGAAGATC
The DNA here is from genome assembly GCA_009911175.1 of Lachnospiraceae bacterium. Next base: position 216,627 of record QXWX01000001.1, on the reverse strand, counting down.
GTGATCACAGAAGCTGGATATCAGGAAATGAAGCGGCATATCGGACAATACATTTATGGTGAGATCTGAAAATGTTAGAAAGCATAAGGAGGGAGAAACGATGTATGTAGGAAAAAAAGTAACCCGTGTGGATGCCTATGACAAGGTGATCGGGCGTACCAAGTATACGGATGACCTGTGCGACAAAAGCGCGTATATTGCACAGGTACTGCATTCCACGATTGCTCATGGAAGGGTGGTATCCATAGATACGAGCGAAGCGGAAAAAATACCCGGCGTGATCAGGGTATTCACTTGTTTCGACGTGAAGGAGAAGCATTATTTTCCGACGGCAGGCCATCCATGGTCCACGGATCCGGGGCATCAGGATGTGGCGGACCGTCTGGTCCTGACGGAAGAGGTCCGCTTCTATGGAGACGACATCGCCGCGGTGGTGGCGGAGGATGAAGTGTCCGCCGCACAGGCGATCCGCGCGATCAAGGTGGAGTATGAAGAGTATCCGTTTGTTCTGGATGTACAGGAGGCCATGAAGGACGGGGCGCCTCAGATCCATGAGAAGTACCCGAACAATATTTTGAAGCATACGACCATCCGAAAGGGGAATTATGAGGAAGCGATTCAGGAACCGGGACTGACCAGGGTGGAAGGCTGGTATGAGACGCCGACCGTGCAGCACTGCCATATCGAGAACTTCATCTGCTACGCGGAGATGGAGGGAGAACGCATTACGGTGGTTGCCTCTACTCAGATCCCGCATATTGTCCGCCGCGTGGTCGGCCAGGCGCTGGGCATCGGCTGGGGGCAGGTCCGGATTATCAAGCCTTATATCGGCGGCGGATTCGGCAATAAGCAGGATATCCTCTATGAGCCGCTCTGTGCATGGCTCTGTATGCAGGTGGGAGGACATCTGGTGAAGCTGGATGTTCCCAGGGAGGACACCTTTGTATCCAACCGGGTGCGACATTCCATCCGCAGCCATATCATTTCCTGGGTACGGCCGGACGGCACCTACGCGGCCCGGAAGCTGGAAGCCTTTTCCGACCAGGGGGCATATGCTTCCCACGGCCACAGCATCGTGGCAAAAGGGGCCGGCGCATTCCCGCAGCTGTATCCCTGCGACAATGTAGAGGTTGACGCATATACGATATTTACGAATAAATCCGTGGCAGGAGCCATGCGCGGCTACGGAATCCCGCAGGCTATGTGGGCGGTGGAATGCCATACCGAGGACGTGGCGGCCAAGATGGGCATGGATCCGCTGGAATTCCGGCGGAAGAATCTGATGCCGGTGGGGTATATGGATCCGTTTTCCAAAAATGAACTGTATTCCGATACCTTTAACCAGTGTCTTGACAAGGCCATGGAAGCCATTGATTATGAGCGGAAGTTCAAGGAGTATCAGAACCAGACCGGAGATATCCGGCGGGGGATCGGCATGTCCGTATTCTGGTACAATACGGCGGTGTGGCCCATTTCCCTGGAAACCTCGTCCTGTCGGATGGTATTGAACCAGGACGGCTCCCTGCAGGTGCAGCTTGGAGAGACCGAGATCGGCCAGGGGGCGGACACGGCATATACACAGATGACAGCAGATGTGCTGGGTGTGCCGCTGGAGAGTGTCCATGTGGTATCCTGCCAGGATACGGACGTGACGCCGTTCGGAACCGGGGCTTATGCGTCCAGGCAGACCTATACGGCAGGCTTTGCGATCCGCCAGACCGCGCTGCTTCTGCGGGAGCGGATTTTGAAATACGCCCAGGAGCTGACCCGGATGCCTCCTTACAATCTGGATATCGTGGACGGGAATATCGTCCGCACGACAGACGGAAGGGAACTGATGACATTGGGAGAGCTGGCCACCGAAGCACTGTACAGCCTGACGAACAGCCAGCATCTGTCGGCGGAAAGCACGTCCCAGATCAAGTCCAACGCGTATTCCTTCGGATGCACCATGGCGGAAGTGGAAGTGGATATCCCCATGTGCAGGGTGAAGCTTTTGGATATCGTCAATGTGCATGACGCCGGAAAGCTGATCAATCCGGCACTGGCAGAGGCCCAGGTACACGGCGGCATGAGCATGGGGATCGGCTTCGGGCTGTCGGAACGGCTGATGTTTGATCCGAAGACAGGGCGCGCGCTGAACAATAACCTGCTGGATTATAAGCTTTCCACCTTTATGGACCATCCGCGGCTGAAAGCGCTGTTCGTGGAGAATCCGGAGCCTACCAGTGCATTCGGGACGAAAGCGCTTGGAGAGCCGCCGACCTGTTCCGTAGCGCCTGCGATCCGGAATGCAGTGTATCAGGCAACCGGGGTCGGAGTCAATGAGGCACCTGTGAATCCGCATAACCTGTTCCGCAGATTTACGGAGGAAGGTATTTTCGAGAGTGAAGGGAGGTAAAACATTATGTATGATATAAAGGCACTTTACGAGGCGGAAAGTGTGGAGCATGCGATCCGTCTTCTCATAGAACATCCGGAGGCGCAGATCATTGCGGGCGGAAGCGATGTTCTGGTACAGATGCGGGAAGGAAAGCGCGCGGGCAAGGAGCTGGTCAGTATCTACGGTCTGGATGAGATGCGCGGCGTCAGCTATGAAGCGGACGGAGCCATCCGCATCGGTTCCCTTACCAGCTTTTCACATATCACCAGAGATCCGATCATCCAGAAGCATATCAATGTGCTGGGTGAGGCGGTGGATATGGTAGGCGGTCCTCAGATCCGCAACATCGGGACCATCGGAGGAAATACCTGCAACGGCGTGACCTCCGCAGATTCGGCTTCTACGCTCCATGCGTGGGACGCGGTGGTGGAGATCACCGGACCGGACGGGGCGCGCAGGATTCCGATCCATGACTTTTACATAAAGGCAGGCGTGGTGGATCTGCGGCCGGGAGAAATACAGACGGCGATCATCATTCCGAAGGAAGCCTATGAGGGCTATTACGGGCATTATATTAAATATGCCATGAGAAATGCCATGGATATTGCGACTACAGGATGCTCGGTCAATGTCAGGCTGTCCGCAGATAAAAAGACCATCGAGGACGCGCGGATCGCATACGGCGTTGCAGGCCCGGTGCCCATGCGGGCGCCGTCGGCGGAAAAAGCGGCTGAGGGAAAGCCGGTGTCTGAGGAAACGGTGAAGGCATTTGCAGAGACGGTCCTGGAGGATATCAATCCCAGGGACAGCTGGCGCGCTTCCAAGGCGTTCCGGCAGCACATTGCGGTGGTACTTGCCAAACGGGCGCTGAAAGAGTCTATTCGTCTTGCGGGAGGTGAGGTCAATGAGTAAACAGTATAAGCTGGTTTCCTGCACCATCAATGGGAAGCAGGTGGAAAAAATGGTGGATGTCCGTGCCTCTCTTACGGATATGCTTCGGGACGATTATCGGCTTACCAGTGTGAAAAAGGGCTGCGAGGTCGGAGAGTGCGGCGCGTGCAACGTGATCATAGACGGGGAATGCTTCAACTCCTGCATCTATCTTGCGGTATGGGCCGAGGGCAAGGAAATATTGACTCTGGAAGGTTTGGCCGGACCCAATGGAGAGATCTCCGATATCCAGCAGGCGTTTATCGATGAGGCGGCGGTGCAGTGCGGATTCTGCAGCCCCGGATTTATCATGAGCGCGGTGGAGATCCTGGAAGCAAAACGGGAATTTTCGGATGACGAGATCCGCAAGCTGATGTCCGGACACCTGTGCAGGTGTACGGGATATGAAAATATCTTCCGGGCAGTGAAGAAGACCATGCTCCGCAGACTGGGAAAAGAGAAGGAAGCGGACGAGGTTTAAAAATGTATCCAAGGCAAAGAGCCGGATGTTGAGAATCGCTGGGAGAAGCGGTCATTGACAGACCGCTTCTCCCTTTTTGACTTTTTTTCGGGAAAATCGTCATTGTCCGGCATGAGGCAGACATAAAATAAGATAGGAAAAAGGTAAAAGACCATAAGAGCTTGAGAGAGGAAAAATCTATGGAGAATAAAGAAGAAATCATCACCACCGTAAGTGAAGAAAATATTTATAAGTTAAACGGAAGGGTGCCGCTGACGAAGGCGATCCCCTTCGGACTCCAGCATGTGCTTGCCATGTTCGTGTCAAATCTGGCGCCGGTGCTGATCGTGTGCGGCGCCGCGGTTGTCCGGGGAACGGGAGAATCCCTGACCGCGGTGGAGATCACAAGGCTTTTGCAGTGTGCCATGTTTGTGGCCGGCATCGGAACCTGTCTGCAGCTGTACCCGGTCTGGAAGATCGGCTCGAAGCTGCCGATCGTCATGGGTGTCAGCTTTACCTTCCTGGGAAGCCTGCTGATGATCTGCACCAATCCGAATCTGGGTTATGAAGGCATGGTAGGAGCCGTCATCCTCGGCGGTATCTTTGAGGGCGTAGTGGGACTGAGCGCAAAGTACTGGAAGCGGTATCTGACGCCGGTGGTCTCTGCCTGTGTGGTCATTGCGATCGGACTTTCTCTCCTGCCGGTGGGAATGAATTCCTGGGGCGGCGGCAGCGGCGCGGATACCTTCGGATCCTGGTATCATCTGTTTGTGGGAGCGTTTACCCTGGTGGTATGCCTTGTATCCCGCTATTTATTGAAGGGTGTGTATAAAAATCTGAATATCCTGGTGGGGCTGATCCTGGGATATATCCTGTCCGGAATCTTCACGATCGCGGGGATCGCGCCTATGATCGATTTTTCCGGAATTACAAAGACGATCGGCGAGGTCGGATTTTTCAGTATCCCGAGACTGGTATTTTTCACAAGCCACAAGCCGGTCTTTGATATCGGCGCGTTCTTTACGATCGCCATTGTATTCCTGGTGTCTGCGGCAGAGACGACAGGGGCGACGACAGCCGTATGTACGGGGACTTTAGGGCGTGACATTAAGATCGAGGAGCTGCAGGGCTCTCTGGCTGTGGACGGATTTTCCAGTACCATTTCCGGGTGCTTCGGCTGCCTTCCGCTGACCTCTTTCAGTCAGAATGTAGGCCTGGTGACCATGACAGGAGTCATTAACCGATTCACGATCCTGATGGGGGCTATGATCCTGATCCTGGCATCCCTGTTCCCGCCGCTGGGGGCGTTCTTCAACTCATTGCCTCAATCGGTGCTGGGCGGATGTACGGTCATGATGTTTGGGTCTATCATGTACGAAGGGATGAAGATGCTGAAGGAATGTGAGTTTGATGACCGGACCATGATCCTGGTGTCCCTGGCATTCTGCATCGGCGTGGGACTGACACAGACGGACGGCAACTTTTTTGCGGCATTCCCTCAGGCTGTGGGAGACATCTTTAATGGAAACGCGGTAGCAGGCGTGTTTGTCGTATCGCTGTTGCTGAGCTTCGTTCTGCCGAAGGAGAAGAAAGAAACAAATAACGAATCATGAAATATTGTAAAGTGCGTATCCAGGTGGTGCGCGCTTTATTTATGGTGTGCTCGGCGGGTTTACGATCTAAGGGGTGAAAGTCCTTAATCCGCTCGGCAGAGGGATTGACAACGCAGAAAAAACACAATATACTGAAAAAAATGGAATTGCAAATCTGCGAATTCAATTTTAAGCCTTAAAGAGCACTCTAATAGATCAACCCAAAGTTCCAAAGAATTAGGGTGATATTTTGGAGAATGGAACGATAGAACCTATCAGAAAAAGCAAGTATTAAGAACTGTGATTTGAGAAAAGAAAGGATGTGAGATTTTATGAATTATTCGGAACAGGAAGGGAAACAGTATCATATCCAGGTGGGAAAAGGTGATGTGGGAAAATATGTGATCCTGCCGGGAGACCCGAAGCGCTGCGCGAAGATCGCGAAGTATTTTGACCGGGCGGAGCTGGTGGCGGACAGCAGGGAATATGTGACCTATACCGGTTATCTGGACGGGGTGAAGGTGAGTGTGACCTCCACAGGTATCGGCGGCCCTTCGGCAGCGATCGCGATGGAGGAGCTTGTCATGTCCGGGGCGGATACCTTTATTCGGATCGGAACCTGCGGCGGCATGCAGACGGATGTGAGAAGCGGAGATGTGGTGATCGCAAGCGGCGCGATCCGAATGGAAGGGACGAGCCGGGAATATGCGCCCATCGAATTTCCGGCAGTGGCGGATGTAGAGATCGTAAATTCTCTGATTAAAGCAGCGAAGAAGCTGGAACAGGATTATCATGTTGGCGTTGTACAGTGCAAGGATTCCTTTTACGGACAGCATTCTCCGGAATTGAAGCCTGTGAGCTATGAGCTTCTGGATAAATGGGAGGCGTGGAAACGGCTGGGATGCCTGGCATCGGAAATGGAATCGGCGGCATTGTTCGTTGTGGCCAGCAGTCTGGGCGTCAGGATCGGCTCCTGCTTCCTGGTCATGGCCAATCAGGAGCGGGAAAAAGCCGGGCTGGATAATCCGGTGGTGCATGATACGGATATGGCAATCCGCATTGCGGTGGAAGCGATCCGGAATCTGATCCGGGAGGATCAGGAGTGATTCTAAATGAAAAGCGGAGAGAAATTGCTATCTGTGAAGCAGATTGGTTTGTAAAAGGAGGACATCGTATGAAGCATGAGCAGATCATGGAACTGATCGAGACAGCGGCGGACCAGCTTCAATATTCCTATGTGCCGTACTCCGGTTTCAGAGTCGGCGCGGCTCTCCTTGCACAGGATGGGAGCCTGTATACAGGCTGTAATATTGAAAACGCGGCGTATACTCCGACAAACTGTGCGGAGAGGACCGCGTTTTTCAAGGCGGTCAGCGAAGGGGTCAGGAGCTTTCGGGCAATCTGCATTGTAGGCGGCCCGGATGGGAGACTGGAATCCTATACGCCGCCCTGCGGAGTCTGCAGGCAGGTGATGATGGAATTCTGTGATCCGGAGGAATTTGAGATCATACTGGCTACCGGAAAGGAAGACTATAAAATATATAAGTTAAGAGAGCTGATTCCGTTGGGCTTCGGGCCTGAAAATCTGGCATAGGAGATGCTTTTGGCTTGGCGGGACTGCCTGAAAATGGCTGTATCCCTGCGATATATCACAGTGCTATATCGCAGGGATACAGCCATTTTCAGGCAGTTTTTTTGTGAAACGGCTGCCGGAGCAGGCTTTCCTGTTTACTCCTGCGATGCGACAGACGGCCATGCCTGTGTGGATATTCGTCGGCTGACGTGAGGGCCACAAGTATCCAGCGGCTTACTGAGCAAGTATTTTGAGGCTGCCTCATCCTGCATCCTGGATTTAAAGATGCAACAACGATGTAAGGGATTACATTATTGAAGTGAATTGAATTATGAAATAAATAGGTATAATTGCACAAAAAATAGGATCAAATCGAGCAATATAAGAGCCGAAAATAAGCAGATTGATGAAAAATATTTTGGATATTGACTTTTGGATATACTATACTTACAATAAAAGTGTAAGTGCTTACATCATGAGGAATGGTTCACCTGATGATGTGAAAAATGGAGACGAAAAACATCGAAAAAAGAAAGGAAAGAGAAAGATGAGTCGTATGAAAAGATGGTTATCTGCAGCCTTATGTATCTGTATGGCGGCGGGGCTGGCGGGATGTGCTTCATCGGGCACCGGCGGGACATCAGGGCGCAGGAGGATCGTGCGGATCTCACACGCGCAGTCGGAGACCCACCCGGAGCATCTTGGACTGCTTGCGTTTAAGGAATACGTGGAGGATAATCTGGGAGATCGGTATGAGGTGCAGATTTTTCCAAATGAGATCCTGGGGGCGGCCCAGAGGGCGATCGAGCTGACCCAGACGGGCGCCATTGATTTTGTTGTGGCCGGCACGGCCAACCTGGAGACCTTTGCCAGTGTCTATGAGATATTCAGTATGCCTTACTTATTTGACTCTGTGGAAGCTTATCATGAGACGATGATGGACACGGATTATATGGAGCAGATCTATGAATCCACGGACGAGGCAGGCTTCCGTGTTATGACCTGGTACAATGCGGGGACCAGGAGCTTCTACGCCAAGACACCTATCGAGACGCCGGATGACCTGAAGGGCAAGAAGATCCGTGTACAGCAGTCGCCGGCCAGCGTGGCCATGACACAGGCATTCGGCGCGGCAGCGTCCCCCATGAGCTTTGGAGAGGTCTATACGGCAATCCAGCAGGGGGTGATCGACGGGGCGGAGAACAATGAGCTTGCCCTGACCAACAATAAGCACGGCGAGGTTGCGAAATATTATGCCTACAACAACCATCAGATGGTGCCGGATATGCTGATCGCAAATCTGAAATTCCTGGAAGGGCTGTCGGATGAGGAACGGGAAGTATTTACAGAGGCAGCAAGGATTTCTACAGAAGTAGAGATGGAGAACTGGGATGAGCAGGTAGCAGAGGCGAAGCGGATCGCGGAAGAGGACATGGGAGTCCAGTTCTCGGAGGTCGATGTGGAGGCATTTAAAGAGAAGGTGCTGCCTCTGCACGAGGAGATGCTGGAGGAGAATCCGAAGATCAGGGATTTTTACGACCATATCCAGGAGGTCAACAAGGAAGCAGGTCAGGATAAGGAGGCAGATGAGTCATGAATGCATTGAAAACACTCCGGAAGGGGATGGATTGGGTATTAAGCTCTGCATGTTTTGTCATATTTGCGTTTATGGTATGTATCGGGACATACCAGATCGTAGTACGTTATTTCTTCAACAGTCCCAGCACGGTCTCAGAAGAGCTGCTGACATACAGTTTCACCTGGATGGCCCTGCTGTCATCCGCCTATGTATTTGGAAAAAGAGACCATATGCGTATGGGATTTTTGGCGGATAAGCTGACTGGGAAAAAGAGGCTGGCGCTGGAAGTCGTGATCGAAGCGTTGATCCTGGCATTTGCCGTGATCGTACTGATCTTCGGCGGAATCCGTATTATGAACCTGACCATGACACAGGTGACGGCATCCCTGGGAATCCCTATGGGAACCGTCTATACGGTGGTGCCGCTGAGCGGCGTCCTGATCGTGATTTATACGGTTCTCAACATCATTGACCTGTGTGCGGGAAGGATCGAGCTGGGCGATACGGAGGAGGCCCAGGAATAAAGAAAAGGAGGATTTTTCTATGGATATAGCAGTATTATCCGGACTGATTATTTTAGTAATGCTTGTGATCATGCTTGTAGCCGGTATGCCGATCGCGGTGGCTCTCGGAGTTTCATCCATCTGCGCGATCCTGCCGATCCTGAATTTTGAGGCAACGGTTGTAACAGGGGCGCAGAGGATATTCTCGGGAATCTCGGTGTTCTCACTTCTGGCGATTCCTTTCTTTATCCTTGCGGGAAATATTATGAACAAGGGTGGGATCGCCGTTCGGCTGATCAACCTGGCAAAGCTGGTGACCGGACGCGCGCCGGGAGCCCTTGCCCAGACAAATGTAGTGGCAAATATGCTGTTTGGCTCCATATCTGGTTCCGGCACGGCTGCCGCGTCCGCTATGGGCTCTATCATCGGACCGATTGAAAAGGAAGAAGGGTATGACCCCAACTTTTCCGCGGCTGCTAATATTGCCACCGCCCCAACCGGGCTTTTGATCCCGCCCAGCAATGTGATGATCACATTTTCTCTGGTCAGCGGGGGAACATCCGTAGCCGCGCTCTTTATGGCGGGATATGTGCCGGGATTTCTCTGGGGGCTTGCGTGTATGCTGGTGATCTATGTACTGGCAAAGAAAAAAGGATATCAGAGTACCTCCCGGTTTACCGGAAAGGAAGCGATGCAGGTGCTGCTCCAGGCGATACCATGCCTGCTGCTGATCGTAATCGTGATCGGCGGGATCATATTCGGGATCTTTACGGCTACGGAGGGGTCGGTCGTGGCAGTCGTATACAGCCTGATCCTGTCCCTGTTTTTCTACAAATCCATCAAGCTGAAAGAGCTGCCGCAGCTTTTTAAGGACAGTGCGGAGATGACGGGGATCATCATTTTCCTGATCGGTGTTTCTAGTATCATGTCATGGGTCATGGCATTTACCGGAATCCCGACAGCGATCTCCAATGGCTTGCTGGGACTGACAGACAATAAGTTTATTATCCTGCTGATCATCAATATTCTGCTGCTGGTGGTAGGCACATTTATGGATATGACTCCGGCATGTCTGATCTTTACACCGATCTTCCTGCCCATGTGTACGGCGCTGGGAATGAATACGATTCATTTCGGTATCATGATGATCTTCAATCTGTGTATCGGAACGATCACGCCTCCGGTGGGGACCACGCTGTTTGTGGGCGTCCGTGTGGGAAATGTAAAGATCGAGACGGTGTTCAGGCAGCTGCTGATTTACTTTGCCGCGATCTTTATCGTGCTGCTGTTGGTAACCTATATCCCGCAGATCTCGCTGTGGCTGCCGGGCCTGATGGGGTATGTATAAGTATTGATTGGATAGAACTACAGACAAAAGTGCTCCGGCAGGCTGCAGTTTGAAAGCCGATATGCCGAAGGGGAATCCTGCCGGAGGTCGGCCCCGCCGGAGCATGTCCGAATGATGGAAAAGAATTATTTTAGTTTTGGAAAGAAAGAGAGGGATTAGCATGAAGCAATTTATGGATCAGGATTTTTTGTTAAGTACGGACACTGCAAAGACATTATTTCATGAGCATGCGGCAAAGATGCCGATTCTGGATTACCACTGTCACATCAATCCGGAGGAGATCGCGAAGGACAGGAAGTTTGAGAATATCACCCAGGTATGGCTGGGCGGGGATCATTACAAATGGCGGCAGATGCGTTCGAACGGAGTAGACGAAAAGTATATCACCGGGGATGCCTCTGACCGGGAAAAGTTCCAGAAATGGGCGGAAACTCTGGAGAAGGCCATCGGCAATCCGCTGTATCACTGGAGTCATCTGGAGCTGCAGAGATATTTCGGCTATCATGGGTATCTCAATGGAAAGACAGCGGAAGAGGTGTGGAACCTCTGCAACGCGAAGCTGCAGGAGGACGGGATGAGCGTGCGCAACTTGATCCGTCAGTCCAATGTGACGCTGCTGTGTACTACGGATGATCCGGCAGATTCCCTGGAATGGCATAAAGTAATCGCGGAAGATGCCACATTTGATGTCCAGGTGCTTCCGGCATGGAGACCGGATAAAGCGATGAATATCGAGAAGCCGGATTATGCGGAGTATCTCGTAAAACTGGGGGATGCGGCAGGCATGGAGATCAGGAGCTTCGGGGATTTGAAGACAGCTCTGAAAAAGAGGATGGAATTTTTTGACAGCATGGGATGCAAGGTGTCGGATCATGCTCTGGAATATGTGATGTACGCTCCGGCGGAGGAGAGCCGTATCGAGGAGCTTTTCTCGAAGCGTCTGGAAGGCAAGGCTCTGACAAAGGAAGAGGTATTGCAGTTTAAAACAGCATACATGATCTTCGTGGGAAAGGAATATCACCGCCTGGGATGGGCGATGCAGCTTCATTACGGATGCAAGCGGGATAATAATGTGTTCCGCTTCGGACAGCTTGGGCCGGATACGGGGTATGATTGTATCGATAATTATGCGCCGTCCGCGCAGATGGCAGATTTTCTGAATGCGCTGAATGCGACGGACCAGCTGCCGAAGACCATCATTTACAGTCTGAATCCCAATGACAATGCGGCCATCGGAACTATCCTGGGATGCTTTCAGGACGCAGGGACCGTGGGGAAGATCCAGCAGGGCTCCGCGTGGTGGTTCAATGACCATAAGACCGGCATGACGGAACAGATGACTTCTCTGGCAAATTTAGGACTGCTGGGGAACTTTATTGGGATGCTGACGGATTCCAGGAGCTTCCTGTCCTATACCAGACACGAATATTTCCGGAGGATCCTGTGCGAATTGATCGGCGGATGGGTTGAGAACGGGGAATATCCGGCAGATATGGGAGTGCTGGGAGGCATGGTGGAGGATATTTCTTACCGGAATGCGGTACGGTATTTCGGATTTGATCTGTAAAGAAAAACGGCATTTGATAAAACTGCAGCACCGGTGGCTCGGGTGCTGCAGTTTTTTTATAAAAAAGGAAGAAAAAGATGTTGCGTATATTCTCCAAAAGCGGTTGTAATAAAAATGCGCATAATCATGTTTTGACAATAATGTAGGTGCGTATAATCAGAATGAGGGGATGCTGTACTAGTACAGCATTGCATTGTACGAGGCAGATGCAGTACAGCAATTTGCAAAAAGCGAACGGCTGGAAATGATTCATTACTATTCACGGCCATGAATTGTAACGATTATTTTGCCAGACAGCCCTTCATAACTTCATAAGCGCCCTTTGTCCGGATCTCTTCCAGATATCCGGCAACCGCAGACTCGAATCCATCCAGCCGGCTTAAGTCCTCGCCCCAGAAACTCTCATTGGCGCATACGGCATGTGCCAGCTCTGCGGAACTGTCATCCCTGTGTGCTTCAAAAAATTCTAAAACATAGCGGTCATCCTTGATCGGATATTCTTCCGCACCCCGGTGTCCCATCAAGGCATCCTCCGTCAGATGGTTCCCATTGAAAAATGCAATGTAAAACGCGAGGGATGCGGTGATGCATGCCGGAAGCTTTCCTGTTTTTTCTAAATATCCTTTCAGAGAAGGCATGACGCGCGCTTTCCATTTTGAGGTGGAATTGAGAGAGATTGCCAGCAGCGCATGATCAATAAACGGATTTTTAAACCGCTCTGTCACGGACGCGGCGAAGTCCTCCAATTCTTTCTTTGGAAGCGTCAGTGTGGGGATGATCTCCTCATAAATAGTCTTATTCATGAATCCCTGGATCACATCATCATTCATGCAGTCACGCACGATATTCTGCCCGGCCAGATAAGCCCCCAGTACAAAAGAGGTATGCGCCCCATTCAGGATACGAACCTTGCGCTGCTTATAGGGCTTGTGGTCATCAGTGATCAGCACCGGAAGCCCGGCCTCTTCAAAGGGAAGCTCTGTTTTCAGGGACTGCGGGCCTTCGATCACCCAGAAGCCGAAGATTTCTCCGGTATCGATCAGCTGGTCGATATATCCGTTCTCTTCGTTGATGGATTCGGCCTCGGCGCGGGGGTATCCTGTAACGATCCGGTCTACCAGTGTGGAACAGAAGACATTTTCACTTTGGATCCAGGCTGTAAAATCCTCGCCCAGGTTCCATTGCTCCGCATATTGGAGGACACATTTTTCCAGTTCTTTCCCATTGTTGTCGATCAGCTCACAGGAAAGGATCACGAATCCTTTTCCGGTTTTCTTTCCGAACGTCTGGAAACGGCGATAGAGGAACTGTGTCAGCTTGCCGGGATAGCTGTCTGCCGGGGTATCGGTAAACCGGCAGGATGGATCATACACGATCCCGGCCTCGGTCGTATTGCATGCGATGTATCTCAAATCCGGATTTTCCGCGCATGCCAGCAGCTCGTCGAATTCTGTATAAGGGTTCAGGCACCTGCTGACACAGGAAATGATCCGCTTCCGATTCACCTTCTGTCCATTCTGAAAGCCGCGCAGATAAAGGGTATAGAGTCCTTCCTGCTCATTGATCATATCGGCAAGCCCCGGCGCGATGGGCTGGCACAGGACGACCTTGGAGTTGAAGCCTGTCTTTTCATTTAATACATCGATAAAATAATCTACAAAGGCACGGAGAAAGTTGCCTTCTCCGAACTGCAGTACCCGCTCCGGTGCTTCGTGAAGCAGGTAGCCGTCATAGTTTATATCTTTTAAGGTCTGATAGCATAATTTTTTCATGATGATTCCTTTCTTTCAATAAGTAAATTAAAAAGCAGAATATGTTACTGTCTGCACGGTCTGTCTGCAGTGACGTGAGGGCGGCAGTACAGGTAATTCACGTAGTTCGCTTTATAAGGTCACACCCTGCTTGAAGATCGCAAAATCATGGAAGCCTGCTTCCTCAGATTTTACCTTTTCCCCGGAAGCGGTTCGGATCACCTTGTCAAAAAGCCGCTCCGCCAGTACATTCAGCGGTGTCCCCTCTACCATAGTCCCGCAATTGAAGTCGATCCAGTTGGACTTCCGCTCATAGAGTGCGGAATTGGTGGAGATTTTCATGGTCGGCACCGGGCAGGCAAAGGGAGTGCCCCGTCCGGTCGTAAACAGGACGATATGCGCTCCGGATGCCGCCAGAGCCGTGGATGCCACCAGGTCATTTCCCGGGGCGCTTAACAGATGCAGTCCTTTGCCGCGGATCGGCTCCCCGTAGGAGAGGACTCCGCATACAGGCGCACTTCCGGACTTCTGTGTACATCCCAGAGACTTATCCTCCAGGGTGGAGATGCCGCCCTTCTTATTTCCGGGGGATGGATTCTCATAAATCGTCTGATTATGGCTTTTAAAATAATCTTTAAAATCGTTGATCAGGTCCACGGTCTCTTGAAACAGTTCTTCCGTCTCGCAGCGGTTCATGAGCTGAGTTTCCGCTCCGAACATTTCCGGAACCTCGGTCAGGACGGTGGTGCCGCCCTTGGAGATTAAAAGGTCGGAAAACGCGCCCACGACAGGGTTCGCCGTGATGCCGGACAGACCGTCGGAGCCGCCGCACTTCATGCCGATGACAAGCTCGCTGCAGGGGATGGACTCCCTACGGAACTGCCCGGCATATTCCGCAAGCTCCCGGATGATATCAAGAGCATCTGCAATCTCATCCTGGGATTCCTGGCAGACAAGGAAACGGACACGCTGAGGGTCATAGTCTCCAATGTATTTTTTCAGTTCTTCAATATTGCTGTTCTCGCATCCCAGGCCGAGGACCAGTACGCCTCCTGCGTTGGGGTGGCAAATCAGGTCGGCAAGAATCTGCCGGGTATGCTCCTGATCATCGCCCATCTGGGAGCAGCCATAGGGATGAGGAAATGCGGAGATCTCGTCAATCTGTTCCGTAAGGTAGGCCTGGGCCTGCCGCTCAATAGACGTGGCTATATTATTGACACAGCCTACGGTCGGGATGATCCAGATATTGTTGCGGACACCGACCTTTCCGTCTGCCCTGCGGTAGCCCTGGAAGAAGGTTGGCGCAGAAGGCGTAAGGGAAGAAGCCTGTGGCTCATAATGATAAGTCAGTACATCACCCAGACCGGTCCTCAGATTATGAGTATGGATCCAGGAGCCGGCTCCTACCGATTCTTTGGCAAATCCGATGGGACTTCCGTACTTGATGACCTGTTCACCCTCCGAAAGGGGCGTCAGAGTAAACTTATGTCCCTGGGGAATGTCTTCGGCCAGTATAACGGTCTGCGAGTCCACCTGGAACGTACTGCCCGCGGACAGGGGACACAGGGCAACCGCTACGTTATCCTGGGGATGAATTTTGATAAATTCCTGCATAAAGATTCCTTTCTGAAATAGAGAGCTTCTGTTAATATGTGATAATTGGTTCGGTTCGTTTCTTACTTTATGTAAGCGCTTACATAAAGTTTACTATAAAACAGGAAAGGAGTCAATAGAAAAAGCAAAAAAGTTGAAAAAAATGTGAAAAATCTAGAGATAAGGTTTGCTTTTTTGTGAAAAATATTATAAAATTTAGAGTAGTGATGGAATCAAAAATGAAAGAACTTACAACCATAGCGTTTGCGAGTGCCGGAAAGGATGGAATGTTAAGCAGGTGTTTTGAACTGTGCGATCGGAGAGATAGACCAGTCAAGATGTATAAGCTATTTCCATACAGTGCCTAAGAGGTGACAGGATGAATATTTACGATATAGCAAAGCTGTCGGGGGTTTCGATCGCTACCGTTTCTAGGGTTGTGAACGGAAGTCCCCGTGTCAGTGAAAAAACCAAGCAAAAGGTTCTTGCGGTGATGGAAGAATCGGAATATACGCCGAATGTATTTGCGCGGGGACTGGGGCTGAACTCCATGAAGACCATCGGTATCCTCTGCCCGGATATCTCCGATCAGTACATGGCGGAGGCGGTTTCGCATCTGGAAAAACGTCTCCACGAATGCGGATACGACTGCATCCTGGGCTGCAGCGGGAGCATGCAGGAGGCCAGGGAACACCATACCAGGCTGCTGCTCTCCAAGCGGATCGATGCACTGATCCTCGTGGGGTCTCTGTATGCAGGATCGGGAAAGGACCCAGAAGAGACGGAGTATGTCCGCGCAGCTGCACAGCAGGTTCCGGTATTCATGATCAACGGATATGTGGAGGGGGGAAACATCTACTGCTCCTACGGGGATGACCGGCAGGGGGCATACGATGTGACCCGGGCGCTGATCCGCCGGGGAAAAAAAAGGATTCTCTTTTTATATGATTCGCAGACATACAGCGCGCGGCAGAAGATGGAAGGATATGAGAGCGCGCTGACGGATGCGGGATATCCCATACTCGGGGGTCTGAAGTATTATATCCGTCCATTCGGCATGCATCAGCCGGAGGAAGCCGGTTTTGCTGAATTTTCAGAAAATTTGGCGGGCTATGTGCAGAACAAAGTGCTGTATGTAAAGGAAATGCTGCTGGCGCACCGGACATTGGAATTTGACAGTGCATTTGCATGCAATGACGGCCTGGCTGTCGGAGTGCTCAAATATGCCAGGGCAAAAGGGCTGGCCGTGCCGGAGGAGCTCAGCGTGGCAGGATATAACAATTCCACGATGGCTGTCTGCTGTGAGCCGGAGCTGACATCGGTGGATAATCAGGTGAAGCGGCTCTGCAACGACGCAGTTGACCGGATGCTGGAGGTGCTCCAGGGAAAAGAGGATGTGGAGCAGGACCATAAGGTGCGGTGTGAGATCGTAAGAAGATGCTCTACGGATTTTTGAGTGTCATTTAAAATTGGTTGTAATTTACAATTAAATTCACATAAGGAGGTACATCACATGTTACACGAAGTAAAATTCCAGTCATTCAACGAGCGCGACGAGGTCTACGGATGGATCTATGTTCCGGCGGCAAAGCCGAAGGGCATCGTTCAGGTGATCCACGGCTACGGCGAGCATTCCAGGCGGTATCTGCATATGATCGTGAGGTTCATGGACGCCGGATTCATCGTGGCGGCCGACGACCACGTAGGCCATGGCAAGACCGCCCTGGAGAATGACACTTGGGGCGACTGGGGAGACAAGGGCTGTCATACGATGATGGAGGACGAGCATAAGCTGAAAGAATTGGTATGTGAGAAATATCCGGAGCTTCCCTATTTCCTGTTCGGCCACAGCATGGGCTCCTTTATCGTAAGGGACTACATCGCAAAATACGGAAGCGAGCTTGCGGGCGCGACCATCTGCGGGACATCCGGCGTATTTCCGGGAGCGGAGGACGTGGCAAAGGAACTGGAAAAGGCAGTTGCCGACGGAAAAGGAAAGGAATCCGACCCGGCGTACGCGGGCAGCCTGCTTGGATGGATGTGCGAACGGTGCGGGGAGGTCAGCATCGGAAATGAATGGATCTGCGCGGATCCCTACGTACAGAGAGACCATGCGGAGGATCCTTTCGACGCGTTTACAAAGCCTACATCGAACCAGTCTCTGCTTTACTTTGTACAGATGATGCATGTGATCAACGGTACGGAATGGGCCGAACAGGTTCCAAAGGACCTGCCCATCTACAACATCGGCGGCGACCAGGATCCGGTAGGACAGTACGGGAAGGGAATCTATGAGGTCAGCAACTGGCTGTACGAGACCGGGCATACCGTGGATACAAAGATATATTCCGGCTTCCGCCATGAGATCCACAACTACGCAGAGATCAAGGATGAAGTAGAATATGGTGTCATTGCATTTATGAACCGACATCTGTAGAATGCTCTGTGGTCTCCCGCCGGAACAATATGGGGGGGACCACTTTGTGAACCGGCTTGTCTAAAGGAACCGGTTTTCTTTTTTTCTGTTCCGTCATCTGCTCTACAAGGAGGCGCACGGCTTCGTAGGCGAGTTGATCGATCTGCTGTCCGATCGTGCTGATGGGAAGGACAGCTTCACGGGATATGGGGGAATTGTCAAAACCAACCAGGAGATAATCATCAGGCAATGTGCCGTATTTCCTGATGAGCAGATTCAGCATCACATTGGCAAGCGTGTCGCTGGAGATGAAAATTCCCTTCTTCTGTCCCAGATAAAGACTTTCCAGTCCATCAAGGATTGTCTGGATCTGCGTCAGTGCACTTTTGTAGTCATGTCCAAATTCTTTTTGGATGACCTGGTAATTCAGGCCGTTTTCACGGCAGAAATCGGCAAAGCCCCTGAGGCGTCCATAAGCAGGAATATCTTCTGATGCAGGGGAGTTGATATGGATCAGGATGTCACATTTATGCCTGGCAAGAAGGGCAGCCGCCTGATATCCGCCCATGTGGTTATCCGTATTTACGCTGCATACATACCGGTCCTCACGCTCAATCGTAACGATGGGGATCGAGAGTCCGGCAAGCGCTTTCGATGATATCGTATGGCTTAAAATGATCATCCCCTCAATCTTATAGGCAAGAAGTTCCTGAATATAACGGCGTTCCGTTTCTTCACTTTTATTGCCGACAAATATCAGGAATTTATAATTGAAAACCTCATATGTGGACAAAATCTGATTCAGTATTTCCGAATAGAAATGGTAATACAGGTCCGGAATGATGATACCGATAAATTCTGTTTTGCCATTTGCAAGGATTCGCGCTACTTTATTCTCTTGATAGCCCAGTTTAACAAGAGCATCAGAAATAATCTGCTGGTTTTCCAGCGTAAGAGAGTCCGGGTTATTAAAATATCTGGAAATGGTAGTTTTCGAAAAGTTCGTGTAATTTGCGATATCGCTGAAGGTCACATTCTTTTTCTCTTTCATAGTGGTAATGCCTTTCTTTACGAGCAGATCCTGCTGTATGCTCCCTTGCGGAGCAGATGCAGGCTCTATACAGATCAGTATATCAAAAACAAAAATTACAGACAAGATGTAATCGGTAAAGTAACCGGTTTTGTGAAATGTGCATAAATACAGGCGGACAAAATCGTCGCTTTTCATAAAAAGGAAATTGAGGTTTGACTTTGCTGCCTATCAATGTTAATATATCAATAAAGTAACCGGTTACTTTACCGGTTACTACAACAATAGAGTTATAAAGAAAAGGAGGAATGAGTCATGAGAAAGAACGTATTAAGAGGCATTTCACTGGGGCTGGCCCTTGTGCTGGCGCCGGCCATGCTGACCGGATGCAGATTCGGTTTCGCGAGTGACCCGGATGATCCGAATGAAGAGGTAAAAGAAGAGCCGATCGATACCTCTGTGGACACATTCGAGTACGACAGCGCGCTGTCAGGCACGAATATCACACTGTTAAACTCAAAGGCGGAGATTCAGGTGGCGCTGGAGAAGATGGGAGAGGAATTTGAGAAGAAGTCCGGGGTTCATGTGGAGGTGATGCCGGTAACAGATGATTCCCCTTATACAAAGGTAGTCAGCCTGTACAATTCAGGGAATCCGCCCACAATGTCCATCCTGGATACAACGGACGTCATTGCGCTGGCAGAGGAAAAAGCGGCGGATCTGTCGGAAGAGGACTGGACCGAGGAGGCGGAAGGCTATCTGACAGAGGTGAACGGCAAGGTATACAGCCTTCCCCTGTGTATTGAGGGACGCGGTATGATTTATAATAAGACAGTGATCGAGGATGCTCTTGGAGAGGAATTTGACCCGGATTCGATTACTACGCTGGAGAATTTTACAGCGCTTCTGGACAGGCTGGTAGATGCCGGTATCGAGAAGCCTGTCTCTATGGCAAAGGAAGACTGGTCACTGGGGGCGCATCACCTGCAGTTTGTCTATGAGACCTATGACGGGACTTCCGAAGGTGCACAGGAAGTGATTAAACAGATCAAGGATGGGACGATGGACTTACATTCCTATGACCGGATGCAGGAATTTCTGGATATGTTTGATGTCTTAAAAGAGTACAATGTGGCCAAAGGGGATCCGCTGGGAGCAGATTATGACGAGATGGCGATTGACCTTGCGGACGGGAAGACGGCATTCTGGTTCAACGGAAACTGGGCATGGCCGAACCTTTCCGAAGCAGGAGCAGAGAATGAGGATGCATATGGTTTCCTGCCCTATTTTATGAACAACGATGAGGATGATTTTGCAAACCGGCAGATACAGGGTTCTCCCTCCAAGCAGGTGATGCTGGACGGACAGATTGCCTCAGAAAAAGAACAGGCTGCGGCAAAAGAATTTTTGAACTGGATCGTTTACAGTGAGATCGGACAGCAGATGATGGTAAAGACATGCAACCTGATCCCGCCGTTTCAAAATAATCCATATGAGCCAAGCGACCCGCTGAGCCGGGATATCTATGAAAAAGTACATGAGGGCCGTGCGTTCAATGCATCTGCGATCGTACCCAATGACCATTGGGCTGTGCTGGGCGCGGCAATGCAGAAATATCTCGCGGGGAGAAGCGACAGGGAAGAGCTGATTACATCGATTCAGGAATATTGGGATGAACAGGAATAGAGGAGGACATGATGAAGTCGAAAAATAATGGAAAAGATTTCTGTATTTTTGCGCTGCCGGGGCTGTTTTGCTTTATTGCAGTGGTGGTCATTCCGTTTGTATATGGAGTGTATCTGACTATGACAGACTGGAACGGAGTATCTGCAGTAAAGAACTTTGTAGGGCTGAAAAATTTCGGAGGAGTGATAAAGGACGCACAATTCTGGATTTCACTGCTTCTGACATTTAAGTACGTGATTTTTGTGGTTGTGATCGTAAATGTGATGGCATTTGGAATTGCCTACCTTCTGACCAGGGGGATGAAAGGACAGAATTTCTTCCGCGCAGGATTTTTTACGCCAAATCTGATTGGAGGAATCGTACTGGGATATATCTGGCAGTTTGTATTTTCCAGAGTCTTTGTAAATATCGGAGAATCCACGGGATGGACTGCGTTTGAGGTGTCCTGGCTTTCTGACCCGTCGAAGGCATTTGCCGCATTGGTGCTTGTATCCGTATGGCAGTTGTCCGGCTATATGATTCTGATCTATGTGGCCGGATTTATGGGACTCAGCGAGGATGTGATGGAAGCGGCAAGCATCGACGGCGCTTCCGGATGGAGAAAGATGAGGAGCATCGTGATGCCGCTTATGATGTCTTCCGTGACCATCTGCCTGTTTTTAACACTTTCCCGTGCGTTCATGGTATATGATGTGAACTTATCCCTGACAGCGGGCGCGCCTTACGGGACTACGGAAATGGCGGCCATGCATGTCTATGAGAAGGCATTTACATCCAGGCAGTTCGGCGTGGGTCAGGCAGAAGCATTGATCCTGTTTATCATTGTAGCGTGTATCAGCGGGATCCAGGTATATCTGACAAAGAAGAAGGAGGTTGAGGCATAATGCAGCAGACAGTAGTGGGCGGAACAAAAAAGAAAGCGGCGGATATGCTGGCAATGGCCGGATTGATCGTTATATTTATTGCGTACATGTTTCCATTCCTCATGGTGGTGATCAATTCGCTGAAACAAAAACGAGATATCATCAAAAGCCCGTTTTCATGGCTGTTTACGATCAAGGGCTTATCTTTTGACAACTTTGTAAAGGCATTTACGCAGATGGATTTCCTGAACGCATTTAAAAATTCTCTGATCGTAACGGTATCGGCAACGGCGCTCGTGACCCTGTTCGCGGCAATGCTGGCATACTATATCGTGCGTCATAAAAACTGGATCTCGAAGATTACGTTTGCCCTGATGGTGGCGTCCATGATCATTCCGTTCCAGGCGATCATGATTCCGCTGGTGAGCATTTACGGCGGGACGCTGAATATATTGAACCACCGGCTGACATTGATTTTCATGCATACCGGATTTTCCATGGCAATGTCGGTATTTATGTTCCACGGATTTATCAATGGAAATATACCGATCGCGCTGGAGGAAGCGGCTTATATCGATGGGTGTACACATTCCCAGACATTTTTCAAGATTGTATTTCCGCTGCTTAAGCCGATCATTTCCACAATGGTGATCTTAAATGCGCTGGCATTCTGGAATGATTTCCTTCTGCCGTCGCTGGTACTGACGGATAAGGAACTGCTGACGCTGCCGCTGTCTACCTACAGCTTTTATGGAACCTATTCGGCAGACTACGGCACGATCATGGCAGGACTTCTGCTGTGCGTTGTTCCGATCCTGATCTTGTATGTAGTATTGCAGAAACAGATCATCAATGGCGTGGTAGCAGGAGCTGTAAAATAAGAGCTTTTTAAAATAACAGCAGGAAAGGGGAAGCATGTGAAAAATATATTGCATTTAAAAGCGCCTGGAAATTGGATAAATGATCCAAACGGATTTATTTATTACCAGGGAAGGTATCACCTGTTTTACCAGTGCTTCCCCTATGCGCCCGTATGGGGAACCATGCATTGGGGGCATGCGGTAAGTGAAGATTTGGTGCATTGGGAGCATCTGGATATTGCGGTATTCCCGACTAAAAGATATGACAGCAACGGAGTATTTTCCGGAAGCGCGCTGGAGAAAGACGGCAGGCTGTACCTCTATTATTCCGCAGTGCGGTATCTGGAAGAAGAGGAAGAAAATATCCATATCCCGGTGCAGGACGTCTATGAAACAAGCCAGGCAATGGTGGTTTCTGAGGATGGATTTCAATTTGACAACTGGAATGGGAAAAGACAGATCATTCCGGTGATCCGGGATGAACAGATTGCTGACGCGGGACATACGCGCGATCCAAAAGTATGGTATGACAGCGGAAGCTATTATATGGTCCTGGGCAGTACGTTTAGGGAAAAGGAAGGCCGCGCCGTGTTTTTCCGGAGCAGGGACGGGGAACACTGGCAGTATGCCGCGCAGTATAGGAACCCAAGCTTCGGCAGGATCCTGGAATGTCCGGATTTATTCCGGCTGGGAGACAGATATGTGTTTGTCGGGTCCGCAATGTATACGGAGGATGCGGAGAACGGATATGAACACCAGTCGGTCACCGCACTGGCAGAGTTTGACAGCCGTACATGCACCATGGAAATATCCTCAGAATTTCAATATGTGGATTATGGTATGGATCTGTACGCTCCTCAGACCAATGTGGACCGGGAGGGAAGAAGAGTGCTGATCGGCTGGATGAGGATGCCGGAGGCCGTAAAGGAGGAAGGAAAAAAAGACTGGAACGGGATGATGAGCCTCCCGAGGGTCGTGGAGATCGCAGAGGAGCATATTTATTTCAGAATCCATCCGGAGGTGGAAAAATATTTTTCCGCAGAAAAGGAAGATAAGAGGCATATGGATCCGGGTATGCCCTGCCGTATCAAAACAACGCTGTCGGAAGGGGAATATCTGGAAATCGGAGGGTACAGGATCTGGGTTGAAAATGGATCTGTGAAAACGGACCGCAGCCGGGTATTTGCCGGGACAGATGGCCGGGCAGCGGTGTGCGGCACGCCGACAAGTCTGGAACACTGCGGTTTGGATATATTTGTGGAACCGAATCTGATCGAGGTCTTTATTAATGACGGCGAATATGTGATCAGCAATGTGGTCTATGGTCTGGGAAACCGGATTACCGGATATGTGGAACATGTTTATACAGGATGAATATCTATGAAAAATAAAAAGGCGCCTGCCACGCCGGAGGAGAGAACTCCGGTGCGGCAGGTGCTTTTTGGTATATCAGGGAAGGACAAGATATCTTTGATGACGGTTTCCTGCATTTTGGGGAGGATGATCTATTTGGCACTAACGGATGATGCCAAATTTGTTTTTCTATTTGTTGAAATAAAAGACAGGCCAAGTTTATAATAAACATACGATGAAGAAAACGTGATTGGCCGATCGCACTTCTGAATACCAAAAGAAAATGAGGTGTGGAATTTATGAAAGAAAAAGTACAGTTATTTGGAAGATCCCTAAGCGGCATGGTCATGCCCAATATCGGAGCTTTTATTGCCTGGGGACTGATTACCGCGTTATTTATCGAGACGGGCTGGATGCCCAACGAACGGATCGCGCAGCTGGTCAGCCCCATGTCATCCGTGCTGCTGCCCCTGCTGATCGCATATACGGGAGGAAATGTGGTCGCGGGACAGCGGGGCGGAGTGATCGGCGCCATTGCGACCATGGGTGTGATCGTGGGTTCGGATGTTCCCATGTTTATCGGAGCAATGGTGGTAGGCCCTCTTTCTGCATGGGTGATCAAAAAATTCGACAAGCTGATGGAAAATCATGTAAAAGCCGGATTTGAGATGCTGGTCAATAACTTCTCACTGGGGATCATCGGCGCGGTTCTTGCGGTTCTTGCCATGTACGGCGTGACGCCGCTGGTCAGCACTTTGAACGAGTGGATGGGTATCGGGGTCGGCTTCTTTGTAAAACATGGCATTCTTCCGCTTACCAGCCTGTTTATCGAACCGGCCAAGGTCCTCTTTTTAAATAACGCGATCAACCATGGAATCCTGTCTCCGATGGGGATTCAGCAGGTGGAGGAAATGGGCAAATCCATCTTCTTCCTGTTAGAAGCCAATCCGGGTCCCGGGTTGGGTGTCCTGCTGGCTTACTGTATTGCCGGAAAAGGAAATGCGAAGAGCTCAGCGCCCGGTGCGGTGATCATTCATTTTTTCGGGGGGATCCATGAGATCTATTTCCCATATATCCTCATGAATCCCCTGCTCCTCCTTGCAACGATCGCAGGCGGGGCAGCCGGAGTGTTTACCTTCAACCTGATGGGCGTGGGACTGACGGCGCCTGCTTCACCGGGCAGTATCCTGGCACTGGTGATGATGGCGGAGCGGCATTGTTACGTGGGGCTGTTCCTGGGCATGCTGGCAGCGGCGGCGGTTTCCTTTGTGATCGCGGTTCCACTTTTGAAATTCATGGGAAAAGATACGTCTCTGGAAGAAGCGCAGCAGAAAAAGGATGCTATGAAAAAACAGGCAAAGGGAATCAAGGATGACAGCAGCGCGGCGGGAGAGCCTGCAAAGGGACAGGGAAAGATCCGCAAGATCGCGTTTGCCTGCGACGCGGGAATGGGCTCCAGCGCCATGGGAGCAACCGTACTGAAAAAGAAGATTGCGGCAGCCGGACTGGAAGGGATTGAGGTCATACATACACCGGTGTCCAGTATTCCGGCCGACGTACAGATTGTAGTGACGCACCAGGAGCTGGGAGAACGCGCGGAGCGCAGCAATCCCAACGCGGAGCGGGTTCTGATCACAAATTTCCTGGCGGCACCGGAATATGATGTCCTGGTGGAAGATCTGAAGAAGAGGAATCAAGGATAATACAGAAAGCCTGTCACTGGCAGCTTTTCTATACAAAAGAAGGGGAGGGGCTATGGATATTTCGGCTCGTATGAGACAGATCCTGCTGGTACTGCTTCAGGAGGAAAGACCCATTTCTGTGAAGCTCCTGGCGGAGCAGATCGGAGTGAGCAAACGGACGGCTCAAAGAGAACTGGAATATATGGAAAGTACGCTGAAAGCGTATGAAGTCCGTTTTTCGTCAAAGACTGGCGTGGGCGTCTGGCTGGAAGGCAGCGAGGAGGAAAAGAAGCGTCTTCTTGCCGAACTCAGCCAGGGAAATCCTTATGATGTGAGCAACCGGGAGGAGCGGCGGAAGCGGCTCGTCCTGGAACTGCTGAGAGAAAAGGGGCTGAAAAAGCTGTATTATTACAGCAGCCAGTTCGGTGTCAGTGAGGCTACGGTCAGCGCGGACCTGGAAGCTGTGGAAAGCTGGCTGACCGGGTATGGCCTGCAGATCAGCCGGAAGCCGGGAAGCGGGATCGAAACCAATGGAAGCGAGGAGGATTACCGCAGGGCGATCCGCGCCTTTATTGAAGAAAATATAGATACGAAGGTACTGCGGGAAGCCTATGAGGAGGAAACCACGGTGCTGGATCCGCAGGATCTTCTGCTGAAAAGCGAGATCGGGCAGGTGCTGAACAACGATGTACTGAAACGTGTGATCCGCTGTATCGCGGGGATGGATCATCTCCAGGTAAAGTCCCTGACGGAAAATTCCTATGTAGGGCTTGTGATCCATATTACCATTGCCATTGACCGGATCCTCAAGGATGAGACGATCGAGCCGGGCAGCAGCTGGGGGGAACAGCTTGAACGGGATGAGGATTACCTTCTGTCGGAGGAGATCGCGGCGGAGCTGGAAGAGGAATTCGGAATCCGCTTTCCAACGATGGAGATTTCCTACATCTGCCTGCATATTAAGGGTGCCAAGCATGAGCGAATACGGTGGAATGCCGGGGAAGCCCTGACGATTGAAAACCGGGAGCTGCAGTATCTGGTCAATGAGATGATTGATGCCTTTGACCCGGTGCAGGCATGCCTGCTCAAACAGGACGAGGAATTTATCCAGGGGCTTTTGGCGCATCTGCAGCCGACCCTGATCCGGATCATATATGGAATGCATATTCAGAATCCCATGCTTGCGGAGATCCGGGAGAGCTACCCGGAGATTTACCGGAAATGTGTTCATGTGGCGGCGGTTCTGGAGAAGAAGACGCAGCGGGAGGTGCCGGAAGAGGAGATTGGTTTTCTGACGGTACATTTCGGCGCTGCGGTATTCCGCCTGGAGGGACGCAGGGAAAATATACGGAAGGTCCATGCGGGAGTGATCTGCTCCAGCGGGATCGGGATCTCCCGTCTGATGGTGTCCAAGCTGGAGAAAACCTATAAGGACCGGATGGTCCTGACGGCATACGGAAAAAATGATATTACGCCGTACATCATCGGAAAAACAGATTTTCTGATTTCCACGATTCCCATGGAACCCCAGGATATCCCGGTCGTTTCCGTGAATCCGCTTTTGAATAAGGAGAATATGGAAGAAGTACGGGAAATGATCCTGCGGTATGAGAGAATGCCGGAAAAGCACAAAGAGGAAAATGAGTTTTCCGTGAAGCTGGAGGAGATCAATCTGGTTGCCGTACAGATCAAGACGATTCTGAAAAATATGGAATTTTTTAAGGTAGACAATGACATTACCTTTGAGGAGCTTTTGATTGCGGTAGGGGAAAAAATGTCCCCCTATTCGGACCGCAGCGGACAGATCCAGGAAGACCTGATGCGCCGGGAACGGATTTCCTCCCAGGTCTTTGCGGAATTTGGGTTCGCGCTTCTGCATACCCGGACAAAGGGCGTGCTGCGGCCGGAGTTTGCGGTCTGTATGACGAAAGATCTGGAAGCATTTCAGGATCCATATTTTAAGGGAATTCGGACTGTGATCATTATGCTGGTGCCGATTGACGGGAATGGACAGATCAATAACGAGATCATGGGATATATCAGCAGCATGCTGATCGAAGAATACGAATTTCTGGAAGTACTGGCACGGGGGGACAAGGAGGAGATCCGGGAGCTGCTTTCCAGGTATCTGAAGGAATATTTCAACCGATATCTGGCGAAGGTGTGATATGTGACCGCACTGTTACTGTTCAAGGTGCCTTTGCGCATTGCTGCAAGGCATCCGGCCAGTAAAATAGCGGTTCTGGCGCTATCGGATAGTGCCAAATCCCATTTTCTATTTGTTGAAAAGAGATGTTTCCGGGGCATATAATAAGGACACAAGGAACAAATCCTCCGGGAAAATGAAAAGAGATAGAGAGGACACAGGTGGTCAATATGTTTTTTAAGAAAAAGGAAGAAAAAAAAGAAAAAAAAGAAAAAAAGGAATTACTGTACCGTGAAAACGTACATGTAAACTGCGAACCCGATACAAAGGAGAACATCATCCGCAAGGTGGGGCAGATGCTGGCGGATTCCGGATATGTGGAGCAGCCGTATGTAGACGGGATGGTGGAAAGAGAAAAAACGTTTTCCACATTTATGGGAAACGGACTTGCGCTTCCCCATGGAATCGAAGCCGTAAAGGACCAGATCAAGGCATCCGGGATCGCCGTGATGACATTCCGGGACAGCGTGGACTGGGACGGGGAAGAGGTGAAGGTCGTGATCGGAATTGCCGGCGTGGGCGAGGAGCATATGGATATCCTGTCGTCCATCGCAGAGAAGATGTTGGATGACGCGACTGCGGAACAGATCAAGACATGCGACGCGGATACGCTGTACCAGATTCTTTCCGGAAAGGAGTAGAGAAGGATGATCATAACAGTCACGATGAACCCGGCTATTGACAAGACGGTGGAGATCGACACGCTCAAGCCCGGCGGTCTGAACCGGATCCGGAAGGTGGAGTATGACGCGGGCGGCAAGGGGATCAATGTATCCAAGACGATCCATGAGCTGGGCGGCGAAAGCATCGCTACCGGTTTTCTGGGAGGGAATGCCGGAAGGACTATAGAAAATGTGCTGGACGCGCGGAAGATCATGCACGATTTTATCTGGGTAGACGGGGAGACAAGAACCAATACCAAGGTGTTTGAAGAAAACGGAGCAGTCACTGAGCTGAATGAGCCGGGGCCGGCCATTTCAGAAGAACAGATAGGGAAATTAATGAATAAACTGGAAAACTATGCAGGAGTGAATACGTTGATCGTACTTTCCGGCAGTATTCCGGGCGGCGTGGGCAAGGACATTTATGAAAAGATCATCAGGATGGCTCATGAAAAAGGCTCCCAGGTTCTGATGGACGCGGACGGCGAGGTGTTCCGCCTGTCTCTGGAGGCAGGCCCGGATATCATCAAGCCGAACCGTGTGGAACTGGAAGAATATGCAAGAATTGATTACCGCGCGTCAGGGAAGGAACTCCTGGAAATGACCCGGAAGCTGATGAAAAAGGGAATCCATACGGCGGCAGTCTCCATGGGGAAGAGTGGCGCAATGTTCGTGCGAGGCGGATATGAAGCGGTCTGCCCGGCCCTTCCGGTGAAGGCGCATTCTACGGTAGGCGCGGGAGACGCGATGGTGGCGGCGCTGGCGTATGCATGGGATCAGAAGCTGGGAGACGAGGAAACCGTCAGGTTGTGTATGGCGGCATCGGCAGGAGCGGTTACGACGATCGGAACGAAGCCTCCGGCGAAGGAACTGGTGGAAGAGCTGAAAATGCAGGTGAAGATTGAAAGTGTACAATAAATTTGAATCAATGAGGAGTGAGCAAAAATGAAGACAAGAGCAGTCAGAATGTATGGAACGAGAGACCTGAGACTGGAGGAATTTGAATTGCCGGAGATCAGGGAGGATGAGATCCTGGTGAAGGTCATGAGCGACAGTATCTGTATGTCTACCTATAAGCTTGCGGAGCAGGGCAAGAAGCACAAACGTGCGCCCCAAAATATCGACACCAATCCGGTTATCATCGGACATGAATTTGCGGGTGTGATCGTGGAAGTGGGAGAGAAGTGGAAAGACCAGTTCAAGCCGGGCATGAAGTTCGCTCAGCAGCCGGCGCTGAATTATAAAGGAAGTCTGGCTTCCCCCGGATATTCTTATGAATTCTTCGGAGGGGCATGTACCTACTGCATCATCCCTCACGAGGTGATGGAGCTGGGATGCCTGATGCCCTACGAGGGAGACAGCTTTTTCGAAGCGTCTCTGGGTGAGCCCATGAGCTGCATCATCGGAGGCTACCATGGAAATTACCACACCAACAAGAGGAACCATGATCTGGCGGTGGGTACGAAACCGGATGGCGACATCATCATCCTGGGCGGCTGCGGCCCCATGGGACTGGGGGCGGTGAGCTACGGAATCCAGATTGAAAACAGGCCGAAGCGGATCGTGGTGACGGACATTGACGATGCTAAGATCGAGCGCGCAAGGGAAGTGATCCCGGAAAGCAAGGCGGCGGAAAACGGAGTAGAGCTCCTCTATGTGAATACGGCGAAGATGGAAGATCCGGTGGAAGGTCTGCGGGCGATCACAGGCGGAAAGGGTTATGATGATGTGTTTGTATATATCCCCAACCGTAAGGTGGCGGAGATGGGCGACCAGCTCCTGGCATTTGACGGCTGCATGAACTTCTTCGCAGGCCCCACGGACAACCAGTTCAAGGGGGAGATCAACCTGTATAATGTACACTATACAAGCGCGCATATCATGGGAACGACCGGGGGAAATAACGACGACCTGATCGAGGCGAATGACCTGGCCGCGAAAGGAAAGATCGAACCGGCTGTGATGGTGACCCACGTGGGCGGCATTGACAGCATCGCGGATGCAACTCTGAACCTGCCCAAGATTCCGGGTGGAAAGAAGCTGACTTATACACAGTTCGATATGCCGCTGACGGCGATTGAGGACTTTGGAAAGCTGGGAGAAAGTGATCCGCTGTTCAAAAAGCTGGACGAAGTGTGCAAAAAGAACCGGGGGCTGTGGAGCGCGGAGGCGGAGCGGATATTATTCGAGCACTTCGGCGTGGAGCAGTAATGCCGTAAAATAAAGATATAAATACGGAGCTGCGCAAAGAAAATTATTCTTTGACAGCTCCGCTTTTATTTTTCCAAAAAGCCGAGGAATGAAAACAGAAAACCGACAACTCCTAATGAAAGTGTGATTGCGTCCAGCCCGGATGAGCAAACATGCAATACAAGCGCAAAAAGCAATATGGAAATCCCGAAGCCTATCTTTTTCATATCAACCTTCCTTTCCCAAAAATCGGAATTATATTTTTCTCATTTTAGCACAAATCCTTTAGTGTGAAAATAGTTGATTTTGCGCTGTACAAATTCTAAATTACACGCTATGATATCAAAGACGCTCCAAAGCCTGATTTCAAAAAGGAGTATACCGAAATGGAAAATGCATATGTATTGCAACTGTCTGACCATAAGTTTCAAGACCTTTATCTCTGCTTCTGCGGCTACGCAAAATGCGAACCCCTGCACAGCTTCGGTCCTGCCGTCCGCCCCAACTATATTCTCCACTACATCCTGGAAGGAAAAGGCAGGTATTATGTAGAGGATACCCAGTATGAACTGCAGGCCGGGCAGGGCTTTCTGATCGAACCGGAGGTTCAGACCTTCTATCAGGCGGATCAGGAGGAACCGTGGACCTACCTCTGGGTTGGCTTTAACGGCAGCCAGGCGCAGGAATATCTGAAAGACATCGGCCTCAACAGCCGCCAGCTGATTTTCCGGTCCGGACATGGGGACGAATTGAAGCAGCTGGTGATCACTATGCTGAAAAACAATACCTCCAGCACAACGAACCAGTTTCTGCTGGAGAGCCTTCTGTTTTCCTTTTTTTCTATACTGTCGCAGGATATCGATATTGTTCCATCTGCGGTCGCGAATGAAGAAAATATGTATATCCGCAGGGCGCTTGAGTATATCCACAACAACTATTCCAACAGCATCAAAGTGTCTGATATCGCGAATTATGTCTGCATTGACCGGAGTTATCTGTACAGGCTGTTCCGGCAGCGCATGGATATGTCTCCTCAGGATTATCTGGTCAATTACCGGATCACCCGTGCGGCAGAGCTGCTTTCCCTGACAGACCTTCCGGTAGGAGGAGTGGCGCTGTCCTGCGGATATCGGGATCCGCTTGTATTCGGAAAAGCATTTAAGCTGAAAAGAGGGATTACTCCCGCACAGTTCCGGAAGAAAAACCGTAAGGATGCCAACGAACATCTTCAGACGAATCAGGATATCCTGGGGAAATTATGACTCTTCTGCTGTAATCCGAGAATACTCTGCAGATGCGTGCTAAAACAGTGGAAAGCGGTGTCATCATTTTGTTACAGTTCACGGTCGGCCGCGAACTGTAACATCATTTTCACTGTTTTTCTAAACAAATGTGCCTACTTACTTGTCCGGCCTCCATATATAATAGACTTACAAGGAACGAAGAAATTGCGCAGCTTCTTTCGTCCGAATCAAGAAAAGAATTTGGAGGAAGAACTTATGAGTAATACAAATGCACAGACGCAGAAACCCCAATACAAGCATGTTTCTGCAAGAGAAAAATATTGTTTCGGAATCGGTGCGATTGGAAAAGACGCGATCGTAAATCTGGTAGGATCTTTTCTGATGCTGTATTTTACAGACACCTTATATCTGGCGCCGGGATTTGTCGGGGCACTGTTCTTTGTAGCCCGGATCTGGGATGCAGTCAATGATCCGATGATGGGCATGATCGTAGATAACACCCGGTCCAGATACGGCAAATTCCGTATCTGGCTGATTGTTGGAACCCTGCTGAATTCCGTGGTATTTATCTTCCTGTTTACAAGCTGCGGGTTGACCGGAACATCCCTGTACGTCTATGTTTCGGTGATGTATATCCTGTACGGCATGACTTACACCATTATGGATGTACCCTACTGGTCCTGGCTTCCGAACCTGACCAACGATCCCCGTGAACGTGAAAAGGTGTCCGTTATCCCGCGTTTCTTCGCAAGCCTTGCAGGCTTTACAGTTGCCACCTTCGGTCTGTATATCATCAATGGCTTCAACCGCATGGCAGGAAATAAAAATCTTTATGCGGAGCAGGGGTTTACTATGTTTGCAGTGGCCATCGCAGTGGTATTCATCCTGACCATCGGCATTACCGTATTCAATGTAAAAGAAGAATCCACACTGAATGCAAAGGCTGAGAAGACCAGTCTGAAACAGGCATTGAACGTGATCGTAAAGAATGACCAGCTTCTTGCGTTTATCGGACTGCTGCTGACCTTCAACCTCTGTACACAGATTGCAAAAGGCTTTGCCGTATATTATTTCAAAAATGTCTGCGGAAATGAATACCTGTACTCCATCTTTGGATTTGCCATTATCGCGGAAATGCTGGGTCTGATCTGCTTCCCGAAGATCGCGGAAAAGATCAGCCGTGAAAAGGTATATGCCCTTGCATGCGGACTTGTGATCCTTGGGCTTGCCACGCTGGGGCTGATGGGATTTATCGCTCCTCAGAGCAAGGCAGCTGTAATCCTGTGCTGCGGACTGATGTTCTTCGGCTCCGGCTTATCTCTGGGTGTGACCACCTGCTGCATGGCAGATGTGATCGATTACGGGGAAGTGAAATTTGGTGTCAGGAATGAAAGCGTGACCTGTTCTGCGCAGACCTTTCTGATGAAGGCTGCCATGGCAGCGGCAGGCGGTCTGACCGGCGTGGGCCTGCAGATTGTAGGTTACAATGCAAAGGCAGAGGCTCAGAGTCTTGGAACGATCACCGGCATCAGGGTTCTGATGATCGTGATACCGATCGCGCTGGCAGTATTGAGTTTCTTTATCTACAAAACGTTCTACACCTTAAAAGGTGAAAAAATGGCAGAAGTGACACGTAAAGTCAATGAAATGCATGCAATTCAGCAGAATGCGAATTGACAATACGGCATTTCGGAAGAAAAATATCTCCAGGACAGCAGGTTTTTGAAGCTGTCTTGGAGAGCACAGTAATTTGTTATTATATTATACCAGGAGGAGGGTTCTATGAGCATATTATTTTGCGAACGCACACGTACCTTTCATTTATTCAACAACGAGATCAGCTATATCATGACGGTCCTTCCCAATGAACAGATGGGCCAGCTGTATTTCGGCAAGCGGATCCATCATAAGGAAGACTTTTCCTATCTTCTGGAAACCGGCTACCGCCCCATGACCTCTTACGTATTCGAAGGAGACAGGTCGTTTTCCCTGGAGCATGTGAGGCAGGAATACGGCGTATACGGTACGACGGATTACCGGCATCCGGCAGTGGAGATCCTTCAGGAAAACGGCAGCCGCCTTTCGGATTTCCGTTATCAGAGCCACACGATTACTGCAGGAAAGCCGAAGCTCGCAGGACTTCCGGCCACCTATACAGAAGAGGACGGCGAGGCGGAAACCCTGACACTGGTTTTGAAGGATCCGGTGACGGAGATCACGCTGCAGCTTTTCTATACGATTTTCGCGGGAGGCGGAATCCTGGCGCGGAGCGCAAAGCTGACCAATCATGGAAGAAAAGATGTACATCTGCTGACTGCCATGAGCCTGTGCATGGATCTGCCGGACTGCGATTACGAATGGCTCCAGTTCTCCGGCGCATGGGCTCGGGAGCGCCATTTAAAGGTACGAAGGCTGGAACAGGGCATCCAGGCGGTGGACAGCAGAAGAGGACATTCCTCCCATGAGCACAATCCGTTTATCGTGCTGAAACGTCCGGACACCAATGAATCTCAGGGAGAGGCCATTGGATTCAGCCTGATCTACAGCGGCAATTTCCTGGCGCAGGCGGAGGTAGATACGCATGACACGACCCGGGTGATGCTGGGAATCCATCCCGATGGCTTTGACTGGAAGCTGGAACCGGGAGAAGAATTTCAGACTCCTGAAGCCGTGATGGTTTATTCGGATGCCGGGTTAAATCGTATGAGCCAGACCTTCCACAAGCTCTACCAGAAACGTCTGGCAAGAGGTTACTGGCGGGACCGTCCAAGGCCGATCCTGAATAACAACTGGGAAGCGACATATTTTGATTTTACAGAGGACAGGCTGGTTGAGATCGCGTCTAAAGCAAAGGAATGCGGCGTGGAATTATTTGTTCTGGATGACGGCTGGTTCGGGGAACGCAGTAGCGACCATGCCGGACTGGGCGACTGGACCGCCAATCGGGAGCGCCTGGCAAACGGCATTACCGGGCTGGCGGCGCGTATAGAAGACCTGGGGATGAAGTTCGGACTCTGGTTTGAGCCGGAGATGGTGAATAAAGATTCCGACCTTTACCGGGCGCATCCGGACTGGATTCTGGAGACGCCGGAAAGAAGGGCATCCCATGGGCGCAACCAGTTTGTACTTGATTTTTCTCGGAAGGAGATCGTAGACTGCATCTATGAAATGATGGCAAAGATCCTACGGGAGGCAAAGGTCTCATATATCAAATGGGATATGAACCGGAGCATCACGGAATGCTATTCCGCAGCGCTCCCGGCCGACCGCCAGGGGGAGGTGTTCCATCGTTATATCCTGGGTGTCTACGACTTATACGAGAGGCTGACTTCTGAGTTCCCGCATGTGCTTTTCGAATCCTGCGCAAGCGGCGGCGGGCGGTTTGACCCGGGAATGCTTTATTACGCGCCCCAGGGCTGGGCAAGCGATGATTCCGATGCGGTCGAACGCTTAAAGATCCAATACGGCACCACCTATTGCTATCCTGTCAGCAGCATTGGAAGCCACGTATCGGTCATCCCGAATCATCAGGTGTTCCGCAGGACACCGCTGCATACACGGGCAAATGTCGCTTACTTCGGCACCTTCGGCTATGAACTGGACCTGAACCATCTGACGGAACAGGAGCAGGAAGAGGTGAAGCATCAGATCGCATTTATGAAGGAATACAGGGAAGTGCTGCAGTTCGGCACGTTTTACCGTCTGTCCAGTCCCTTTGAGGGCAACATCACCTGCTGGATGGCAGTCAGTGAAAACAAGACACAGGCGATTGTCGGATGGTACCGGGTGCTCTGCGGCGTAAACCTGCCCTATACGAGGATCCGCCTTCAGGGCCTGGATCCGGAGCTTTGCTACCGGAATCAGGAAACAGGACAGTCCTATTACGGGGATGAACTGATGAATCTAGGCCTGATCACGTCAGATGCGTTATCCGGCCAGGTGGAAGATTCGAATGCGGACTACGGCGACTTTGATTCCAGACTTTTTATATTTAAGGCTATATAATACGGAAATCGGCAGATCTGGAATAACAGACCATCGACCTGTCTGCTGTTCCGGATCTTTCAAAAAAATTTGCAGGGGGTTATTCGAATGGATACGCAAAACAAACCTTTTCTCAAACGCTGCATCATGATGGTGACCGGCATCCTGTTTATTGGGGTCTGCGTCGGCGCCTACCGGCTCAGTGCTTTCGGGGTGGATGCATTTACCTGTATGAACCTGGGAATCAGCGGATTTCTGCACATGACTTTCGGCACATGGCAGCTGATCATGAATGCGGCGATACTGGTGGTTGTGTTTTTTAAAGCAAAGCAGTGCATAGGGGCGGGCACTATCGTCAATATGGTCTGTGTCGGTTATCTGGCAGACTTCATATGCTGGCTGTTCCAGGACATCCTGAAAGTAGAGATGACGCTGCCGCTTCGGATCCTGGCTCTGATCATCGGCAGCATTTTCGCGGGGATGGGCGTGGCGTTTTATATGGTGGCGGAGATGGGGATCGCTCCTTATGACAGTGTAGCGGTGATTATCGAAAATGTGACCCGTGGTAAGATTCCCTTCCAGAATGCCCGCGTCATGAGTGATGTTACGGTAGTTGTGATCGGTGTGGTATTCTGCCTCATGTCTCATGGAGACCTGTGGCTCATCATTGGGATCGGCACGATCTGCAACGCACTGCTGAACGGACCATTGATCCAGTTCTTCAAGACCCATGTTGCGGAGCCGGTTATGAATGGGAGGCCAGCATGAGCACATGGAAAATGCCGCATAAAGTATCAAATCCGGAAGATTTTCCAGAACGTACAAGACCACATCTTTCCTGATCAGGAGATGTGGTCTCTTTTGCATTCATCTTCAAGGTGATTTTTAGATTCCCGTTGTCACAGGTTCTTTTGACGGTAAGTTAATTCTTTTATCGAGATTTCGCTTATCCCCACCGCCTTAATTAAATCGACAGGAATAACCTGATGATTGCCTAAGCATTAAAAAAAATGCCATTAAAAAATTGTGAAT
This sequence comes from Lachnospiraceae bacterium, assembly GCA_009911175.1. Next base: position 180,140 of record QXWX01000001.1, on the reverse strand, counting down.
TTTCATGTCGTACTACATAGTATAAAAAAGTGTAAACCCAATCAGGAAAAGTATTTTCAAATTGCGCGTGACATGGTACAATAGTCACAGATTTTTTTACTTATTTTGCGCAGAGTGCGGGAGCAGACGGTATGGACAGGATCGCTCAGAATATTTTCAAAGCAATACATGAGGGAAAATGGCTCAGCATAGAATATAAAAACCAGAGAGACCAGATCACAAACTACTGGATCGCAATCCACGGGATCCATGTCAGGAAACGCAGCCTCAGTGTGGAAGGCTTTCACCTGATGATGCATACGGTGGAGCGTTACGACTCCATTTATATAGACTCCATCCTGTCTGCCGCGGTGGTGGAGGCTTCCTCCTATAAGATTGAAGAACAGCTTGTGGAGGACATCGAACGGAATCCGGAAAAATACGAACCCCTTTTCGGGCAGACTGTGAACCTGAAGATCCTCAATTACCTGATCGACTGCAACCGTTTGGACACCCAGCCCTACCAGTGCGACTATTCCCTGCTTGAACACCTGGACGGCAACTCTTTCAAAAATGGAGAATATCCCCTGGACAAGGAGCAGTTCCGGCAGCTGGTCCGGCAGTTCCAGGACGAGAGCACCCGGCCGGAGAAGCATAAAAGCTGGCAGTACCGACAGATGGTCATGAATGAATTGAGCATCCTGGTCAAGGGCCGGAGCAGCCAGAGAGAAGCGCTGTATGTTCTTGCGTACCGGAAGCTGTATCTGGATGTGAAGCGGCGTGTCCTCCAGCCGGACAGAGAGATTACGATCAGCCGGGAATTTACTGTCAACGGAGAGAAGGAAAGCATCCGGAAATATATGGATCCGGCAGATTATGACCTGCTTGCGGAATTTACCCGGCACAGGGAGACGATCAAAGACCGGATCACACATTATAATTCGCTTAAGCAGGGGATCGATGACCGTCCCTATATCATCGCCCTTGCAAGAGATATCAAGGTGGATCTGAACAAGGAGTATGAAGCGGTCATCAAAAGCCTGGAGGAAGGAAAAGAGACTCAGCCCGTTAAAGCTTTTTTCGGAAAGCTTCTGAGCAAACCCAAGCGGAGGAAGGATTATCCGCTGGCGCTTTTGGAACACCGGGCCAATCTGGATCAGCTTCTTGCGATCCACAATGCTGTGAAATATCCGGTCACCTATGTCCAGGGCCCGCCCGGCACCGGAAAGTCACACACGATCATCAACAGCATCATCACGGCATTTTTTAATGAAAAAACAGTGCTTCTGGCATCCTACAACAACCACCCCATTGATACGGTGGTGGAAAAACTCCGGTCCATTCCCTACAAACAGGGAGAAGATATCCCCTTCCCGGTGATCCGCCTGGGAAATACAAACCTTGTAAAGCAGGCGCTTCTCAATATCCGGGAACAGTATGAACGGATCAAAGACAAGTCGGTTTTTGAGGGAACGCTGGAAAAAAATAAAGACAATAAGATCAACCGCGCCAGGAAACTGACAGAGCTTTTGAAAAAATATGAGAATACGTTGGCGCTGCGGGAAAAACAGGAGGCGATTGAGTGTCTGCTCGGCAGCACACAGCATCTGACTTTCCAGACTGACCTGCAGGGAAGGCAATTGGAAGAAATACGCCGGGAGCTGCAGGAGATCGGCGAGATTACCAATGAACAGGCGCTCTCACTTTTGGATGACGATGAAGCGGAATTTAAAAAATACCTGAATTTCACCTCCATCAAATATCTCAAACGTCTGGGGGAACCCAAAAACGGGGATCTGCGTCATATCCTGGAGATGGACGACGAGAACGAGAAGGTAAAAGCATTTCACAGTTATCTGAATGAGACAGAAAATGTAAAAAAATTCCTGCGCATTTTCCCTGTGGTTGCCACCTCCTGTATCTCATCCCACCGGATCGGAAGCCCGGAGGCACATTTTGACCTGACCATCATAGATGAGGCCAGCCAGTGCAGCACGGCCATGTCCCTGCTTCCTGTCATCCGGGGAAAGAACCTGATGCTGGTGGGAGATCCTCAGCAGCTGAATCCGGTAATCCTTCTGGACAGTAAAGACAATGAGATCCTCAAGCAGCGTTACCAGATTCCGCAGGAATACGATTATCTGGAAAATTCCATTTACAAGACATTCCTGGCAAATGACGCTGTCAGCGAGGAAATTCTTCTGCGGCATCACTACCGATGCTGCAGATCGATCATTGAGTTCAACAACGTAAAATATTACAACAGCAGATTGAAGATCGAGAGCCGGGAGAAGCCGGAACAGCCCCTCGTCTATGTGGATGTCAAAGGCAATGAGACGGAACTGAAAAACGCGGCTCCCCGGGAGGCAGAGCAGATTGTCCGGTACGTGATGGAAAACCGGGATAAGAAGATCGGGATCATCACGCCTTTCGCCAACCAGAAAGAATGCATCAGCCGGATGCTCAAAGACAAGGGGATCCAGGATGTGTCCTGCGGTACGGTCCATGCGTTTCAGGGCGATGAGAAGGATATCATCTTATTTTCCACAGCGGTAACGGATCAGATGTCGGAGAAAACCTACGGGTGGCTGAAAAATAACCGGGAGCTGATCAACGTAGCCACTTCCCGGGCAAGGGAAAAGCTGGTCCTGTTTTCCAGCACAAAGAATCTGGAACGCCTCCATGACGAGGCGGAGAAGGACGATATGTACGAGCTGGCACGGTATGTGAGCAGCAAAGGACTCTGCCGTGTCTCCCCGGATGAAGTGCATTCCCGCGCTCTGGGGATCAAGCCTTACAGCGCGCAGATCGAGGCGGATTTTCTGGTCAGCCTCAATCATGCCCTTGGAAATATCCTCAACAACGGGCGGAAGTGTAAGGTGGAAAATGAAGTAGACATTTCACAGGTATTCCGTGACGGACACACAGGGGAAGGACTGTTTTATAATGAAAGGTTTGATTTTGTAATATATGAAAAGGAATACGGCGGCGGGGAAAAGCCGATCCTGGCTATTGAACTGGACGGAAAAGAACACCAGGATGAATCGCTGGTAAAGCAGAGGGACAGGCAGAAGACAGAAGTCTGCAGAACACATGGATTTGAACTGATCCGGGTGGAAAATTCCTACGCCAGACGATACTATTATATCAAAGGGATCCTGGAGGAGTATTTCAGGAAAATCAGATAAAGCATAAAATCAAGACAAAAAGGAATGAGGCGCCTGTAAGCATCATAACTTAAAAAGCAGGACAAAGGGAAAGGGGAGACTGCAGAACAAATGTTAAACATGTTTCGAAAAAAACAGCTGGTAAAGAAGGAATATGACAGAGCTAACCAGAAGCCTGTCCTGCGCTGCAGTATCTGTACAGGAGAGCAGGTGGCGGGCTTTAAAAATATTCATACAGGACAATGGGAAGAGGTGATGCTGATCAAAAATGAGGAGGATCTGGAGACATTTAAGAGGATGTATGATCTGAAGGAGGTGGCGAAGGAATACTGACGAAAAAAACAGGAAAAATTTGTATATTATTTACAGTGAAAAATGCTTGTTAATTTATTGTCAATGTGTTATTATTATGAAAGCGATGGCAAAATACGACAGGATTTGCCAGCTGAGTAACTTGTAGTAAAAAACAATAGGTTAAAGGAGAAAAAACATGAGCAGCAAAATCACAATCATTGGAGCCGGAAGCGTAGGCTCAACAATTGCGTACACATTGTCTGGAGAGGACATCGCGTCCGAGATCGTCATGATCGACATCAACAAGGAAAAGGTAGAAGGCGAAGTGATGGATATCGAGCAGGGAACATGCTTCAGAGATCCTGTTTCTATTGTTGCGGGCGAGTATGAGGACGCAAAAGATTCCGATATCGTGATCATTACTTCCGGAATCGCGCGTAAACCAGGACAGACAAGAATTGAGCTGACCCAGACCAACGTTAATATCTTAAAGCAGATCACACCGGAGATTGTAAAAGCGGCTCCCAAGGCGCTTTATATCATCGTAAGCAATCCGGTTGATATCATGACCTATGTATTTACCAAGATTTCGGGGCTTCCGGAGAATCAGATTATCGGTTCCGGAACAATTCTGGATTCCGCGCGTCTTCGCTGCGGTCTTTCCGAACATTTTAAAGTTGCACAGAGAAATATCCATGCATATGTATTCGGCGAGCATGGCGATACCTCCTTTATTCCATGGTCAGCGGCAAGGATCGCAGGCGTCAACGTAGACGATTACTATGAGATGATGCCGGGCTTTGAGAAGCTGGATAAGGAAGCGATGCTTACATATGTACAGAAATCCGGCGGCAAGATCATTGCAAATAAGGGAGCTACCTTCTATGCGGTAACAAGAGGCGTGTGCAAATTATGCAGCATCCTGATGGCTGCTTCTGAATCCGTATCTACCGTATCTTCCATGATGCACGGAGAATACGGCATTGAAGATGTCTGCCTGAGTACGCTGGCATTGGTTGGACCCAAAGGAATCCACAGCAAGATTCCGATGACGCTTACCGATGAGGAAGTAGAAAAACTCAAAATCAGTGCGGAGGCATTGAAAGCAGTCATTGCTCAGATTGAATTATAATTTTAATAAAGAAAGGACAGCGAGAACTATGAAGTACAGTTATTATCCGGGATGCACTTTGAGAACAAAGGCAAAGGATCTGGATGCTTATGCAAGGGCTTCGGCAAAAGCACTGGGATTTGAACTGGAAGAGATTGAAGACTGGCAGTGCTGCGGCGGCGTCTATCCGCTTGGTACTGACGAGATCGCTACGAAGCTGTCTTCTGTCCGCGCCCTGAATGAGGCAAAGGTAAAAGGACAGAGTCTTGTAACCCTGTGTTCCGCATGCCATCATGTGATCAAGCGTGTCAATGACGACATGAAGAACGTGGAGGACATCCGTACCAGGGCAAACAACTATATGGAGCTTGAAGAGCCTTATGCAGGTGAAACAGAGGTCCTTCATTTCTTAGAGGTTCTTCGTGATAAGGTTGGATTCGACGAGCTGAAGAAAAAGGTGACCAATCCTCTGACAGGAAAGAAGATCGGCGCTTACTATGGATGCCTGCTTCTGCGTCCGAGCAGCCTTTTAGCTTTTGACGATCCGGAGAATCCGAAGATCATTGAAGACTTTATCCGCGCAATCGGAGCGGAGCCGGTGGTTTACCCGTACCGCAACGAGTGCTGCGGCGGCTACATTTCCCTGAAGGAAAAGGATATGTCCAAAACGATGTGTGAGAAGATTATGGACAGTGCGGAAGGCTTCGGCGCGGAGATGCTGATCACGGCCTGTCCGTTATGTCTGTATAATCTGAACAAGAGCAGCGGGAAGCTCCCGGTGGTTTACTTCACGGAGCTGCTGGCAGAAGCTCTTGGCGTAAAGGAGGAGGTGCAGAAGTCATGAGTTCTGAAAAGAAACAGGCCGAACTGATCAAGGAGATCAGCGGCGTCAATCCGTTGAAATGCATGAAATGCGGGAAATGCTCTGCATCCTGTCCGTCATATAACGAGATGGATATCAAGCCGCATCAATTTGTATCCTATGTGGTCAATGAAGATATTGAAAGCCTGGTAAATTCCAAGTCGCTCTGGAAATGTCTTTCCTGCTTCGCGTGTGTGGAGAGATGCCCCCGCGATGTGAAGCCGGGAAAACTGATCGACGCGGCAAGACAGGTCGTAGTGCGTCAGAAAGACAAGGATTATCTGTCGCCAAACGAAATTCCGGAATTACTGGACCCGGAACTTCCGCAGCAGTTATTAGTCAGTGCATTCAGAAGATATAGGAGGTGAGGTCTAAGTGCAGAGGATAGGAGTATTTGTCTGCCACTGCGGAAGCAATATCGCCGCAACGGTAGATGTAAAAAAAGTCGTAGATATGGCACAGATGGAGCCGGGCGTTGTCCATGCCGAAGACTACCAGTATATGTGTTCCGAGGCGGGACAGGCGAAGATCGCGGCGGCCATCCATGAAAAAGGGCTGACAGGAGTTGTAGTATGTTCCTGCTCCCCGCGTATGCATGAAACCACATTCAGAAAGGCAGCGGAGCGTGCCGGACTGAATCCGTATATGGTGGAGATCGCCAACATCCGTGAGCATTGTTCCTGGATTCACAAGGATATGGAGGAAGGAACAAAGAAGGCAGTCATCCTGATGCGCGCGGCGGTTGCGAAGGTGAACTTAAATGCGCCGCTCCAGGCAGGAGAGAGCCGCGTGACCAAGAGAGCGCTTGTGATCGGCGGCGGTATCGCAGGAATCCAGACCGCTCTGGACATCGCGGACGCGGGCTATGAAGTGGACATTGTGGAGAAGACACCCAGCATCGGCGGAAGGATGTCACAGCTGGACAAGACATTCCCCACGCTGGACTGTTCCGCATGTATCCTGACACCGAAGATGGTGGAAGCGGCGGCCCATGACAAGATCAAGATCTATACATACAGTGAAGTAGACAAAGTGAGCGGTTTCGTAGGCGACTTCACGGTAGACATCCGCAAGAAGGCAAGAAGCGTGGATATGGACAAATGTACGGGCTGCGGCGTCTGCCAGGAAAAATGTCCGTCCAAGAAGGCACCCAGCGAATTTAACCGGGGCCTGAATACAAGAAGCGCGATCTACACGCCGTTTGCACAGGCGATCCCGAATGTTCCGGTGATCGACCGGGAGGCCTGCATCAAGTTCAAGACCGGCAAATGCGGACTCTGTTCCAAGGTTTGCCAGGCAGGAGCTATTGATTACGAACAGAAGGATGAGATCGTAACAGAGAAGTACGGCGCTATCGTAGTTGCCACCGGCTTTGACACCATCAACCTGGAAAAATATGACGAGTATGCGTACAGCCAGAGCAAAGACGTCATCACCTCCCTGGAATTAGAGCGTGTGATGAACGCGGCTGGACCGACCCACGGCCATCTGGAGAGACTTTCCGACGGAAAAGCACCGAAAGAGATTGTATTTATCCAGTGTGTGGGAAGCCGCTGTTCCGACGACAGAGGAAAGCCGTACTGCTCCAAGATCTGCTGTATGTACACCGCAAAGCATGCGATGCTGATCCGCGACAAATATCCGGATGTGAATGTGACCGTATTCTATATCGATGTTCGTACACCGGGCAAGAACTTTGACGAGTTCTACAGAAGAGCGGTGGAACAGTATGGAGTGAATTACATCAAGGGCCAGGTCGGAAAGGTCATTCCCCAGCCCGACGGCAAGCTGTTGGTTCAGGGCTCTGACCTTCTGGACAACCGTCAGATCCTGAAAGAAGCGGATATGGTGGTTCTGGCAACAGCCATCGAACCGAATCCGGATGTGCGCAAGATCGCAACCATGCTGACCGCAAGTATCGACACCAACAACTTCCTCACCGAAGCACATGCCAAGCTGCGTCCGGTAGAATCTCCCACAGCGGGTATCTTCCTGTCCGGCGTATGCCAGGGCCCCAAGGATATTCCGGAGACCGTTGCCCAGGCAGGCGCTGCAGCGGTGAAGGCGATCGGGCTTCTTGCGAAGGATAAGCTGATGACCAATCCGTGTACCGCACAGGCAGATATCCTGCTCTGCAACGGATGCTCCACCTGTGAGAACGTATGCCCATACGGTGCGATCACCTATGAGGATAAAGAAGTCAATGACCACGGAATCCGTGAGACCCGCCGTATCGCAGTGGTAAACAACGCACTCTGCCAGGGCTGCGGCGCATGTACCGTTGCATGTCCGTCAGGAGCCATGGATCTGCAGGGATTCTCAAATAGACAGATTATAGCGGAGGTGGATGCAATATGTCGTTAGAAAATAAAGAATTCAAACCGAAAATTGTAGCGTTCTGCTGTAACTGGTGCAGTTATGCAGGAGCTGACCTGGCAGGAAGCAGCCGTCTGTCCTATCCTGCTGACGTAAAGATCATCCGCGTTCCCTGTTCCTGCCGTGTGAATCCGATGTTCATCTTAAGGGCATTCGAGAAAGGCGCGGACGGAGTGATCATGTGCGGATGCCACCCGGGAGACTGCCATTACAGTACCGGCAACTATTACGCAAGAAGGCGTATGACCCTGTTGTTCTCCATGTTGGATTACATCGGTGTGGAAAACGGCCGTACACGCGTAGAGTGGGTATCTGCGGCAGAGGGTGTGAAGTTCTCTGAGACAATGAACAGTTTTGTAGAGAAGATCTATTCTCTTGGCGAAAATGTAAGATTGGGGGATTTAAGATGCAAGAAGTAGTAAACCGTGCAAAAGAACTGCTGGCAGATGGGACTGTGGCACGGGTTCTCGGCTGGAAAGCCGGAGACTTGCCTTATAACCCGGAGCCGGCTTACTTTGAGACAGCGGAAGCTCTGGAGGATTTCGTGTATAACGGATTCTGCGGGGCCAATCTGAGCAAATATATGATCGAGGCATCCAAGCTGGAAGGAAAGACATTGGTTTGCTTAAAGCCATGCGATACATACAGCTTCAACCAGTTGATCAAGGAACACCGCGTAGACAGGGACAAAGCCTATATCATAGGTGTGGGATGCAAAGGAAAACTGGATATCGAACGGATCAAAAAGCAGGGGATCAAGGGAATCGAGAGTATTGAAGGCGCGGAGATCACCGACGCTGCAGATACCCTTAAGGTCCATACCATCTATGGAGAAAAGACCTGCGCCTACGCAGACGCTATGCTGGAAAGATGCCATGTCTGCAAGGGAAAGGACCACATGATCTACGATGAGCTGATCGGAGAGTCCAAGGAAACCAAGGATGGGGAACGGTTTGACGAAGTGGCAAGGATCGAGGCTATGAGCCCGGAGGAGAAGTTTGCATTCTTCCAGAGCGAATTGAGCAAGTGTATCCGCTGCAATGCCTGCAGAAATGCATGTCCGGCCTGCAGCTGCCGCAAGTGTGTATTCGACAGCAACAAGTTTGACAGCTCCCAGAAAGCCAATGTGGATACCTTTGAGGAAAAGATGTTCCATATCATCCGCGCGTTCCATGTGGCAGGAAGATGTACAGACTGCGGAGAATGCAGCCGCGTATGTCCCCAGGGAATCCCGCTCCACCTGTTCAACCGCAAGTTTATCAAGGACATTGACGAGCTGTACGGCGAATACCAGGCAGGGGAAGATACCGAATCAAAAGCACCGCTTACGAACTATACGTTTGAAGACGCGGAACCAAGTATTGTAGGAAAGAGGGGATAATGTATGTATAAGATAGCAAAAAAAGATCTTTCCGCATTATTCCATTTAATCGCGGATAGCCAGGAACTGTATCTTCCGGTGAAAACCGCCGGGCAGACCAATTTTGCGGCATGGACTGAGGACGCAGAGGTGGATCTGGATACATTGAAGACCGTAAAATCAGCGAAAGATGCATTTTTCCCGCAGAGCGAAGGTCTTTACACCGTAAAAAAAGAAGGAAAGAAGATGTCCGTAGAGCCTCAGACGCTGAAAGAGCAGGACTTTGTCGTATTCGGCATGAAAGCCTGCGACGTGAAGGGGATCGAGGTACTGGACAACGTATTCCTTACAGATCCTGTCGATACCTTTTATGCGGCAAGAAGGGATCACGGAACCATCGTTGCCATGGCCTGCCACGAACCGGAAGAGACCTGCTTCTGCAAGGTGTTCGGCGTGGATGCGGCTCAGCCGGCGTCGGACGTAGCAGTCTGGACGGTAGGCGAGGATCTTTTCTGGAAAGCGCTGACCGAAAAAGGCGAGACGCTGACAGCGGCGGTGAAGGAACTGCTCTCGGACGCTGACGAAGCAGCCGTTGAAGCGGAGAAGGAAGCAATCCACAAAATCGTGGAAAAGCTCCCCTATATGAACCTTTCTCTGGAAGGATGGAACGGGGATGCCCTTACGGAAAAATTTGACTCCCCAATCTGGGAAGAATTATACAAGCCATGTCTGGCATGCGGCACCTGTACGTTTGTGTGCCCGACCTGCCAGTGCTATGATATCAAGGACTACACCGCAGGAAACAGCGTTTCCCGTTACAGATGCTGGGATTCCTGTATGTATTCCGACTTTACGATGATGGCCCACGGCAACAACCGCACCAGCCAGATGCAGCGGTTCCGCCAGCGGTTCATGCACAAGCTGGTATACTATCCGGCCAACAACGACGGGATGTATTCCTGCGTAGGATGCGGACGCTGCGTAGAAAAATGTCCGTCCGCCCTGAACATCGTGAAGGTCGTGAAAGCATTTCAGAATCAGGGAGGTGAAAAATAATGGGTGAATGTACATGTCATAAGAATTATACATTAGATACTCTGATCCCCCAGGTAGGCGTGATCACGGATATCCGGGAAGAGACCCCGGACGTAAAGACGTTCCGCGTCAATGCGCCGGAGGGCGGCAAGCTGTTCGAGCATATGCCGGGACAGTGCGCCATGGTCTGTGCGCCGGGTATCAGCGAAGGTATGTTTTCCATTACTTCTTCGCCGACCAACAAGGAATATCAGGAATTCAGTATTAAGAAATGCGGAATCCTGACAGATTATCTCCACAGCCTGGAGGTGGGCGACGAGATCACAGTCCGCGGCCCCTACGGCAACTCATTTCCGGTGGAGACAGAGTTAAAAGGCAAGAACCTTCTGTTTATCGCAGGCGGTATCGGCCTTGCGCCCCTCCGTTCCGTGATCAATTACGTGCTGGATAACCGTGCGAATTACGGTACCGTAGATATTGTCTATGGTTCCCGCTCTGCGGACGACCTGGTTCAGCTCAAGGAGATCCAGGAAGTCTGGATGAAGGCAGAGGGCGTGAATGTATACCTGACCATCGACCGTGAGCAGGAAGGCTGGGACGGCCATGTTGGATTTGTTCCGAATTATGTGAAGGAGCTTGGATTTGATACGGACAAGACAGCGCTCGTGTGCGGACCTCCGATCATGATCAAGTTCGTGCTTGCAGGCTTAAAGGAACTTGGATTTACCACAGAGCAGGTCTATACGACACTGGAGCTCCGGATGAAGTGCGGAGTCGGAAAGTGCGGACGCTGCAACATCGGTTCCAAGTACGTGTGCAAGGACGGTCCGGTATTCCGGTATGATGAGATTGATGAACTTCCGAATGAATACTAAGGCTCGATTGGATGAACATGAAATAATCAAAGAAAGGACATGAATGACATGGAAAAGATGGTAAATGTATATTTTTTCGGTAAAAAATACAGCGTACCTGCAGAACTTACGATCATGACTGCGATGGAATATGCCGGATATACACTGGGAAGAGGATGTGGCTGCCGTCATGGTTTCTGCGGAGCATGTGCGACGATCTACAGGATCAAGGGAAAAAATGAATTAAAGACCTGCCTTGCCTGCCAGACACAGGTAGAAGAGGGCATGTACGTGGCAAGTATCCCCTTCTTCCCGACAGATAAGAGGACTTATGAGATCAAGGATATCAAGCCGACCCAGCAGATTATGATGGAACTGTATCCGGAGATCTACAGCTGTATCGGATGCAACGCATGTACGAAGGCATGTACCCAGGATCTGAATGTAATGCAGTATATCGCATACGCACAGCGGGGCGAATTTGAGAAATGCGCGGAAGAGTCCTTTGACTGTGTCAGCTGCGGATGCTGTTCCGTAAGATGTCCGGCAGGAATCTCCCATCCGATGGTTGGACTCTTAGCAAGACGTCTCACCGGTAAGTACATCGCGCCTGAGACCGAGCATCTCAAAAACCGTGTGGACGAGGTGAACCGGGGCGAGTATGACAGCCTGATCGAGCAGATCATGCAGAAGCCGATCGAAGAGATGCAGGAACTTTACAACACAAGAGAGATTGAGAAATAGGGGAGGGTCGAATATGTATACACCATATCCAGAGAATATGATGGAATCCATCAAAAAGGTAGAGGCTACAAGAGCAGAACGTATGTCTACAGAACCAAGACGTCTGACTGCTGACGAAAAAGATGCTCTCCTGAAGGAATTTCATCCGGATTATAATCCAGATGCGTTTGCAGAGATTAAAGTAGGCCCGAACAAAGGACAAAAAGCACCCCTTGAACTGGCTGAAATGCTTCACTCCACAAGCCGTCTTGTGGAGGAGAAGGTTGACATTACGAAAGTGGATTATGACGTAGATGTGCTTGTGATCGGCGGCGGCGGCGCCGGTTCCTCCTGTGCCATCGAAGCGCACAATGCAGGCGCAAATGTAATGATCGTGACAAAACTCCGTATCGGCGATGCGAATACGATGATGGCCGAAGGCGGCATCCAGGCGGCAGATAAGGAAAATGATTCTCCGGTACAGCATTATCTGGACGCGTTCGGCGGCGGACATTTTGCTGCAAAGCCGGAACTGGTAAAACGTCTTGTAATGGAAGCGCCTGACGCGATCAAATGGCTGAACGAACTGGGCGTTATGTTTGACAAGGACGCAGACGGACGGATGGTAACGACCCACGGCGGCGGTACCTCCAGAAAGAGAATGCATGCATGTAAGGACTACTCCGGAGCAGAGATCATGCGTACACTCCGCGACGAGGTATTGAACCTTCAGATCCCGGTGGTAGAATTTACTTCTGCGGTAGAGATCATCAAAGATGAGAAAGGCCAGGCAGCAGGCGCGGTTCTTCTCAATATGGAGACAGGAGATTATTCTGTTGCCAGAGCAAAGACGGTTGTGATCGCAACAGGCGGCGCGGGAAGAATGCATTACCAGGGATTCCCCACATCCAACCACTACGGGGCAACGGCAGACGGTCTTGTACTGGGATACCGGGCAGGAGTACCGCTTCTGTACCAGGATTCCATCCAGTACCATCCCACAGGCGTCGCTTATCCGGTGCAGATCCTGGGCGCTCTTGTGACAGAGAAGGTTCGTTCTGTCGGCGCACAGCTTGTCAATGCAAATGGGGAAGCTTATATTCATCCTCTGGAGACCCGCGACGTCAATGCTTCAGGTGTAATCCGTGAATGCAGAGAAGGCCGCGGCGTAGAGACGCCAGACGGAGAGCACGGCGTATGGCTTGATACACCGATGATCGAGATTCTCGGAGGAGAGGGAACGATCGAAAAGAGAATCCCTGCCATGTTCCGTATGTACATGAAGTATGGAATCGATATGAGAAAAGTTCCGATCCTGATCTATCCGACACTGCATTATCAGAACGGCGGCCTTGAGATCGACGGAGAAGGCTTCGCAAAGAACATTCCGAATCTTCTGGCAGCAGGAGAGGCAGCAGGCGGAATCCACGGAACAAACAGACTGATGGGCAATTCCCTTCTTGATGTCATCGTATTCGGCCGGAACGCAGGTAAGAAAGCAGCGGCAAAGGCAAAAGAAGTTGAACTTGGCGCTATGAATCTTGACCATGTGGCAAGCTATGACGAGGAATTAAAGGGCGCTTCTGCAGCGACAGGAGAGGTATCACCGAAGCTTCTTCCGAAGTATGCGCGCCATGAGAGATAATCGATAGCAGTATTGGGAACGGGGGTGCCGGGAAGGGATGATATTTCCACCTGTACGAGTCGGTTGGAGGCTCTTTAGAGCATCCAACCGTACAGGTGGCAATATTTCGAGTGTGAAAAATCAGTTTCCGGCAGCCCCGCCGTGAATATAAAGAAGGAGATTAAGTTATGCGTGAGATAGAAGTAAGCAAGATTACGGAAGTCGTAGAAAAACTTTGTATCGAAGCAAATGAGCATCTTCCGGAAGACGTGAAATGCGCGATCAAAGACTGCCGTGCCTGCGAGGACGGAGAGATCGCGAAGGGCGTCCTGGATAATATCATCGAGAATTTTGAGATCGCAGACAGCGAGTGCGTGCCGATCTGCCAGGATACCGGCATGGCATGTGTATTTTTAGAGATCGGCCAGGATGTGCATCTGACAGGCGGCAGCCTTGCGGAAGCGGTTGACGAGGGTGTACGCCGGGGCTATGACAAGGGATATCTTCGGAAATCCGTTGTAAAAGACCCGGTCCGCCGCGGAAACACAGGAGACAACACACCGGCAATGCTCTACACAGAGATCGTTCCCGGCGAGCAGATCAAGATCACCGTTGGACCGAAGGGCTTCGGAAGCGAGAACATGAGCCAGATCCGTATGTTTAAGCCGTCTCACGGCCTGCAGGGGATCAAGGACTTCATCCTGGAGGTTGTGGAGACCGCAGGACCCAACCCGTGCCCGCCGATGGTAGTCGGCGTTGGAATCGGCGGAACCTTTGACAAGGCGGCCCTTCTGGCGAAAAAAGCGCTGATGCGGCCCATTGATTCCTCCAATCCGGATCCCTTCTATGCAGACCTGGAAAAAGAGATGCTGGAAAAAGTCAACAAGCTGGGCATCGGACCTCAGGGCTTCGGCGGAAAGACGACAGCGATCGGATTAAACATTGAGACATTGCCAACCCATATTGCAGGCATGCCATGTGCAGTAAATATCAACTGCCATGTAACACGTCATAAATCGGAGGTGATCTAAGATGGCAGCAAAAAAGATTACATTACCATTGACAGAGGAACTTGCAAAGACACTGCACGCAGGAGACAGCGTTCTTGTGACAGGAACGATCTATACGTCCCGGGACGCAGGCCATAAGCGTATGTGCGAGGCTCTGGCAAAAGGCGAAGAGATTCCATTTGATCCGAAAGATGCGACCATCTACTATGTAGGGCCGACTCCGGCAAAACCGGGCCAGGTCATCGGTTCTGCAGGACCGACCACCAGCGGGCGTATGGATGCTTACGCGCCGACTATGATGTCCGTAGGCGCGCGCGGAATGATCGGAAAAGGCGCACGCCTTCCGGAAGTCATCGACGCGATGAAGAAGTATTCCGGCGTTTACTTCGGAGCCATCGGCGGAGCGGGAGCTCTGCTTGCAAAATGTATCAAAAAGGCAGAACTGATCGCTTTTGAAGATCTGGGCGCGGAAGCGCTGAGAAAGCTTTATGTTGAGGATATGCCGCTGGTTGTCATCATTGACAGCGAGGGAAATAACCTGTACGAGAGCGGAAGAGCCGCTTATCTGGAAGAGCATAAAGAGTAATTGTAGGACATTCATACAGACAGCGGGCCTCTGGCGGCTTGCTGTCTTTTACCATAGTATGCAGATCGGCTGCCGATGGGATGCTGTATGAGTCAGGAAGAAATGCAGTTCTGCACTGGCAGCGGATGTTCTGTATTTACAGAAGGGAGTCATAAGACATGGAGTTATTTGGAGGAATATTGGCAGTAAAGGCTGTAGTATTTCTTACGTTTTCGGTCTTTGCGATTGCGGCCATCGGGTATGCGATCGGTAAGATCACCGTAAAAGGAATCAACCTTGGAACGGCCGGGGTATTTATCATTGCTCTGGTTTACGGATGCCTGCTGTACACAAAACTGTCAGACAACCTGATGGCGGGAGAGACGACCTTTGCTACGGACGCGCTGAAAATCGTGGAAAATATGGGGCTCATCTTTTTCGTGACCTCTGTCGGCTTTATTGCGGGGCCGAATTTTTTTGGAAACCTGAAACGGAACTTCAAATCCTACGTTCTGCTGGGTGCTGTGATCATTTTTGCGGCGGCGGTTACCTGCGTCGCATGTATTCTGATCGGTTCCAACTTTACGGACCTGGAACATGAGCAGTTCCGGGCGATCATGGTGGGCCTGCTTTCCGGAGCGCTGACCAGTACGCCTGCATTTTCCGCATCCAAAGCGGCTGTCGGTTTGGATCTGGAAGCGCTGGTATCCGTAGGGTATGGGATCTCCTATCTGTTCGGCGTGGTCGGTGTGGTTCTGTTTGTGCAGATCGTTCCGAAGATGCTGAAAGCAAACATGAATGAAGAAGTGGCAAAGATCACCGCAAAAGAAGGCGAGGGCAGGAAAAAGAGCAGTCTGATCCTGACAGAAGTGGATGAATTCGGATTCTTCGCGTTTTCACTTGCGGCGATCATTGGAATCCTGGTGGGAAGCCTCAGCTACAGGAACTTTTCGCTGACCACGACAGGCGGCTGCCTTCTGACAGCCCTCGTATTCGGACACTACGGACATGCCGGAAAGATTTCCATCGTTCCGAAAAATTCCACCTTGAAGATGCTGAGGGAGCTGGGACTGATGCTGTTTCTGATCGGAGCGGGAGTATCCGGCGGTGCCAAGTTCGTACAGTATTTCGAACCGGTATATTTCCTTTACGGAGCGATCATGACGATCCTTCCGATGATCATCGGATTCATTGTGGCAAAGAATGTATTGAAGCTGCCCCTGCTCAATAACCTTGGTTCACTGACCGGAGGTATGACGAGTACACCGGCCCTTGGAACACTGATCAATATGGCCGGTACGGAAGATATCGCGGCTGCCTATGCGGCGACATATCCGATCGCGCTGATCGCGGTTGTACTGGCGTCGCAGTTGATTATACTATTCTGCTAAAATAAGAACCGCTGCAAAGGGGTGTCGGGAAAAAACGGAATCCACACAAATATATGGCGGGTCTCCGAAGAACCGTCAATAGAACGTGTGCGAATCCTGTTTCCCGATAGACCGCTGCAGCAAGGAACGCCTGAACAGGGCGTTTTTTTATTCTATAGAAAACTTCTCCGAATTTTCCTATAGTACAAAAACCCTCCGGGGGATGCGCACTGCGGCGTATGAGGTAGATGTCGCAATGCGACCGCCGCAGGCGCAAGTTTCGCAAGCAAAACTCTTTGTTCCCTCAGAGACTGTAAACCTGCCAGGCGCATACGCACATCTATCGTCAATTCACTGCCTGGCCGGCTGCATGCTGCATAGCTTCCTGCATTTAAAAAATTCTGTCAGAAAACCATAGAAATCAATCACGTTCTGAGAGTCCATCTTATTCCTGTTATAGTTAATGATAATGTCCCTCTGACAGACAGGCTCCTCGATCTTTAAAAGCCGAACATGTTCGTTTTCAATACTTCCCCATGTAAACTCCGGCCAGAAGCCGATGCCCATATTGGCTGCGATCATATTTTTTACGGCGGAGGGATTGTCGCTTTCGAAGATGATCTTCGGTGTAAAGCCTGCATGCTGGCAGAACCGGTCGCAGATATAGCGAAATTCTCTTGATCCCAGAAGGCTGATAAACCCTTCCTCCGCCACCTCATCCAGACAGACGGACTCCCGTTTCTTATATTTCCCGTTTCTGGGAACAGCCAGATAGATCTCCTCCGCGCAGGTAAAGCTGTTTTCTTCATTTACCGCCTGGTAAAACAGTTTTGTCTTAACAGCGATGTCATAAAGCTCGCTCTCCGAGTTCTGCTGGAGCTGAAAATTGATATCCTCATGCTCCTTCTTGTATTCTATGATGGCTTCCATCACAAGCCCTGAGGCCGCCAGAACATTCATATGTATGGTTTCGCCCTCCAGGGCAACCATCATCCGGAGCTGCTCCGGAATATCGTCAATCTGCGCCATCAGTGGCTCCAGCTTCTTCTGGAGATATTTTCCATATTCTGTCAGCACGATATTCCTGCCCTTGGCCGTAAACAGCGGAACCCCCAGGTCATTCTCCAGCCGCCGGATCGCCTGGGTCAGCGCAGGCTGCGTGATATGCAGGTTTTTTGCGCTGTTCGTCATATGCTTCGTGCTGGCCGCTTCCAGAAAATACCGGATCTGCATCAGTTCCATACCAAACCCCTCTCTTGCCTTTCTTTTAATTCATAATGTAAACATTATGAATTTTATAAATATTATATATTAGACATAATCAAACGTCAATGATAAACTATAGTCGAAAGATGAAACAAGAGCTGTAAGGAAAGAGAGGGAATAAAAAATGGCCGAACTTTTAGAGTCAACCATGCTGATCTGCTTCGGATTATCCTGGCCTATGAATCTTGCCAAGAATATCAAAGCCAGATCAGCCAGAAACATGAGCATCCAGTTTATACTGCTTATTATCACGGGGTACATTGCAGGAATTTCCGCAAAGATCTACAGTCACAGATTCAACTATGTGTTGGTCGTGTACCTCTTAAATCTGGTTGTCGTATCCGCCAACGTCATTGTCTACTTTATCAACACACGTTACGACAGGCAGGCGCAGGCGGCAAATGCAGAACTGAGCAGACAGATATCAGGACACACAGGAAATACGGACAAAGGCATCGCAGAAGCATCTGCAGACAACGCCCATACATCCGACCCCTTCCAACCATCCATGCATGAACAAGGAGATGATGAAATGCAGACTTATCGTGAACTTAACAGTATTACAGAAGCAGGCGGCGTCGTACTTTTCGGCTCAAATACATTTGCTTCACTTCCGGTTGGGGAGCTGGCACAGGCTTTCCGCATCACAGAGCCCATTTATAACCGAAGCGTCAAGGATATACGCATTGACCAGATCGAACGTTATCTGAAGGTGTGCCTGTATGACTTAAATCCCCGTAAGATTTTTGTAAATATGGGGGATGTGGATATTCGGGATGAGAATGTGGATGTAGACAACTTCATTTCCAAATATGAATGGCTGCTCTACATGATCCATACAAAGACGCAGACGTCCATCTATATCGTACCCATCGTGTCAAAGAGCCCGGCCGCATTCAAGATCAACCAGCGTCTGAAAGCACTGGCCGTACAGACCGGCTGCAAATGCATCGATATCTCAGGTGTGTTCGAATCCAGGCGCCCCACCCTCCGGCTGTTCGAATTGATGAAGGTGCATATGCGCAATCATCCGATCAACTTTGCGGACGCAATGGAGGTTGGTACTCTCAGCAACCGGGTGATCGAGGATGTTCCCAATGACGGACAGCCGTCCGCAGCGCCTGGAATCAAGAAAGAGGTTGTATATGCGAAGCATTAAACGCATGCTGCAGAGCATATAAAACTGCAGATCATAATCTGAAATGGCTTTTATGATGCGAGTCACCCTCCGCCGGTTATACGGGAGAGGGTGGCTCTTATGTAATCAGTCAGAGTGGTGGCGCAAATATTTGATTCCTCCTATAGCTGCCAGTGAAAATACCAGTCCCAGGACCGCCGCTCCCCAATCTGCGGTATCGCCTGTCCGGACCGCGCCGGCAGAATTTTGGCCGTTCACATAGAGATCACCTTTGTTCCTTCCATTGCCGGAATCTGACGTACTGCTTCCGGCAGCGCCATTTGACGCGCCGTTCGCATGATCTCCCTTCGGGTCACTGCTTGTACCGGCCGTATTGCTTCCGCCGGGTT
The DNA here is from genome assembly GCA_009911175.1 of Lachnospiraceae bacterium. The sequence goes on along the minus strand of QXWX01000001.1, from coordinate 161,017 downwards.
TATTGTCTCCGCCGGGCTTATTCGTTCCGCCGGGCGTATCCGTTCCTCCGGGTTTATTGTCTCCGCCGGGCTTATCCGTTCCGTCGGGTTTATTGTCTTCTCCGGGTTTCTCCTCTCCGCCCGGCTTATCTGTTTCTCCGGGCTTCTGATCCTCTCCGGGTTTGTCCTCTCCTCCGGGCGTTTCTCCGGTGTCTGACGGCTTCCATCTGGCATAAATGGTCATGTGCCCGGCTGCGATCATCGTCTGATCCGCTGCAGTCTCTTTTCCGTCTGTGTTTATATACCACCCTTCAAATAGATAGCCGCTCCTCACCGGGTCAGGCGGCAAAGTAAACGTACTCCCCTCCGGCAGAAGCCGTTTTTCAACCGTACCATCTCCAAGATCAAATGTAATGATAAAATTGACTGTATTTCCTGTCTGCACCGTTCCGGTTCCTCCTATAGTTTCGGCCAGGCGGTTCCGTTCTTCCTCAGAAAGGTCCTCCGGAAGCAGAAGGATTCCGTCTACGACCAGAGTGTCTCCCAGTTTCAGATATATCGACAGGTTCTCGTTCGTAACATGTGTTTTTGCGTCTACAACGGCCCCTTCCTCTATCGTCAGCTTTCCTCCCGCCGGAATCTCCAGGACAGTCCCCCAGGCCCCATTGTTGGCAGTTCCCGCCCCCAGTTCCAGCGTCTGTCCATTCCTTAATACGGCATTGCCTTCCGCCTGATATCTGACCTGACCGGATTCTCTTATATTCACCAATCCGTTGATCGTCCCTTCATTCTGAATCACACCATTGTACGGATCGCCGTTAAAATTGACCTGAATGCTGCATAAGGTTCCGTCGGCATTGATCGTGCCCTTATTTTCCAACAGAGAGGCATTAAAAAATGTAGCTCCCGGCGCCAGATTGATCTCGCCGTAATTCCTGGTGAGTACCCCGCGGCTGCCGTTAGCCCCGTCGAAATTATAGAGTGTCCCTCCCTCTGATACATTCAATGTTCCATAATTGGTCAGTACGCCGATTTCTCCCGTTCCCCCGTAGCTGTTGCGCAGCGTGGCTCCGTCCGGGATCACTGCCGTTGTCCCTTCTGGAATCGTCAGGGTACTTCCAAGCATGCCGATATACAGTCGCTGGTCCGCTCCCAGCGGGAAACGGATATGCTCGTTCCAAACCACATTTCCATATACATTTCCGTTGCCCACAGATGTGATCTGGTCGGACGCTTCGTCATAGACGCAATCGGCATACTGGATATTATCCCCCTTCTGGATCAGATAATTATAGGGGCCTCCGCAGTATATCACGGCGCTGTTCTCCCATTTCACACTATTAGGGTCGGGGTAGATATCATAGCCTGGGGTCTGATTATTTTTCACATATAAGGAACCGCCGTTTACAGTAAAGTTCTTGCCGTTTCCAAATGTGATCATGCCTTCATACCCTGCGCTGCCGAGAGCCCTGACCTGGCTGGATTCAAACAGTACATTACCATTTGCGCTGATTGCGGTTCCGGCGCTGTTGACTGCGATCACGTGGCTGTTTCTTATGCTCACATCACCGATGTTATTTGTTCTCACCGCAGCGGAAGACACGGTAATACCCGCGCTGTTTTTCAGAGTCACCCGGCTTCCGTTCTGGATTACAATGTCCCCGTATTCCGTAATGATCCCTGACGCGAAGCCATAGGTAACCGTCAGGTTCACGGCGTCCAATGTTACAGCGCCGTCTGTGCGGATTCCTTCCATCTGGCTGTCGATGGTCAGGGACCCGGTACCACGTACGTTCAGAGTCCGCATGCCGGAATTGTTGCTGTCAGTCAGAAAGATCCCGCGGCCCTGAGAAGTAATCCGGTTCTCCCCTTCCAGTACCAGTTCAAAAGGCACACACATCCAGATTCCGCTCCCATAATTTTCAAAAGTAGCTCCACTATAAGTATTTTGAATGACCGCATCCCTCAGTGTCAGCCTGCCGCTGACCACATTTCCGGCCGAATCCGTTTCCGGCGTCCAGATGATCTGTCCCCCTCCTGCCGTATAGACGGTCTCTTCCGACGGGAGTTTCAAGGGATAGGCGTCCGGATTCGCAGGGTCATACCCGTCCTCATTAAAAATAAACCCATTGGATTTATCCCCTCCGTCTGCCGGCTCCTCCGCCCGTACCGCAAGCGGCATCATCCAGAACAGCACTCCCAGCAGAAGTGTAAAAAACTGATATTTACACAACTTTTTTCTCATCCTTTTTTCCTCCTGTCAATATTTGGTGGGGGGGAGTTGTTTCTCCCCGTTTATACTTCTCTATTGCACATCATACAAAAAATTGGATTTGGATAACAAGGGAGCTTTCCTACTTTGCAATTTTTTTACCTACTTTGCAGTTTTCTGTTCTTGACACTGGCCGCTTAACCCTTTACGCTAATAGCAGAGAATTTGCAGGAGGTAGGAAATATGCTGCTTTGGAAACGGAAAGGGGCAATACCCCGATGGCTGGCAGGGGCGGTATTTCTAATCTGTGCGCTGGCAATGACAGGGCTTTTGGCATCAGAGGTTACTCCACGCCGGGAACGGCTCATACTGGAAGCAAGCGTCAATGGCGGCAAGATGACGCTGGAGACAGGCTATGAATATGGCGGCGCACTGACGCTGGCGGTGACGCTTCCCGAATGGGAGAGCCAGTGGCGTCCGATGCTGGAAGTCAGGCACACGGGTGAAGCGGAAGTGTTTTTAGACGGGGAGATGTTAGGCCGTATGGAGGCATGGGACGGGAAAACGCTGGGCAATGCCGTCTTTATGCTGCCGAAAGACTGTGCTGGAAAAACGGTGACATTGGAAACAGCAAAGGAAGCAGAGGAGCCGCTCCCGCTTTTGTTCCTTACGGACAGCGGCGTAACGAGAGAAACTGAGCGGGCTTATACGGCGAAAAGCACACTCCCGGCAGCCGTTTTTGCCGTGGTGTCGCTGCTTGTCCTTGGGCTGTTTTTCTTTGGGCTGACAGAGGGACACTGTGACTGGCCGGTTCTGCTGCTTGGTTTTGCGGCGCTGACCCAGGCATTTTATTTCCATGCACAAAGCCGGGGCGGGTATATCCTTCCCCCGGAAATTTATGGGCCGTGGCTTTGCCTGTCCAGGGCGGCGCTGTTCGCCCTCCCGCCGCTCTTTCTGCTGCTGCATATGAAAAAATGGCGGAAGCTGTTCCTGCCTTTTGCCATTCTGCCGGGGCTGGCTTATTTTGTAGTCGCGGGGTTTCAGACGGTGGTTCCTGCGTTCTCCATGGTCGGCTCCCGGATGGGGGAAGTGTTTTATCTGACTGTGGCGGCGCTTGTGGTGTGCGCCGTACTGGAATACCGGGATGAAAACCAGGTATTCCGCCTGTTCCTGCCGGGGCTTTTGTTATCCGCCGCCGGAATCGGTGCGGCGAGCCTGCTGTCGGTGTCGGGGCTGTGCGGCGGCGGGCTGCTACCCTATATGCAGTGGCTCGTTTCAGAAATCACCTGGCACCAGCCAGACCTCCCGCTGTACTGGTGGAGCGCCTTTGTGTTATTGCTTTGTTTTCTGGTGAGCGTACTGTCTCAGCTTCGCTTTCTGGCGGCGCGGGAAACACAGATGCAGGTGCTGGCCGCGCGGGAAAGCATGGCCCAGGAACAGCTTGCGGTGGTTCAGGAGAGCGATGAATCACTCCGCAGGATGCGGCATGAAACTGTAAATCATTACACCGTCATGCAGAAACTGTCCCAGGCTGGGGCATGGGACAGGCTGGAAACATATCTGGACGGCCTGCTGTCGGATGTGGAGGCGGTTCCTGCTATGGTATACGTTGCACATCCGGCCATCAACGCAGTCCTGACCACGATCCTGGCCCGCGCACAGAAGCAGGGGATTAAAGTGGAGCATGAGGTGAGCGCGCCGGAAACGCTGCCGTTTCCAGATACAGAGCTTTGCACTGTTTTGATGAACCTGCTGCAAAATGCCCTGGATGCCAACGCCCTTGCACCCGCAGGGGCGGAAAAATGGCTCCGGGTCAGCATACACATCCGGGGAGCGCATTTATACATCGGCGTGGAGAATCCACGGTTCGGCCCGGTAAAATATGATGAAAAAACCGGCCTGTGCCGCACGACAAAGGCAGACAGGACGGTTCACGGTTATGGCCTGAAAGCAGTGCAGGCCGTGGCACAGAAATATCAGAGCGAGCTGCTGCTGGAATTTCCTTCTGGAATGTTTTCTGCCGCCACAGCTTTGCAGATGCCGGAAGAATGACAGGGCTTTTTGTAGAACCGGAGCCGCTGCCTGCGGCGGGATTTCTGCGCTGAATGATTTGCTGTATCCAATGGCATAAAAAAACCAGCCCTTTTGTGAACCGGAAAGGACTGTTTTTTTTATTTGATGAAAGCGATATACTGTTTTTTGACTTCTTTCTTCCGGGAGCGGCTGACGGGAAGCTCCCGGCCGTCATCCAGCGTGAGGGCGCTGTCCGCCAGGCGGTAAACGTGTTCCAGGTTCACAAGGATGCTGAAATGGACGCGGCAGAACCGTTTCCCATTCAGGCGGGGGAGCAGGTCGGAAAAATTCTGGTTGATATACAAAACCTCTCCCCCTTGCAGGTGGACGGCGGATTTATGGCTGGTAGCTTCTGCATAGAGGACGTTCCGTGCATCCACAGTCTGCCAGCAGCCATCCACCAGAAGCCTGATCTGTTCCGGGTGGTAATTTTCCTGTAAGTCCCGTTCAATTACCCTTGCCAGCCTTTCCTGGTCTACCGGTTTGAGCAGGTAGTGGAGCGGGCGGGTGTCAAAGCAGTCGAAAACATAATCCCGGTAAGCGGTGATATAGATAATGGAGCAGTCCGCGTCTATTTCCCGCAGATGCGCGGCAAGGGAAAGCCCGTTGTCGTTTTTCAGCTTAATGTCCAGCAGGAGCAGGTGAAAGGCGGACGGCTGTTTTTCCATCTGTGCAAGCAAAGGCACAGGGGAGGAAAAACAATGGATGGAATAATCAATATCGCGTTTCAGGTTCCTGTCCTCCAGGATATGGCAGAGCATGGCTTCATTCTGCTCTGCGGCGTGTGGTTCATCATCACAGATGGCAACCCGGTACATAGGCGTTCCCCCTTTTCATACGAGGGATATTATAGCACACTGCTTTTCTAACGTCAAAGTATGCGTAATGTCATACTGACTGTCTGGGAAATCGGGTTACAGGTCACACCTTGACCAGGCGTGCCCTGTAACTCAGGCCGTCATTTAAAATTGCCTACGGCAATGGACGGCCTGAATCCCAGCTTTTATGTGCATCCTCCTGACCAATCAGCGTAGTGATTGGTCAGGGTGTGACATGTAACGAAATCGGACAAGTCTAAGGCGTTTCCTTGAATAATAGAAATATTTTCATGTGCATTTATAACAAATACAGCGATAAAATTTTTCTTCTCTGGATATATCTCGGATAGTACATTTGCCGGGACAAAGAAATATGTTCCGTTATAGTCCGTATCGCTCATGTCAATAGTTCCGACAACAGATAATTCGATTTTCTTTCAGAGCTTATTTTTTCAAAGCCATCTTTACGCTTCAATTCTTTTTCTGTTAATTTTCTTTTATCGTTATCCATAGATAAATCCTCCCAATTTTATACGCTTATTCCATCGCCCGCATTTGTTCAATCAGAGATTGTTTTTTCATGGAACGATTCAAGATAAATTCTAACAGTATATCTATTACAATCAATACGACTAAGAATATACTATATTCTTTGAACGGGAAAATGTATTGTTCAACCGCGCCTGTGATTCTAAAAGTGTTCGCTGCAAGATAACCGACAGGAATACCAATTAGAGAGGCAATTAAGATAGAGCCAATAACCAATGCTTCACCCTCAAAAATGCGTGTTTTACAAAGTTGTCGTCTGGTAAGACCAACTGCCAGCAAAATACCGCTTTTAATTAGTATTACTCCGCACAAGCCCAGCGATAAAACCGTCAAAAAACTTCTCTTTTTACTTCTGCCTAAATTCAAAATAGTTAATCTCAAAGGAGTAATCCTGTATCTACGGTTTCTTTTATTTGATTTGTCTATTGAGTAACTTGAAAATCTCAAAGCCTTCATGGGCGAGGTTTTACTCGCTATTTTTGCAGGTGAATGTATGCTAAGTGATACTGTCAAAATTCCAAATACAAAGGAAAATAGAGCTGCTTTCAAAAAGTTTAGAGTATTCCACCCCTCCGGCAGAATAATATAGCCCAAAACCGCACCTGCTATTATCCCTACAACAATGCTTGGTAATGCAATTCGGCGACCCTCTCGCATAATTAACTGCTTCATTTGTTTTGAAGTCATACCGATGGTTCGTAATTGTCCATACTCTTGAACTTTTCGTGTGATAGAAATATGGAATATATTGTATATAACAACGGCGGCAGCCACTAAAACAGCCAGCGCAATAAGGAGGTAGTCTAAAAGCTCATTTATAGTGATTTTTCGTTCTAGCCGGGAATGGCCATCCGCCGCATTCTATTTTGTCGGCAGCATAATGGAAAATTCCGAACCCATGCCCGGCTCCGAAACCACTTTGATATAGCCGCCCTGCCGCGTTACGATCTTGCGGGCCAGATACAGGCCAATGCCAACGCCCTGCTGTTCGTGCACCTCTTCCTCACGATAGAAGCGCCGAAAGATGGAGGCCTGCTTGCTTTCGGAAATGCCCTTGCCGGTGTCGGCTACTTTGATTTCCACATACATTTCCCACAGTACCACCGACACAGCGATTTTCCCGCCTGCCGGGGAGTACTTCACCGCATTGTCCAGCAGGTTAAAGAGGGCTTCGGATGTCCACTTGCTGTCATGGGAAACGGTCAAATCCTCCGGGCAGTCCACAGATACGGCGATTTCCTTTTTCTCCGCTGCATACACGATCCCACTCATGGCCTGCGCCACGGTATCAAAGAGGCGGCACGGTTTCTTATCCAACTGGATCACGCCCGTTTCCAGCCGGGAGGTTTTCACAAGGGCCTGAAAGAGAAAGTCCAGCTTATCCGTCTGGCTGCGGATTCCCTGGATAAAGTCAGTGCGCTCCGCCTCGGTCATGGGCTTTTCCAGCAGGGTGTCCGTCGCCATTTTCAGATTGCTTACCGGCGTTTTCACCTGATGGGAAATATCCGATACAAGGGTCTGTAACTCCTGCCGTTCCTCGTCCACAAGACGGCGGTTCTCCTGCATGATCTGATAGAGCCTTGCCAGCCGGTGTCCGATTCTGGCAAGCTGGGTTTCACGGTCCTCCGGGCGCTGGGGCGCTTCGTTCCCGGCGATCATGTGGTCTAAGGTCTGGCACAGGTCAGCGGTAAACTGTGACAGCCGTTTTCCAAACGCCTGCGTCAGTACAAAAATCCCCACAAGGGCGCATAGCAGCAGCGCCCCGCCAGTCAGCAGCACCGCTGCCTGTTTTGTCACAAAAAACAGGGCTATGGTGATCCCGGACATAGAGAGGACAAGTCCCATTGCTACCCGGCCAAACAGCCGCTTTACTGATAGGTTTTGAAACTTCATTTCGCCTCGCCTCCCGTCCACTGATAGCCCATGCCGTAAACGGTCTTGATGTAGGGCGCGCCGCCGTCAGATTCGATCTTGCCGCGAATCCGGCTGATGGAGGTTGTCAGGGTGTGTTCATCCACAAACTTCTCGTCTATATCCCACAGCTTTTCCAGAAGCTGCCCACGGGTCAGTACTTGCCGGGGATTTTTGCGGAACAGGTTCAACATTTTGTACTCCATCGGGGATAGGGTCAGGGGCTTGCCGTTTAGGGAAGCCGTCTGCTCCGAGAAGTCCAGAAACAGCCTCCCGTCGTCGTAAATGTCCCTGGCCGGTTTGTGATGTTCCAGCATGGCGAACATGGCTTTGACTTTCCGCTGCAAGGCCCCGATCACAAAGGGCTTTGTGATGTAGTCCACCGCGCCCATCTCATAGCCCCGTATCTGGTCGCTCTCCTGATCGTTAGCGGTCAGGAAGATTACGATGGTGTCCTGGTGCTGGGGCTTTATCAGCCTGCACAGTTCAAAACCATTCCCGTCCGGCAGATTGATGTCCAGCAGCACTAAATCAAATTCCCGCTGGCGCAGGACATCGGCTGCGGTTCTGGCATTTAGGGCAGAAGTCACGCCGTATCCGTCTGCGGTCAGGTTATAGGCTAACATCTTATTCAAAAAACTGTCATCCTCGACAATTAAAATCTGTTTCATATCCTCACTTCCTTTGCTTTTTGCAGATAGTATAACAGGCAAATGTCCCGTGTTGCGGAACACATAATTTTCTGATAAAGGGAAATTTACTCCATTGTTTTTATCTGACTGTGAATAGTAACTTGAAAACTTCTATCCCTCCATGATTTTCCGCCAACTGGAAAATCTTATTCTTAAAGTCCGTAAGCCGATCCCTTTCCACATCTACAATACAGGTCATGTTAAAGTTGGAAACATTTTCTTTCATCATAGGTAATCGTTCCTGCGGAATTATCAACGATAACGTCTTTTCCATTGATAAGTTTCTGACGGTCTGCGGTTCCCTCAATCAGTCTTTATGAAAAGGCCTCGTTTATCCAGTGGGTTTTCTGCTTGAAGTGCATGGATCTCGGCGGGGCGATCTTCCGCAATTGCGTTGTCGGGATTGAGGGAAAGTACAATGGCGCTGGTGCCATTCTCAAAAAGCCATGCCATAGCTGTATCACCTCCATATTTGATAAGGCTATTGTAAAACCCAAATGTCCACGAAATGTTACAGCAGTCAAAAAATTTCCTTGAAAATCGGGGTGAGATGTTACAACGCTCGGACATTTCAAAAAAATATCTACCTCTATTATAATTTGATTTGGTTAGTGATACAAGGATAGCGTTTATCTCTCACTGTCATTGTTTGTGGGGACCCGGCTGGAACAGGAATACCGCGCAGCCGGTATGTGAAAAACAGTTTTTGAACGGAGACGCGTCTTTATGACCAAACAGACAACCCCGACAAGCTCCTACAAAGAGGTGCGGATCGGGAAAACAATTTATCGCGTCACCAGCTTTTTTTCGGGAGAAAAGGACCTGGGAAAGACGCTGGAACAGCTGGCAGTCAGACGCGCTATGTCAGAAGCCGTTCCAGCTGCCAGCGGTTCCAAATAACAGAAAGTCTCTCGGCCTGCCGTATCCTTGTGCGGCGGTGGATTCTCCGGTAAGATATTCATGCGGGGTAAAACCTGTGGAGCCATTTTGCCGCACGAGGTATGGATTCTGAGATGGTCGGGAGGTAAAAGAAAGATGATGGATACAACATACAACGTGGCTGGAATGAGGTCGATGTCTATATTGATATGTAAAACCGCATTTTGATACAATCCAGTTTCCTAAAATGTATAAAGAACGCTTGAAATAAAGGCTTTCGGCAGATTCGATAATTTGCTGGAAGCCTTTTCTTTTTATGTTCTGAAATAGTGAGCTGTTCTTATAATGTAATTTGAACCCCTCTAACTGATTTGAACCCCCTTGTAAGGCAAAATAAAAAAGTTTAAAAAGGTTATTTTTCCTTATGAAACAGAAACCTGCTAAGTAATCTATTGATAAATCAGCTTTGTTTTTCTGGTAAGGATAACCGCAATGGCAAATGTAATCATTTCAGCAACGAGCGGGGCTGCCCAGATTGTGTTGCTTCCGAATATAATAGGGATACAGAATATGGCGATTGCTTTTATTACGATTCCCCTGCATATGGCAATGATATCCGACTGCTTTGTCCTTTTCGTGGAATAAAGCAGTGAGGTGTAGACCAGATTTAAAGCCATGGGAATAAAGGACAGGGCAAAAACCGGCAATGCTTTGGATGCTGCATTGATCAGCTCCATGTCTTGGCTGAAAATGCGGATGGCTGGTTCATCAAAGAGAATCAGAACTGCAGAAACCAGAACTGACAGCATAAGATTGATTGTCATGCCAAAGCGAAAATAGTCGTTGATTTCTTTTGTATCCTGTTTTCCATAACTGTTGCCCCAAAGCGGCTGTAATCCCTGTGCCACACCAGAAAGAACTGCATTTGCCAGAGAATAGATAAAACTTAGGACGCTGTAGGTGGATACCCCAATATCGCCTACTAGACCGGCAAGAACCAAATTATAACACAGGGCTGTAACCGGGGTAGTAAGCTGTGTGACAGCTTCGGGAGCGCCGCGTTTGCAGATCTTCCTGATCAGCACAGGCTGTATTGTAAAACGCCGAATTCGGAGATTTCCATGTTTACGGATGAAATGGGACAGCAGAACCAGAAGTGAGACAATCTGTCCCAATCCGGAGGCAACAGCAGCCCCAATCACGCCCATCTGAAGCGGGAAAATAAAAAGCCAGTCAAGAAAGATATTGGATACTGCCCCTGTACACATACCCACAAAGGATAGAGTAGGGGAACCGTCATTCCGGACAAATACGGAAAGGCAGTTGCTCATCAGCATGGGAAGTGAAAATGCGGAATAGTAAAAAAGATAGTCTGTCGACATCCTGCGCATTTCCTCCCCCAGCTTACGTGCGCCGCTTAAATCCACGATCTGCTGTGAAAAAACAGTTCCAACAACTGTCAGAATAACCGCTGTCAGGACAGACAGTGTTAAGGCTGTCATGAAAGCATTATTTGCCCCATCCTTGTCATCCCGTCCCATTCTGATGGCAATAATAGTGGCACCTCCCATGGGGAACATTGAAACAATGGCTACAGCGAATGTAATGAATGGAACGCCGATATTGACAGCGCCTAAAGCAGCTGAACCAATTCCCTGACCTACGAAAATACCATCCATGACATTATACAGATAAGTGACAAACAGGCTTCCTACAGCCGGAAAGATATAGCTGCATAATTGCTTTGCTTTGGGATTCATAACATAAAACCTCCTTTAAATTAAAAAAGTGGGATAAAATCCATTGGATCTTATCCCACTTCAACAATCATATTGATTGCAAGTCCTCTGACAAGCACATAGATATATTTAACATCTTTTCATGAAAAAGTCAATCCCTATTTTTACGGTATCAAAAATTCGCAAGGTAAAATAAAAAAGTACAAATCCCCTCAAAGAAATCCCGCTGATTCTGACAATTTGAGAATCAACGGGATTTCACATTGTTTTCATAAGGTCGAGCAGGAGCCGTTTTTGCTCGTCAGTCAGCGGATTCCCAAAAGGGTACTATAATAGTCACGATTGGTAGATAGGTGGTTTCCCAAAAGGAACATACGGATTGATTATGACCAACAGTTAACAGGGGATAATACTTGTCAAGTCAGGAGGCAGATTTATGGCAGAACAGGAAACAATTTTTGGCAAATGGGCAAAAAGAACGCGGCATTATGGAATCTGAAATGAAGAGGAGCATTTCAGAGAGGATAAGACAAGGGATGAATGACCCTGATCCGGAAAAACAGGATCAGTGGAAAGCAATACCTTGTGCTGGTGAAATGCCAACACCAGAAGAATGGCTTAAATATGTAGTTGAGAAACTTAAAGAAGACGGAAGGGACGATTTACTGCAATGGCATTCAGAACGGTAATTTACAGTAGTGGACTGCAGATTGTAAAAAAAGGAATTGTTAAAAAATGTGAAATGACTCCCCTTTCTTCTTGGATATGTCTATACAGTTCCGCTAATTAGCCATAATAATTCATATTTATATTCTTGCTATTATTCGTATGTCCGACTATAATTATGCTGATATGATTTGTAGAAAGGACTTGGGTGTTATGGAATATATGTCTTGCCCCGAAGCAGCGAAGAAATGGGGAATTTCTGAACGGCGGGTACAGGTACTTTGCAGAGAAAACCGCATACCGGGTGTTTCAAAACTTGGATATATGTGGCTGATACCAAAAGACGCAGAAAAACCGATTGACGGAAGAACAAAACAAGGAAAGGAGCTGCACCATGAATAAAGTTTTAATTATAGATGATGATAAAGAGCTTTGCGCTCTTATGAAAAAATGTATAGAGCAGGAAAATTTATCAGCCGTAACTGTATATAACGGTATTGAGGGGGTTCGTCTGATTGATGAAAATAAAGATAGCTATTCCCTTATTATTTTGGACGTAATGCTGCCGGATATAGACGGGTTTCAGATTCTCCAAAAAATTAGAGATACAAGCAATATCCCGGTGCTTATGCTTACTGCAAAAAGCAACGAAGAAGATAAGGTTTTCGGTCTGCGACTTGGAGCAGACGACTACTTAACAAAGCCATTTGGTATTAACGAGCTTATGGCGCGTGTCAATTCCCTTATCCGGCGATATACCACCTTAAATCCCTTTACGGTAGACATAGATAGCATATCGTTGAAAGATATGGTAATTGACAAATTAAACCGTACAGTTACGGTCAAAGATATTCCTGTTTCGCTTACAGGGAAAGAATTTGATTTACTTCTCTTTCTTGCTTCCAACAAGGGACGGGTATTTACCAAAAAACAAATTTATTCACAGGTATGGGAGGAAGAATACGCTTTTGATGATAGCAATATTATGTCTTTTATCAGCAAATTAAGGAAAAAGATTGAGCCAGACCCCGACCACCCCTTTTACATTTTAACTGTCCGGGGTGTCGGCTACCGTTTTAACAAGGAGGCGTAACATGGATATAAATGTTTATCTTTTCATAGCGATAGCCCTTATGCTGCTTATTATTATGTATCTCCTTTTTCTCTTACGGCGTGTGCGGACACAGCTTGCGCTGATAAAAGACGCCTTAGAGGATATAAAGGGCGGGAATTTGAACCGACGTATTTTAGCAGGCGAAAACGATATGACAAAAACAATCTGCTATGACATTAACAAAATAGCAGTAAACAGCCAGGCGCGGCTTATACGGCAAAGACAATCTGAACAGGCATATAAACGGCTGATGACAAGTCTTTCACATGATGTAAAGACCCCGCTTGCTTCTCTTGTAGGTTATCTAGAAGCGGTTGAAAACAAAATTGTTATTGGAGAAGAAAAGGACGAATATATCCATGTCGCGCATGAAAAAGCCCACTATATGAAATCCTTTGTGGAAAATTTGTTTGAATGGGTAAAACTGGATTCCGGAGAGCAGATTTTTCATTTTGAAAAATTTGACCTTAACGAGTTATCCCGCAACATTATAGCGGACTGGATTCCCGTCTTAGAAAGCAATCATTTTGAGTATGAGTTTGCCATACCCGAAACAGAGTATTTTATTCGCATAGATGTAAACGCATATACCCGCGTACTTAACAATCTTTTTCAAAATATTATTATCCACAGTGCGGGAGATAAAATGGCACTGCATATTTGTGAAGATATACAACAAGCTAAAATTATAATTTCAGATAATGGAAAAGGAATAGCTCCCGACAAGCTGCCACATATTTTTGAAAGAATGTACCAGTGCGACCAGTCGCGGTCTGCAAAGGGAAATGGTTTAGGACTGGCGATTGTAAAAGAGCTTATCAGTGTTCACAAAGGAACCATTACCGCTGAAAACAGCTCTGATAAAGGGACTGTATTTACTATATTGCTTCCCAAAGCCCTGTAAATAATGCGGGGCTTTCCTGTTATAAAACAAGAAAAAAGCAAGGTTTCGGCAAGGTTATGGCAAGGTTAATACTATATAATGGGAGGTAGAAAGGAGGAAGAGACAATGACTATCATTTCTACTGAAATGCTGAAATGGAAACGCAATAAAACAGTCTTAGGTATCTTTATTCTAACTGCAATTTTAGGAATATTCGCAGTTGAACGTGCTTTCAGTATATCAAGAAGTAGCTCACTAATGAATAGTTTTAGTGATTTATACACATTGGCATTTAAGAACCTTACAAGTTTGTTTCTGCCTATTGTGTTGAGTATGTTTGCAACCACATTGTTCTTTGATGAACAGAAAAATGATACCTTAAAAGGACTTCTGATTATTCCGATTTCCAAAACGCAACTTTATTTTTCAAAGATAGCAGTGGTAATTTTTATGTCATTAGCACTATGTCTGCTTACTTTTGCAATCTGTATTCTTGGCGGCTTTCTTGCAGGCGGCTTTACAGATTTGAATACGGAAACAATTTTACAGGCGGGATTATTATTTTTAGCTGGTGGCGTGTTAGTTCCACTTGCAATGCTCCCCGTTATTTTTTTAGCAACATTGGCAAAGGGATATGTTCTACCGATTGGGGCTGCATTACTTTATCTTGTGCCTGTCGTGCTTATTCCGTCGGGGATTATGGGACTGCACCCACTGGCGAGTGTTATGGGAATTTATCCCTATATTTCATCTGACGCAGCAGAAATGGTTAAGAAATGGGCGGGAGGAATAGAAATAACTATTTCTCCGAATATCTGTTTAATTTCTCTTTTGGTAATTGGAAGTATTTCAGCCATTGCTTCCGTACTTGCATTGCGGAAACAGACCTATTGAAAGTGAGGATATATGATGAATAAATATGTAATTGAAACAAAACAACTGACAAAAACTTATGGAGAGCAAACGGTAGTCAATTCTGTTAATATCCATGTGAAACAAGGACAGATATATGGGCTGTTGGGGCGTAATGGGGCGGGTAAAACCACAATTATGAAAATGATTTTGGGGTTGACCGATATTACTTCCGGCGAAGTAGACGTATTCGGTCAAAATATCAAAGGGAGGGAAAAAAGAGTATATCCCCGGATTGGTGCTATTATTGAAACACCCGGCTTTTATCCGAATTTAACAGGTACGGAAAACTTGGAGATATTTGCAAAACTGCGCGGTACTGCTGCGCCAAATGCAGTAAAAAACGCCTTGGAGATTGTCGGTCTGCCTTATCGGGACCAAAAATTGTTTAGCAAGTATTCTCTTGGAATGAAGCAGCGTCTTGGAATAGCAAATGCTATTTTACATGACCCGGAACTGCTAATCTTAGATGAACCTACAAACGGTCTTGACCCGATAGGCATTGCAGAAGTAAGGGACTTTATTAAGACTTTAAGTATCGAGCGTGGAAAAACAATTCTTATTTCCAGTCATATTCTGTCCGAAATTGCACTACTGGCTGATGACATCGGCATTATTGACCATGGTGTACTACTGGAAGAAAACAGCATGAATGAGCTGCAAAAGAAAAACAGTAAGTATATACTTCTGCAAGTTTCTGATATACCGAAAACTTCTCTTGTTTTGGAAAGGCAGTTTGGGGTTACCGAATATTCCGTACAGGACGAACACACCCTGCGGATTTATGACACTTCGTTGGATATGGCTGCTGTCAATAAAGCTCTTGTGGTACAGGATATAGCTGTTATCAGTTCTCAGCTATGCAATGATACATTAGAGGACTATTTCAAAAAAATCACAGGAGGAGAAGGAATTGCTTAGGCTGATACAGGCAGAGTTTTTTAAACTGCGTCGAAAAAAATTTATTGTGTTCATGCTGTTATCCGCTCTTTTCATGCCACTTCTTGCAGTCTTTTATTTCAGAAGTGCTGATAAAACAGTTATTGAACCATTACAATTTTATAAATGGACTACATTCAGCTATACAGCTTGGATTATACTTCCTGTTGTATTGGGTTTGGTTTCTACTATGCTCATGTATGACGAAAATCAAAACGATATGCTCAAACAGTTGTGGATTATACCGATTAGCAAGACAGGATATTTTTTTAGCAAATTTATTGTTGTACTGTCTTATTCCGTTTGTTTTATGTTGCTTACAGCCATAGCGTCTGTATTTTTCGGTATGCTTCCCGGTTATATAACCTTTGAATGGAATAGTATCAGTTATCTATTTAAGAAATGTATTGAAATCGCTATACTTACCGCATTTTCCATATTACCACTTTTAGCGGTTGCAACTGCCGGGAAGAACTATATACTCCCTGTATGTGTGACACTGGTTTACACCTTTCTTAGCTTTATTTTGCTTATGGTTAATATGTACCTACACCCTCTATCCAGTGCAACAGCAATTATCATGCGAGATATTCCTGGTGTTATTTTGGCACAGGAAGTCAATATTCCGGCTGCGCTTTTTTGTATCGGTATATGGACTATTGTTTCTATCGTATTTGCATACATTTCCTTAAAGCATAGAAAGTGAGTGATTGAATGATGAAAGAATTGATTTGGGCAGAACATCAAAAACTCCGACGTTCAAAAATTGTGTTGGTCGCCATATTCGCAGTTATTATGGCTGCAATTATTGTTTTTACTCAAGGGCAGTTTTCTTTTGGGGAAAAACGCTATATAGATGACGCAGGGTGGTTTATGAACGCAGCACAGTCTTTAGCAACTTTTTTTGTTCTTCCTGCGGTTATTGCGCTTTTGGGGAGCTATATGATTTGTCGTGAAGAACAAGAAGATACTATTAAATCATTACGTTTAATTCCTATAAGTGAAGCTAAAATGACGATTGCAAAATTACTTATTACTTTTGCGTTTAGCGTATTCTTTTATTTGCTGCTTTTCGGCATTACATTTTTAGTTGAAGTTATTTTGCATTTTAGGGGCTTGTCTATCAAAATGATTTTAAGTTTTTTTAAAATCTATTTACTTGACGGCATTGGGATTTTCTTTGCTATTGCACCTGTTATTGCGTTTGTATCAAGAATAAAGAAAGGCTATTGGCTTGCTTTGATTTTTACAGTAATTTATTCTTTTGCAGGATTATTCACAAGTATATGCGATGTTCTTTCGGCTTGCTATCCTATTACTGCTACATTCAATATTTCCGGCTATTATTCTGCCACCTTTGGAGAAAGCATTATTAGCCTTATGAGTTTGTTCTTTTGTGGATTGTTTTCTGTCTTGATTTTAATATCTAAAAAAACAATCAAAAATAAGTAATGATACAACCAACATCTGCCGGACGACGGCAAAGAAAAAAAGCCGTCGTATGATGGCTACTCATAAAACAGTATCAACCAACAAATTGAAATAGGGTAGATGTCATACAGGGTGCAATCAAAATCAGTATACTATTCAAGGCGAGTAGTATACTGATTTTTAATAGCTATGAGTAGATGCTTATGTTATAATGCAAGCATACAATGTAGAGTAAACTCTATGTCAAGAGGATAGGAAGTGATTTTTTGGAATACTCCATAGGTGAATTTTCAAGGCTTACAGATTTAGGAATACATACCCTGCGCTACTATGAACATGAGGGCTTAATTACGCCGGGGCGCAATTCCAGTAACCGCCGCTGTTATTCGGATAAAGACCTTGTATGGATTGAATTTATCAAGCGTCTGAAAGATACGGGTATGCCGATTAAGGAGATACAGCATTATGCAAAACTGCGGGCGGCGGGAGACCCCACTCTACGTGAGAGAATGGAAATGCTGACTGTACATAGGGAAGCCCTAAATGAGCAAATAAGACAGTTACAGGAACACATGGCAAAACTGGATGATAAAATTGACTTTTACCGACAGGAGATAGACCGCACATCAAAAAATAATTAGGACGCAATAATACGCCTGTTTTCTTTCTGAAAAGATTGGAAACAGGCGTAAATTTTTATGATTTTGTTTGGCATTTCTAAAACTTGCCCGTATTAAGAAACAAGGAAAACTTTTTGAAGAATTTCTCTCAAAATTTCGTCAAAACTGCCCTGTGCGGTGTTGTAGGTAGTGAGTGGGTTTTCAAGAGGGTTTGGGATTCCTCCCAACAAGCAAAATCTGTCCGGCAAGCCATAGCGCGGACGAGCAGATTTACGGAAATGGGTACCCGTTTCCTATGCTTGCTCCGAAACTTATCACTTTAATAAACATAGAAAGGACGGGAAGGGAATGGAAAGGAAACGGAAAATCAAGGACGGGCATATCGTGGTGAAAAATCCGCTATATCAAGAAATGCCAAAACAGGAAGTGGCGATAAAATCCGGCAAGACGCTCTACCGCTTTACGGGAAGTTATGACGGAGAAAGGAGCCTGCCCCACAAGGTTCTGCGCCTTATGGAACAGGAAAAAGCAGAAAAAGATGTTGAAGAATGAACGGGAAGCCACTATAATAGCTTCAAGCAATCCTGTATTGGCAGACTGCCCGCCGACGAAAGGAGCAGAAATTATGTTAAGGCAGTCTGACAAAATTACCGCCCTCTATTGCCGCAGGGACAACGACCCAATCTTCTTTGGGGAGGGGTTCCCGCTTCTTACTGCGGTAGGATGGCGTGTACTGCCGCCCCTGCACCATGCTCCCCACATAGATTTCATTTTTCAGCATGAATTGTACATAAGTCCGTGTCCAGAAATGGCGGCGTTCAAATTCTCCGTCACGCTCCGGGTTATGTTTGCGGAAACGTGTGTATTCCTTGGGGGATAAGATACCCTCGTTGTTCAGGGTTGTTGCAATGCTCTTTGACCCCATCCCTGCCGCGCGCATTTCAAACATTCGCCGGACAACCGGCGCGGTTTCCTTGTTGATAATCAGCTTGTGCTTATCGTCAGGATGCCGCAGGTAGCCGTAGGGGTCGAGTGCGCCAAGGTATTCGCCGCGCTTTGCTTTGGTATGGAGCGTGGACTTGATTTTGGTGGAAATATCCTTGGCGTACATATCGTTTAGGATGTGCTTGAACGGCGTAATATCCATGCTGTTGGTCTGGTTCAGCGTGTCAACGCCATCGTTCAGGGCGATGTAGCGCACATGGCGCTCAGGGAAATAAATCTCGGTGTATTGCCCGCACATGATGTAGTTACGGCCAAGACGGAGGAAAGAGGCGATGCGGTGGCATCGTTGATTGACGACAACGCAGTGCTGGCAGAAATAGCAGGTGCAGTATTCACCGTTAATTACGCAATGCTGTACTAGATATTGTATTTCAGCCGCTTAGAAAAGTAGTAACTCACCCATACAAACAGAGCCATGACTGCTATATAATCCACCAGAAAGAAAATCAACGGTTCCTCAAAATCGAAAAACACATATTGATTTTGTAAGAACATATAATGTCCGATTTCCCGCCGTATGAAAGCATACACGCCATACCCGGCGATAAGGGCAACAATCCCATGAAGCACCCATTTTCCAGCAGTAGGGATTTCTTTTACAAGCTGTTTTGCCATCCCCATCATCATGCTCCAATGTAGTCCAAGATGGAGTGACATCAATACAAATCCACAATAGGCGGAAACCATGTGAATCTCTCTGGCAAAACCCCGCCCGCCTTTGATTGGAAGAAATGATAATGCGTGCTTGGAAAGAATCACTCCACCGTACATGGAACCGGTCATTGTAATCAGGACTCCAATGACAAGAACCGTCTGCCAGATACGAAACAATGTATATTTCCCTTTGAATACACACCGACTCCATTTCCGGTTTAAAATATGGTGGATGATGAAAAGAGCAAACATCCCGATTCCTAGCCATTCATGGGCTGCTTCGCCAATCAATTCATAAGCCATAAGAAGCAGCGACATGACTGTCATTCCAATATCGATTACTATTTTTAAGATTGTTTTTTGCTTCATGCTGCTCAATATCTTCAAGCTCCGAATGATCCAGCGGATATGGTGTAACTGGCTCAATCCGGAAAATATCCGCCCCCGTATTTTCTGCAATGATATAAGCAACATACTGGGTATTTCCCAAAACCTCGCCGTCGATCACCACGGTGCTGAGTTCTTCCTCCCTCGACATATTCTCAGGCCCCGTAGTTTCCGGCATGGAAAAATATACAACCAGATTTTTTGCTGTAGAATTAGAACCCATATTTTCAGTATCCTCCGTTTCGTTTGAAAGTGTCGTTTCTGTATTTTCCTCCGATTGCTGCTTGCCTGATCCAGCAGCAGGATTATTACTGGAAGGAGAAGCCCCGCAGCCGCTGAACATAGCACTCACAAGCAGAAAAGATACGCATAAACCAAATAATTTTCTCACAATCATTCCTCCTAATACCAATCATGTTTTTCGCCCCGGTCAAGGGCATCTATTCGTGCCATTTCATCCTCGGTCAGGCTGAAATGGTATATCTCCGTATTTTCCCTGATATGATCGGGATTACTGGAACCGGGGATGACCACCACGCCCTTTTGCAGATTCCATCGTAAAATCACCTGTGCGGAAGACACGCCATGCGCTCCGGCTATTTCAGAGATTACGGAATCGCCAAGCAGCTCTCCCATATGCCCTCTGCCACCCAGCGGATACCAACCCTGCATCACGATCCCTAAATCCTGAATAAACGGGATCACATCATTCGGATCAGGATTGTGCAAAAGCATTAAATCCACATAGCCAATATCCAGCCGATCAAGGCAAGCCTGGATCGACCGGGCCGGATGTTCCATCTCGTTCCCCGTACAGATTTAATGGTATCTATTGCCGGGATTGTTTCAATGCCTCCGGCTGTCCCGTTTTTCCCTGCCCTGTTTTGCCTGCGCGCTGTCATAGGAAATGCCAATGACAAACATATCTGCCTCCCCCAGCAGGGAATAGACTTCCTGCATATCATCTTTCTGCGCGCAGGCTCCGCTTCCCTTTGTATGGCAGTATTCGCAGGCCAGACAGCCCGCAATCCTTTTCTTACATACATCGATTACATCCACCCTGTGTCCTGCTGATTCTGCACCTTCCCGAAACGCATCCACCATCTGTTTCGTATTGCCCTTTGGACGGGGGCTTCCGTTTAATACTAAAATGCGCATAATTATTAGCTCCATATTGTATGTTTATTTCTTGCCAACACCAGAATGTCTTATTAAAAGCGGGATGCCAGAGCATCCCGCTACAGCATGATAACGCTTTGGTTTGTGCTGCCTTTTATAAGCTGTTCTTTAAAATTTCCCTGATTTCATCCTTATCCGGCACCTTATAACCGCCATCCATGACCAGCGTGCTGTCAACGATCCCCGGAAGCATCTCATCTGTTACCCCAAGTTCTTTCAGATGCATTGTAAGGCCCAGTTCCTCCATATAAGCCTCCATTTTCCGCAGACCTTCCGCTGCAACCTGTTCATCACTTTTTCCTTCCGGATTTACGCCCCATACGTTCATGGCAAATTTCTTAAACTTTGCCAGCCCAAACGGACAGACAAACCGGTAATAGGCCATGGATACCGCTGCAAGTGTCATGCCATGGGTTGCATCCGTATGTGCCGCAACAGCCTGCCCAAGCATATGCACCATCCAGTCTGTAGATTTTCCTTTCGCCACCAGGGTATTTAACGCCCATGTCGCAATCCACATGATATTGCTCCTTGCTTCATAATCCGTAGGATTCTTCACGGCAATCCTGCTGGAATGGATCAAAGACCTCAGCAGTCCTTCCATCAGATAATCCGAAGTATTGTCGTCCTCCCCGGAGAAATACTGCTCTGTAATATGGTTCATGATGTCATAGATTCCTGCAACCATCTGATACCGGGGCAGCGTGTAGGTATATACCGGATTTAAGATGGAGAATTTCGGATACACCCTCTCGTCAAATACATGGCCGATCTTCAACTTCTGCTCATGGTTCGTTATAACCGCGCCGCCGTTCATTTCAGAGCCGGTGCCAACCATTGTCAGGACACATCCCACCGGGATGATCTCATTGTCCACATCCTTCATCTGGAGATAGTATTTTTCCCAGGGATCTTCCGTACAGTATGCAGATACGGAAACTGCTTTTGCATAGTCACAGACAGAGCCGCCCCCGACCGCAAGAATCAGGTCTACCTTACCCTCCCTGGCAATCTTACAGCCTTCCTGCAGTTTCTGTACCGTTGGATTTGGCATGACGCCTGCATCTTCAAACACATTTTTTCCATTTGCTTTCAAAATCTCCATGACTTTGTCATAGATGCCATTCTTTTTGATCGACCCGCCGCCATACACAAGCTGTACATTCTGTCCGTATTTCGGCAGTTCCTCATTCAGGCTGGCTAGGGAATCCTCGCCAAAATAAAGTTTCGTCGGGTTACAATATATAAAATTTCCTAACATCGTCTTCCTCCTCGTATTTTAATCTCATATATGTCATCTCACATTTTCCGAAAAAACTGCTCCAGCTTATCAAATGGAATCGCATCCTTTCTGCCGCCGTCATACAGATCTGTATGGACTGCATCCGGGATAATCAGCAACTCCTTATTATCTGTATAAGGGTTATCCTTCACCATTGCGTCATAAGCATCACGGCTGAAATAGCAGGAATGTGCCTTTTCACCGTGCATGATAAGGACTGCGCCGCGGATCTCATTGCTGTACTGAAGGATGGGCTGGTTCATAAAGGACATACAGCCGATCACATTCCAGCCGCCGTTGGAATTTAAAGAGCGCTTATGGTAGCCGCGATCTGTTTTATAATAATCATGATAATCTGCCACGAAGAAGGCCGCGTCCTCCGGAAGCGGATCGACAACACCGCCGCCCAGCGCATAGCTGCCGTTTTTATAGTCCACGATCCTCTGGGCGTTCATGGCCTCCTTTTTTGCATACCGCGCATCTGCAGAGTTCTCAGCGTCAAAATACCCGTTGGCATTAACACGGGCCATATCATACATAGTAGAGGCAGCCGTTGCTTTAATGCGGGTATCCAGTGCTGCCGCATTGAGAGCAATGCCTCCCCAGCCACAGATTCCGATAATGCCGATACGCTCAGGGTCAACATTTTCCTGTACAGAAAGGAAATCCACAGCCGCCTGAAAATCCTCTGTATTGATATCCGGTGAAGCCATGTATCGAGGTGTACCGCCGCTTTCACCAGTAAAAGAAGGGTCAAATGCCACAGTGAGGAAACCTCGCTCCGCCATCGTCTGCGCATATAGTCCGGCTGCCTGCTCTTTTACTGCGCCAAATGGCCCGCATACCGCAATCGCAGCCAGCTTCCCTTTTGCCCCTTTCGGCTCATAGAGATCTGCCGCCAGTGTAATTCCATAACGATTAGGAAATGTCACCTTGCGATGGTTCACCTTTTCACTTTTTAGGAAAGTCTTATCCCATTCCTTTGTTAATTCCAGTTTTGAAATATTTTCCACTTTGTAATGCCTCTCTTTCTTTTTTGTTGCTTTTTAATTATTGCTTTTCCTTTTCCATCCGCCATACTAAAAAATCAAGACAGTCAACCCTTTCCTGACTTTCATGTAGGTTATCCATCAGGCCACAACGGTGTTTCCGCAGTGTTTTAATCGCATCATGAACCTGACCGTTACCATACAGTCTGCAAACCTTCTCAATGGTCTGGACGCTACAGCCTGCATCCTTTAGATTCTGAACCAAATCATCCGTATGACCGCCTCCTTTTCTGTTATGTCTGTATTATATCCCCTTGACTTCCATTTTGCTAATGGCTATAATTTATATCGTGATATAAATTTCAGGAATATCACAGGAGGGCAAAATGGAACTGCGAACCATGAAATATTTTCTTGCCGTGGCAAGAGAAGAAAACATGACCCGTGCAGCAGAGCTGCTTCACGTTACCCAGCCCACACTCTCCAAGCAGTTAAAAGCGCTTGAAGATGAGCTTGGGAAAAAACTGTTCACGCGCCATAGCTTTAGCATACAGTTGACTGAGGAAGGTGTTTTGCTTCGAAAACGGGCAGAAGACCTGATAAAAATGGCTGACAAAATCACAATGGAATTTCTTACCTTAGATGATGTTCTGGGCGGGGATGTTTACTTCGGTCTGGCGGAATCCTACCAGATTAGATGCCTCGCTGCCACAATCAGAAGATTCAAGGAGGCTTACCCTGCTCTGCGTTATCATATCACCAGCGGCGACACGGAACAAGTTACGGAAAAACTGGATAAAGGTATCATTGACTTTGCCGTATTAGCACAGGAACCCAATACTGCGAAATATCATTATTTGACCTTTCCCCATGCTGATCTTTGGGGTGTTGTTATGCCAGAGAACTGTCCATTGGCGGAAAAAGAAGCCATCTGCGTGGATGACTTATTTGGACTCCCTCTTTTTTGTTCAGAACAGGGATGGATCAATGATATTTCCAAATGGTGTGGCAACAGCATGGATAAATTACACCTTGAAGGGTCGTTTCGGCTATCATATAACGGATCGCTTTTTGTGAAAGAAGGACTTGGCTATCTTTTGACCTTTGAACATTTGATTGACACAAACCCTGAAAGCGGACTTGTTTTCCGTCCCCTCACGCCGAAGCTTGAAACAAAGATATATTTAATCTGGAAAAAATACCAAATCTTTACCCCCATTGCCGAACGACTGCTTGAAAAATTGAAATCTGAATTGTTAGAATAGAAATCGAAACGTGTATTTTCAGATATGGCCAGGAAGCTGGTAAGGGAAGGTTACTTTAACTGTAAGCCTAGCGTTTTTACAAGTCTCGAAATCTGTGCGATAATCTCTTTAACTGGAGAGCATCAGGTCATGATGGAGAGGCTTTTATCGGCGACCGGAAAGGCAAATCTCACCATGGTTTCCATGCTGACAGGAGCAGTGGTAAATATTGTGCTTGACCCTGTTATGATCTTTGGCTGGTTTGGGCTTCCTGCCATGGGGATTGCAGGGGCGGCATATGCGACTGTGATTGCGCAGGCTGTAGCAGCGGTGGCAGGTTTCTGGATGAATTTACATTTCAACAAAGAAGTCCGTTTCGAGAAGAAAGGATTCCTGCCGGATGGAAGCATGATGGCAGAAATCATTAAAGTCGGTGTTCCGGTGGCGCTGTCGCAGTGTCTGATCTCCGTCCTCGCCTTTGGCATGAACAATATCCTCCTGTCACTGTCCGCAGTGGCACCTGGAATTTATGTGATCTATATCCGGCTCCAGAGCTTTGTCATCATGCCGGCCGGAGGGATGCGGTGGCATCGTTGATTGACGACAACGCAGAACTGGCAGAAATAGCAGGTGCAGAATTCACCGTTAATTACGCAATGCTGTACTAGTACAATGTCGCATTAATAATTGAGTAATAAGTGCTCGCTGTCCATGCCATTACTGCGTTGGAGTCAGTCAACGATGCTACCGGCATCGCCTCCTTCCTCCGCCTTGTATTGACATGAACGTCGAACACTTATTACTTCAAAATTAATGCAACATTGTACTAGGCGGAGATCTATCAAGAAAATCATAGTCCATGTGCCGAAAAAGGTGGACGGGAAACGGGTACAGAAAGTGGATATTGTTTTCAATTTTGTGGGAGAAATCAATTTCCTTTCTGCCACGCAACCGAAACGGCTAGGCGCATAGGAACTCGAAAAAACGGTACAGCCCTTGTAATCAGGGCTATACCGCCTAACCGTAAACATTTGATTTTCCGGGGTTTTTGAGCAATTTTGATACGGTTTGAACAGCCGATTAACGCTTGCTGAACTGCGGAGCGCGACGAGCCGCTTTGAGACCGTACTTCTTTCTTTCTTTCATTCTCGGGTCACGGGTCAGGTAGCCGGCTTTTTTGAGGATCGGCCTGTACTCCGGATCTGCTTCGAGCAGGGCGCGGGAGATACCGTGGCGGATTGCTCCGGCCTGTCCTGTGTAACCGCCGCCATGTACATTGACAAGTACGTCAAACTTGTCGGTTGTTTCTGTTGCAACGAGGGGCTGGCGAACAACGACTTTCAAGGTCTCCAGACTCAGATAATCGTCGATATCTCTTTTATTTATAGTGATCTTACCTGTACCAGGTACCAGATATACTCTTGCGATAGATTTTTTTCTTCTTCCTGTTCCGTAATATTTTGCATTAGCCACTGTAATGTCCTCCTTTCAACCTTTCCTTAAAATGTCAATGCTTCTGGCTTCTGAGCCTGCTGTGCATGCTCCGGACCAGCATATACATGAAGCTTCTTAATCATTGCCCTTCCCAAAGGTCCTTTCGGAAGCATTCCCTTTACAGCCAGTTCCACTACCTTCTCAGGCTTCTTCTGCATCATCTCTGCCAGAGTGGTCTCTCTCATTCCGCCTACATATTCGGAATGGTTATAATAGATCTTCTGCTGCAGCTTCTTGCCTGTTACTTTTATCTTCTCTGCATTTACAACTACTACATAATCGCCTGTATCAACATGTGGGGTAAATTCCGGCTTATTCTTGCCTCTTAACACTTTTGCCACTTCGGAAGCAAGACGTCCTAATGTGCAGCCTTCAGCGTCAACCACATACCATTTTCTTTCAATCTTGTCTGGATTAGCCATATAAGTTTTCATGGGGGTTCCTCCTGTTATTTTCTGTTAATCTTTCATTTTGATATCTGTTTTTATATGAAATCAGTATACTCCGGGGCTTTGGTGTATACTGTTTCTCCCTTTTTCACGCTGTAATATTATAGTACGCTTAAAATGGAATGTCAACATTTTTTGCGGATAAACTTTACTTTCTTCAACGCAAAATATAAATAATGAGTATTTCCGCAATTCTTGACGTGCCTGCTGCCGTTGCTTTTCTAAAGCGTTCCAATGGTAGACCCTCTCCATATTCTGTGATTCATTGAGAAAACCATAAAGATATGATATGATGTCCTTGAGGAGAATGCAAGAATTATTTGACAACAGGCTACGGACTGCGGCTATATGGGTGACTGTTCACATACTGACCGGGTGCTTGCGGTAACGCTATATGAGGCACAGGGCCGCATGGTGATGGTGTGTCCCATATTCTGCTTGACAGTTCAGGAGGATAAAAAATTGAAACAGATTTTTTTAGTAGAAGATGATATGACGATTGCCAAAAATCTGACCAGACTGCTCAGCGCGGAGGGCTTTACAGTCGCTCACGCTCCGACACGGCAGCAGGCATTCGACATGCTGGGAAAACAAAAGTTTGATCTGGGGCTGGTGGATATCTCTCTGCCGGACGGAAACGGATTTACGGTCTGTACGGAGATCAAAGAAGTGCAGGATATCCCCGTGATCTTTTTGACGGCTTCTGGGGATGAGGCCAGTGTAGTGACCGGGTTAAACATGGGAGGGGACGACTATATCACCAAGCCATTCCGTCCCAGGGAGCTGGTGGCGCGGATACGGACAGCTCTGCGGCGGGGCGAACGTGTTTCCACTGTCTATGAAGCGGACGGGCTCTATGTGGACACAACTGCCGGTATTGTAAAAAAGGACGGCAGGGAGATCCCACTGTCCGCCCTGGAATACCGTCTGCTGCTGATGTTCGTCAGCAATCCGAAAGCAATCCTCACAAGGGACCGCCTTCTGGGTGAGCTTTGGGACGCGGCAGGCGAATTCGTCACAAACAATACACTGACTGTATATATCAAACGTCTTCGGGAGAAGATGGAAGAAGATCCGTCCAACCCGGAGATGATCCTGACGGTTCACGGGACTGGATATCGATTGGGGGACAGGTATGCTTCGAAATAAAGAATACCGGCGGTTTGTCGTTTGCTTTTTCGTGATCGCCGTGGCTTTTACAGCAGCGGGATTTCTGATTAACAGGCCGGCAGGGCTGCTTGCCGTCTTGTCTGCCTTTGTATTCGGAATTCTGTTCTATGTGTTTACCAGAGCGAGGTATCGAAGTATTGCGGAGATTTCAGAGCAGATTGATCTGGTGCTGCACAATGCGGACTATCTGTTTATCAGCGAATCCGAGGAGGGAGAGCTTTCGATCCTGCGCAGCGAGATCACGAAAATGACACAGCGCATTCGGGAACAGAATGCGGCCCTGAAAAAGGAGAAGGAGAATCTTGCTGATTCGCTGGCAGATATTGCCCATCAGCTCCGCACCCCTCTGACCTCCGTAAACCTGATCCTGTCATTGCTGGAAAACAACCCGGAGGAAACAGAGCGCAGGGAATTGCTGCAGGAGACAGAGGAGCTGCTGGCGCAGATGGACTGGCTCATCACTTCTTTATTAAAATTGTCCCGTCTGGACGCAGGCATTGCCGTATTCCGAAGCGGACCAGTGGATGTTCGAGGGCTGATAGATGCAGCCCTTCGTCCGCTTCTGATCCCGATGGAGCTGCACAGTATTGCATTACGGACGGAAGTGCCGGAGGGGATTGAGATCCAGGGGGATTCGGACTGGATGGCAGAGGCAATCCGGAATATTTTGAAAAACTGCATGGAAAGCGCCGGCGACCAGGGGCGGATCGAAATTGCCTGTGAAGACAATCTGCTGTATACGGAGCTTACGATTCATGATAATGGAGCAGGGTTTGAAGAAATAGAGTTGTGCTCCTTATTTGATCGTTTTTACAGAGGGAAAAATTCCAGGGCGGCAGGATACGGCATCGGACTGGCGCTTTGCAGAACGATCATCACCCGGCAGGGAGGGGTGGTGACCGCGGAGAATCATCCTCAGGGCGGCGCGGTCTTTATCATCCGCTTTCCAAAATAACGGGAAGCTGTATACGAATTGAAATTTTTACGAATGGAAATGTGACGAATCTCTCACAAAAAAGTCACGAAAATGTAAGTGTGAAATCCTATGATAAAAATAAGTTCAGAACCGGACGTCTCGGCATAATGCCATATTTGAGAAGCGCGTATTTAGCATTTATGACAGAAGAAATCCAGAGATTATCCGGTTATGAACGTCCATAAATTAAAGGAGGTTCACATTATGGATTTTTTGAAAGTGGAAAATTTATACAAGGTTTACGGCAAGAACGAAAACCAGGTCGTTGCGCTGAACGGTGTCTCGCTGACGATTGAAAAGGGCGAGTTTACCGCAATCATCGGTTCTTCCGGTTCCGGAAAAAGCACGCTGCTCCACGCCATTGCCGGGGTAGACGTGCCTACAAAGGGAAAAATTTATCTGAACGGGCAGGATGTATATGATCAGAGCAACGAGAAGCTGGCCATCTTCCGGAGACGGCAGGTGGGGCTGATCTATCAGTTCCATAACCTGATCCCCACCCTCAATGTGGTGGAAAATATCACCCTGCCGGTGCTGATGGACAGACGGAAGGTGAATCAGAAACGGCTGAATGACCTGCTGCATCTGCTTGGTTTGGAGGACCGTCAGACGCATCTCCCCAACCAGCTTTCCGGCGGACAGCAGCAGCGTGTCGCCATCGGACGTGCTCTGATGAACGCGCCTCAGGTGATGCTTGCCGACGAGCCGACCGGAAGCCTGGACAGCCGGAACGGACATGAGATCGTAAAGCTTTTGAAAAAGAGCAACAAGGAATATGGGCAGACATTGATCCTGGTCACCCACGATAAAAATATCGCCCTCCAGGCAGACCGCATCATCCGTATTTCAGACGGGATGATCCTGCAGGATGAACGGCAGACGGCTTCGAAGGCCCGGATCCCGGACAGAATAGAAACACGGCCGGACAGCGAAGATGAGGTGAGCAAAAGGCAGGTGAAGCGGCCATGAATATTTTTCATAAAATCGCCCTGGAGGGGCTGAAAAAGAACCGCGCACGGACCCTCGTAACTATCATTGGTGTGGTATTGTCTACGGTGATGATCACAGGGGTGACCACCTTCGGCGTATCACTGCTGGACTATATGGCGCGGGGAGCCATACAGAAGTACGGAGGGTGGAGCGCCGCGTTTTTGAATGTAGATGATTCCTTTGTGCAGGAACGCTCCAAGGACAAAGAGGTAACGGACACAGTGACCTTTGAAAATATCGGTTATGCAAAGTCGGAGAACGAGACTGATCCCGGCAGGCCCTATCTTTTCATTGCCGGATTTCAGGAGGAGACCTTCCAGGCTCTGCCCATCACGCTGCTGTCCGGGCGGCTCCCGGAAAATGACGGGGAGATACTTGTGTCCGGAAGCGCTATGAAAGAATGCGGCATTTCCGGTAAAACAGGCAGCACACTGGAGCTTTTTGTGGGAAGCCGTATGCGGGGAGAGCAGGAGCTGAGCCAGGCCGATCCATACGAGGCCGGAGCGGAGAACTTTCTGCCCCGGAAGGAGAAGACCTATACGGTAGTCGGAATCTGCAGGACCCCGGTGTTTGAGACCGAGGAATCCCCGGGATGTACACTCATCACAAAGACAGACGCGGCGTCCGGCTACAATCCGCTCAGTCTGTTTGTCACGCTGGATCAGATGCGTAAGGTGTATTCCTATACGGATCAGGTAAAAGCCGGATATCCCTGCATGCTGAATTATGATGTGCTGCGCATTATGGGAATTTCAGACAGGCCGTCGGACAAGGTGTTTATGGCGTTTTTATATTCCTTCGGGGGAATCGTGCTGGCGATCATTATGATCGGCTCGGTTTTTCTGATCTATAATTCCTTCAGCATCTCACTGAGCGAACGGATCCGGGAGATCGGGGTGCTGGCCTCTGTGGGGGCTACGGAGAAGCAGCTGCGCAATTCCGTTCTTTTTGAAGGACTGTGCATCGGCGCGGCGGGGATTCCCATCGGTATCCTGGCAGGCCTGGGGTGCATCCGGGGCGTGATCTCCGTAGTATCCGGCCGGTTTGGCGCCGTTCTGTACACAGGGGTTCCGCTTATGACAAAGGTATCTCTCCCGGCGGTGGCAGGCGCGACCGCGGTCAGCCTGGTTACGATCCTGATCTCAGCCTGGCTGCCGGCGAAAAAAGCAGTCAGCCTGCCGGTGATGGAATGCATTCGGCAGACCAATGAGATCAAAGTGGAATCCGGGGCGATGGAAATCTCTCAGAGAAAGCAGCGCATGTACGGCCTGGAAGGAACCCTTGCCCTGAAAAATTTCAAACGAAACCGGAAGCGTTACCGGAGTATCGTGCTTTCCCTGGTACTGAGTATCGTATTGTTTGTATCTGCCAATGCTTTGATCGAAAGCATGCAGCAGTCGGCGGACGGGTTAAAAACTGTGTCTGATTATGATATAGGGTTCGGTACGCGGGAGATGGAGGATGAAGAACTGTTCCGCCTTTATGACAAGATGAAAACAATATCCGGTATTTCGGAAAGCTCCTGCCGGGCGGCCATCGCTTTTTCCTGCAAGGCTTCTCCGGATCTGCTTACGGATGCATACTGGGAAGCGTCGGGCGGAGGCTTCGCGCGGGAGGATCAGGAGCTTCTGCTGGAAGTGCATTTTTTTGACGACGCGTTTTATCAGAAGCTGGTTGAAAAGCTGGGACTGCCGGCGGCAGAGTATATGGGTCAAAACGGGAAATGGATTGCTGTCGCCAAGATCAACGACGACAGCTACAATGTGAAAGGCGTTGAAGACCTTGCGGATATGTTTCAAAGTGCTTCCGTGGAACTTGCCATTTCACCCAAAATGACGGATGGAACAACAGGACAGGAGCAGAATGTTACCATAACGCCTGCAGAGTTTGTTCCGCCCGACATTCCGCCGATTGTGGATGACGCCGGGCAGGAAATACTGCCCTATACGTTGGAGATCATTGCCCCCTGGTCAGTGAAGGAAACACTGGCGCCTTCGAATCTTCCGGCGGAGCTTAGAGCCAAGGGGATGTGCTTTGAAGCGGAAAACGCGTCTCAGGCTGTAGAGGAAATGCGCCGGGTCGTGATCGATGAAGGGATATCATATTCCTATACACTGATAAACACCAGCGAGGCATTTGAGCAGTATCGAAATTACCTCTTTATCGCCAACGTATTTGCCTGGCTTTTTATTGCTCTGATCTCACTGATCGCGGCGGCCAATGTGTTCAATACGATCTCTACTAACATCAAGCTGCGCAGGCGGGAGCTGGCAATGCTGCGCTCCGTGGGAATGTCGGATAAGGATTTTAATAAAATGATGCGTTTTGAATGCGCGCTTTACGGCATCAAGGCGCTGGCCATCGGGATCCCTCTGTCACTGCTGGCTTCCGTGCTGATCGTTAAGACCATGTCAACGGACGACACAGCCTTTATTCTACCGTGGACTGGCATCGGGATCAGTGTTCTTAGTGTATTCCTTGTAATATTCGTCACAATGATGTATGCTGTAAGTAAGATCAGAAAGGAAAATATCATTGACGCACTGCGTGATGAGATGACCTGATACCGGAAACGGCAGGTCAAAAGTACGGAAAGGAATTGACAGGACAGTGAAGAGAAGAAGAAAAAGACATCCGATCCGAAAATTTATATTTACCATGCTACTCCTTGCCTTGGGAATGGCAGGGGCAGTCGGCGCTTTTTTCGGAGTGAAAGGATATCGGATGTACCAGGACGCCATATCTCAGACTTCTATTAAAGAGCGTGTGGAGGAGATCCGCGCGAAGGAAAACTTTACGGTCTATTCTGAGATGTCTGATTTTTATGTAGAAGCCGTCATATCCGTGGAGGACCACCGATTTATGTCCCATTCGGGAATTGATCCGATCGCGGTCGCGCGCGCCGCATGGACGGATATCCGGGAAATGTCTTATGTGGAAGGCGGAAGTACGATTACTCAGCAGATTGCGAAAAACATGCTTTTTACGCAGGAGAAGCGAATAGAGCGAAAAGTCGCGGAGGTATTTGCGGCATATGATATGGAAAAGAACTATACTAAAGAGGAACTCTTTGAACTGTATGTCAATACGGCCAATTTCGGCAGCGGCTATGAGGGAATCTATGCGGCTTCTATGGGTTACTTCGGGAAGCTGCCTGAAGAAGTGACGGATTACGAAGCCGCCATGCTGGCCGGGGTGCCCAACGCACCTTCCATGTATTCCCCGGATATCAGCCGGGAGCTGGCCGCCCGACGCGTGGTCCTGGTGCTGCAGAGCATGGTCAGGCACCATGTGATCACGCAGGAGGAGGCAGAGCTGATTCAGCAGCAGGGCCTGTCCGGCAGTGGTTTTGAAGAATAGAATTTGTAGAAAGCTGATCGGATATCTTCGTTTCCGGTCGGCTTTTCTCATACCATCGTATGCAGAAAGGCTGCCATCGGCAGGCTTCCTGTATGACAAAATGATACAGAAAAGCGGTCTGCAGTGTTTCGTCTCTATGCAAATGGTAAAATTACCCGCAAAATCCTGTTTCTTAATTGTTATTTTGGAAATGATATGTTAGAATGAGGTGACGTTTAGTACAGAACTGTGCGATAGGATATAAAATAAGATATCCGTTTTGCGCAGGACGATCGGATAAGATTGAAAAAGTATTTTGAGAGAAGATAATAAGTGAAACTCAAAAAGAAGGAGAAGCAGGACTATGGAGAGCTATAAGAGAGAATTTATTGAATTTATGGTGGAAAGCAAGGTGCTTCAATTCGGTGACTTCACATTAAAGAGCGGAAGAAAATCTCCGTTTTTCATGAATGCGGGCGCTTATGTGACGGGAACCCAGCTCCAGAAGCTGGGAGAATACTACGCAAAAGCAATCTATGACAATTACGGGCTGGATTTTGACGTACTGTTCGGGCCCGCATACAAGGGGATTCCACTGTCCGTGGCGACGACGATCGCAATCAGCAGGCTGTACGGCAAGGACGTGCGGTACTGCTCCAACCGGAAGGAGACCAAGGACCATGGGGATACGGGAATCCTGCTGGGAAGTAAGCTGCAGGACGGCGACAGGGTAGTGATCATTGAGGATGTGACCACGTCCGGCAAGTCGATTGAGGAAACCTTCCCCATCCTGAAAGCCCAGGCTGACGTGGAGGTGAAGGGGCTGATCGTGTCCCTGAACCGCATGGAGGTCGGAAAAGGCGGACAGAAGAGCGCGCTGGATGAGATCAAAGACCTTTATGGATTTGACACGGCGGCGATCGTAAGTATGGAAGAAGTAGTAGAGTGTCTCTACAATCAGGAATGCGGCGGACAAATCGTGATCGATGATACATTAAAATCAGCGATTGATGCATATTATAATACATATGGAGTGAAGGTTACAGCGTGACCGGTAACGGAGGCCGCTATAAAAGCGGCGGCTTTTGGACTGCCAAGCACAAATACTATCAAAGGAGCATGATTGCATGGAGAGAGCATATAAAACAATGACGTCATCCGGCGGAATGAATATTGCATTTGGGATCGTGATGATCGTGATCGGGATCACATCCGGGGTGATCACCATCGTGAACGGCGCACGGCTTTTGAAGCATCGGGGAGAGATCACATTTTAAGGGGCTGTCCGGCCGGGACCGGACGGGAGACAATCTGAAGGAGTATTATTTTGAGTCAGAGACAAGTTAGAAGGTACCGCATTCTTGGAAAAGTAATGTTTGTACTTTATATTGCATTTCTGGTGTATTTTTTGTGCTTTGCGGAGTGGTACGGACGCACGGAGCCATCGGAAGGGTATCGGTATAACCTGGTGCTGTTCAAGGAGATCATGCGCTTTATCGAATACAGGGAGGAGCTGGGGGTATTTGCCGTATTTGCTAATCTGTTCGGAAATATCCTGATCTTTGTGCCGTATGGATTTTTCATATCTATGGCAAGCACGAGCAGAGGATTTTTCCAGACACTGTTCTACAGCTTTGCCCTGAGCCTGGGGGTGGAGATCTTTCAGCTATTTGCCAGGGTCGGAAGCTTTGACGTGGATGACCTGCTTCTGAATACCCTGGGAGGTGTTCTGGGATACATTTTATTTTTGATCTGCAATATCATAAGGAGAAAGTGTTATGGCCAGAAGCGCAAACTATACAAAAAAGCGGATTCGTGACAGGGGGAGAAAAAAGCGGGGGACCAGGAAGTACGGACAGGCCCCTATGAAATATTCCCACATGGGCGCGCATTCCTGCTGGTATGCTTCCGGCTCTTTTCTGCTTCTCGCGGGGGCAGTGGGGATCGCGTACTGGAAGCATGGCGCGGCCGCGGGATTTATCGGCGGATTCGGTATCATGGCAATGATATTTTCCGCTCTGGGAGTACGGGCAGGTGTAAAAGGATTTCGGGAGAGAGAAAAGAGATATATCTTCTGCAGGCTCGGGATCGCGGCGAATCTGCTGATCCTGCTCGGCCTGATCATTATTTTTTGTGGAGGAGTTAGGAAATGAGTGAAAACCAAGGCCAGATTCCGGAGGGAGCGCCGGAGTCTGAAAAGGAAGGATATCAGGAAAGGTATGACCTGTCGGTCGCAAGATTGAAGGAGATGCAGGCGGAGGACACCACGGCGGAGCCGTTTCGGGATTATTTCCGGCAGATGGCGGGATTTGCCCTGGGGCTGACAGAGATCACCAGGCAGATCATGGACGGCTCCTGGCACAAACTCAGCCTGGAAGAGCTGCAGGAGGGGAATCTTGCCTTATATGCGGACATCCTGCCGGATCATTATGAAAAAAGCTATGCCAATCCGGAGTATGCCGTGTCCGTCTTCGGGGAAGAAATGGGAAAGCTGCTCAGCTTCCTGTATACGGAGCTTCGCGGCGGGATCGCCTATGCCTTCGAGTGCAGGCCCGATTATCTGACGATCCTGAACGAACTGCTGATCCAGGTCTACAATCATTTTGAAGGCGGGATTCCAAAGCCTGAGAGCATACAGGACATCTTCTACTGGTATGCCAGCGATTACTGCGATGTCTTCCTGACAGATCGGATTGAGGAACAGCTCTATCCCATGCAGTCCTTTGCGGCGGATGTGGTGCTCTGTGAAGACCTGGACGATGAGAGGTATCTGTACCGCTTCGGGGAATACATTACAGAAAATGAGCTGGGAACCGCAAGGCATCTGAGAAGCCTGCCGCTGGAGACTCTGAAAAAGATGGCGGACGTCTATACGGAAGGCTATCGGATCGGCTTTATTAATACGGGAAAGGACCTGTCAAAAAAATCAGTGGTAGATATCCGTTATCGTCTGGGATTTGAGCGGGTAGTCAAGCTGGCGATCGAGAATTTTGAAAAAATGGGTCTGGCCCCGGTCATTTACCGTGCGGCTTCCAGCGTGGTGACAAAGCGCGGACAGAGAAAGGTCGGTTTCTGGGGAGCTGCCGCGAATAAGCAGTACGAATATGACCACCGCCAGGATGAGGCGCTGTTCCTGGACAAGCGGTATATGGAGCGGAAGCTGGATGTGGTCCGGCATGTGTACGAGGAGAGCAAGAGACAGGCAGCGCAGTATGCGGGCCCGGCACTGATCGAGACATTTGGAGAGAACCCCTTTTCTCCGCAGGTGAAAAAGGAAGCCAACACCTATACAGAAGCACAGCGAAGCTTATCCCTGGCATATGACAGCAGATCCGGGCAGATCACAAACCAATATATCAAGGGGGAGGAACGGAGCTTCACGATTATCGCGTTTCCGGTTCCGGAGATCGGAGAGCAGTATGCGGAGATCTTTGATGAAGTCATCCGGATCAATACCCTGGATGCCAAGCTTTATGAGACTGTACAGCAGAGGATGATCGACGCTCTGGATCAGGGAGAGTACGTCCATGTACTGGGAAAAGGGAAGAACGAGACGGATATCAGAGTGAAGCTGCATACTCTGGAGGATCCGGAAAAAGAGACGGTCTTCGAAAACTGTGTGGCAGACGTCAATATCCCGGTGGGCGAGATTTTCACCTCCCCGGTCCTGGAAGGGACACAAGGGGTTCTGCACGTGAGCAGGGTGTACCTGAACGAGCTGCAGTACAGGGATCTGAAGCTGACCTTCCGGGAAGGCAGGATCACGGATTATACCTGTTCCAACTTTGAAAATGAAGAGGATAACCGGAAGTATGTCAGCGACAATGTGCTCCACGACCATCCGATGCTGCCGCTGGGAGAGTTCGCGATCGGGACCAATACCACCGCTTACGTGGCAGGCAGGAAGTATCAGATCGAGGAAAAGCTGCCGATCCTCATTGCGGAAAAGACAGGCCCCCACTTTGCGGTGGGCGATACCTGCTACAGCTGGAGCGAGGATGTGAGGGTCTATAATCCCAACGGAAAGGAGATCGTGGCGAAGGACAATTCCATTTCCAGGCTTCGGAAGGAGGACCCGGAGAAGGCGTATTTCCAGTGTCATACAGATATCACGATTCCCTATGAGGAGCTGGATGAAATCAGTGTAGTGACAAAAGAAGGAAAAAGAATTATACTGTTGAAGAACGGAAGATTTGTACTCCCGGGAACGGAAGTGCTCAACGAACCATTAGAAAGGTGGGAAAAGGATGCCGAAGGTAGGAATTGTAATGGGCAGTGACTCAGACTTAAAGGTTATGAGCAAGGCTGCAAAGCAGTTAGAGAAGTTTGGGATCGAGTATGAGATGACGATCATCTCCGCGCATCGGGAACCGGATGTGTTTTTTGAATGGGCGAAGGCGGCAGAAGGAAAAGGAATCAGGGTGATCATCGCGGGGGCAGGTATGGCGGCCCATCTGCCAGGTATGTGCGCGGCGCTGTTCCCGATGCCGGTCATCGGAGTTCCGCTGTCCGGAAAGAATCTGGACGGGATGGACGCGCTGTATTCCATCGTACAGATGCCCCCAGGCATTCCGGTGGCAACGGTGGCGATCGACGGCGGCATGAACGCGGCAATCCTGGCCGCGAAGATCCTGGCTGTATCGGAACCCGAGCTTTTGGATCGGCTCAAGGAATATACGGCGGAAATGAAAGAAACCGTTCAGGCCAAGGCAGCGAAGCTGGACGAGATCGGCTACGAGGCGTATCTGGCACAATAAAGATTTCCGGCACGTTGAGAAGCAGGAAGATCAGAGCTGCATGCTGCGGGTTTACAACGTCATGTGACATGGGACAACAGGGCTTTGCGCATGCTGCTCACAGGACAGAAGAAGGAGAAAAAGCAATGGCAATAGACTACAAGGCTGCCGGTGTGGATATCGAGGCCGGCTATAAGGCAGTGGAATTGATGAAGAAGCATGTGCAGGGAACGATGCGTCCGGAGGTTCTGACGAACCTGGGTGGTTTTTCCGGAGCATTCTCCATGGAACGATTTAAAAGCATGGAAAAGCCGACCCTGGTATCCGGCACGGACGGCGTGGGGACCAAGCTGAAGCTGGCGTTTCTCATGGATCGGCACGATACGGTGGGGATCGACTGTGTGGCGATGTGTGTCAACGACATTGCCTGCGCGGGGGGCGAACCGCTGTTTTTTCTGGATTATATTGCATGCGGCAAAAATGAACCTGAGAAGATCGCGGCAATCGTAAGCGGGGTCGCGGAGGGCTGCAAGCAGTCAAATGCCGCTCTGATTGGCGGCGAGACCGCAGAGATGCCAGGCTTTTATCCGGAGGAGGAATATGACCTGGCCGGATTTGCGGTGGGGATCGTAGATGAAAAGGATCTGATCACCGGAAAGGACTTGAAGGCGGGAGACGTGCTCATCGGCATGGCCTCCTCGGGCGTTCACAGCAACGGGTTTTCTCTGGTGCGGAAGGTCTTTGATATGACCAGGGAAGCTCTGGAAACGCGTCATGACAGTCTGGGATGCACCCTGGGCGAGGCGCTTCTGGCTCCCACCAAGATCTATGTGAAGGCTCTTCGGAGCATCCGGGAGGCCGGGGTAACGGTGAAGGCGTGCAGCCACATTACTGGAGGCGGTTTCTATGAGAATATTCCAAGGATGCTAAAGGACGGCACAAGGGCGGTCATCCGCAGGGACAGCTATCCCATTCCTCCGATCTTCGAACTGCTTGCCAGGACCGGCGGCATCGAAGAGCAGATGATGTACAACACCTACAACATGGGCCTGGGGATGGTGCTTGCGGTGGATCCGGAAGACGCGGACAAGACCATGGAAGCGATCCGGACAGCAGGTGAGACTCCTTATGTGGTGGGAGAGATCGAAGCCGGTGAAAAAGGGGTGTCCTTATGTTAAACGTCGTAGTCATGGTTTCCGGAGGCGGGACAAACCTGCAGGCCATCATTGACGCGGTGGAAGCCGGAACCATTACCAATACAAGGCTGGCAGGCGTCATCAGCAATAATAAAAATGCATATGCCCTGGAGCGTGCCGCAAAACACGGCATTCCCACGGCATGTGTTTCACCGAAGGATTTTGAGAACCGGGGTCAGTTCAATCAAAAGCTTTTGGAGACGGTGGACGGCTTTGAGCCGGATCTGGTGGTGCTGGCAGGTTTCCTGGTAGTGATCCCGCCGGAGATGACAGCAAAATATAAAAACAGAATGATCAACATCCATCCTTCTCTGATCCCTTCCTTCTGCGGAACCGGATATTACGGACTGAGAGTGCATGAGGCGGCTCTTGCCAGAGGGGTGAAGGTGGTCGGCGCCACGGTGCATTTTGTAGACGAGGGCACGGATACCGGGCCGATCATCCTGCAGAAGGCGGTGGAGGCGCGGCAGGGAGATACTCCCAAGGAGCTGCAGCGCAGGGTCATGGAGCAGGCGGAGTGGAAGATCCTGCCACGGGCCATTGACCTGATCGCCAACGGGAAGGTCAAGGTGGAAAACGGAAAGACGATCATAGAAGAACCAACGAGAAGCGGACAGGAGGCAAGTTTATAGAAATGAACGTATTGATTGTGGGAAGCGGAGGCAGAGAACATGCGATCGCGGCCAGCGCCGCGAAAAGCCCGAAAGTAAAGAAGATGTACTGCGCGCCGGGAAATGCCGGGATTGCGGAGTATGCCGAGTGTGTGCCGATCGGCGCCATGGAGTTCGATAAGCTTACGGCAT
Organism: Lachnospiraceae bacterium; assembly: GCA_009911175.1. Next base: position 121,707 of record QXWX01000001.1, on the reverse strand, counting down.
TTGCAAAGGAGAACCGGATTGATCTGGTCATCGTAGGAATGGACGATCCGCTGGTAGGAGGGCTGGTGGATGAGTTGGAGGCTGCTGGAATCCGGACCTTCGGACCCCGGAAGAATGCGGCGATCCTGGAGGGCTCCAAGGCTTTTTCCAAGAATCTGATGAAAAAATACAACATCCCTACAGCGGCCTTTGAGAATTTTACCGACCCGGATGCGGCGCTTGCCTATCTGGAAACGGCGAAGTTTCCGATCGTACTGAAGGCGGACGGACTGGCTCTTGGCAAGGGCGTTCTGATCTGCCAGAACCTGGAAGAGGCAAAGGAAGGCGTCAAGACGATCATGCTGGATAAGAAGTTCGGTTCCGCGGGAAATGAGATGGTGGTGGAAGAATTTCTGGTGGGCCGGGAGGTGTCAGTGCTCTCCTTTGTAGACGGCAAGACCATCAAGACCATGACCTCCGCCCAGGACCACAAGCGGGCAGGAGACGGCGATACAGGTCTGAATACAGGCGGAATGGGAACCTTTTCTCCAAGCCCCTTCTATACGGAAGAGGTGGAGCGGTTCTGTGAAAAATATATCTATCAGGCGACCGTGGACGCGATGGCGGAAGAGGGACGGCCGTTTAAGGGTGTGATCTTCTTCGGGCTGATACTGACGGAGGACGGACCCAGGGTGCTGGAATACAATGCGCGTTTCGGGGATCCGGAGGCGCAGGTGGTACTGCCCAGGATGAAGAATGATCTGATCGAAGTGGTGGAGGCCTGCATCGACGGTTGCCTGGGACAGGTAGAGCTGGAATTTGAGGACAATGCGGCAGTCTGTGTGGTACTGGCATCAGACGGATATCCGCTCAAATACGAAAAGGGCTTTGCCATCAGTGGGCTGGAAAAGTTTAAGGAGCATGAGGGTTATTACTGCTTCCATGCGGGAACCCGTTCAGACGGAGACAGGATCGTGACTAACGGCGGCCGCGTGCTGGGAGTTACCGCCAAGGGAAGGAACCTTAGAGAAGCCCGGGAGAACGCATATGCGGCCACGGACTGGGTGGAATTTGGAAATAAGTATATGCGGCATGATATTGGGAAAGCTATAGATGAAGCGTAAAGAGCCGTAAAATGGAGTAGTCTGCGGCGAGAGGATGCCGGGAGTCAACAGGTTCCCAGCGTCTGGACCATTACATGAATTGCGGCAGAATTACGAAAAAGGAGGATGAACAATGGCAGTATTAACAATCACGGCACAGAATTTTGAGCAGGAGGTCCTGCAGTCGGACAAGCCGGTCCTGATAGATTTTTATGCGGACTGGTGCGGGCCCTGCAAGATGATGGCTCCGGTGATCGAGGAGATCGCGGGGGAAGTGAACGATGTAAAGGTCGGCAAGCTGAATATCGACAATGAGATGGAGATCGCGCAGAAGTACGGTGTCATGAGCATCCCGACCCTGATCGTGTTCCAGGACGGCAAAGAAGTTAAGAGGGATCTTGGAGCAAAGCCTAAGAGGGCAGTGCTGGATATGCTGAGATAGACAGGGATAGAAGAAGGCTCATACTCTGCGGCTGCAGGGCTGTACGGCAGCACAACGGCGAGAATGAACCACAAAGTTTATGGGATATTTTTCCGAATGCAAATTTTTATTGAAAATACAGGGGAGAAATAGTAGAATAAGAACGTTATATGTTGGAAAGACATTTTCGGGGAGATTACAAATGAGAACAGGGAAGAGAACCCATTTACCGGATATCAAGATTATTTTATTGGCGGCAGGGATAATCATTATCACTGTCGTCATTATTGTGTTCATTTATAAAGACCAGAAGCAGGAGAAGAATAAGGAGAAGGTAGCCCAGGGAATCCGCTACCTGGAAAGCCTGGAACAGCAGAATGTTGCGGAGATCAACGAGACGATCAAGGCTATTCGGGTCAGGCACAGCCTGGATTTGGCGGATACGGATGAAAGCGTGGTGTGGGGAGCGTTTGAGAATTGTGCCATTATGGGGGATTCCCGCGCGGTTGGTTTTTCTTTTTATGAATTTCTTCCCGAGGACTGGGTCATTGCGGAAAGCGGCAGCACGGTCAGGGACGTGTCCGAGCATTTGGAGCAGTTAAAGAGACTGGATCCGGTTCGGGTATTCCTTTGCTTTGGAATCAATGATATTGCCTGCGGCCTGTGGCCGGAGCCTGCGGATTACGCGGCGGAGTGTGCCGCGCAGATCCGTGCGGTCGCGGGAGCGCTGCCGGGGACGGAGATCTACCTGAACTCTATACTGCCGCCGGGAGCCGCTGCGATGTGGAATGAGAGCTATGCGCGTCTGGGAGAATACAATGACGCGCTGAAAGCGATGACAGAGCAGAACGGATTCCGCTATATTGACAATACATACGTTGCGGAGGAACACCAGAATCTGTATCAGGATGACGGCTTGCATCTGCAGCCGGATTTTTATAAATACTGGGCGGCAAATATGCTGACAGAGGTGAATGAGCAGTGAAGATTAAAAAACCTGTTTTTCCAAAAAGACAAGAAAAAAGATCGGATGAAGCCGGGAACGGATCCGGAAAAATTCAGATCAAATTTCCGAAAGTAAAGATGCCTGTCAGACAGGAGCCTGATATGCACGCATCCAGGCAGAACCAGACAGAGAGATTACTGCCGCGCGGAGAGCTGTCCCAGCTTCCCTATCATTATATCAAGTACGTGCTGGCGGCGGTTTTGTTGGTATTCATTGTGCTGGATATGGCCAATGATCCCACCAGCAATGCCGATATTGAGACTGTGGCTGGGCAGGTAGTTAAGGCGGCGGAATTTCAGGGCATGGAAGAGGCAGAAGCCAGGATGGTCAAGCGGTTCTATGGACTGAATCCCAGAGACTATGAGGGAGCGGTTTTGTATGCCCCGATCGATAATATGGATGCTCATGAACTGCTTCTTGTAAAGCTGAAGGACAGTAGCCAGAAGAAGCAGGTACTGGAGGCCATCCGGGAACGGCTGAACACACAGCTGAAAAGCTTTGAAGGCTATGGCGCGGAGCAGACTGCGCTGCTGAAGAAGCATGTGCTCCTGGAAAAGGGCAATTTTGTGCTGTATGCAGTCGGGGAGCATGCGGCTGACGCGCAGGAAGCCTTTGTAAAAAGCTTGTGAGGTAGAGACTATGATTTTCAGCAGTATATTTTTTATCTTTGTATTTTTGCCTGTTGTGCTGGTGATCTATTATGTAATGCCGTTTGCCGGAAAGAATCTTGTGCTGCTGATCTCCAGCCTGATCTTTTATGCATGGGGGGAACCTGTGTATGTGATTCTGATGCTGCTCAGTATCGGGATCAATTTCGTCAGCGGCATGGAACTGGAAAGCCATATCAACGCAGGCGATATGGCAAAGGCAAAAACAGCATGTATTGTAACTGCAGTGATCAATTTCCTGATCCTGGGATTTTATAAATACTATGGATTCCTGATCGAGAACCTGAATGCTGTTCTGCCCTTTGAGATACCGTATAAGGAGCTTGCGCTTCCGATCGGGATATCCTTTTACACCTTTCAGACCATGTCCTATGTGATTGATGTGTACCGCGGCAAGGTGAAGGCACAGCATGATCCGGTTGCCTTCGGCGCATATGTAAGCATGTTTCCGCAGCTAATTGCCGGGCCGATCGTGCGGTATTCGGATGTGGAGCGGCAGCTTATGAAGCGGAATATTTCCTGGGAACGGTTCGGGGAAGGCTCCGTGTGGTTCCTGCGGGGACTTGGAAAGAAGGTTTTGATCGCCAACAATATCGGAAGCATTTACGAATCCATCGTTTCTCTTGGAATCCCGCAGATGTCCGCGCTGACGGCATGGATCGGATGTTTTGCCTATACGATGCAGATATATTATGACTTCGGCGGCTATTCGGACATGGCGGTAGGACTCGGGAAAATGCTGGGATTCGATTTTATGAAGAATTTCGACTATCCGTATATTTCCAGAAGCATCACGGAATTCTGGCGGAGGTGGCATATCTCCTTAAGCTCCTGGTTTAAGGAGTATGTCTATATTCCTCTGGGCGGCAACCGGGGCGGCACATTGAAAGCGATCCGGAACCTGATGATCGTGTGGATGCTGACCGGATTGTGGCACGGCGCCGCATGGAATTTCATTTTCTGGGGATTGTATTACGGGATCATCCTGTGTCTGGAAAAATATGTCCTGGGGGATGCGCTGGAACGCCTTCCGCAGGCAGCCAGGCATGTATATACCATGGTTCTGGTGATGGTCGGCTGGGTGCTGTTCTTCTCACCGTCTATGGGAAGCGCGATGTCTTATCTGGGGGCCATGTTTGGAATCGGTGGAAAAGGGCTGATTGATATGACCGGCTTCTACTACCTGAAATCCGGTCTGCTGCTGGGGATCATTGCAGGAATCGGAAGTACTCCGTTCCTGCGCCGGAAGTTCTCGGAGCTGCTCTGGAGGGAAGAGCGGTATATGCAGATTGCCGGTGTTGTGATGTATGCGGGGATTTTTTTGATCTCTACGGCGTATCTGGTCAATGATACCTACAATCCGTTCCTGTATTTCCGGTTCTGATCTGCTTCATACACTTTGGAAGCTGCAGCAGCAGGAGGCGGACGATGCCGCGGCAGGAAAGCTTTCGGACAGGAAAGGGATAACAGGATCAATTCAGTTCTGCGGATTGTGCAAGGTGCTGTATGAAAATCTACAATGTGGGCGGGAAGGGAAAGACGAATGGAATTAAAAAGGGGAAAGGAAAGACGGAGAAAGGAAAATAAAAATCTCAACCGAGGTATGGCCTGGTGCTTTGCGGGAATAGTTTTGCTGCTGGTGGCGGCAAGCATCATACAGCCGGACAGAAAGATTTCGGACGAAGAGAACCGCATACTGACCACATTTCCCAAACCGAGTATAGAAAATATAAAGAATAAAGAGTATATGACTGCCCTTGAGGACTATTCTTCCGACCAGTTCATCCTGCGGGATCTCTGGATCCGCCTGAAAGTGCGCTGTGACCTTCTCGTGGGGAAGCGGGAGTTTAACGGGGTCTATCTTGGTAAGAAGAAGTACCTGATGCAGATTCCTGTGGGAATGGACGAAAAAAATACGAAGGAAAATCTGGAGGCTATGAACCAGTTCCGACAGAAAAACAGCAATCTGCGGATGAATGCTCTGATCGTACCCAATGCAGCTTATATTATGAAGGATTATTTGCCGCTGGGGGCTCCTGTGCGTGATCAGGGAGAGGACATGAACTATATCAAAAAGCAGCTTTCCGGGGGGATCGGCCTGATTGATATTACGGAGACACTTAGAAAGCATGTGGATGAGGGCATCTATTATAAGACGGACCACCACTGGACGAGCAGAGGGGCGGCTTATGGCTTCAACGCTGCCGCAAAGCAGCTGGAGATCGAAGGGCTGGTCTCGGATTATAAGATCCATACCGTGGCAACGGATTTTTCAGGAACGCTGGCATCCAGGAGCGGATACCACAAGGTGAAGGATACCGTGGAGGTGTACCAGCCGGAAAATGTGGAATATCAATATCTGGTAAGTGATTCCGACAATGAGGAGAAGCGGCCGACGATCTATGACCGGAAGGGTCTCGAGGGAAAGGACAAGTATCAGGTATTCTTCGGCGGTAACCACGCCATGGTGGATATCGTTACGACCAATGACAACCAGAGGCGTCTGCTGGTATTCAAGGATTCCTACGCAAACAGCTTCGTGCCGTTTCTGATCCCTTATTATAACGAGATCATCATGATCGACGCCAGGTATTATTATGAGAATGTGAATATGCTGATTGAGAATAAGGGAATTACGGATGTGCTGTTTTTGTACAATATGGATACCTTTTTGAATGATAATTCGCTGGGGGATGTGCTGGCGGGCGAATAGGGAATTGTCATAACAGATCCCATAAAAAGTGACTGTGAAATGTAAGGAATTGTACCACCTACAGATCCTTAGCAGAAGAAAGGAGCCAGAGATGGAGGAACGCAGGGCAATCGGCAGGGTAGGCTACTCTGCCAATGCAGTGATCGTGGTATGTGATACGCAGGAAAAATATTATGTGCATACGGAAAACGTAAGCCCGCTGGGGATGGCGCTTCGGGTGCCGGAGGAAGTACCGGATATTCTGGGAAAGGATATTATACTTGTGGCGGATACGCTGATCATGTATGCGGATGTGACACGGCAGGAAAAGCAGGAGGACGGAAGCGGGATACTGGGAATCGCGGCGCGGAAGTTCTCGGAGGATGTGCTGCAGTATCTGTTTGAACGGATTGGGACAGGGGAAGAGGAAGTAGAATAAGAGAAAGAAGATGTGAAGAGGAATGCGGAATGGATAGCTTTCGCATTCTTTTTAAGTTCAGGGCTAAAGTTGGGGCTAAAGGTGTTATCCGGCAAGATATTTTTGACGATATAGTATAAAAGAATGCAGAAAAAAAGAGGAAAGGACTGAGAAAATGAGGAAAAAATTGACGAATACAAGAGTGATCAATTCGATAGGGATTGGAATTTTGGCAATGGTAACTGCCGGTACTCCGGTTTTGGCAGAGATTAATGACACAGTGAATGATAATAGTACGGCTGATACAAGCGTTTCTGATATTCCGGCAGAGCCTGTTGAACAGCCGGCGCCGACACAGAATGAGCAGATCCTCCAGATGCTTTCTGACGCACAGAGTACGATTCAGGAGGTGCAGAGCAGTCTACAGCAGACTCCGGAGGGGGAGCTGCCCGATACAGAGGGAGCCGATCCTTCCGAGGAGATGCCGTCAGTGGAAACTGCCGGAATGCAGGAAGAAGCAGGGGTGTCGGAAGGATCTTTAGAGACCAAGGCAGAGATGCCTTCCGCCCCGGAGAATACGGAAAGCCTTGCTGAGGATTCTCAGATCCCGACAGGTACAGAGGGTGAGGATATAACCGACGATTCCCGGTCTCCCGAAGCGGAAGAGACACCGGGCGTGGAAACTGTAACTCCGCCGGCAGACGAAGGAACAGAGAATCCGCCTGTAGACGAAGGCATAGGGAATGAGGATAACGATGATGCATCCCAGGGGACGGATGTTGAGACACCGGAAACTGTAATTCCAGCGATCAATGAATGTCTTGAAGAATCACAGGAGGCGCTTGGCGGGTTAAAAAATAGTTTTACAGAATTACAGGAGAAGAATCAGGAAGCTCAGGAGGCTGTAAAAAACTATAATGAGGCGGTAGAAAATCCACATAACTTCATTGATTCCATCGCAGATATCATTTCTAATGCAAGCTCTGCTGTTGTAGGTACGGTAACATCAGTAACAGAAGAGGAAGCGACGGCCAGAGAACAGGCGCAGGCGGCGGTAGACGCACAGGCAAAGGTATATGAAGACCAAGAGGCGGCAGCGGCAGCTCAGCAGCAGGCTCAGGCAGCGGCGGCTGCTGCTGAGGAGGCATACAAAGCGGCACAGTCCGCCGTCGAAAATGCAGCGGCAAATAAACAAATTGCGGATGACAGACTTGCGGATTTAGAAAATCAGTTATCGAATGCGGATGCGGCAGTACGTGATATGGAAATCAAAGTGCAGACTGCGCAGGAAATGCTGATTTCTATCCTTGAGCAGTATGGACTGACACTTGGAGAATTTAATCCGGATGAATTAAAAGGAGAAGCCGAGACAGCATATAAAAATGCGGAACAGGCCGTTATGTTAGCGCAGAGCGAATTGGATTCGGTACGGAGCAATTATAATGCATTGATCGAACAGGTAGAAGCTGCGAAAAATGAATATGCAGAGACGGTAAACACACTGAATGATTCGACTGCGAGTATGGATGCGGCGGTTTCAGATCTGGAAGCGAAAAGGCAGGAATGGGAGGACTCAAATTTTGATCTGAAAATTGCTGAGTATAATGAAGGGCTTATTGGAACTAAAAAGGTGTACTTGGCTTTGGAGGATACGAAGACGGCGTTTGATAAAGCAAATGGAGCATTATCAAAAGCAGAGGACATAAAGTCTAAGGCAGACAAGGTATTAGCGAATGCGCAAAATGCCGTTGATCAAGCGAAAAAAGAAGAGACTGAAATGTCTGACGCGGCGGAGAAAGCGGCGGCGGCAGCTAAAGAGGCAGATCTGACGAATGAAAAAGATGTAGAAGAAGCTAAGGCAGCGGCGGAAGAAGCAGAAAAAGCGGCAAAAGCAGCGGCAGCTAAGGTGGAGAGAAATTTGGTGGTTCTTGACTCAGCGGAAATGACTGCTGAACAGGCGCAAGAAGAATTGGAAGCTGCAAAACAAGCGGTGAAAGCTGCCGCAAAGGCAAAGGATACGGCGCAGGAAGCTTATGACAAAGCATTGGAGGATTGGGAAAAGGTTCAAAACGATGCGCTTGAACAGCAGATAGAGGCTGTGAAAAAGGCAATGGAACCTCTAGAAAATTTAAAAGAAGACCAAACTTTAGACAAGTTAGCTGGAACACTAAAATATGCGTTGGCCAAGGAATTGATTGAATACCAGCTTCTTTGTGAGGGCAAGGAGATTAAGGCAATAAGGGCGGGAGATGCTAAGAACGAGATAATTGTTACAGATCCAGAAGATAAAGAAACAATATATTATATTTCAACTCGAGACAATCCCTTTGCTGTTTATCCTAAGGAGGGTGGAACGGCCGCCAAACCTTTTATTAGCATAGACAAGTTTAAAGAGAGTATGGAGGAAATTACAGCACAAAAAGAGAATTTAGATTTAGCTCAAAAGAAGTTGGAGAATTTGACGAAAAGCTACACTGAGGCTGTACAGGGACAAAATAAGGCAGAAGTGGTAAAAGTGTTGGTTGATATGAGGGACGCTCTTACGAATGTTGAAGAGGAAGCAAAGAATCTTGTTGAGTCTGAGACCGCATATAGAACAAGTAACACTGATAACAAAATACTTGACGCATTAAGTTCAGCATTAACTAATCTGGCAGATGGCGGAGAGAAGCTTAATAGTGCAAAAAACACATTGGAGGCTGTCGAAACAGCTCAAAATGAGGTGAAAGATGCAATAGACAGACTCACAGAGTTTACTGTTCAGGAGAAAGCGGATCTGGAGGCATATGAAGATTTACAGAAGGCATATGAAAAAGCAAGTACGGATCATGCAGCTGCGGTTGAGGCACTGAAGCAATGCGTATCAGGACTGAATCGTGTACAAACACAAAAAGACCGAGCGAGAATAGCGGCAGACGCTATATTTGAGTATCTTTCCGGAGGAAACGAAGAACCAACGACTCCGTCTAATCCGGGAACGACAGAACCGACAACTCCGACTCAGCCGGGTAATAATAATGGTACGGATGATAACACGCCGTCGAATACAACGCCAGTGCAGCCTGTAGCTCCGATTGAACCCATTTATGGTACGCTCATAGATTCGGTTACCTCATCTGCTATGGAAAATGCTGGGGGAACATCTAGAACGGGTTATGCAGGCTATACATATACAATCGGCGGACAACCCGCATATACAGTTGGCGAGACAACAGCACCCGAAGAAGAGGCGGCAGACGAATTAGTCAATGTAGAAGACAGCGCAGTTCCATTGGTAGCGGTTGGTGAAAACAGCAAGAGTAAAACCACCAGTACAAAGAACACTCGTGCTGTCAGTGATGAAAAAATTCCACTGGACGATATGAAAACAGAGAATAACAAGGCTTCTTGGTGGTGGATCCTGGTCATTGCATTACTCGGTGCGACTGGAACGGAAATGTACATCAGGCATAAAGAAAAAACAGAGCAGGAGAGAAAATCGAAAACTGGTAAGCAAAGCTACGCGAAAATCTAAACATTAAGAAAAAAGAGTGTGGGGACAAAATAAACGTTTTCACACTCTTTTTCTTACTATCTATGTTAATGTGAATACGCTCAAAGCTTATAGAGAACATTTCAAATATTCTAAATATCTGAAAAGAGAAATCATCTATTCCATTTTCAAGACTGTATCGCCTCTATTTCAATATTTGAAAAAATCATTAAAGGGAGGAATTGCAATTGACAAACAACCTACGAAACTTTTTTTCTATGATTCGGACGAGAAGAGATTTGCTGGAAGAAATCGGGGACAGCTCCCGTCTATCAGATTTGTTTAATAGCTGGTCCGAGGAAACACAGTAACGGCATCCAGCCCATTGAAAAGTCGCCTGCCGGCGGTTCTAAGCGCCAGCGACGCTTGTTTAGGACGGATCGGAACGGAGTGTAGACGGGCTGGATGCCCGCCCCATCACTGAATTGGCCGGATGTCGTGCAGCAAGTGCCCGACACCGTGTGAACAAAAACGGAAATGAAACCATCAACAGCAGATAAACAATATCTGAAGTATAAAGCATTCCAAATCCACCATCTGCCCAGGTTGATTGCCTTGGCAGATGGTGAATTCAGAGCCGGTTCTGAGAATCTCATTCCCCATCCAGCAGTGCCCCCGGCGCAATCCTCCGAACCTTCATCGACAGCAGGCACGCCGCCGCAAAGGCAAAAATGACCAATCCGATCCCAGCGGCAATGCTGAACCCGACAGGGATGTTGAAGGTGCATTTTACAATCCCGATCCCCCGCAGGAACAGGGAGGTAAGGGGATTGATGATCAGCATGCTTACGGTAATCCCTACCGCAGTTGACACTATGACGGCAGGCATGAAGCTGAGCGCAGTCTGCAGGACCAGATGTCCGGTTGTAAATCCAAGAGCCTTCATAATCCCGTAATCCCGTTTTTTGCTGTTCAGCATGGCTTTTACAAGAAGGTACAGTACAAATGTAATAATACATGCGCTCAGCACGAGTACGGCGATTACGATGATCGTCATGAGCGAAACATATACGGCGGTGGTGCCGTTCATTACGGAGAGGACATTGATTGTTGCATAGATATCCTGGCCAAATTCTTCACTGACCTCTGTGTTAAAGGCGTCAATATCTACCTCGTCTGCAATATTGATATAATAGCTTTCATTCTGCAGCCTGCCCATGCGTTCATAGCCACTGCGGGTGAGCAGGCAGTCTTTGCCCAGATTATTGGAAATCTGCGTGAATCCGGAGATCAGATATCGGGCCTCATTTCCATCTGCGGTCAGCGTGATCTCGTCTCCGATCTTCAGATCATGCTCCCTTGCGTATTTGGCGGCAATGGCCATCTCATTGTCGTATTTCGGAAAACGTCCGTCAAAGCAGACGTTCTGATTATTCACATCCGCAAAATCATCGGAAACTGTTGCCATTAGAGCAATACCGCCGATGTGGCGTACTTCTGCGGTATGATATAGATAAATGCGTTCGATTTGCGGATCACTGTTCATGCTCTGTAAAAAACGGTCTTTGATCTCCGGGTTAATGTTGATACAGGAGTCCGCCGTTTCCCCTACGATCAGATCAATGAAGGGATTGATATCGGCAATCATATTTTCCACCATAAGCCCGGAAAAAACGACGACAAGGGAGAGAACAAGCATCGTGACGCACACAGTCACATTCTGTTTCATTCCCGAAAGGGTGGTCTTCAGCGCAAGAGCCAGGTGAAGCGGTGCCTTGGTGCTGTCCAGAGGAACATGGTTCCGCTTGAAGCTGTGTGTCTGAACACCCTGGCGCAGAGCCACGATAGGCTCAATTTTTTTGATCCTGCGGGAGGCAAGCCATACGGCAAGGGCGACCGTACCATTTGCGGCGGCCAGCGTGAGCAGGGCCGGAATCGGGAGAAACCGGATTTCATAGGGGATTCCTGTCTGCGAGATCATCATTTTGTTGACAGATGGGAACGCACAGTAGGAAAGCCCGATGCCGGCCAGGGAGGTGACCAGCGTGATCCCCAGAAACTGGAGCATCAGCGCAAGGACCAGCTGCCCGGAGGTGTAGCCGATTGCCTTCCATGCGCCTAAGCTTTTCATATTCTCCTGAATATAGTTGATGACATTGGATACGATCACCACCAGCGCAATGAGGGTGACCAGAAATGCCATTGCGCAGACAATGCCGGAACAGATCATCTGTGATATATAGCGGGAGGAGGAAACCAGCGCGTAGGAATTGCTGACGGTGAGGACATCAGGAAAACGGGAGGATACGGTATTTTTCAGATACGCCTCAAAATCCTCGCTCTCGGATCTGTCGCATAGCCGGACGGAAACTAATGTGGATTCTGGGGCAATCTTCCGGTTCTCCAGTTCTTTGTACAGATCCTTCGTGAGCGGCATCGCGCTCATGGCGCAATTGTGGGAGCCCGCCATGGCACTGTTGACGGAGCCGCATATGGTATAATTTCCCGTGTGGTTCCCAATGGTAATGTCGATCGTCCCGCCGGGCGAATATTTTCCCGTGCTGTAGATCATGGGAAGATAGATCCCGCTGGAACAGTTACTGTTTTCTACCAGTTCAAGCTTTCCAATGGAGCGATGGAGGGCAGCCTCTTTTTCCAGGAGGATGAACACGGTGTTGACTTCCCCGCCATTATATGCGAAGGAGCCGACCGTGGAGAGACAATCTTCTATATAGTATTCTGCGGTACGGGAATCCTTTTCCAGTGTTTCCGCTACAAAATCACGCAGGCTAGCGTCATCGCTGCTCAGGATCAGCGTGACATGTTCTGCGTTCAGCCGGTCATGGCAGCGGTCAAAATTGCGTTTATAGTCCAGGGAAAGCATCAGCCACAGGTTCAGCATGAATGAAGCCAAAAGTATCAGGATGGTGATCGCTGCCGCCTGGCCCTTTGCCCGGCGCAGGTTGGAACGGGCTATGAGGATCGACTTTTTCATGCTACCACCCCATTTCTTCCAGAAAAGCGGCCAGCTTACGGTGACGCTTTGGATCGCCGCTGACATACCGTCCCAGATCACATTCTCCCAGGATCACGCCGTCCTTTAGATATAAAATGCGGTTTCCGCGTCTGGCGGAGCGCATATCGTGAGTGACCATGACCACACTCTGTCCCTGTTCATTGAACCTGGTCAGGGTATCCAGAACATCCAGCCCGGTCTTGGAATTGAGCGCGCCGGTAGGTTCGTCGGCAAAAAGGATTTCAGGAGTGTTGATCAGTGCCCGGACGATTCCCGCGCGCTGTGCTTCACCGCCGGAAATCTGGGCGGGAAATTTTTTCTGCGTTTCTTCGGAAATGCCGACTGCCCGGAACAGATCTCCGGCACGTTCCAGAAGTGCCTTTTTGTCCCCGCTTACCAGGAGACCTGCGGAGAGTACGTTATCCATTACGGACATTCCGTCGATCAGATAGATCTGCTGAAAGACGAAGCCGCAGTGCTCCCGGCGGAATACTGCCAGACGATCCGGACTGCAGCCGGATATCTCTGTTCCGGCAAATGTGATGGTGCCGAGAGTCGGCGTATCCATTCCCGAGAGAGCATACAGGAGCGTAGATTTTCCGGCGCCGCTGGCACCCATGATCACGGTAAAATCCCCCTTGTAGAGCTGCAGGTCGATATTTTTCAGAACATGCTGCAAGGTCCCGCCGGTGGAAAAGGATTTGCTGAGACTGTCTGCTTTTAGTAAAATTTCTTTCATAATGAACCTCCTTGATACAGGACAAAGTTGTTATGTTCATTGTATTTGTTGAAATCTTAAATGTCTTTACTCAATCCTTAAAGATTCCTTAAATCTGTTGTGTAAAAAGCCCGTATTTATGGGATTTTTCGTTGTATTTGTCGCTAACGTGTCACTAACGTAAGAGAATTTATGTACTGTTTTTTACAGGAATTTCAATCTTTTCGATCTCTCTGCGGAGCTCTTATCGGGACAATGCGGTCTTTCCCGGCATCCGTTTTTACACCGCCCCGGAAATATTTTTCTTTCAGATTTACCTCAATGGTTTCATACGCTTTTATCCGGTAGCCGGAATAGCACATGATCAGCTCTAAAGATGAATGCTTTTTTGGGCAATTATCTATGACGTTCTGCAGGTCATGATACCGTAGGTCAGCAAAAGGCTTGTCATGTAATTCGGCGCAACTTTTGAAAGCTGCACGGGTGGAATTCATACTTGCCTTGGAATATGTCTTTTTCGAATCCTCATACTTGTCTCTATAAAATCCCTCGCACACCTCCGCAAAGGTAGCGGTTTTCTCTTTGTTCTGTTCAACCCTTGCCGCCTGCAGGTAATCCAGCAGGATATTGTCCATGGTGCTGTTCAGGGTTCGGTTTTGATCAAAGTCGTTCAGGGTCCGTTCGAATCCCGGGTAATAGGTTCCGGCATGCCAGGCGGTCAGGACAGCGAAGCCCTTCATAATAATCGTCCACGTAGCAAATCGCTTTCACAGGGGCGTATTGGCCGGGGGGGCGATCAGCTCTGTGGAAGGCGAATAGACGCCATAAGGATTACGGCGCTTTCCGGACAGTTTTTTGATGGATCCGTAGCCGTTGGGGAGCTTGGGGTACTTCTTTTTACGTGCCATCGTATCATCCTCCTGAAAAAAAGGTATAAAAATAACAGCCTGTCTATTGCAGGCCGTCACCAAAGATGATACAATACGTTTGTGCTAAATTTTGATTGTACATCTTTGGGATGTATCGTGTGGAATCGTCCGGTGCTGGTAACACCGGGCGGTTTTCACTTATTGCAGCAGATCAGAGATTTTGACAGTCAGACCCTCAAAAATGTAAACTGGTATTTCATCATCGAACGTATATATATTTGCGTCCTCTTCACCCTCAAAAATATAGATCTGAACAATTTTCCCGATGGGATTCACTATCCAGTATTCCCGAACACCAGCAGAACGATATTTAAATAATTTGATTGCACAATCGGTTCGGATACTGCTAGGGGATAAAATTTCAATAATCCAGTCCGGAGCACCTTCACATCCTCGATCTGACAGCTTATCTTTATCGCAGATAACTGAAATGTCCGGCTCTACCCACACTTTATCATTTGCTGTGAGATTAACTGCGAATGGTGCAGGATACACCTCACAAGTGCACTTGTTGGAATCAATGTAATTCCCTATAAGTTTATCAAGCTGATGAACTAATCTTTGGTGGATCCGGTTCGGCGGGGCCATGGCGTACAGCTTCCCATTGATCAGCTCCGCACGCTGGCCTTCCGGAAGGTTCCAGTAATCTTCGGATGTATAAACTTGTTTTTGTGGCAATGGCATGTGATTACTCCTTTTCATGAATGTCTACGTATATGATCGCCGGTAAGATTATATTTATAATTATCTGAATCGGTAATCAATTCCGCTCTGCTTTAAAATGGCATTAGCAGTATGACGAGATTTTATTTTGGTATCAACAGTTATATGACGTTTGGTAATCGGACTGTACCAAATGTCATGGTCACCTTTTCCGCGCCGTTTGAAGGTACAGTTGTTTTGAGAAAGGATATCACGTACTTTTTTTCATATTCAGCCATTATAAGACCATCCTTTCACGGCGCTCTGACAAGAATGCCAAAGTAACAGGTGAAACCTTGGGACTATTTAATGCGAGAAGTTCCGGGACAGCAAAGCGGACACGTTCGAGTAATGCGTCATATGATCCAGATTCCAATACAAGACCGGGAATGTCATCGCTCGTGGCAATCCAGACATCGGCAGTATTATCCCAAGTGAATTTTATAATATATTCCATGATGTGCATCTCCTTTTTATTTGGTGCGACTATACCATTTTCATCACATGCGACCATCATTTCCAGACAGTCGTTTTTCTTTTACCATAAGTCCTTTTTCATCAGCTGCCGCTAACAATTCATCGTAAGTCAATAAAATCACTCCCATTCGCTATCGTCATTCATGATCGCATCGTCGTGAGCCTGATCCTCGTCGGTAGATTCTATGTCTGTACGGGCATGGGCGGCGCTTACTTCGAGGTGGGGCTGGATTTCAATAATGGTAGATGTTGGTTCTTTTTCCAGTTCTGCCATTCGCTCAACCTCTTTCTCAAGTACTGTATCTACCATGTCTTTTCCGTGAGGGTCGAGGGAGCGGTACTGCTCTATCATATTTTGTTCGGAAGAACGTAATCGAAAAGTATGTAGTACTTCTTTTTCATCTGTTAAGCAAAGCAAATAATCAACGGATACATTAAAAAATTCTGACACTTGCTTTAGAAAGGTATGACCAGGTTCTCGGACATTGGTCTCGTAGTTTCGTAATGTAGTACTTGGAATCCCGAGTTTTACCGCAAATTCATTTCTGGATTTATAGCCGTATTCTTTTCTTAGATTGGTTAATCGTTCTCCAAAAGTCATTTCAGTATACCTCCTAAAGCAATAATATGAAAAATATTTCTAAAAGTCAATATAATTTGCTCAAAATGAGCAAAAACTTTCAAAAACCATATTGAAAAACGCTCGATATGGATTTACATTATAAGAACAAAGTTCAAAGTGAGCAGAAATGAGGAAGAAGATGCTCAATAATATTGAGGCGGAAAGAGTTAGAAATAGACTAACCAAAGAAGATGTGGCTAAAAAAATCCGCTGAATGCGATGCGGACAGTCACTTTCAGCCCATTTTGCCCATTTTCCAGAAAAAGCTCTCCGTGCATTTCTTTCATAAAATAGTCCGAAATATAGAGTCCCAGACCGGCGCCCTCTGTGTTGGAGGCATTGCTTCCGCGTTTGAATTTCTCCATCAGGAGAGGCAGCTCTTCCGTCTGGACACCGCCGCCATAGTCCTCCATGCTGACGGCAAGACACCGCTCTTTTCGGGAAACGGACAGATCAATCTTCGTACCCGCATATTTGTAAGAATTGGCAAAGAGGTTGTCAAACACCTGCTGCAGACGGAGACGGTCTGCGTATAAAAGACAGTCAGGGATGTGGGGAATGGCCGTGCGGTGAAGATAATCTGCACTTTCAAAAATTTCCCTCAGCTCACGGCTTGGCATGTCCGAGGGAGTTACGGTCAGCTGGCGGAGTTCCTCCAGCGTGGCAGTAAACAGGTTGGTTATGAGTGAATTGATCTGGTCGGCCTTGCGGATGATCTGTGTATAATTCTCGAGAAGCTGTGCAGGCAGCGGATTGGGCGCCAGCTCCGACGCAGCCTTTTCCGTAAGCGCGGCGCCGACTTCGGAAGCAGCCTTGATGCTTGCCACCGGTGTTTTGATGTCATGGGAAAGCTTGGCTACCAGCTCTTTCTTGGCCGCATTGGCTTCGGCCTCCGCAATCCGCGCCTTTTTCAGTTCGGAGCGCATGATATCAAAGCTCTCCGTAAATGCGCCGAAGAGGTTTCCTCTGTCCATTTCCAGAGGAACGTCAAGATTGCCGCCCGCGACCCGTTCCGCAAACCCTTTCAGCTTTCGGAAGGGCCGGATCACGGCGCGGTTCAAATAAAAGAAATACCAGATCATGATGCCGCATTGAATGCATAAGACAGCCGATAAAAAGAAGATTACTGCCTGTTTCCGGGTCTGCAGGATCTGTGCGTCGTTATTGTAAATGAGGATTTTTCCCATAATAGAACCGTTTGACTCGATATCCAGGATGGCATCTCTGTGAATGACCGCCGCATGGATGCTTTCACTTAATCCGGATCTTGTCCGGAACAGGACCTCTTCTTCCAGGTTCAGTACGACAAAATCCAATTCTGTCGGATTCCGATATCCGGCATCATTTTCCAAAACTATTTCGCTGCCGGGCTGCCGGTTTGTCTCGTCCATGGAAGCGCTTTTTAAATCTGCCCAGTGTTCCTGTACGGATTGGATGGCTTCGTTGACGGCTATGGCGTCCTGAGACATATCAGGAGTTTGTACCGCAAATATCAGCAGAGCGGCAATCTCTGCTGAAAAAAGGAAGATCAGGCTGATCAATAGTCTGTGTGTTTTCATTTTCGCCCTCCGCAAAACCTGTAGCCGTCGCCCCAGACCGTAAGAATATATTCTGGCTTGCCGGGAGTCCGTTCAATGGCTTCCCGTATTTTCCGAATATGCACATTCAGCGTTCCGTCTCCTGTGAACTTATCCTCCCAGACATTTTCAAACAGCTCCTGTTTTGAGATGACCTTATTTTCATGCCGGATCAGGTAAGAGAGCAGCCGGAATTCCAGCGCGGTCAGTCGGGCAGGGCTTCCTCCGGCGGTTACCTGCCTGGTATCAAAATCAACGGTCAGCCAGTCATCAGAGTAGACGGAGCCGGCGGCTTCGCCGTATCGTTTCAGAACGACTTTTACTTTTGCAAGCAGGACACTCAGGGAATAGGGCTTTTGTATATAGTCATCGCCTCCGATATTGAGCGCGACGATCTGGTCGTCATCGCTTGTGCGAGCGGAGATGAACAGGATGGGAACGTCTGTCTTTTGGCGCAGCTCCCTGCACAGTTCAAAGCCGCTGCCGTCCCCCAGGTTGATGTCCAGCAGAAGAAGCTGGGCGGCGTTTTCCTGAAAAAACTGCCGGCATTCGGATACGCTGTATGCCGCTGCCGTTTTTACGCCGAACAGGTTAAAATATTCGGCTGTGCTGTCTGCGAGGAGCTTTTCATCATCTATAATGAGGCAATCATATTTCATGGCGGACCTCCGGATTGGAACGATATGCGTGCGATAATCTGTTTTCAAACATATAGTATAACGGTTTATTGGATAGATGGCAACTTAATGTATTTTAAATTCAAAGAACATATGTTCTAAAAAGGCGTTGACATGATATCCGGCATGTGATATAGTAGGAAATAGAAAATTGCTGAAACATCGTAAAAAAGAAGGTGCCCGTTATGAAAAAGTATAAAGCAATCGATATTGTAAGATGGTTTATTAACAGGAATCAGGAAGATTAAACGTGGTGTAGATTATGGAATTTAGTCATGAATTGATCATGCCGAACCAGGGCCTTCCGTTCAAAGTATTTCTGTTCGAAGGCGGGGAGGGTAATTATTTTCGGGATAAGCACTGGCACAGGTCCATAGAATTATTTGCGGTATATGAGGGCGCATTAAAATTTTATCTGAATGAGGAGATATTTCCTCTGGGGACAGGAAAATTTATGCTGGTGAATTCCAATGAGATCCACTCAGTAGATTCGCCCGAACCGAATCGGACGATCGTGCTGCAGATCCCGTTGAAAACATTTGAGGATTATTATACCGGAGAGCAGTTCATCCGGTTCACACACGATCCGCTGCCGCGGGACGGGCAGGTCATGAAGCTGATCGGGGATATCTTCGAGGCCTGCGAGGAACGGGCTTGCGGATATGAGATGAAGGCAAAGGGTCTGTACTACATGCTGCTTTATCTTCTGGTGACGGAATACCGGGAGACCGATGTGACGCCGGATATGGTAAAATGGCACAAGAAGCTGAACCGTCTGTCACTGATTGCGGATTACATCAAGGAAAACTATGCGTCGGAATTATCTCTGGAAGCGCTGGCGGAGATCTTTGGATATTCTCCTACCTATCTGTCGCGGATGTTCCAAAAATACGCGGGCATCAATTATAAGTCATATCTGCAAAGTATCCGTGTGGAGCGCGCGTTTCAGGAGCTTGCCAATACGGAGCATACCATCAGCGAGACCGCGATGAACAACGGATTTCCGAACAGCAAGGCTCTGGCCAAGGCATTTCAGAAGAAGTATGGGATGCTGCCCAGTGAGTACCGTGGTATGCAGAGACAGAAAAAGACAAGAAAGTGACATGGATTAGCTAATTTATTGGTCGATAAGTATAAAAAAAATTGTTATTATGGTTTCATAGAAGTGAAAACTGACAAAAATATAAGGAGGAACCATGATGAACATTCAGAAAGTAACAGACCATTCCTTTGGCAGGTATGGAAAGGTTCTGGAAGGCTATGACCTTGCCAGGATTCTGAAAGAGATGGAGCATACACCTCTGCCGAAAGAAGTGATCTACGTTCCGTCCGTGGAAGAGCTGGAAGCGCTGCCGGAAGCAGAGAGTTTTCGGAACCGTGCCTTTGGCGGACTGCCCATCCAGATCGGATACTGCAACGGGGATAATCATAAGCTCAATGCTTTGGAATATCACCGTTCCAGTGAGGTCAACATCGCAGTGACAGACATGATCCTGCTCCTAGGTGCTCAGCAGGATATCCAGGCGGACTATACGTATGAGACTTCTTTGGCGGAGGCATTTTTTGTACCTGCGGGTACGGCAGTGGAGATGTATGCCACGACCCTGCATTATGCGCCCTGTACGGCGGTGGAAGGGGGATTCCGCTGCGTGGTGATCCTTCCGGCAGGGACCAATACGGAACGGACCTTCCCGATTGGAGAGTCAGGGGAAGAACGGCTGATCACGGCAAAGAATAAATGGCTGATCGCGCATCCGGAAGCCGGGATTGAAGGCGCGTTCTGCGGGCTGAAGGGTGAGAATATCAGTATTGTGTAGGGGAGGATACCTTGTGAACCGGCCGGATAGCCATAATGGGGTGTCCTCGGGTATGAGAGATCGGATGTTGTTTTTGTGACTGTATGGTGAGCTGCCGCGGCTGTTCAGAGCAGCCAGGAAGCTGTTTATGGACAGTTTCGGGCAGATATCAATAAAAAAGAAAGGTGAGTACATATTATGAAGAATATGCCAGAATTGAAAATCGGTGTTGTAGCAGTGAGCAGAGATTGTTTCCCGGAGAGCCTCTCCGTATCCAGAAGGGAAGCCTTGATGAAGGCTTATAAGGCAAAATATGGGGAAGAGGATATCTATGAATGTCCGATCTGTATCGTGGAAAGTGAGATCCATATGGTACAGGCTCTGGAGGATATCAAAAAAGCAGGCTGCAACGCTCTGGCAGTATACCTTGGAAACTTCGGACCGGAGATTTCTGAGACCCTGCTTGCAAAGCATTTTGACGGACCGAAGATGTTTGTAGCCGCCGCGGAGGAGACAGGGAGCAACCTGATCCAGGGAAGAGGGGATGCTTACTGCGGTATGCTCAATGCCAGCTACAATCTGAAGCTGCGCGGTGTAAAGGCGTATATTCCGGAATATCCCATCGGGACTGCGGAGGAATGTGCGGATATGATCGCGGAATTCCGTCCTATTGCAAGGGCGGTCATTGGTCTGAGCAGCTTAAAGATCATCAGCTTCGGACCCCGTCCGCTGAATTTCCTGGCATGCAACGCTCCAATCCAGCAGCTTTACAACCTGGGCGTGGAGATTGAGGAAAATTCCGAGCTGGATCTGTTTGAGGCATTCAATAAGCATGCGGGAGACGAAAGGATTCCGGCTGTTGTAAAAGAAATGGAAGAAGAGCTGGGCGCAGGCAATAAGAAGCCGGAGATCCTGGCAAAGCTGGCGCAGTATGAGATCACATTGAAGGACTGGATCGAGGACCACAAGGGCTACCGCAAATATGTGGCGATTGCAGGCAAGTGCTGGCCGGCGTTCCAGACCCAGTTCGGATTCGTACCCTGCTACGTGAACAGCCGTTTGACCGCACAGGGGATCCCGGTATCCTGTGAGGTAGATATTTACGGGGCGCTGAGCGAATTTATCGGAACCGTAGTCAGCCAGGATGCGGTAACGCTGTTGGATATCAACAACAACGTTCCGGCAGATATGTACAAGGAAGAGATTGAAGGAAAGTATTCCTACACCCACAAGGATACTTTCATGGGCTTCCACTGCGGCAATACGGCATCCAGCAAGCTGTCCTTCTGTGAGATGAGATACCAGCTCATCATGGCAAGGTCTCTCCCGGAGGAAGTGACGCAGGGAACTCTGGAAGGCGATATCAAGCCCGGCGACATCACATTCTACCGCTTGCAGAGCACTGCGGACAACAAGCTGCGCGCATACATTGCACAGGGCGAGGTGCTTCCGGTAGCAAGCCGCTCCTTCGGCGCGATCGGTGTATTCGCGATCCAGGAGATGGGCAGATTCTACCGCCATGTTCTGATCGAGGGCAATTATCCGCATCACGGCGCGGTGGCATTCGGCAATTATGGAAAACCGCTGTTTGAGGTGTTTAAGTATATCGGGGTACCGGTAGAAGAAATCGGATATAACCAGCCTGCGGGAGTACGCTATCCGACAGAGAATCCGTGGAAATAAGAAGCAGGACAAAAAGATTTCCAACTGTACGGTTGGAGGCTCTTTGAAGTATCCAACCTGCAGTTGGAGATTATTTTCAGAGCGTGTTTGAACAGGATTCAGGCACGCTTTCATATCATCGTATGCAGAAATGCTGTGTCTCATAGGCTTTCTGCAGACAGGAGAAAGAGAGGAAAAACAGATGTTATATATCGGAGTAGATCTTGGCACCTCGGCTGTGAAGCTGCTTCTTATGGACGAAAAGGGCAAGATCCACAATATCGTTTCGAAGGAGTATCCGCTGTATTTTCCGCATCCGGGCTGGTCGGAGCAGGATCCGGAGGACTGGTATGCACAGTCTGTCAGCGGAATCAAGGAACTGATCCGGGACTGCGATAAGAGCCAGATTGCAGGTATCAGCTTCGGCGGACAGATGCACGGACTGGTCGTATTGGACGCGCGGGATCAGGTCATACGTCCGGCGATCCTCTGGAATGACGGACGGACAGGAAAGGAAACGGATTATCTGAATGAGGTGATCGGAAAGGAGAAGCTGTCGGAGTATACGGCAAATATCGCATTTGCAGGATTTACGGCACCGAAGATCCTCTGGATGAAGGAAAAGGAACCGGAAAATTTTGCAAAGATCGTAAAGATCATGTTGCCCAAGGATTATCTTGCCTATCGGATGAGCGGCGTACATTGCACGGATTATTCGGATGCCTCCGGCATGCTGCTTCTGGATGTGCAGAACCGCTGCTGGTCAAAAGAAATGATGGAGATCTGCGGAATCACGGAGGCGCAGCTTCCGAAGCTGTTTGAAAGCTATGAAGCGGTCGGCACGGTAAAGGAGGCGCTTGCCAAGGAACTTGGTCTGCCGGAGCAGGTGAAGGTCATTGCCGGGGCCGGAGACAATGCGGCTGCGGCGGTAGGAACGGGAACCGTGGGCGACGGGATGTGCAACATTTCCCTGGGAACCTCCGGGACCATCTTTATTTCCAGCAGGTCCTTCGGAGTGGATGCCCACAATGCGCTCCATTCTTTCGACCATGCAGACGGACATTATCACCTGATGGGCTGTATGCTGAGCGCGGCCTCCTGCAATAAATGGTGGATGGATGAGATTCTGAAAACCGCGGAGTACACAAAAGAGCAGGAAGCGATCCAAAAGCTGGGAGAGAACCAGGTGTTCTATCTGCCTTATCTGATGGGAGAACGCTCCCCGCATAATGACCCGCAGGCAAGGGCAACCTTTATCGGAATGACTATGGATACCACCAGGGGGGATATGACTCAGGCGGTTCTGGAAGGCGTGGCATTCGGACTGAGGGATTCTCTGGAGGTGGCCCGGAGTCTGGGGATTCGGATCGAGCGCACCAAGATCTGCGGCGGCGGCGCAAAGAGTCCGCTTTGGAAGAAGATCATTGCAAATGTGATGAATCTGAAGGTGGATGTGATCGAAAGCGAGGAAGGCCCGGGATACGGCGGCGCAATCTTGGCTGCGGTGGGATGTGGAGAATACAGCAGTGTGGAGGAAGCGGCAGAGAAGCTTGTGAAGGTGGTAGATACCGTGGAGCCGGAGGCGGAGCTTGTGGCGAAATATGAGGAGCGGTATCAGAAGTTCCGTCAGATCTATCCGACTGTGAAGGGGCTGTTCCGGACGCTGGCGGAATGATTTTGGAAAGCTTAGGGAGAATTACGTTTGATCAATCATTTTATTTTAAATACAGATCTGTTTGTACAGCGATGGAATCCTGCGGGAAGAGCCGTGATACTGTGTCTGTTTTTTGGTGTGCTGACGGCAGCGGCATGGATTGATGGAAAAACAAGGACAATCCCGGATAAGCTTGTGCTTGCCGTATTGGGTGTCAGTCTGTTATCCATTCCTCTCTTTCCGGAGATCGGATTGCCGGACCGGCTGTTTGGCATGTGTTCCGCCAGCCTTCTGCTTCTGGTGCTTACATTGTGTGTACCGGGAGCTTTCGGCGGAG
Source organism: Lachnospiraceae bacterium (assembly GCA_009911175.1). The sequence continues at coordinate 97,781 of QXWX01000001.1, read as the reverse complement.
GGGATATAAAGCTCATGGCGGCCTGCGGTGTATTCCTGGGGTGGAGATACAGCCTGCTGGCACTGGGGATTGCGGTATTTTTGGGGGCGGCGTATGGGAGCTGGCGGCTATTCATAAAAAAAGCAGACCGAAAGACCCGGATCGCATTCGGACCGTTCCTGTGTGCGGGCATGGCTGCCGCGGTTCTGTGGGGAGATCCGATGATTTCCATATTTTTTTGATCATGAGGTGTTCCGGATATGCTGTTATTCGGAACACCGTTCCTTTACGTGATGAAGGCGCAGTTTCAGTTTAGAAGCAATTTCTTGCACAAAGCGGCAAAAAATTTCCACCTGTACGGTTGGAGATTTTTTGGGGTGCTTTTCTGGTTCCTCCAGGTTAGGAAAATCTTTCCGCATAGTTTTTTACATAATGTTCAATCTCATTCATCTGTTTCGCCGTGTTCGGATTCGAATAGGGAATCCGTTGTATGATCCTGGAGATATAATCATTTTCTACAATGATATCCATACTTTCCCGAAAGTTAATATCAAAAAAATAGGCAATATACGAGACCCAATAATCCATCAGAGTCTTGCGGTCCGCGGAGAGGATGCACTGGTTTCGGAATATAGAAGCATAGATTGCGGGAGTGATCTCCTGTGCCCCGATTTCTTCCGGGGAAGCTCCGAGAAATGTTTCCGTGGCATCGGCCAGCTTTACCCGGCAGTTGTCCAGCTTGTCTGCGTCACGGATGATCCGGGCGTGGAGCAGAGTTCTGGTATCGGTCACACCGGACAGGCAGTAATCGCTGTGCTTTGCAATGGCGGTACGGATAATGGGGTCCCAGGTATTTTCCGGCAGGAATTTTCGGATCCTGTGTTCCTCAAAGAGGACCTGCACTCCATAGGCCGCATGGTCCATCGTATCAGGTTCGAAGCTGTCAAAACGCCGAAGCTGTTCAAAACGGCCCAGATCATGGAGGAGGGCGATCAGCTTCGCCAGTTCTGCATCTTCATCGGAAAGCCGCATCCGCCGGGCAATACCCGCGGCCTGCCCCACAACGCCGTAGGTATGGATGATCTTTAAACGAACCTTGTCATCCGTGCGGTCATAATCATTTAAGTAGGATTCAAAAATTTCTCTGGCAAATGTATAATTTATCATAGTTAAGCTCCCTGTTTTTTTGTACGGACTGCGATCAGCAATATTCCTCTTAGATTATAGTACAGCTGTTCACAGGATTTCAACAAGGAATTTCACGGTGCTTACGAATGGATATTCATATGGCACGATCCTGTTAGTACATTCAACCATCCAGGCTGAATTTTTACAGTTTCAGTGACATATTTTATGGAAATCTGCGCATGCTAAACGGAAAGGCTGTCAGCCGATCATGATAGAGGATTTTATACTATTCCATTTGATCTGCTGTGAGGCTGGCAGTTCCAAATGGAAGACGGCAACAGACGATCATATAAGAGAGGTGCAGCGGCATGCATAGGGAATCAATCTGGCAGCGGTCCACAGCCATACCGGCGAGGCCGGAGCTGCCTGGAAATATCAGCACGGATATTGCAATCGTAGGAGGCGGGCTGGCCGGGATACTGACGGCTCATTTTCTGGAGCAGAGCGGGCGGCAGTGCGTCGTTCTGGAGGCGGACCGGATCGGGAGCGGACAGACCGGGCATACAACGGCAAAGGTGACGTCACAGCACGGCCTGATCTACCAGAAGCTTATGAAATGCGCAGGCAAAAAACAGGCGGAGCAATACGCAAAGATCAATCAGGAGGCGATCAGGAGGTACAAGATCCTGATTGATAAATATAAGATCGACTGCGACTGGGAGGAATGTCCTGCCTGTCTGTATACGAAGGAAAACGGCAGGACGCTGCGGGACGAATACTATGCGGCAAAGGAGTTGGGGCTGCCTGTAGAACTGAAAAAAAGGACAGAGCTTCCGTTTGCAGTGGAGGAAGCTCTGTTCTGTTATGACCAGGCATGCTTTCATCCGCTGAAATTTCTCCAGGCCATTGCGGAAAATCTCCAGGTTTATGAGAAAACAAAGGTGCTGCGGATGAAGCCGCACCTTTTGACAACAAGCAGGGGGACCGTGGAGGCGGAAAAGGTAGTATTCGCCTGCCATTATCCATTTGTCAACCGGCCCGGGTATTATTTCCTGCGGATGCACCAGGAACGGAGTTATGTTCTGGCATTGAAAGAAGCGCAGACCCTGCATGGGATGTACCTTGGCATTGACCGGGACGGGCTGTCCTTCCGGCCTGCCGGGGACATGCTGCTGCTGGGAGGAGGAAACCACAGGACCGGGGAAAATCCCATGGGAGGGCAGTATGAATTTCTGCTGCATCAGGCGGAAATGTATTGGCCGGAAAAGTGCTGGAACAAAGAAGAAAGTGTGATCCCATGGTCCGCGCAGGACTGTATGACATTGGACGGGATTCCGTATATCGGGCAGTTTGGAAGGAAGACGGAGGATTGGTTTGTAGCAACCGGATTCGGAAAGTGGGGGATGACTTCGTCTATGGCCGCCGCTGTGCTGCTCACAGATCAGATCTGCAGACGGGAAAATCCATGCGGGGAGGTATTTTCTTCCCAGAGACTTCATCCTGTGACGTCCGCGAAACCCTTTCTTACGGAAGGAACCTATGCGGCAGCGAATTTATTGAAACAAAAATTGATTCCTCCGAAGGAAAAGCTGGATCAGTTAAAACCGGGACACGGCGGGGTGGTAGAGTACCACGGGGAAAAGGCTGGAGTCTATAAAGCGGAGGATGGTCAGGTATTTGCAGTGTCCGTAAAATGTCCCCACATGGGCTGTCAGCTGACCTGGAACCCGGATGAGAAAAGCTGGGACTGCCCGTGCCATGGATCCAGGTTTGACTATCGGGGAAGACTGATCGACGGGCCGGCGCAGACGGCGGTGGACGGGGAGTTCCCGCAGAAATCTTGATCAGGTTGACACGGTGCCGTGCATTCGCTGTATGGCATCTGGTCAATGCAGTGATGGGGCGGAGAGGGCAGATGGACTTTTTCTGAATGACAAAATATTTTCACACAAGCGGGGAGGCATATGATATAATTTTAATATCTGCTCCGTATTTACGTTATTGTTTACACTCTGGCCGGATGCCGTGCGGCGAGTGTACGACACTATATGAACAGCAATGTATTTACACAGATATTAAGATATTTCCCAACAGTTTCTGGGAAACAGATGGAGGCTGGTATATATGGCAATTAAGTCAATCGAAGTCATGAATGTTATGGTATTTAGACGGCAGTGGAGAAATCAGAATGATGATTGCAAGACCGGAATAAAAGCAGGGGATGTGCTCCGCGATGCATTCCAACTGGAATTTTGCGATGGAATCAATGTTTTGATCGGCGAAAATGGAGTGGGAAAGACCACATTGCTTAAGATGATCTATGCAGCCACCCAATGGTCCAATGAACAGACGGATGAAAGAAAGACAAATCGTTTGCTGCATTTTTTCTCAGATAAACTGAAAGATAACGAAGCGTTAAAGAACACGACGAATAAGGAAGATTTTTGTTATTATAAGATTTCTGACGGAGAGCACAGTTTTGAGGACAGCCTTTCTCATAACGGGATTTTCCATTATGACGAATGGCTGGGACTCAATATCCAATCCGTATTTATCCCGACAACGGAAATGCTTTCCCATTCCAAAGGCTTTCTGGCTATGAATCAAAAATACAGTATGCCCTTTGACGGTACACAGGTTGACATTATTGTAAATGCATCGCTGCCGGAAACACGAGAAATTCCGGCTGCTATGAGCGGCATCCTGAATAAAATAAGTGATGCGATTGACGGTACGGTGATTCTGGAAGAGGATTCCTTCTATGTGGTAAAAAAGGATGGGCGAAAGATTGATTTTTCTCTTGAAGCAGAGGGACTGCGGAAACTAGGCCTATTATGGAAGCTGATCCGGAACGGCCTGTTGGAAAGCGGTACAGTTCTTCTGTGGGACGAACCGGAGGCAAATCTGAATCCGGAATTGTACCCGCTTGTTGCTGAAATATTATTGGAATTACAGAAGAATGGAGTTCAGATTTTTGCGGCAACGCATAATTACAATTTTGCAAAATATTTGGAAATCCGGCGCACGGAAAAAGAACAGGTTATGTTCCATAATCTGTATAGAGGAAGTTCGGAATTGCCCGGTGCACTGCAGAAATTATACCTTGAGCAGGAAAAATATGGCAATGAGATATACAGCAGATCAGCATATAGAATGGAAGAACTGGGACCGAATCATATTATGATTGCCGACAATAAGCTTCTGGATGAAGTGTATGAACAGTGAGGATATTATGTCGAAAATATTTGTGGAAGAGAATGGCGTATACGGCATTGACTGTACCGATGCTGTATGGGCTTCCGATCAGATGCACGGAGATTATTATGAAGCAGGTTTACATATCAATGATGTGGATTTTGTGATTGAAAACAGCACAGAGATTCTTTTAGTAGAATATAAAAATGCGAATATTTCGGGAGCGGTGAATCCGGGAGCATTTAATCCAATGGAGGATAAAAAGGTTTCTGTTGCCATACGGAAATTTTATGATTCGCTGCATTATTTGAGGCTGTTGGATAAGACAAAGCCGGTATCGTATGTTTATATTCTGGAATTTCCAAATGGAGATGTAACAATGCGTAAAAGGCTGCGTAACAGGTTGAAGCTGGAATTGCCGTTTGCCCTCCAGGAGAAGATAGGAAATGGCAGAAAGCTGATAGAAAAGCTGGATGTTGTTTCCATAGAAGAATGGAATAAGGATAAAGACTATGGGAAATATCCGATTGCACCGGTAGAACAGGGAATTGTAAAATGACGTTGGGCGAGAATAAGGGGAGGAACAGCGATGGACAACCTGACAATCTACAGAAAGATCATCCCGGAAAAATCTGCCGCTTATGCGGATTTTCCGGATTCTCTGTGCAGGGAGATTCGGGAATATCTGAATACACGCGGCATCCCCCGGCTCTATATCCACCAGGCGGAGATGTATGAGACAGCTATGGGCGGCGCAAACGCGGTCATCACAACCTCAACCGCCAGCGGAAAGACACTCAGCTTCCTCCTGCCGGTTCTGCAGCGGATCCTGGAAAACCCGCTGACAAGAGCGGTGTTTATCTATCCCACCAAGGCGCTTGCCAGTGACCAGTACCGGGCGATACAGCCGATCCTGGAATACTTCGGCCCGGGGCGGATCTCGGCAGGGGTATACGACGGAGACACCGCGCCGGCAGAGCGCAGCCAGATCCGCAAAAGCGCCAATATCATCCTGACCAATCCGGAAATGCTGAACTCTGCGTTTCTTCCGAACCACAGCAAATACGGATTCGATTTTATTTTTTCCAATCTGAAATACATAGTGATCGATGAACTGCACAGCTACCGGGGGGCCTTCGGCGCACACTTGACCAATCTCTTCCGCCGTATGAAACGGATCTGCAATTATTATCAGTCCGCGCCGCAGTTTCTGTGCAGCTCGGCTACCATTGCAAATCCGGTGGAACTGGCGGAACTGATCTGCGGGGCCTCGTTTGCGCTGATCGATCAGGATGGTTCTCCGGCTCCGGAAAAGGAATACCGGATCATTCAGCCTCCCCTGATCAAGGGCTCCCATGACAAGATATACGGGAGAAAGTCGGCTTCGTCCATTGCGTCGGAGGTGGTCTGCCGGTTGGTGGAAAACGAGCGGAATTTCATTGCGTTTGCGAGATCACGGAGAAATGTGGAGGTCATTTTAAAGGAAACCAGGGACAAGCTGGATATGGCCGCGTTTTTGGGGAACGAAGGAAGCAGCCGGATTGCGGGCTACCGGGGCGGATATACGCCGCTGGAACGAAAGGAAATCGAGCGGAAGATGCTGGAAGGGGAGTTGTCCGGACTGGTCTCGACCAATGCGCTGGAGTTGGGTATCGACATTGGGAAGCTGGATTCCACGGTGCTTGCCGGCTATCCGGGAACCCGGGCTTCCTTCTGGCAGCAGACCGGGCGGGCCGGGAGAAACGGCGAAAAATGTGTCAACTATCTGATCCTTGCGAACCAGCCCTTTGACCAGTACATTGCGGTCGATCCGGAATGGCTCTTTTCCATGCAGAGCGAAAATGCCATTGTGGATCCGAACAATCTGCTGATCGAGCTGTCCCATGTCCGTGCGGCTGCGGCGGAAATGCCGCTGACGATGGATGATATCGGACTGTTTCCGGACTTGGGGGAGATCCTTCCGGTGCTGCTGAACGCGGAAGAGGTCAAATCGATTTCGGGACGCTTCGCCTGGGCCGGACCGGCATTTCCGGCAGGGGATTACAGCCTGCGGAATATGGATCAGACGCGGTTTAAGCTGATCCTGGATGAAAGCGGGGAATCCGGACAGCAGATCCAGGAGCCATACGGTTCAAGAGTGATCACGGAAATGGACGAATCCCAGGCCTATCACGAACTGCATCCGGGAGCGGTCTATATGCATGAAGGAGCGCTATACGAGGTGCTGACGCTGGATCTGGTCAGCCGGACTGCCGCAGCCGTCCCATTTTCCGGAAATTACTATACGGTTCCGGCCGGGGAAATGGATACGAAGATCCTGCAGGTATTTGAAGAGACGGAGTTTGGGCGGATGCGGGTACATTTTGGGGACATCAATATCAATGAAATGATCTACATGTTCAAGAAGCTGCAGTTCCATAATCATCAGAACCTGGGATATGTGCAGCTTCCGGAGGTCCTGCAGAAGGATTATGATACCGAGAGTACCTGGATGGAGATTCCTCAGAATGTGATCGAAGTGTACCATAGCCTGCTGCTGCCGAACGCGGCTGGGGAGATGGTGCTGAATGACCATTTCGAAGGCATTTCCCATGCCATAAAGAATGCGGCTATGATGGTCACAATGACGGCACGGGAGGACATTGACGCAGTGATCTCCAGCGGCGTGATGCTCCGGGAGGACTCCGGAGATGCCGGAAATGAACGTGCGCCGAAAGAAGCAGTGAGTCTGGGTAATGAGATGATTCCTTTGAAGGTGGAATCTGAGGAGGGATTTGAGTTCGACCCGGTATATTCCCAGGAGCCAAATGTGTTCGGGCAGCAGGTCGCGCTGTATATCTATGACAGGTATGAGGGCGGCCTGGGGTATTCGGAAAAAATTTATGATCTGGTGCCGCAGATCATTGACAATGCCATCCGCATGGTCAGCGGGTGCGCCTGTGAAAATGGCTGTCCTGCCTGCGTGGGGGATTACAGCCTGGATAAGAACATGGTACTGTGGGGGCTGAAAAATCTGAAAGAAAAGAGCGAACCGCCTCAGTACGGCGGGAAATATGTGGAGAAGGAGCGGCCGATCGTTCGAAAAGAATATGCATTTTCAAAATTGCCGGAACAATGGGCAGAGCTTTGCGAAAATGCGGCGCAAAATGGAGAAGACGGCGCGGCCTTCCTGCAGACCGTAAAACGTGTGGAAGTGTCCGGGCATTGCCTGGTGTTGACGGTTGAGAACGCATTCTATAAAACATGGTTGCAGGAATCAGAAAATATGCAGGAGATAGAAAGCATACTGCGCAGGCATGCACAGTGTCCAACTGATATGAAGGTGGAAGTGATTGCGGAGGAGAATACAGAAGAGAACAAAAAGCGAAAGGAAAAGCTGCAGAGACATTATATGAAAATATGATTGTTTGTGCCGGGGATTGGTATGAACGCAGGCAGGGAAGATTTCTTACTTGTTGATGTAGAAAAAAAGAAAGAATCGAGAATTGATGAAGACAGATTTTAAAGAAGAGTGGAAGCATCTGAATCCATATCAGATGGAAGCGGTGCTGGACGAGTCGCCGTCTTGTGTTGTGAATGCCAATGTGGGCAGCGGGAAGACCACGGTGCTGATCGCGAAAATCCTGTATCTGCATTATGAAAGATCGGTTCCGTTAGAAGAGATGGTTGTTCTGACGTTTACCAATAAGGCGGCGGATGAGATCATCGGCAGGCTGAGAAAAAAGGAAAACGGCCTGTCCGGGGAGCAGGTGCGGGGATTCGGTACATTTCACAGTGTGGCGCTGCATTTGCTGAAAAATCAGCTTCCCGTGGAGCAGATGGGATGGAACCGGGAGTTCACGGTGATCAGTCCGGATGAAGAGGCGGATCTGGCGGCGGAGGTGATCGCGGCGCAAAAGCTGAAGGTGAAGTACAAGAACCGATTGAAAAAACGTCTGGAGCAGGAGTATCAGGGATATCTGCGGGGCAAGGAAAGCAGCAGATATAAGGACGATCTGTTTTTGCTGTATCCGCTGCTGGAAGCGGAAAAGAAGCAGCAGAATAAAATGTCTTTTTCCGATTTGCTGCGGGTGTGCACAAAATTGCTGCTGGCCGGGAGAACGGGGAATCCTGTATCAGAAAAGGAAATGTCATATACCAGGGAAGGACGGACAAAGGAATTGCCGGGGGAATATGGGGAAAAGCCGGCATCGCTTTGGCATCCGCAATGGATCATCGTGGATGAAGTACAGGACAGCGATGCGCTGCAGATTGAATTTCTGGAAGCCCTGAAAGAGAAAGATACCAGACTGTTTGCGGTGGGCGATCCGAATCAGGTGATCTATAGCTGGCGGGGAACGGGGGAGAATATGTTCTATCTTCTGAAACATCGTTTTCAGGCAAAGGAGCTGTCCCTTCCTGTCAATTACCGTTCCAGCGCATCCATCCTGGAAGCGGCAAACCGATTCCTGCAGTCCGGCACAGGAATCCAGAGCAGCCGGGAGACAGGGGAAAAGATCATTGTAAAGAACCACTATGATCCATTTCAGGAGGCGGAATACCTGGCGGAGCGGATCTGCGCGCTTCATGACAGCGGCAGGGCATACGGTGAGATCGCGGTATTTTACCGGTTGCAGAAACAGTCGGAGATTTTGGAAAAGGTATTTGAGAGGCAGCAGATCCCCTATGAAGTATCTGTACGGAAGACTGTCAGGGATATTCCGGTACTGGACTGGCTGATCAGGGTGCTGCGGTTTTCTGTCAATCCTGCGGATGGGCAGGTGGGGATGGATGTGCTTGCCGATCCGCAGTACGGGGAAAAGTGTACCCGGGCGAAAGCGAAGAAGATCATTCAGGAACAAAAACGGGACAGTGTTCTGCTGTACCGGAGGATGATGGAGTTTCAGGAGCAGGAAGAATGGAAGAAAAGCGAAACAGTTCCCGGGGCAGCGGAGGTATTTGCGTATTTTGGATTGAAGGAAGCGCTACATCCGACGGCATCTTCCTATTACGAGGATGAAAAGCTGGTGTTAAAGCTTCTGGAAAAGATCTGCCGATATTGCAGAGAAAAAGACTGCGGACTGATTGATGGAACCAGGGAATTTGTGAATCGGTCGGCGCTGTATGGGGTGAATCTGCTAAGCGGGGATGGAGAAACGGAAGAGAGTGATTTTACAGGAAATCATGATGAAATCGGGAATGCTACTTTTCTCAGAGATACTGTGAAGCTGATGACGTTGCATGCATCAAAAGGGCTGGAATTTGAGACTGTATTCCTGATCGGGATGAACCAGGGGCTGATCCCGCTTCACAGCCAGAGTATGGAGCAGGAGGAAGAGGAGCGGAGACTGTTCTTCGTGGGGATGACCCGGGCGAAGGATGAACTGGAACTGTCCTACTATACCAACCCGGGAGAGCCCAGGGTTTCCGGGGAATACAGCCGATATCTGCGGATGCTCCCGCCTCACCTCCTGGAGTGGGAGCAGCTGCGCAGTGAGGGGGAGAAGAGGAGTAATCTGCAGCAGCTCCGCCGGGAGGTTCAGGAACAGATCCGGGAAAAAAGAGAGCAGGAGGAAGAGAAGAAAACAGCCGTGAAGCATGCAAGACACCCGAAGTATGGGGAGGGAATCCTGGTGTCGGAAGACGAGATGATGGTGGAAGTAGAGTTCGCGGGGTATGGGAGGAAGCAGTTTTTGAAAGCATTTGGGGAGGTTACGATCGAAGCGTAGTGGTTCCGTGTCACATCCCGGCTGAATACTACGCTGATCGGTCAGGAGGATGCACATAAAAGCATAGTGTTTACAGGTCCGTACAGAATCGCTATCATTGTGAAAAAATGAGGATGTATGTTATGCTTACAATCATTTATGAGGAGTAGCGAAAAATGAAAGGTGCGTACAGGGTAATTGTAGAAACCAGGAAGGTGAAATACGACTTCCGGATAAAAAGAAACATTACGATTTTTACAGGAGACAGCGGTTCTGGAAAAACGGTATTGATTGATCTGATTCGTGAGTACAGAAGATTTGGCTCGAACAGCGGCTATCAGTTTTTTACAGAATTCTCCAAACAAAAACATATAGAATGTGTTTCGGCAAATCAATAGTACATCAATCCTTCAGCAGCCGGAAGAATATATCGACAGTAGTGAATATGCCAGTTGGGAACAGTTCTTTACCAGATTCCTGACAGATAAAACAAAAGAAAATCCGGTCTGGTGCTATTCCAAGAAAAAACTGGCAAAGGCATATTTGTCCGCAAAAGTGTTCAATGCGGTAAAAAGATTCATGAAGTTCATTATCTGGGATTAAAAAATAGCAGACTCAAAACATCAGGCAGGTCATATAGAAAGACTGCCTGATGTTTCGGACAAGATAAAATCAATAATTTCATTGCACAGCTGAATTGATAATGCTAAAATACTGTTTAAGCTAAGAAACTGTATGGAGACATTTCATAAGTATGACTACAATGGAACAGGAGAAGATATGAAAAAGCTGCCGGTCGGTATTGATAATTTTGAAAAACTTCGGACAGAAAATTTTTACTACGTGGATAAAACTGGATTGATAACAGAGTTATTGAATCATTGGGGGGAAGTGAATCTGTTCACCCGCCCAAGGAGATTCGGAAAAACGCTGAATATGAATATGTTGAAAGCATTCTTTGAGTATGGATGCGACAGTACGCTTTTTGACGGATTGGAGATTGCGAAAGAATCAGAGCTGTGCCAGAAGTTTATGGGAAAGTTCCCGGTCATTGCCGTTACTTTGAAGGATACGGAAGCCAGAGATTATGAAGGTGCAAAAGACGCATTGTGTTCTGTGGTTGGAAATGAGGCGCTTAGATTTTCATTTCTGATGGAGAGCAGCCGGCTTACGGAAGAGGAAAAAAAGCAGTATGCGCAGTTGATCAAGATTGATCCGAAGGGGCAGCAGGGATTTATCATGTCCGAGGAAGTGCTCAGGAGCAGCCTTTGGATTCTGTCCCGGCTTCTTTGTAAGCATTATGGACAAAAAGTGATCCTGCTGATTGATGAGTATGATGTTCCGCTGGATAAATCGGATCAGGGAGGCTATTATGATGAGATGGTCAGCTTGATACGAAATATGTTCAGCCGGGCATTGAAAGGAAATGAAAGCCTTAAGTTTGCCATATTAACAGGATGTCTGCGGATTGCAAAAGAAAGTATTTTTACAGGCTTGAATAATTTTAAAGTATTCTCGGTTACAAATGTCCGGTTCCATGAATACTTTGGCTTCACAGACCAGGAAGTGAGAGCGATTCTTAAATTCTATGGGGTAGAGGATGCATACCGGAAAGTGAAAGAATGGTATGATGGTTATAGTATTGGAAATGCAGATGTATACTGTCCATGGGATGTGATTAATTATGTTGATCTGCTGATGTCCGAACCGGACGCAGAACCGCAGGCTTTCTGGATGAATACAAGCGGCAATGAAATTATCCGAAAATTCCTGCAGATGGCCGGTCAGAATACCCGCAGGGAAATTGAGCAGCTGATCTGCGGGGAAAGCATAGGAAAAAAGATCAGACAGGAACTGACATATCGTGATCTGTACAGAAGTGTGGATCATGTTTGGAGCATACTTTTTACTGCCGGGTATCTGACGAAATGCGGAAAAGCAAAAGAAGGCATATACCAATTGGTCATACCGAATCAGGAAATACGAAAAATATTTATTGAACAGATACAGGACTGGTTTCATGATGAGACACGAAAAGATAAAATGAAATTAGACGCATTTTGCGATGCGTTTGTCAAAGCGGATCCAGACACCATAGAGAAGCAGTTTAATATTTATCTGAAGAAAACGATCAGCATTCGGGATACAGCAGTACAAAAGGAAAAAAAAGAAAATTTTTATCACGGCATACTTTTAGGTTTATTAAGCTACCGAGGAGAGTGGGAAATCAGCTCTAACGCAGAATCCGGGATAGGATACAGCGATATACTGGTGGAGGCAGGAGGAGAAAAAGAGACAGGGATCGTGATCGAGATCAAGTATTCGGATAATGGAGACCTGGAGGCGGGCTGTGAAGAGGCCCTGAGACAGATTGAAAAAAAGGAATATGCCGCAAAGCTGATAGAAGACGGCATGGATACGGTTATCAAATATGGAATCGCCTGCTGGAAAAAGAAATGCAAGGTAAGGTGTGCTTCCTGATTCGGGAGTGCGCGCTCGGAAAAACGGAGGTACATCATGAGAGCGATAGGAATTGACATCGGGACCACAACGATCAGCGCGGTCGTTGCGGAGAGCGATTCAAGAAGGGTGGAAAAATCCTTTACGATCAGCAACGGCAGCTTTATAGAAACCGAAAATCCCTGGGAAAAGCTTCAGGACCCGGCGGTGATCCTGAGAAAGTCCGAAGAACTGCTGGAGGATATCCTGAAAGAATATCCAGATATCGGAGTGATCGGACTGACGGGACAGATGCACGGAATCGTCTATACGGATCAGGAAGGCCGGCATGTCAGCCCTTTATATACCTGGCAGGATGGAAGAGGAAATATACCATGCGGGGCCGGCAGAAGTGTCTGCGGGATGCTGGAAGAGATATATGGTGTTAAGCTATATACCGGTTACGGGATGGCAACCCATATCTACAACAGTATGGCAGGGCTGGTGCCTGAGACGGCGGTCAGCCTGTGCACGATCGCGGATTATCTGGGAATGGTGCTGACAGAGAGAAATAGCCCGCTGCTCCACGCAGGAAATGCGGCGGGGCTTGGGCTTTATGATGTCCGGAAATGCCGCTTTCAAAAAGAGGTCTTTGACAATCTGCATCTGGATTGCGGAATGCTTCCGGAAGTGACGGATGAATTTCGGATTTTGGGGAACTGCCGGGAAATTCCGGTCTGCGTCGCGACAGGCGACAATCAGGCAAGTTTCCTTGGCTCTGTGAAAAATGTCCGGAACTCCATTCTGGTGAACATGGGAACCGGCGGCCAGGTATCTGTTTACTCCGAGAAATACTTTGCGGCAGAAGGGGTGGAAACAAGGCCGTTTATCAAGGACAGCTGTATCCTTTGCGGCTCCTCCCTTTGCGGCGGCAGAGCTTATGCGCTTCTGGCAGATTTTTTTAGACAGACAGGAAAGGCAATGGGCGCGGAGGATGTGGATCCCTACCGCATGATGGAGCATCTGCTGGAGACAGAAGAGGAAGGGCAGGAAAGGCTAAACGTAGATACCTGTTTTTCCGGGACGAGAGACTGCCCGGAGCTTAAGGGAAGCATTGGAAATATCGGAACGGATAATTTTACGCCCAGCGCCCTGACGAGAGGCGTCCTGGAGGGAATGGCCGATGAACTGTATCAGATGTACCTGAAAATGGAAAAGGGAATCGTCGGAGAAAAAAAGACGATGATCGTTTCGGGAAACGGGCTGCGCAGGAACCGGTATTTGCGGGAGATCATGGCCGAACGATTTTCCATGCGGCTGGAGCTGGCAGAGCAAAAGGAAGAAGCGGCATACGGGGCAGCACTGGCCGGGATGATCGCGGCCGGGGCGTATCATTCTGAATTTCTTCCGGTAAAGTAAGGAGTTGTAGAAAAATAACTGACACATCTTGGCTTGCCTATTGCTCCGGCTGCACAGGTCAAAAAGTCTCGACGATGCCCAGTGAATTGATGGAACTGTCGCAAAATCATCTACAAATTTATCCTGTGCTATTTGTATAGCATTCGTTTGCGGCAGCTCCTGACTGGAAATACGAAAAAAACAGCACGTCTCTTCTGGATTTACAGAGGGGATGTGCTGCTTTTTTACACAATTGCCTGCAAAGAAACCGACAACCGCAGGTTCCATGCATTTGGACAAACGTTCCAATCCGATCTGCCCAGGCCAGGCCCGCCCATGTCGGATTTATCCAAGCATCGCTTCCTTAGCCTTCGCAATATCACTCTCATCCTTAAGCGGGAACAGGATATTTGCCAGGATCGCGATAATACAGGTTGCCGTAACAGGATCATTAAAGATGAACTGCAGTGCCGACGGAAGCTGTGCGACAGCCTCCGGGTGTCCGGGTACGCCCATGCCGAATGCGAAAGTCAGTCCCATCACGAGAATATTTCTCTCGCTGAAGCCTGCTTTGGAGATCATCTTGATCCCGTTGATCAGGATCATGCCGAATACGGTAATGATCGCTCCGCCGAGCACCGCGTTGGGGATGGCTGAAAATAGAGCGCCCAGCTTCGGGAAAAACCCGGATATCATCAGGATAAACGCACCGGTTGCAATGCACCATCTGTTGACCACCTTTGTCATGGAAACGATTCCTGCGTTCTGTCCGAAGGCAGTGTTCGGCAGCGCATTGAAGATGGCGGCGGTTGTAGAGCCGAGGGCATCCGCGAGGATGGCGCCGGAGGTTTCTTTTTCCGTTGCCTCCCGGTCAAATCCCGCAATCGTGATTCCGGAAGTATTTCCGATGGTTTCCAGTCCGGAGGTTACAAACAACGCCGCAAAGCTGAGGATCGCCGGAAGCTGGAATTCCAGATGGAACTGGAACGGAAGCGGCAGGCCGAACCATTTGGCATCCGCAATGGGTGATGTATCGACCATCCCCAAAACTGCGGCAAGAACATAGCCTGCCACCAGCCCGATCAGGATTGCGGAATTTTTGGCCAGTCCCTTTCCAAAGCGCTGGAGCAGGATGACAATGGCCAGCACGAAGAACGCCACGCCGAGATTCTGCAGGGAGCTGTAATCAGCGGCGCCTGCCCCGCCTGCAAAATAATCCACGCCGATCCCCAGCAGGTTGACCCCGATGGTGACCAGGGTACAGCCTACGACCAGGGGCGGGAAAAAGCGGCGGATATATTTGTAGAAGAAGCCCATAAATACTTCTACCAGGCTTCCCGCCATGCAGCCGCCCAGGACAGCTCCGATCCCTCCTGCTGCCCCGATGGCGGAGGCGGTGGGGACGAAGGTAAACGAGGTCCCCATTACGATGGGAAGCTTTGCTCCCACCTGATAATTCTTTCCAAGTTTCAATGGGTATAACTGGATAAATGTGGTCAGGCCGGATACGAACATGGCGCACTGCACCATGATGACCGTATCGGCGCCGGATAAGCTGCAGACCCCGGCAATGATCAGGATGGGGGCCAGGTTGGATGTAAACATGGCAAGTACATGCTGCAGGCCCAGCGGAACTGCTGTGGCAAGCCCTGGTCTTCCGTCAAGCTGGTAGACCATTTCACGGTCGATTTCATTTTTGGTTTTATTTTCCTGGATTTCACTCATAATCTATATCCTCCTCATATAGAATCCGATAAAGTACAGCCAAAAGGCATCTCATTTATCACGGCAGAATATCATTTCAAAATGCCGCAGGGGTTTGGCCGATCAGATCCGATTCAGGTAATCATTGACAAGTTCTCTGCCGACCCTGATTTCTTTTTCTTCATCAATTCCCACAAGTTCCCCGTTTTTCACCACGACCTTTCCGTTTACGACGGTGTAGTCCACTGCGCCCTTTATGCCGACAGTACCGAGCATGGACTTTACATCTAGGTCGGCGCCGACCAGCTCCAGACGGTTTCTGCGGATCAGGAACAGATCTCCTGCTTTTCCCGTTTCCAGAGATCCGATGTCCTCACGGCCCAGCACCTTTGCGCTGCCGTTGGTGGCTATTTTCAGCACGTCATATCCGCTGGGAGCCAGCTTGCTGGAATGAAGACGGTGCAGCAGGAATGCCGTGCGCAGTTCCTCCAGGAGATTGGAGCCGTCGTTGCTTGCGCTTCCGTCTACCGCCAGGCCAACCGGAACCCCGAGCTTCAGCATATCAGGAATCCGGCAGATACCAGAGGAGAGCTTCATATTGGAGATGGGGCAGTGCGCGACACCGGTTCCGGTTTTTGCCAGCAGCGCCAGCTCCTCATCATTAAAGTGGATTCCGTGTGCGTACCAGACGTCGTCTCCGACCCAATTCATATCCGCCATATAGGACAGCGGACGTTTTCCGTATTTCCCAAGTACATAATTTTCCTCATCTATGGTCTCGCACAGATGCGTATGCAGGCGCACGCCCAGCTCCCTTGCCAGGATCGCGGACTGACGGTAGAGATCTTCACTGGCGCTGAACGGGGAACAGGGAGCCAGCGCCACCATTTCCATGGAAAACGGCGCCGGATCGTGGTATGTTTCTACCGCGTTGCGGGAATCCTTTAAGATCTCATCCACGGTCTGAACCACGCTGTCCGGCGGCAGTCCTCCGTCCTTTTTGCTCAGGTCCATGCTTCCCCTGGATGCGTAGAACCGGATGCCCAGCTCCCGTGCCGCGGCAAACTGGGATTCCAGAAGCGTTCCGGAATTGCCGCCGGGAAAGACGTAATGATGGTCAAAGCAGGTGGTACAGCCTGTCTTTAACAATTCGCCCATCCCGGTTATGGAGCTTTGGTAAATGATGTCGCCGTCCAGGTTTTTCCAGATCTCGTAGAGCGTGGTCAGCCAGTCAAACAGCTCCATATTCTGCACCTGGGGCAGATTGCGGCTGAACGTCTGGTAAAGGTGATGGTGCGTGTTGATCAATCCGGGATAGACGATACAGCCGGCAGCGTCGATGGTCTCGTCCGCTGACTTAGGCTCACAGCCCATGTATGTAATGACGCCGTCCTCAATCAGGATATGGGAATCCTCTAATACGGCATCATTTTTATCACAGGTTACAATGGCAGAAGCATTTTTAATCAATAAACTGCTCATGATTTTCCTCCAAATTTATTCCCTCGAAACTTGCTGCGGGGACTTTTACTGAAATAAATCGTGTTTAAATTTTGCTGTGTGAAATTGCGTCGGTATGTCAGTATACCGATCAGATAAGATTCAGGAATGGTATTGCACTATCCCGCGCGCAAAGGAATATGCATATGACAGACGTGT
This sequence comes from Lachnospiraceae bacterium, assembly GCA_009911175.1. The sequence continues at coordinate 80,592 of QXWX01000001.1, read as the reverse complement.
CAGGTTTCGTTTCCCATGTCGGCAGCCAAGTTTATGGAAACATAAAAACTGCCGTAACAATCAACTAAAAATCTTCGGGTATCCCAAAGACTTGTAGTCAACTGTTACGGCAGTTGGTAGACACGCTCATCCGATCATGAACTTATACAAGCTAATTTCTAGGTGTCATTATAAGGCGGCTTATGATTGATGTCAAGATGTTTTGAAAAATATGTGAAAAGTGCTGTGAAATGAGAGGGGAAAATTGTGCATAATGACAAGAGAGGGTGCGGACAAACGTAAAAATTGTCAGCAATATCCGAAGGGGATTTACAATTTGTAATATTAATTAATGGTGGAGGCGCAATACTGTATTTAGCAAAAAAGGGCTTCTGCCTCTTTTTCCTTATATGTCATAAAATCACCTTCAAAATGTTCAAGATAAATATGACCAATTTCATGAAAAATTGTCCATCTCTGACGCTGGATACAGTTGTAATTATTAAAGATGTACCATATCTAAGTATAAAACGGATTTTGCCCGGACATCATCGGTTGAGTATAACTGTTGATATAATCAGCAGGATAGAAAATGAATTCAGTAAATTATCGGATGAAGGGAAACTAAAACAAGGGAATGGTGGGTTTTTGCATTGCGGAAAATATGGAGATAAAATTGTACCCAAATAAAAACTTGCCAAACCGCGTTTCTTACTTTAAAATAAAATTGACAATTTAATAATGGAGGTTATTTGAAGAAGGAGACAAAACATGAAAAGAAGAATCACAAGTATTCTTTTGATGCTTACGATGGCAGTATCTGTTGCACTGAGCGGATGCTCAGGTGACAAGAAGGAGCCCGAGTCTACAACGGAGAATGAGCTTCCGAAGAGTAAAAACCCGGTCGAGGGTGGAAGTATCAAGGTTGGTATTTCCCAGGATCTCGACAGTCTTGACCCACACAGAGCAGTATCGGCAGGAACAAAAGAGGTTTTATTTAACATTTACGAAGGTCTGGTAAAGCCGGACAGTGATGGTAATTTGATCGAAGCACTCGCAGAATCCTACGAGATTTCCGAGGACGCGAAGGTGTATACATTTACACTCCGCGAAGGCGTGAAGTTTCACAATGGGAACACTGTGACTGCTGAGGATGTTAAATATTCAATTGATAAATGCGCCGATACGTCAAATGGGGATCCATTGGTATCGGCGTATTCTATTGTAGAGAGTGTGGAGATCCCGGATGAGAAGACGGTAGAGATCCATTTGTCAGAGGCCAATACGGAATTTTTGGCGTACATGACCACCGCCATCGTGCCGAAGGATTATGAAGAGTTGGAGACGGATCCCATCGGGACCGGCCCCTTCAAGTACGATTCCAGGAATCCTCAGGAAAATGTGATCATTGTGAAAAATGAGGATTACTGGGGTGAGAAGGCGCATCTGGATGAGGTGGAATTTCGGGTAGTAGCGGATGCTGATATGCTGGTGACCAACTTAAAAGGCGGTTCGATCGATATGGCCATGCGACTGACGACAAGTCAGGCGGCGGAGCTGACAGAAGGCTTCCATGTGGAAGAAGGAACCATGAACCTGGTGCAGGCATTGTATCTGAACAATTCCGTGGAACCGCTGAATAACGAGAAAGTACGGCAGGCGCTCTGCTATGCCATTGATCCCCAGGAGATCATGGATATGATCGCGGACGGAAAAGGCGTGCGGATCGGAACCAGCATGTATCCGGGGCTGAAAAAGTATTTTGACGAGGAATATTCCACTTACTATGAGCAAGACTATGAGAAGGCAAAGGATCTTCTGAAGGAAGCAGGATATGCCGACGGATTTGATCTGGAGATCACGGTCAGCGCGGCGGACAAGCCCCATGTGGACACGGCACAGGTGATCGTGGAGCAGCTGAAAAATATCGGCGTCAATGCGACCATCAAGCCGGTAGAGTGGGAAGCATGGCTGGAGGATGTCTATGCCAACAGCGAATTTGAATCTACAGTGGTCGGAGTGGACGCTTCCAATCTGTCCGCCCGGGCAATGCTGGAACGCTTTACGACAGATGGCCACGGGAATTTCATCAAGTTCAGCGATGAGGAATATGACAGGGTCTTCCAGGAAGCGATCGCGACCACAGATGAAGAGGAGAAGGTAAAGCTGTATAAAGAGGCGGAAGGAATCCTGACCGAGCGCGCGGCAAACGTATATATCCAGGATCTGGCAAATATGGTCGCGATCAGCGACCGGTTCGACGGATATAAGTTCTATCCGCTGTATGTACAGGATATGTCTACTGTTTATGCGGTAGAGTAGGATGCATATTCTGTACATTTCCGAAAGGATTAAACAGATACAGGCACAGTGGTGTCTGTATGAAAATGGTGTATAGAAAAAACAACAGGAGGCAGGTATGAAATATATTATCAAAAAAATTATTGGTCTTATAATCACATTATTAATTGTCAGCATACTTGCCTTCTTTGCGTTTGAAGTGATCCCGGGGGATCCGGCCAGGACCATCCTGGGCACGGAAGCAACGGAAAGCAAAGTGCAGGCACTGCGCGAGGAAATGGGGCTCAACCGCCCCCTGACGGAGCGCTATGTACAGTGGGGAAAGGATTTCCTGACAGGGGATATGGGCATTTCCTACTTTTATCAGATCCCGGTCCGGGAGATGATCGGGGATAAACTTCCCATCACGGTTGCCATGACGGTTCTTGCATTTTGCTTTACGCTGCTTTTGTCGGTTCCGGTGAGTATTCTAAGTGTCCGGTATGAGAACCATTTTTTTGACCGGATGTTTTTGATCCTCAATCAGGTGACTATGTCGATCCCGCCGTTTTTCATCGGGATCATATTCACCGTGATCTTCGGACTGGTATTCCGCTGGTTTACTCCGGGAGGATATGTGTCTTATACGGAGAGCATGTCCGGGTTTCTTAGTTATCTGATCCTTCCGTCTCTGGCGATCGCTCTTCCCAGAGCCGCTATGACAACGAAAATGCTTCGGAACTCTCTGATCGCGGAAATGCACCAGGATTATGTGCGGACTGCCTACAGCCGGGGCAACAGCCCCTGGAGGGTTCTGCTGTGCCACGCATTCCGGAACGGGATCGTCCCGGTGGTCACATTTCTGGGGATGGCGGTTGCCGATATGATCGCAAACAGTATCGTTGTGGAGCATGTCTTCGGGATTCCGGGGATTGGCAGGACTCTGATCGGTTCGATCTCCAAACGGGACTATCCGGTGGTGGAGGCGATCATCGTACTGATCGCGGTGGTGACACTGGTAATGAATACGCTGGTGGACTTGCTGTATCATAGACTGGACAAACGGATTGAGGTGTGAGCGGGAAAGGAGTGGGCAAAACATGAAACGAAAGATAACCTCCTGTAATTTCATACTTGGTGCAGTGATCACGGTTTTCATGCTGGCTTTGATCCTGCTGGGATTCGTCTGGACCCCTTATGATCCGGAGGCCATGCAGGGTTCTTTAAAGCTCCAGCCGCCCAGCCTTTTGCACATTTTCGGTACGGATCAGTTCGGCCGGGATATCCTGAGCCGTGTGCTGTCAGGGGCAGGGAGTACGCTGCTCATTGCCCTGGGAACGATTTTGATGGGGGGAATCGCCGGCATTCTTGTGGGGGCTTTCACCGGATATTTCGGAGGCTGGCTGGATGAAGGGCTGATGCGGGTCAATGACGCGGTAGCCGCCTTTCCGAGCGTCCTGCTGGCACTTGTCATCATTACCCTGCTGGGACCGGGCACCTATAAAGTGATGCTGGCCCTTGGGATCGCATTTATCCCCAGCTTCGCAAGGATCGTCCGGGGAGAATTTTTACGGCTGCGGGAGGCGGATTATGTGACCAGCACAAGGCTGATCGGCGTTTCCACACCGCGGATTCTGTTTGTACACATGCTGCCCAACATCCTGCCGGCGCTTTTGTCCGCCCTTGCGATCGGATTCAACAATGCGGTGCTTGCGGAGGCCAGTATGAGCTACCTGGGGATCGGAGTGCAGCCGCCAGATGCCAGCCTGGGAAGGATGCTCTCCGAATCCCAGACCTATCTGGCAGGTGGGCCGTGGTGCGCGATCTTTCCAGGCGCGTTCCTGGTTCTGCTGATATTGGGCGTGGGACTGTTAGGAGAAGGGATCCTGGATCAGTTTGGAGGTGGAAGATAATGCTGAAGGTAGAAAATCTGTCGATTCATTTTGAAGACCGAAGTGAACGGGAAGAGGTTGTAAAAAATGTCTCCTTTGCAGTGGAGAACGGGGATATCCTTGGAATCGTGGGGGAATCCGGCTCCGGCAAGACGATGACCGCGCTGACCATTGCCGGGCTTTTGAAAAAGCATGCGGTCCTGGACGGAGGAAGGGTCTGGCTGGACGATACGGACCTGCTCGGACTGTCGGAAAAGGAAATGCGTCGAGTCCAGGGAAATGAGATCAGCATGATCTTCCAGGAACCCATGACCGCATTGAATCCTACCATGCGGATCGGGAAGCAGGTGGAGGAAGCACTGCTTCTGCATTCCAGGAGAAGACGCCGGGACAGAGGAGGTCGGCTCCGTATGGAGAGAAGGGAGCAAAGAGAGCTTGCTCTGAGAGCGCTGGAAGAGGTGGAGCTGGAACATCCGGAACAATTGTATAAAAAATATCCTCACGAGCTTTCCGGGGGAATGCGGCAGAGGGTGATGATCGCCGCGGCAATCGTATGCCGCCCCAAGCTGCTGATCGCAGATGAGCCGACCACTGCGCTGGACGTAAGGACCCAGGAAAGCATTCTGCAGCTTTTGAAAAAGCTGAACCGGAAATATGGAATGAGCATCCTGTTCATCTCTCATAACCTGCGGGTGGTCAATACGCTGTGCCGCCGCGTGCTGGTCATGAAGGACGGCCAGGTCGTGGAGGAAGGGGACTGTGCGGAGATCTTTGAGAACCCGCAGTCCGAATATACCAGAGAACTGATCGCGGCTATCCCGGCAAGAACAAGAGAAAATCGGTATTATGAGCTACTGAGGCGCAGGAAGAAAGCAGGTGAGGGCTTTGCTGGAAAAGATTTTGGAAGTGAAGCATGTAAATGCTTATTATAGAGAGGGAAAAACGAGAAGACAGATTCTGGACGATGTTTCTTTTACCCTATATGAGGGGGAGATCGTCGGACTGGTGGGCGAAAGCGGCAGTGGAAAATCCACGCTCTGTAAATGTGTGCTGGGACTTCTGAAAGACTACGAAGGGGAGATTGTCCATTATACGCAGCGTCCACAGATGGTATTTCAGGATCCGTTCAGTGCCTTGAACCCGAGGAAAACCATCGGCTGGATCCTGGAGGAACCGCTGAGGGTAAAAGGCGGATTTAGCAGGCAGGAGCGCCGCAAAGAGGCGGTGGAAATGCTGCAGCGGGTTCATCTGCCGGAGGATTTTTACGAAAGATATCCGCGGGAGCTGAGCGGCGGGCAGAGGCAGCGGGTCAGTATTGCCCTGGCACTGATCACAGGGACGAAGTTCATCCTGGCGGACGAACCGCTCTCCGCATTGGATGTGACGGTGCAGGCGCAGATCATTGCCCTTCTGAAAGAACTGCAGGAGAAAGAAAAAATCTGCTATCTGTTCGTGTCCCACGATCTGGATGTGGTCAGTATGCTGTGCGGGAGAGTTCTGCTTCTCCAAGACGGAAAGGTGTGCAGTCTGGATGAGGCGTAGGCAAGCATGAAAAGAAGGCTCCGGACTGTGCGTTCACTGCATAGCCCGGACACCGCCGGAGTGTGTTTGATGATTGCTTTTTGCAAGGCAGGGAACCGTATGGATGTGTTTTTCAGAGGTGACGTATGAGAACTTATAAACTGACAATTGCATATGACGGAACACGCTATCAGGGCTGGCAGAGACAGCCGGACACGGAGCTGACGATTCAGGGAACGCTGGAACGGACCATACGTGACCTCAAAGGGTTTTCGGTAGAAGTCCATGGATCCGGACGGACGGATGGGGGCGTACACGCAGAAGCCCAGACTGCCAGTATCTGCCTGCCGGGAAAAGTGGATGAGGAAGTATTTCAGGCGGAACTGAACCGGATGCTGCCCGGGGATATCCGGGTGACCGGCGCCAAGCTTGTGAAAAATGGATTTCATGCCCGTTACAGCGCAGTTGGGAAACGCTATGAATATAATATTGATATGCGGGAAAAGGCGGATGTATTTACCAGAAAATATTGTTTTCATTTTCCGGAAAAACTAGATATCAAGGCGATGAAAGCGGCTGCGGGATGCCTGGTCGGACAGTATGATTTCGCCGCCTTTACAGACCGGAACGAGGATCAGTCTACGGTTCGAAAGATCTATGATATCCAAATGGAGGAAGAGGGAAGCAAGTTAAAGATCGTCTACGAGGGAAACGGATTTATGTACCATATGGTGCGGATCCTGACCGGGACGCTTCTGGAGGTGGGAACCGGGAAGCGGACTGCCAAAGAGACAGCCGCGCTTTTGCGCGGCGGGGAACGCTGGCAGGCGGGATTTTTGGCGCCGGCTTGCGGACTGACGCTGAAAGAAGTATACTACAGAGTTACAGGCCAAGGTGTGACCTGTAATACGACAGGTAAAATGATCAAGAAAGGATGACAGCAGATGATGAAACTGATCTCATGGAATGTAAATGGAATCCGAGCCTGTATGCAGAAAGGTTTCCTGGATTTTTTTAAACAGGCGGATGCGGATATTCTCTGTCTGCAGGAGACGAAGCTGCAGGCGGGACAGCTTGAGCTGGAACTGGCAGGCTATCACCAGTACTGGAACTACGCGGTAAAAAAAGGCTATTCCGGGACTGCGGTATTTACGAAAACAGAGCCTCTGAACGTGGCTTACGGAATCGGGATGGAAGAGCATGATCAGGAAGGACGTGTGATCACCTGTGAGTTTGAGGATTTTTATTTCGTCACGGTCTATACGCCCAATTCGCAGGACGGATTGAAGCGTCTGGATTACCGGATGAAATGGGAGGATGATTTCCGCGGTTATTTGAAGCGCCTGGAGGAAACGAAGCCGGTGATTGTGACCGGGGACATGAATGTGGCACATCAGGAGATCGACCTGAAAAATCCGAAGACCAATCGGAAAAACGCCGGGTTTACGGACGAGGAGCGGCAGAAGTTCACGGAACTTCTGGATGCCGGATTTATTGATACCTTCCGGTACTTTTATCCAGACCAGGAGGGAATCTATTCCTGGTGGTCCTACCGGTTCAAAGCCCGGGAGAAAAACGCAGGGTGGCGGATCGACTATTTCTGTGTGTCGGAAAGCCTGAAGGATCAGCTGGAGGACGCAAAGATCCTGACAGAGGTGTACGGGTCGGATCATTGCCCAATCGAGCTGGATCTTAGGAGCTGACGATGACGAACTTGTGCAGATGAATGATTGAGACAAGCCAGTCGTATAAGTCATTTATCGGCAGTTCCTTAAATGATCATCATTGAATAAAGACGCAGATGTTAAGTACAGGCTGCAGGCTGTAAAATGATTGGCCTGCAGCCTGTAGCATTTTGAAAAATCAGGACTTGCACAAATCAGATAAAAGAGTAAAATAGAGAGGTAGAATCAAAAAAACGGAGTGTGGATGGCCGGGGCAAAGAATTCGGCTTTCGATAATCCGGATGAAACGGATACTGGAAATAACAGGAGGCTGATATCGTGACGAAGATTGATATTATTTCCGGCTTTTTGGGAGCTGGAAAAACAACGTTCATTAAGAAAATGCTGCAGGAGGCATTCTCAGGAGAGCAGGTTGTCCTGATTGAAAATGAATTTGGAGAGATCGGGATTGACGGTGGATTTTTGAAGGATTCCGGCATTGAGATCCGGGAGATGAATTCCGGTTGTATCTGCTGCTCTCTGGTAGGAGATTTTGGAAAATCCTTGAAGGAGGTTGTGGACACGTATCATCCGGAAAGGATTCTGATCGAACCGTCCGGTGTGGGAAAGCTCTCTGATGTGATCAAGGCCGTGCAGGATGTGGCGGAGCAGATCGACGCGAAGCTGAACAGCTTTACGACCATGGTCGATGTGACGAAGTGCAGGATCTACAGCAAGAATTTCGGTGAATTTTTCAGCAACCAGATTGAATATGCAGGGGCGGTGATCCTGAGCAGGACTGACAAAGCAAAGCAGGAGAAGATTGAGGAAAGCGTGAAGATCCTCCGGGAGATTAACGCAAAATCTCCCATCATTACAACTCCGATCGCGGAGCTTTCCGGCGAAAAGCTGTTGGAGATCATGGAAGGAAGCAAGTCCCTGGAGGAAGAGCTGCTCTCTGAGATTCGCTGCCCGGAATGCGGGGAAGTCCATGAACATGGGGAAGAATGCGGATGCGGCCATGACCATCATCATCACCATCATGAAGAAGATCATGCAGGACACGGACACCATCATCACGGGGAAGACCATGAAGAGCATGAGCATCATCATAATGAGGTTCATGGAGAAGATGGTCACGGGCACCACCATGACGAATCCCATGACGGACATGATCACCATGACCACGAGCATCACCATGACGGACATGATCACCATGACCACGAGCATCACCATAACGAGGCTCATGGAGGACATGACCACGGGCATCACCATGGCGAGGCTCATGGAGACCACGACCACGGGCATCACCATGACGAGGCTCATGGAGACCATGACCACGATCACGGTCACCATCACCACGGCCACCATCACGCGGATGAGATATTCACAAGCTGGGGGAAGGAGACGGTCAGGACTTATACGAAGGAAGAAATCAGCAGCATTCTAAAATCTCTGGAATCCGAAGAGATCTATGGTACGATCCTGCGCGCAAAGGGCATGGTTGCCGGAGCGGACGGAGAGTGGATCTATTTCGATATGGTGCCGGAGGAGCATGAGGTCAGAAGCGGATCCGCGGAGTATACGGGACGCGTCTGCGTCATTGGCTCGAAGCTGAACGAAGAAAAGCTGGCGGAGCTTTTCGGACTGTAAAAGACGGGCGTTTGGCCGGAAAGGAAAGAAAAAATGGATCAACCAGATGTAATGGTATATCTGATGACTGGTTTTCTGGACAGCGGAAAGACCCAGTTTTTGAAGTTTACATTGGAGCAGGACTATTTTCAGATCCCGGGGACCACACTTCTGATCCTCTGTGAGGAAGGGGAGGAGGAATACGGCGCGGCCGGGCTGAAAAAGTTCAATATTGTTGTGGAACGGGTGGAATCCCAGGAAGAGCTGACGGAGGAATTTTTGAAAGCGCTGGATGAAAAGCATCATCCGGAGCGGGTCGTGGTAGAATACAACGGCATGTGGAAGGTCAGCGATTTTGAAAAGCTGAAGCTCCCCGACGGCTGGGGGATCGAGCAGAAGCTGACTACCGTAGATGCCAGCACATTCCAGATGTATCTGACGAATCTGAAACCGCTGTTTGTGGAGATGGTCCGGGGATCGGAGCTGGTGCTGTTCAACCGATGCAATGACATCAAGCCGCTGGCTGGCTACCGCAGGAGCGTAAAGGTGGTGAGCCCACAGGCGGAGGTCATTTTTGAGGATGAACAGGGCGAAGTGGAAAATATTTTTGAAAATGATGTTCCCTATGATATGGATGCGCCCGTCATCGAGATCCGGCCCGAAGATTATGGGATCTGGTATGTGGACATGATGGAACATCCGGATAAATACAAAGGGAAGGTGGTAGAGTACACGGCCAAGGTACTGAAACCCCGCTCCTTCCCCTCGAAGACATTCCTGCCGGGGCGTATGGCAATGACCTGCTGTGCGGATGATACGACATTTCTCGGTTATATATGCAAAAGCGCCTATGCGCCGAAGCTGAAACCCGGACAGTGGGTGAAGGTCCGCGCAAAAATCGGATTTGCCCGGATGGCCCTGTACCGGGGGACAGGACCGGTACTGGAAGCAGAAAATGTGGAGATGGCGGATCCGATTGAAGAACTGGTATATTTTAACTGATGAAGCATTGCTGATTCGCCCGGGTTCGGACAGGATCCTAAAACAGCGCCTTCGTAGAATATCGTTTAAAATGCAGGAACCTTTCACGCACGGCTGTCATATAATAAAACAGACGAAAACAGGGAGCTTCAGACTTTATGGCGAAAGGATATTTGATCATTCAGGCGCGGACTGCGGGCGGGGCCGTTCCGATCGTGGGAGCGGAGATCCGGATCCTGGATCCCCAAGGCAGCAGCGTCTATGAGCTGACGACAGATGAAAGCGGGGAAACAGAGCGGGTTTCCCTGGAGACCATGGACAGGAGCCTTTCTCTGGATCCGGACTATTCCGGAACGCCCTATACCGGATATGACGTACTTGTGCGGGCGGCAGGCTTCAATTCCCTTTACATTTCCGGGGTGCCCATCTATGAGGATGAGACGGCGATCCAGCCGGCGGAGCTTCTGCCCATGCAGCAGACGCAGCGCAGCCCGATGGTAAATGAGATTACCATTGAGAAGCCTGCCGCCGCATCGGACATCAGGCGAATCCAGGAAAAGCCGGAGCCTGAGCTGCGGGTTCTGCGGCAGGTTGTCATTCCGGATCCAATCACGGTACATCTGGGCAGCCCGTCCTCCTCGGCCGCTAACGTACAGGTACGGTTTACCGATTACATCAAAAATGTTGCCAGCAGCGAGATCTATCCGACCTGGCCGGACGCGTCGCTGCGGGCAAATATCTATGCAATCATTACATTTGCGCTGAACCGTGTGTTTACCGAGTGGTATAGGAGCCGCGGCTACTCTTTCGATATCACCAGCAGTACGGCTTATGATCAGGCTTATGTGCATGGGCGTACGATCTTCGAATCTATCAGCAGGATCGTGGACGAGATCTTTAACCAGTACGTCCGCAGACAGGGACAGAACGCACCCTATTTTACTTCATTCTGTAACGGAACGACCGCGACCTGTTCCGGGCTGTCCCAGTGGGGGACGGTCAGTCTGGCGGAGAGAGGGCTGACACCTCTGCAGATTCTCCGAAATTACTACCCGAATAATATAGAAATCGCAGAAACGAATGCTGTAACAGGAGTCCTGTCTTCCTATCCGGGCACTCCTCTTCGGACCGGTAGCAGAGGACTCGACGTACAGGTGATCCAGACCTGGCTGAACAGGATCCGCAGAAATTATCCGGCCATTCCGGAGATCACAGATGAAGCAGGGGTATTCGGGGACAGCACCCGGGCCGCAGTGACCAAGTTTCAGAGCGTTTTCAATCTGACAGCGGACGGGGTGGTGGGAAAATCCACCTGGTATAAGATTTCCTATCTGTATACTGCCGTAGCCAGGTTGGCAGAACTGGACAGCGAGGGCACGGCTTTGGGCATCGGAACGGTTCCGCCGGGCTCGGTGCTCCGGCAGGGCTCCCGGGGAGCGGATGTGATCACCCTGCAGTATCTGCTGAATCTGACCTCGGAATTTTATCCCACGGTTCCGCGGGTCTCCCAGGACGGGATATTCGGCAGCGGGACCAGGCAGGCGGTCATTGCGTTTCAGAACGCTGCTGGGCTGGATCCGGACGGGATTGTGGGAGTAAATACCTGGAAGGCGCTTTATGATGTATATCTGGGAATCGGAGAAAATGTTCCCATGCCTGGACCGGGTACCGACTATATTGAATATGTGGTTCAGCCGGGCGATACGCTCTGGCTTCTGTCCCAGAGATATCATACCACGGTGGACGCGATCAAGAGCCTGAACGGTCTGACGGGAAGTATGCTGTATATCGGACAGGTGCTTAAGATTCCGTCGTCTTCGGAGGTTCCTTATATTGAATATACGGTCCGTGTGGGGGATACCCTGTGGGAGCTGTCCAGACGGTACAACACTACGGTAGAGGCAATCCGGGAACTGAACGGGCTGACCAGCGATATGATCTATATCGGTCAGACACTGCTGATTCCGGTAAAATAGTCGGAATATGATTTGTATCATTGTATTCTGTGCCGAAATCCGCTATACTTATATCGTAAAAATTGTTCAAAAGGGTTGCGGGTCACACCTCGGCCGGGCGTGTCCCGCAACTCAAAAGGTACAATCGCCAGATGAAAGGAGAAGGAAGGAATGGAAAAACAATTTGACGTGATCGCGATGGGGGAGCTTTTGATTGATTTTACAATGAGCGGCCAGAGCGAGCAGGGCAACAACCTGTTTGAGGCATGCCCCGGAGGGGCGCCGTGTAATGTGCTGGCGCTTTTAAATAAAATGGGCAAAAAGACCGCGTTTCTTGGAAAAGTCGGAAAGGACCAGTTCGGGACACTGCTTCGGGCAACTCTGGAAGATGTGGGGATCAATACCTCCAATCTGCTGACCGATGAGCAGGTGAACACGACTCTGGCCTTTGTCCACACATTTCCGGACGGGGACAGGGAGTTCTCGTTTTACCGGAATCCGGGGGCGGATATGATGCTGACGGCAGAAGAGGTGGATGAGGAATTTTTGGCAAAGACCAGGCTGTTCCACTTCGGGACGCTGTCCATGACCCACGAAGGCGTGCGCGAGGCCACCAAAAAGGCGCTTAAGGCAGCGAAGGACAAAGGACTTCTGATCTCCTTTGATCCGAACTTAAGACCGCCGCTGTGGAGTTCCCTGGAGCTGGCGAAGGAGCAGATGGAGTATGGATTCGGATTCTGCGATATCCTGAAGATCTCCGACAATGAGATCCAGTTCGTATCCGGCAAGGAGGATTATGACGAGGGAATCCGTTACCTTCAGGAAACATATCAGATCCCGCTCATCCTTTTGACCATGGGGAAGGATGGGAGCCGCGCGTATTATAAAGGCATGCGCGTCGAGAGGGCCGGCTTTCAGTGCAGGACCATCGAGACGACAGGTGCGGGGGATACTTTCTGCGGAAGCTCTCTGAATTATATCCTGGAGCATGATTTTGAGAATCTGACGGAAGAACAGCTCGGAGAGATGCTCACATTTGCAAATGCGGCAGCGGCGATCGTTACAACAAGAAAGGGAGCGATCCGCGCCATGCCGGAGAAGGTAGAGGTAGAGAATTTAATCTGCGGCTGAGAAAAGGCGAGGAATGCCGGAAATCCTATAAAATTTGGGAAGATTCCAGGAGTATCATATTGACACTTCAAAAATGATACTATAACATTAATAAGAATGGTGTAAAATAAGAGAAAGCTAGAAAACTTTGCGTATATGCTTGTGTGAAGTTATGATGGTTGTTCTGTCCGGGTTGGGGGGATGGCAATGATTGAACAGGGCTTACCAGTCACATTTTTGCTCCTCTTTACAGTATTGATCTGGGTACTGCATTTGATGATCCTGCTTTCCAGCCCGGGTAATAAAGTAAATCAATGGTGTTGTATCACCGGTTTTTTGCTGAGTCTTGGGGTATGGAAGGAATACATATATTACAGCGGCATTTTCTCGGATATCTGTATGTGCTTTCTGGGAGTGAGATACCATCTGGATGAACTGACCAACTCGGTTCTGACAGCGGTGCTTTATTATCTTGCGATGCCCTGCGGCGTCATCTGCAGCTTATATTTCAACTGTATGGATACGCGAAGGCCGAGGCTGTTCCGGGTGATGCGGATCGCTGTGTTTTTGCCTGCGCTGGTGTTCGCGATCATCTATCCCTGGAGCCAGACAAAACGGATCATCAACACACATTCGGAAGCATTTATAATGATGGGGATCTACAATCTCCTATACGGGGTGTTTATGACCATACTGATCATGGCGACTTTGTTCCGGGAGAGAAAATGCCACCAGCTCAGTCAGCGCAGGTTTATTGCCGTGTTTGTGCTTCTGCCGCTCTGGTACTGGCTGATCACGATATTTCCTGTCCATATGCTGAGACTGGAAAAGCTGTATAAGCTCTGGCAGGGCAATGTGCTGATCATTTTCGGCCTGCTGTTTTATTACCTCTACCTTCTGTTCCATAAGGGGATCTGGGGATTGCGGCTGAACAGGCAGTATTTTGACTGGTCGGAGGACAAGCCGCGGCTTCCGGAGGATATCAGCTATGTTATCCATATGCTGAAAAATGAAACCGCAAAGCTCCGTCTGAGCACTCAGTTCATCCGTGAGCTGGGAATTTCAGAGGCGGAAGATGAGCTGGACATCATGGACCGCTCCATTACCCACATTGAGGAGTTTGTCCGGCGAAGCAATATGTGTTCCGGAGATATTCATATTGAACTGGAGCCGATTGACATAAAGGCGCTTTTTGAAGAAATCGCAGGTGAACTTGCAGAGTGGAAGGGAACGGTCAGGATCGACATGGATCCCAATGTTTCCGGCCTGTATGGCGACCCTTATCACATGAAGGAGGTTTTAAGTAACCTGGCAGCAAACGCAATAGACTCTATGGGAGAGGACGGCATATTAACATTTGCCGCCCAGAGACCGAAAAAGGATATTGTCTTACTCCGCGTATCTGATACAGGTCATGGAATACCGGAAAAGGACCTGGGACATATATTTGATTATTATTATACCGGTTATGCGGACTATTCCCATTTTGGGCTCGGACTTGCTTATTGCAGGGACGTGGTCAAACGGCATAACGGTTATATTAATGTAAAAAGTTCTACGGAAGCGGATCGGCATGGAACAGAGTTTACATTGTGTTTACCCCGGGGATTCAGGGGGGGGGGGTAGGACAAGATCGAGATGATAAAAGTATTGATTGTAGAAGATGACGAGGATTTTGTATACCTGGTTCAGAAATTACTGAAAAAACAAAAGGATATCGAAGTGATCATCGGCGGAAAAGATCAGAAGAAAGTACTGGAAAAGGTGCATGAGGAGCATCCGGATATCGTGCTGATGGATCTGAATCTGGGCGTGTCCAATATGGACGGGATTCTCCTTTCCAGGGAGATCCGAATTCAGACAGACGCAAAGGTGCTGATCCTTACGGCTCTTGATACACCGGATATGATCTTTAAGGCGGCGGAAGAGGCATTTGCATCGGGCTATATCTTTAAAAGCCAGATGTCCTTTTTGGTGGAAAATATCCGGGCCACCGCGGAGGGGCATACGGCTCAGGAATATCTGATCGCTTCGGCTGCGCTTTCCTGCCTTTCGGAAGCAGAGAAGGCGGTGTTCCATATTATGATGGGAAAGGAAAATACACTTTTGTCATCCCCCAAGACCATTGCGAATCAAAAGGGCAGGATCGTGAAAAAGCTGGGCCTGGAGAATCAAAAAGAACTAATGCATGTATTCAGCATGTTTAAGGAATAAAAAGGAATCAAGAGGAATAGAGAGGTTAAAAGATGAAAAGAATACAACACAAGATGATGTGGGCGGTTTCCGCAGCCATGTTGCTGGCGATGTGCTGCCCGATGCTGGCGTTTGCCGCGGAAGAGGCGGAAGAGTATGTGCCCTCCATGTATGCGTCCTTCTGGTCGCTGATCCCGCCGGTGGTGGCGATCGTGCTGGCGCTGATCACAAAGGAAGTATACAGTTCCCTGTTTGTAGGGATTCTGATCGGAGGCGTGTTTTACTCCGGATTTACGTTTGAGCTGACCATCACCCATGTATTTCAGGACGGGATCATCGGTTCCCTGTCAGATGCGTACAACGTGGGGATCCTGGTATTCCTGGTGCTTCTGGGGATCCTGGTCTGCATGATGAACCAGGCCGGCGGCTCCGCGGCTTTTGGACGCTGGGCGAGCGAGCACATCAAAAGCCGTGTGGGCGCACAGCTTGCTACGGTCTTCCTTGGAGTGCTGATCTTTATTGACGATTACTTTAACTGCCTGACCGTGGGAAGCGTGATGCGTCCTGTGACGGACAAGCATAACGTATCACGCGCCAAGCTGGCGTATCTGATTGATGCCACGGCAGCTCCGGTGTGTATCATCGCTCCTGTTTCATCCTGGGCAGCGGCAGTGACCGGGTTTGTGGAAGGGGAAGATGGATTGTCCATCTTTATTCGCGCGATCCCTTACAATTTCTATGCGCTTCTGACTATTGTCATGATGGTTGGACTGACGGTGATGAATGCGGACTTCGGTCTGATGAGGAAGCATGAGGAAAATGCTCTGAAAGGGGATCTGTACACGACTCCGGACAGGCCTTACGCGAATGCGGAGGAAGAGGAAAACAACCAGAAGGGCGGAGTTATTGACCTGATCTTCCCAATTGTCGTGCTGATCGTCTGCTGTGTGGTCGGAATGATCTACACGGGCGGATTTTTCGAAGGGGCAGGATTTGTGGAAGCATTTTCCGGCAGCGACGCTTCCGTGGGATTGATGCTGGGCAGCTTCTTTGCGTTTATCATTACGATTATATTCTATGCTGTGCGGAAGGTACTGAAATTCAGAGAATCTATGGCTTGTATTCCGGAAGGCTTTAAGGCCATGGTTTCTCCCATTCTGATCCTGACGCTGGCATGGACACTGAAGGCAATGACGGACAGCTTGGGAGCGGATGTGTTCGTGGCAGGGGTTGTAAACAGCAGCGCAAGAGGCCTGATGAACCTGCTTCCGGCTATCATCTTCCTGGTAGGATGCTTCCTGGCGTTTGCTACGGGAACCTCATGGGGAACCTTCGGCATCCTGATTCCGATTGTTGTTGATGTATTTTCACACAATGAGACCATGATGATCATAGCAATCTCCGCATGTATGGCAGGCGCGGTGTGCGGCGACCACTGTTCACCGATTTCCGATACCACGATCATGGCATCCGCAGGGGCCCAGTGCAATCACGTGAACCATGTATCCACGCAGCTTCCCTATGCGATCATTGTTGCGGCGGTCTCCTGCGTGACGTATATTGTAGCGGGCTTCGTACAGACACCTGTGATCTCGCTTCCTATAGGAATCCTGCTGATGATTGCGGTGCTGGTTGTAATGAAGAACAGTAAAAGAGAGGCATAGATCATAAAAGCAAAAAAAAGAACATAACATCATAAAAAAAGCACTGCGTGCCTCAAAGAGGAGCGGTGCTTTTGTCTTTTATGTCTGGATCATCACCCGGTTCTGGTTCCGCCATTCTCTCGGCGCCATACCATACATATTCTTAAACGCGCGTGAAAAATGAAGCTGGTTGGCATAGCCTACCGCATTGGAGATATCTCCGATGGACAGGCCGGTCAGCTTTAGAAGCTCAGAGGCTTTGATCATGCGGTAGTTGAGCAGGAATTCCTGGGGAGTCTTTCCCAGTGCTTCCTTGAAGATCTTTCCGAAGTAGCTGCGGTTCAGGCCGCAGGTGGCGGCGATATCCTCTACGGAGATATCATTCTGGAAATTCTGTTCCATATAAGTCAGTGCTTCTTTAATATAGAAGTCACGGACCCTCCCGCTTTTCTGTGCTGTCACATTGGCGGCTGAACGGGTGAGAAAATCCAGGAACAGATATCCGTGTCCGATCAGGTGCAGGGGGGGCATATCCTTATGTTCAACGAGATACATCATTTCGCTGAACATATTCTCACGCAGGTCCTTGGAACGCGCGTGATAGATCGGATGATTCATGGAAAGGCTGGCAAGTTCCACCGCCCCCTTTGCCCGGAGACCGTCAAACTCTACCCATACATATTCCCAGGGGAGATTTTTGTCGGCAATATAAGTATTGATCTGGCCGGGAAACAGCATGAAGCCCTGTCCGCTCTTGACCTGGTAGGTCTGCGTAATACCGTTGGTGTCGTCGGCCATCAATGTGCCTGTTCCGGAAATGACATAATGGAATAAATAATGATTTCTGGCGGCCGGACCATAAGAGTGAGAAGGGGCGCATTGCTCCCAGCCATATTGGTACAGCCCAAGGTCCACAAAATTTTCGCTCGGAAATACGGAAAAAATAATTTCTTGCATAATAACCTCCCTAACCCGGATCAACCGGAAAAGTCTGTTTCTGTTGCTGTAGACATTTTTCCATTTTATACTTTTCTAACTTTACGAAAACTGTTGCTTTTTGAAATTAAACCGTTATTTATAATACACGTCAACAGCCATTTATGCAAGTGTAAAGAATTCGAAAAGGTGCATTTTTTTCCTATATATCAAAATGCTAGCCTACTTTTATAAAATTTTAATAAAATGGCATAAAGGTATAAAAGGCCTAAAATGCGGCTATTTATCAGTCGCATTATGGAATGTATAATATTTTCATCAGAGAAACCAAAGATGTTTCTGTAAGGGAAAGGAGAAAGTGAAGCAATGAGAAAAAGAAAAGCAGCAGTAAGTGTACTACTGGCAGGCATCATGCTGATCGCAATGTGTCTCAGTGCATGCGGGACAGATGAAAACGCAGGCAAGACCGTGGTCGAGCTGGTGCAGTACAAGCAGGAAGCAGTGGGTGTATTCGAGAAGCTGGAAGAAGAGTTCAACGCGACTCATGACGACATCGTACTCAAGATCGACTCACCGAATGATGCAATGACTATTTTGAAAACCCGGTTTATCCGTGAGAACTATCCGGATATCATCGGAATCGGAGGAGATATCAACTATTCTTATTTCATAGATTCTGATATCCTTGCCGATGTTTCCGATTACCAGGGCCTGAGCAGCATCAAGCAGTCCTACCTGGACATCCTGGAGAATCTGGAGTTCGTTCCGACAGAAGGAACCTTCGGAGTTCCTTATGTGGCGAACGCGGCCGGAGTGCTCTACAACAGGGATATGTTCGAGGAGCATGGATGGGAGATTCCGGAGACATGGGAGGAATTCATGGACCTGTGTGAAGAGATCAAGTCAGAAGGCGTGCTGCCAATGTACTTCGGCTTCAAGGATACCTGGACCTGTCTGGCACCGTGGAACGCCCTGGCAGTAGACCTGGCGCCGGCTGATGTGTGCAAGCAGGTGAACCGCGGTGAGACCAAATTTACGGATGAGTACCGTGAGATTGCGGAGAAAATGCTGCAGTTGGTAGAATACGGTGAAGAAGGACCCTTTGCGTATGGCTACAATGACGCTTGTACCGCTTTTGCGAACGGCGAGTGCGCAATGTATACCATTGGAAGCTATGCAGTACCTCAGATCAAATCCGTAAATCCGGATATGAACATTGACTCCTTTGTAATGCCGGGAAGCGATGAAAAAGGCGGCAACGTACTGAACTCCGGTGTAGACCTTCAGTTCTGTGTAACATCTGAATGTAAAAATAAGGAAGCGGCTTATGAAGTGCTTGATTTCCTTTTGGATAACGACAACATCCAGATGTACCTGGATGACCAGAATGCAGTACCGTGTAAGGATGACAGCTTTAAGCTTGCAAGTGAAGTGGACGGTATGACAGAGTATATTGAACAGGGTATCATGTCTGACTACCAGGATCACTACTATCCTTCAGAGATGGCAGTGGACGCACAGATCCAGACATTCCTGATCAACCAGGATGTAGATGCGTTCCTTGCAAAATTTGATAAGGATTGGCTGCGTTACAACCGCGACATTATTCGTCTGGTAGAGGAATATGAAGCGGCACACGGAAATGAGTAATCGGAAAGGAGTGGGAAGAAAATGAAAAAAATGAATGACAGAGAACGGACATTTTTACTGATGACGATACCGATCCTCATTTTGTTCTTCTTGTTTAATACATTGCCTTTGATCAAGGGCGCAATCTACAGTTTCACGAACTTTAAAGGATACGGCTCCTATAACTGGGTTGGATTCCGTAACTATATCGACCTGTTCCAGGACGGACGTGTTGGCAGATCTTACTGGTTCACCTTTAAGCTGGCTTTGGTTTCCACCATTGCGGTCAACGTGATCAGCCTGATCCTGGCGCTGGGCCTGAACAGCAAGATCAAATTTAAGAGCGCGCTGCGCGGACTGTACTTTATTCCGAACATCCTCGGCGCGTTGGTAGTCGGCTATATTTTCAACTATTTCTTTACATACATCCTTCCGGCAGTGATCCAGATGATGGGCGGAGAAGGAACCAGTATGCTGGCAAGTACAAAGTGGGCATGGGTCGCGATCATGATCGTATGTGCATGGCAGTCCATCGCAATGAATACGATCATCTACATTTCCGGCCTGCAGACGGTGCCGGAGGACGTATATGAGGCAGGCTCCATTGACGGTGCTACCGGATGGTCCCAGTTCAAGCATTTGACCTTCCCGCTGATCCTTCCATTTTTCAGCATCAACATGGTGCTGTGTATGAAGAACTTCCTGATGGTATTCGATCAGATCATGGCGTTGACAAAGGGCGGTCCTGCACAGAGTACAGAGTCCATCTCCTACCTGATCTACAACAACGGTATGTCAGGCGGACAGTTCGGATTCCAGAGTGCGAACGCAGTTGTATTCTTTATCATGATTGTAGTGATCTCCGTAGCTCAGATGACATTTACAAGTAAGAGGGAGGAGCAGTTATAATGAAAGAGAAAGTAAACGAGAGAGTAAACTGGCCTATTACGATTCTGCTGATCATTGGATTGATCACTGTAGCTTTTCCACTCTATATGACGATCGTGATCGCATTCAAGCAGCCCAGCGAGATGACAAACAGCATCTCCGGAATCTTGTCCCTGCCGAAGAGCTGGAGCCTTGCGAACTTCGCGGAGGCAATGCGTGTGACAGATTTCTGGCGTTCCCTGTTTAACAGCTTTATGATCACGGTGATCACGGTGGTTATATCCATCCTGATCCATTCCATGATCGGATATGCGGTGGGAAGAAATAAAGCAAAAAATAAATTTTACAATTTCTCATACCTGTACATCGTAAGCGGGATGTTCGTACCCTTTGCGATCCTGATGATGCCTCTGGTAAAGCAGACGGCGCAGATGGGAATTGACAATCTGGTAGGCGTGATCCTCTGTTATGTGGTATTCTATATGCCCATGAACGTGCTCTTATATTCCGGATATCTGGTAAATATCCCGGTAGCCCTGGAGGAAGCGGCCCGGGTGGACGGAGCAAGCACCTTCCGTACTTACTGGAGCATCATTTTCCCGATCATGAAGCCTATGCATGCGACTGTTGCGGTACTGACAGCGCTGGGTACATGGAATGACGTTATGACACCGCTGGTCATCATGTCCGGAAGCGGAATGAATACTCTGCCGTTGGCACAGCTGACCTTCCAGACACAGTTCGGCACGAACTACAACCTGGCATTTGCATCCTACCTGCTGGCATTGCTGCCGATCCTGATCTTCTACATCATCTGCCAGAAGCAGATCCTGAACGGCGTGGTAAACGGAGCGGTAAAATAATTGTACGGTATATAAAAATGAGTCACAGCCTCTATGTGCGGCGGCTCACAGGGCGAGGCGGACTTTTTATAAGTCCGCTTTGTCTCTTTTTGCATAGAATGGAAAAGACGGCGGCAGTCTTTATAATTTTGGAAATTTTTTGAAAAATGATTGCATACGAATCATTCATGCGCTATACTTATTTGCGGTTATTCTGTAAAAAATTCAGAAGCTTGATAAACGCTGTATCAGGTGCAATGTGAGAAAAGGAGATTGAAGGTATGGGAATTGTTTTTGATGAAACGAGAAAGACTTTTACACTGCACACGAAAGATTCAACGTATCAAATGCAGGTTGATCCGTTCGGGTTTCTTCTGCATTTATACTACGGCAGGAAGACGGAAGGCTGTATGGACTATCTGCTGACGTATGCGGACAGAGGCTTTTCCGGCAATCCTTATGATGTGGGCAGTGACCGGACGTATTCGATGGACGTTTTGCCGCAGGAGTTTCCATGTCTTGGGAATGGGGATTACAGAAGCCCTGCGATCGCTGTAAGAAATGCGGACGGCTCCGTCAGCTGTGATCTTCGGTTTCGAGGGTATGAGATCCGAAAGGGAAAATATTCGATCCAGGGGCTTCCGGCTGTTTATGCAGAGGAAGAGGAAGCCGAGACATTGGAGATCCGCATGGAGGATCCGGTGACAAAGGTCTCGGTCTATCTGCTCTACGGTGTGCTGCCGGAGTACGATGTGATCACCCGAAGCGCAAGAGTGGTGAACGGCGGAAAAAGTAAAGTATATCTGGAAAAGATCCAGCCGGCATGTCTGGACTTTGTGAGCGGGGACTTTGATTTGATCAGCTTTTATGGACGCCACGCGATGGAACGGAATTTCCAGAGGATGCCTGTGGCCCATGGCACCATGTGCATCGGCAGCAGGCGCGGAACTTCCAGTCATCAATACAATCCGATGATGATACTGGCAGGCCGGGAGACGACGGAGGACACAGGGAACTGCTATGCCATGTCCCTTTTGTACAGTGGCGGGTTCAAGGGTGAAGTGGAACGTGACCAGTTCAACCAGACCCGGATCCAGCTGGGGCTTTATGAGGAGCGTTTTTCCTATCCGCTGGAGCCGGAGGAGGAGTTCCTGGTTCCGGAGGTTGCGATAACATACAGCAGGAACGGACTGTCCAGGCTGTCTCAGAATCTGCACAGATGCTTCCGGACGCATCTCTGCCGTGGGAAATACAGGGACGCGGTCCGTCCGATCCTGGTAAATAGCTGGGAGGCATCCTACTTTGACTTTGACGGAGAGGCGATCTATCAGCTTGCAAGACAGGCCTCGGAGCTGGGGATCGAGATGCTGGTGCTGGACGACGGATGGTTCGGTAAGCGGGATGACGACAACAGCGGCCTGGGAGATTGGTATGCTAATGAGGAAAAGCTGGGAGAATCTCTGGAGAGCCTGATCCAAAGGATCAATGATCTAGGAGTGAAGTTCGGGATCTGGATCGAGCCGGAGTCTGTCAATGAGGACAGCGCCCTCTTCAAGCGGCATCCGGACTGGGCGATGCGGATCCCGGGGCGGAATCCGGTCCGCGCGAGGAATCAGCTTGTGCTGGACTTTTCCAGAAAAGAGGTTGTGGATTCTATTTTTGAACAGATCTGCAAGGTTCTGGACAAGGGAAATATCGAGTATGTGAAGTGGGATATGAACAGAGGGCTTGCGGACATCTATTCCTGCGGGACCGAGGAGCAGGGAAAGGTACTCCACGATTATGTCCTGGGACTCTATGATTTCCTGGAACGGCTGGCGCGGCGGTATCCTAATATCTTGATCGAGGGCTGCAGCGGTGGCGGCGGAAGATTTGATGCCGGGATGCTTTACTATACACCGCAGATCTGGTGCAGTGACAATACGGACGCGGTGGACCGGACAAAGATCCAGTACGGGACATCTTTTGGATATCCGGTGTCTACGGTGGGATCGCACGTATCAGCAGTGCCCAACCACCAGACTGGCAGGGTCACATCCCTGGCAACCAGGAACATTACCGCCATGGCAGGAACCTTTGGCTATGAGCTGGATCTGGGAAGACTCTCGGAAGAGGACAAGCAGGAGATACGGCGTCAGGTGGCGGATTATCACCGGTACGCGCCTCTGATTCAGAATGGACTGTATTACCGTCTGACCAATCCATTCGAGCAGCAGGTGGGAGCATGGCAGTTTATTTCCGAGGATCAGTCGCAGGTGCTGATCTGTGCGGTAATGCTGGAGGTTCACGGCAATATGCCGGTAAACTATGTGAAGCCCAAGGGCCTGAAAAGCGGATGCATGTACCGGGAACAGGTGAGCGGAAGGCTGTATGCGGCGGACGCGCTGATGGAGACAGGAATTCCGCTTCCGGTTACGTTCGGGGAATACGACGCGCATCAGATGTATTTTGAATTGGATAAATAGATGGAACAGGCTGTCCGGACCGCTGCTTTGTACAGGCAGCGGTAGTGGACGGCCTTGCCGGCTGTTTTTGCGCATGTGGGTGAAGTGGCTGTGAATAGTAACCCGAAATTTGTTCGAAATTAAAAGAAATGCTTGCCATCCATGAAGCATTGTGCTAAAATAAATCTACTTGTGAGTAAGAGGATTATTATAGGAGGTGTGTGCGGATGGACATTTTAAAGATTGTTCTAACGATTATATTTGTGATAGATTGTATCGCATTGTCAGCGATTATTCTTCTTCAGGAAGGAAAGTCAGCCGGACTCGGGACAATCAGCGGCGTAGCAGATACCTATTGGGGACAGAATAAAGGACGTTCCATGGAGGGGGCACTTGTGAAGTCAACAAAGTTTCTTGCAATTTTGTTCATTTTACTGGCGGTCGTACTGAACCTGGGCGTATTTAACTGAGGACAGACACGGCTGCGCAGTCGGACAACGACAGCAGGAACCGCAGGATGAAAGGCAGGAACGAAGAAGAGGATCAGAAGCTGTCGCTTACACGCAAAGGGGTAAACGGCAGCGATTAGAATAGGTTTCATAGGTTTCGTCTCTGGTACAGGATGAGGAAGGCACTCTATAAGCAGTATAGGGTGTTTTTTTCGTATAATGTGATTCGCCGGGGAGAAACTACCAGAGAGGAGAGAGAATATGGATAATACGTTTGAAAAGCGCAAGAAAATTATCTATGATTTGATCTGTGATGATTTCTATGTGCCTATGAAGATCAAAGAGATTGCGATGCTGCTTCAGATACCGCGGGATCAGAGAGAGGAATTGAAGGAAGTGCTGGATGCCCTGGAAGCGGAGGGCAGGATCAGTGTATCGAAGAGAGGAAAGTATACCAAAGGGCAGGCGAAGCGCCTGACAGGAACCTTTCAGGCAAATGCAAGGGGATTTGGATTTATCAGCCGGGAAGGGGAAGAAGAGGATGTTTTTGTCGCGGAGGAAAACAGAGGCGGGGCCTTTCAGGGGGATGAGGTGGAGTTTATCATCACCCGGCATAAGGACGGAGCGGATCAGAACCGAAAGCGGACAGAAGGGAAGATCATCCGCGTTCTGTCTCACAGGACGGTCAGTATCGTGGGCCTGTATGAAAAGAGCAGGAACTATGGATTTGTCCGACCGGACGACCAGAGGATCCTGAAGGATATCTATATTCCGGCAGGTAAGGAAAAAGGAGCCATGACCGGACATAAGGTAGTTGTAGAGCTGACATCCTACGGCGGAGAACAGAAGAATCCGGAAGGGTTCGTGACGGAGGTGATCGGCCACATCAATGATCCGGGAACGGATATCATGTCCATTGTAAAGGGATTTGACCTTCCGGTGGAATTTCCGGAAAAGGTAATGAATCAGGCGGAACGGGTTGGCAAGGACGTAAGTGAGGCTGATATGGCGGGTCGTAAGGATCTGCGGGAATGGCAGATGGTCACCATTGACGGTGAGGACGCCAAGGATCTGGACGACGCGGTGTCCCTTACAAAGGAAGGGGAGAATTACCGGTTAGGCGTGCATATCGCGGATGTGACGAATTATGTCCAGGAGCACAGCGCGCTGGACAAGGAGGCTTTGAAGCGGGGGACCAGCGTGTATCTTTCGGACCGGGTGATCCCCATGCTGCCCCATAAGCTGTCCAACGGGATCTGCTCCCTCAACGCGGGTGAGGAACGGCTGGCGCTGAGCTGCATCATGCTTGTGAATGGAAAAGGGGAGGTCGTGGATTCGGAGATTGCGGAGACCGTCATCTGTGTGGATGAGCGTATGTGCTATACCAGTGTGGCTAAGATCCTGGAAAAACGCGATCCAGAGGAGATGGAACGGTACAGGAAGCTGGTGCCGCTGTTCGAACGGATGGCGGAGCTGTCCCGTATTCTGCGGGAAAGGCGCCATCAGAGGGGCTCCATAGACTTTGATTTTCCGGAGACAAAGATAATCCTGGACGAGAACGGAAGGCCCGTCGAGATCCGGCCCTATGACCGGAATGTGGCGACCAAGCTGATCGAGGATTTTATGCTTCTGGCAAATGAAACCGTGGCCGAGGAATACTATTGGCGGGAGCTCCCGTTCCTGTATCGGACCCATGAGACTCCGGACGAAGATAAGATCCGGAAGCTGAGCACATTGATCAACAACTTCGGCTATCATATCCATGTGGGCAATGAGGTACGCCCGAAGGAGGTGCAAAAGCTCTTGGGCAAGGTGGAAGGAACACCGGAAGAAGCGCTGATCAGCCGTCTGGCTCTTCGGTCTATGAAGCAGGCAAAGTATACCTGGGAGAACACGGGGCATTTTGGGCTGGCGGCCAAGTATTATACGCATTTCACATCGCCCATCCGCAGATATCCGGACCTGCAGATCCACCGGATCATTAAGGAAAATATCCGGGGACGCATGACGGAGGAACGGATGGCGCATTATGAGAAGATACTGCCCGAGGTGGCGATGCAGTCCAGCGTCATGGAACGGCGCGCAGAGGAGGCGGAGCGGGAGACCGTGAAGCTGAAAAAGGTAGAATATATGCAGGAACGGATCGGGGAAGAGTTTGAAGGCGTCATTTCCGGGATCACAAAATGGGGAGCCTATGTGGAGCTTCCGAATACGATCGAGGGGCTGGTTCATGTGGTCGATATGACGGATGATCATTATGAGTATTGGGAAGATCGCTTTGAACTGGTCGGAGAGCGTACCCATAATGTGTATAAGCTGGGACAGACCGTGCGGATCCGGGTCCTGGATACGGACAAGGCGCAGAGGACGATACGGTTCGGATTCCTATAGGAATACTGAGCACTGGATTTTAAACAGAAAGGTATAGATTATGGGCAAGGCAGAGGGAAAATTGATCGCAAATAATAAAAAGGCATACCATGATTATTTTATTTTGGAAAAATATGAGGCAGGCCTTGTGCTTCACGGAACAGAGGTGAAGTCCCTGCGGATGGGGCAGTGCAGCATCAAGGAGGCGTTTATCCGCGTTGAGGACGGCGAGGTATTTATCTATGGTATGCATATCTCGCCTTACGAGAAGGGGAATATCTTCAACAAGGATCCCCTTCGGGCGCGGAAGCTCCTGCTCCACAAAAAGGAGATCGACAAGATCTTCGGGAAGATGAAGGAAAAGGGGAATACGGTAGTTCCGCTGAGAGTGTATTTCAGCGGCAGTCTGGTGAAGCTGGAGATCGGTCTGGCCAAAGGAAAAAAACTGTATGACAAGCGGGATGATATTGCCAAAAAGGACCAGAAGAGAGAGGCGCAGAGGGAGTTCAAGGTACGGAATCTCTAAGGCTGTTTTCGACAGGGAACAGGACAAAGAAACATACAAAAACGCAGGAGAAAATTTGTGCAACATAACGGTTTGAAAGCGGTTGTTTTCTAAAGTCTGGTATGCTATCATTTTACGTGGAGTCAGTTGCATCCGTCAGGTGCACCGCAACACATTGCGATACGGAACAGGAGGATGAAAGATGAGCAGAAAAAAAGCGGCCAGGGCCAGGAAAAGCAAGATCAGGAACCAGGTGGAACATGCTGCGGAAGAGACAGTAACGATGGAGACAGAGGAAATGACCGGACAGGAAGCGGCCGGGCAGGAATCTCTTGCTGATGAGCAGAAAACAGCCGAGACAGCAAAGCCTGAGACGGAAGTAAAAGAAGCCGTGATGGCAGAAGAGAAAACCGGGGAAGCTGAGAAGATAGAAGAAAAACAAGAAAAGCCTGAGAAAGAATCTGCGCCTGCAGAGGAAAAGGCGGCAGAGCCGGAGCTTGCGGAGGAAGAGAAAAGCCGGCAGGAGGAAGTGTACAGAAGAAGGTTCAACCGCCACTTTGATGAGTTGAAATGGCTTTATACGGAATTGTACGGCAATGACTCCATGTTTGCGGAGCTGTGTGATAACCTCTACAGGTTCTATGAGGAACGGAATCAGGATCTGAAAGCATTGGATTTGAGACGGGAGGAGAACCCGGGCTGGTACAAGCAGAATGATATGCTTGGAATGATGCTTTACATAGATAATTTTGCGGGAGATATCAAGGGAGTAGAATCCAGACTGGACTATTTGGAGAAGAGCAATGTGAACTACATCCATCTGATGCCGTTTTTGGAGACTCCGAAGGGCCGGTCGGACGGCGGATACGCGGTTTCGGATTTCCGGAAGGTACAGGAAAAGCTGGGGACTATGGAAGACTTGGAAAGCCTTACCGCCGCATGCCGCAAAAAGAACATGAATGTGTGTATGGACTTTGTCATGAATCATACCTCGGAAGACCACGAATGGGCAAAGCGCGCGCGCCAGGGAGACGGAGAGTATATGAGCAGATACTTCTTCTATGACAATGACGCCATCCCGCAGCAGTATGAGCGCACCGTACCCCAGGTATTTCCGACGACAGCGCCCGGCAACTTTACCTGGCTGGATGACATCAAGCACTATGTAATGACGACATTTTATCCCTATCAGTGGGATTTGAATTATAAAAACCCAAGGGTATTCAATGAGATGATGTACAATTTCCTGTTTTTGGCAAACAAGGGAATTGATGTTATCCGGATCGATGCGGTCCCCTATATATGGAAGGAACTGAATACCGACTGCAGGAACCTGCCGAGGGTACATACCATCGTGCGTATGATGCGTATGATCGGCGAGATCGTGTGCCCGGGGATCCTTCTTCTGGGCGAAGTGGTCATGGAACCGGAGAAGGTGGTGCCTTATTTTGGAACCGTGGAAAAGCCGGAATGCCATATGCTCTACAATGTGACCACAATGGCGACCACATGGCATACGGTGGCAACGAGAGATGTGCGGCTCTTGAAGCGGCAGCTTGACATTGTGAATAACCTGCCGAAGGAGTATGTATTCCTGAATTATCTGCGCTGCCATGATGATATCGGATGGGGACTGGATTATCCGACCCTGGAGCTGGAAGGGATCCATGAACGCTCCCATAAGCAGTATCTGAACGACTATTTCCGGGGCTACACCGGCAACAGCACCAGCCGGGGCGTACTCTACAATGAAGACCTGGTCCTTGGGGACGCCCGTTTCTGCGGAACGACCGCGTCCATGTGTGGAATCGAAAAGGCCGGGTTTGAAGAGGATGCGCAGGCTATGGAAAAGGCGATCCAGATGGATGTGATGCTGCATGCATATATGTTCATGCAGTCTGGGATTCCGGTATTGTACAGCGGAGATGAAATGGGACAGGTCAATGACTATTCCTATAAGGAGGATCCGGACAAGGCAGAGGATTCCCGTTATATCCACCGCGGAGCCATGAGATGGGACCTTGCAGAAAATATCACGGATCCTGAGACTGTGGAAGGAAAGATGTTCCAGAGGCTGAACCGGCTGGAAGAGATCCGGAAATCCGAGAAGGTATTCGTGACCAATGCCAATGTATGGACGGTGGAGACCTGGGAGCAGGGAGTCCTGTGCATCGGAAGATATTTTGAAGGGGAAAAGCTGTTCGGGCTGTTTAATTTCAGTGAATATGACAAGATCGCGTGGATCAATGAGATTGACGGAAATTATGTGGACCTGATCTCAGGCGAGGCGATCCAGCCGGCAGGCGTGCATATCCAGCCGTTTGGATTCTACTACCTGAAAAGACAGGCATAGACAAGTGCGATTCATTCGCGTCTGACGAGTTGTGAAGCAGATGCATGAATTAATAGAAACAGTTAGAAAGAAGGAGGCCAAAGACATGGGATTTTTGACAGAAAAAACAGTGATCATCACAGGAGGAGGAAGAGCGGTCCTGCGTGACGGCAGATGCGGCTCCATCGGATACGGCATCGCTACCGCTTATGCAAAGGAAGGCGCCAATATCGTCATTACCGGACGGAACGTGCAGAAGCTGACTGACGCGAAGGAAGAGCTGGAAAGGCTTTACGGCGTAAAGGTCCTGCCGGTTCAGGCGGATGTCAGCGCCGGCTCGGACAATGAGGCGGTTGTGGAAAATGTAGTCAAGCAGACGCTGGATACCTTCGGAAGAATTGATGTCCTGATCAACAACGCGCAGGCTTCCGCTTCCGGTGTCACGCTTGCGGACCACACCACAGATCAGTTCAATCTGGCGGTTTATTCGGGACTGTATGCAACATTCTACTATATGAAGGCGTGCTATCCGCATCTGAAAGAGACGAAGGGCTCTGTGATCAATTTTGCGTCAGGCGCGGGATTATTTGGAAACTTCGGACAGTGTGCGTATGCGGCTGCAAAAGAGGGCATCCGCGGACTGACCCGTGTAGCGGCAACCGAGTGGGGCAAGGACGGGATTAATGTAAACATCGTATGCCCGCTGGCATGGACCGCACAGCTTGAGAACTTTGAGGCTGCTTATCCGGATGCCTTCAAGGCGAACGTGCATATGCCGCCGGCAGGACATTACGGAGACGCGGAGCTTGAGATTGGACGTGTCTGCGTACAGCTTGCTTCTCCGGACTTCAAGTATATGTCCGGCGAGACGATCACTCTGGAAGGCGGAATGGGCCAGAGACCGTAAGGAAATGTATCATATAAAAAAATCCCGGAGGATGTCTCCGGGATTTCTTTTTGCGGCAAACTACTTTGTGCCGAAGATACGGTCGCCGGCATCTCCGAGTCCCGGACAGATGTAGGCTGCATCATTCAGCTCGCGGTCCAGGTGTCCTACGTAGATCTGTACATCCGGATGGGCCTTGGTCAGCCGTTCGATTCCCTCCGGAGCGGCGATGATAAACATGCATTTGATCGTCTTCCCGCCATGCTTTTTGATAAAATCGACTGCCGCAACTGCGGAGCCGCCGGTTGCCAGCATGGGATCCACGACTACGATCTGACGCTGATCAATGGGAATCGGCAGCTTGCAGTAGTATTCGTGAGGCTCGTGGGTTTCCGGATCGCGGTAGAGTCCGATATGCCCGATCTTCGCGGACGGCACCAGGGTCGTGATCCCGTTTACCATGCCCAATCCGGCACGCAGGACTGGAACGACAGCCAGCTTTTTCCCGGCCAGCATCGGCGTCATGCATTTTTCAATGGGAGTCTCCACCTCCACCTCCTCCAGCGGCAGGTCACGGAACGCTTCAAAACCGATCAGGACGGCGATCTCCTCTACCAGCTTGCGGAATTCGTTGGTCCCGGTTTCCTTTTTACGGAGCAGGGAGATCTTGTGCTGAATTAAAGGGTGATCCATAATAAATACGTTTTTCATGTGTTATACCTCTGTTTTCTATAAATGCTTTCTGATTCTGCAGAGCTGCAGGTCAAATCCTGACCAGGCGTACACTGCAGTCTTGTAGATACTATGGACATTTTAGCGAAACTTCGGCATAAAGTCAATCCCGGTTCGAAAATACATGGGATGAGAATTGGAAAATAGGATGGGAATACGGCTTTCCCGCCCGGAGAAAGTATGTTAAGATAAGAGCGGCAAGGAGCTGCTAAAGAAGGAAGCTTTTACGGTGTCATATGTAAAGCCGGTTTTTAACAGCCTTAAGAATGAGGAAAAAGGAGAAAATACCATGTATGATGTGATCTTATTTGACCTGGACGGGACATTGACGGATTCCGGGCTGGGAATAACCAATTCCGTGGCATATTCTTTAAAAAAGTTCGGGATTGAAATCGACGACAGAACAGAGCTCTATAAATTTATCGGTCCGCCATTAAGGGAATCTTTTGAGAAATATTACGGATTTTCCCCGGAGGAAGCGGGAAAAGCGGTGGAATATTACAGGGAATACTATACGGACAAGGGCCTTTTTGAGAATACGGTCTATGAAGGGATCGAAGAATTGCTAAAGGAAATCCGGGATTCTGGAAAACGAGCGATCGTAGCGACCTCAAAGCCGGAGGTATTTGCAAAAAGGATTCTGGAGCATTTCGGCCTTGCAAAATATTTTGCGTATATCGTGGGTGCAAACCTGGATGAAACTCGTACAAAAAAGGATGAAGTAATCGCGCATGTGCTGGAAAGCTGCGAGATTCCTGACCGGTCAAAGGTCCTGATGGTCGGCGACCGGGAGCACGACATTCTGGGAGCAAAAAAGATGGGGCTTGATTCACTGGGAGTTCTGTTCGGGTATGGAGACTATGAGGAATTGAAGCGCGCGGGGGCAACCTATATCGCGGAAACCGTAAGAGACATTTATCCGGTCGTCTTTGCCCCATGAAGGATTTTTATTCAACCAGATCTAAAAGCAGGAAGCCTAAAGGCTTCCTGTTTCTCGTGATATCTTTTCTTTTGTATCCAGGATCATCTCTTTTAATTCCAGAATCCGGCTGTCAGACATCCGATCCTTCGGCGCAGAGATGCTGAGTGCATAGGAGGGCTTACCCTGGAAGCTTCTCAGGGATACGGCGATGCAGCGGACGCCGGGTTCATTTTCCTCATTGTCCAGAGCATAACCGTTTCTGCGGATCTCCCGAATTTCCTCCTGAAATCTTGCGGGATCGGTGATCGTATACTCCGTCATTTTCCGGATCTCGCTTTGTTCCCAGACGGAACGTATCTTTTCATCCGGCATATCAGCCAGCATGGCCTTACCGACCCCGGAGCAGTAAAGAGGGATGCTTTTTCCCACCATGGATACAAGACGCACCGAGTTCCGGGGAGACTCTACTTTGTCAATATATACGGCATGGATATGGTCGATCTGCACCAGATGGACGGTCTCGCCGGACAGCTCCGCAAGCTGCTTGATGTAAGGGCGGGCGATGTCGATCAGGCTGTTCTGGGCCAAGATCTGATTTGAGATCCGGCAGAATTTAAAGCTCAGGCTGTATTTTAAGGTCTCGGCATCCTGACGGACATAATCCATGCAGATGAGAGAATTTAAGATCCGGTGTACGGTGCTTTTGTTGAGACCCAGCTCATTGCTCAGGTCCTGCAGCCCCGTGGGGCCGGACTGGGCCAGATATTCTATCGTATGAAAGATTCGTTCCGATACCTGGATCGGGTTCTTTGATTCCATATGCTTCACCTCTTGAGGTATTGTAGCATGTTTATTACAAAAGAGCAAATCATATTATCAGGATAAACGGGCATACTGATATGGAAATATGATCCATTGCTTACGGTGTAAAGCCACCGCGCTTGCGCGTCATATAAAATGTTACTATTCACAGTCATTTCACTCACATGCGCAAAAACAGTCGGCAAAGCCGTCTGCCGATGCTTCGCATCTTGATTTTTTGCTTATGTGGGTGAAGTGACTGATTCCAGTCAGATAAAAACTGTCAATCGGCTTCTTACAAGCTTCGTTTGAAGAATCCGACTGCCATTTTTATCCGACTGTGAATAGTAACTATAAAATGAAAAAAATGACTGGAAAAGGTTGACAATCTTTCCGGATGGAGTATAATAAAAGCATGAAGTTCATAATATGAAATATAATTTCATATTATGAAATTATAAGATTAAGGAGAATGAACATGGGAGAAGTAGCAGAAAAGATTCAGAAGATGGGTGTTGTACCGGTAGTTGTGCTGAACGATGCGAAGGATGCCGCTCCGCTGGCGAAGGCATTGTGTGAAGGAGGGCTTCCCTGCGCGGAGGTGACATTCCGTACGGATGCGGCCGAGGAATCCATCCGGATCATGACAACAGAGTATCCAGAGATGTTTGTAGGAGCAGGTACGGTGCTGACGATCGATCAGGTTGACCGTGCCATGGGCGCGGGGGCAAAGTTTATTGTCAGCCCGGGATTTGATCCGGAGATCGTAGACTATTGCCTTGGAAAGGATATTCCGGTATTTCCGGGATGCATCACTCCATCCGAGGTGGCTCAGGCGGTAAAGAGAGGATTGAAGATTGTGAAGTTCTTCCCGGCGGAGCAGTTCGGCGGAGTGTCTACGATCAAGGCAATGGCGGCTCCGTATGTGGGACTGAAGTTTATGCCTACAGGCGGCGTCAATGCAAAGAACTTGGAGAGCTATCTGAGCTGCGACAAGATCATTGCCTGCGGCGGAAGCTGGATGGTAAAAGGAGATCTGGTAAAAGCCGGAAAGTTTGATGAGATCAAGGCGATGACCGAAGAGGCAGTAAAGTTGGTTGCGGATATCAGAAGTAAATAACTGCGGATTGGTCTGCGGTGTCACGGATGCAGACTGTTCACAGCCGTTCTGTGAACATAAGGATTTCTATATAGATATAAAGGAAAGGTGAAAACAATGGCAAAAAAAGTAGTAACGTTTGGTGAGATCATGCTGAGACTTGCGCCGGAAGGATATTACCGGTTTGTGCAGGCGGATAAGCTGGGGGCGACCTATGGAGGCGGAGAGGCGAATGTAGCGGTTTCTCTGGCGAATTATGGATTTGACGCGGCATTTGTGACAAAGCTTCCGAAGCATGAGATCGGACAGGCAGCGATCAACTCACTGCGTAAATTCGGAGTAGATACGTCCCACATTGCGCGGGGCGGAGACCGTGTGGGGATCTATTTCCTGGAAAAGGGAGCGTCCCAGAGACCTTCCAAGGTTATTTACGACAGAGCCGGTTCATCTATTTACACGGCGTCACGGGAGGATTTCCAGTGGAAAGAGATCTTTGACGGTGTGGAATGGTTCCACTTTACCGGCATTACCCCGGCGCTGAATGACGATGTGGCCGCAATCTGCCTGGATGCATGCAAGTCAGCGAAGGAGGCAGGGGTCAAGATCTCCTGCGACCTGAATTACCGGAATAAGCTGTGGAGCAAGGAAAAAGCCGGCCAGGTGATGGGCGAGCTCTGTAAATATGTGGATGTCTGCATTGCAAACGAGGAAGACGCGGCGGATGTATTTGGAATCCATGCGGCGAATACGGATGTAACTGCCGGCGAAGTGAACCGGGAAGGCTACAAGGATGTGGCAAGACAGCTTGCGGACAGATTTGGATTTGAAAAGGTGGCGATCACCCTGAGAGAATCCATTTCCGCCAATGACAACAACTGGTCCGCCATGTTATTTGACGGGACAGACTATTATTTCAGCAAGAAATATAAGATGCATATTGTAGACCGCGTGGGCGGCGGCGACAGCTTCGGCGGCGGACTGATCGCCGCGGTGCTGAGCGGTTATGACGCGCAGGCTGCGATAGAATTTGCGGTGGCAGCATCCTGCCTCAAGCACTCCATCGAGGGTGATTACAACATGGTATCTATGGACGAAGTCGCAAAACTTGCCGGCGGCGATGCCTCCGGCCGTGTCCAGAGATAATATATTTCTCCCATTTTGCTATAGCACGAAAGAGGGCTGTCACGTTTTGTGGCAGCCCTCTTTCGTTTAAAAAGTGAAAAATAGGCTTGTAATATTTTGGCATAACGTGTTAGTATATAAATACTGAGCGTCGGCTGGCAGGAAAGCAATTCTTGACAGCCGACCTTCTTCACGGGGGGAGAATCTTATATAACACAAAAAATGGGAGGAGATAACGAATTATGGAATATTTGAAGAAATTATTTGCCCCGGTTGACATGACGGTGGGAAAGCCCTGGGAAAATATCCTGATCTTTACAGTCCCCATGTTGATCGGTAATATTGCCCAGCAGCTGTACAATACGGTGGACAGCGTGGTGGTGGGCAACTTTGTAGGAGACAATGCACTGGCGGCGGTGGGAAGCGCGGGACCGATCCTGAACCTGCTGATCGTCCTGTTTATCGGGATCAGTATGGGGGCCAGCATCATGGTGTCGCAGTACTTCGGCGCCAAGAACCGGAAGGATCTGTCCGCAACGATCGGAAACTGTATCGTACTGACCGCGTTGGCCTCCATATTTGTCATGGTGGTGGCGACGATGCTGACGAGGCCGCTTCTGCTGCTTCTGAAAACTCCGGACAGCATTCTGGACTGGTGTACCTCTTATCTGCATATCCTTTTCATCGGATCTGCGGGGCTTGCATATTATAATATCCTGAGCGGTGTCCTGCGCGGACTGGGGGACTCGATCTCTGCGCTGGTATATCTGATCGTGGCAAGTATCCTGAATATTATCCTGGACCTGGTATTTGTCGTATACTTCGGCATGGGCGTAGACGGCGTAGCACTTGCGACGGCGATCGCGCAGGCAATCTCCGCCCTGCTCTGCGTACGCAGGCTGATGCAGATGAAGGACCTGTTTGATATGAACCGGGATTATCTGAAAATGACAAAGTACCATTCCATGAGCATCATCCGTCTGGGCGTGCCCTCCGGTGTGACCCAGGCCATTCTTTCCATGGCCATGCTGATCGTACAGTCTTTGACCAACA
This sequence comes from Lachnospiraceae bacterium, assembly GCA_009911175.1. Next base: position 44,732 of record QXWX01000001.1, on the reverse strand, counting down.
GTTTCGGAGAGCAGTTTATTGCGGCAAATGTGATCGTTATGCGTGTGGACGGCTTCGCGATGCTGCCGAACTTTTCGTTCGCAACGGCAATGACGACTTACGCGGGACAGAATGTAGGAGCCGGTTCCTATGACCGTGTGGTAAAGGGAGCGAAGCAGGGAACATTTATGGCGATCGGAACCTCCGCTGTGATCACAGGATTGATCCTGCTGTTTGGAAAACCGCTGATGGGAATTTTCACCAATACGGAGAGCCTGGTCATACTGAGTATGAATCTGATGCGGATCCTGGCAGTGGGATATATCGCGATGGCTGTGACGCAGTCGCTGTCAGGCGTGATGAGAGGGGCCGGCGATACCATGACGCCGATGTGGATCTCACTGGTTACAACGATCCTTGTCAGGGTTCCTCTGGCTTATGGTCTGGTATACTTGTCCAGAAGCGCGCAGTATCCCCAGGGGCGGAAAGAATGCATTTTTGTTTCCTTATTAATTTCCTGGGTCATCGGCGCACTCGCTACGGCGCTGTTCTACCGAAGAGGAAAATGGAGACAGACGGCACTGCGGCAGTAAAAAATCAGTCAGACATGAAAGAGCGGAGAGCATGACTGCCGGACACAAGCGCACAGCTCCGGCTGCCATATGGACCTGCCGCTCGAACCAGATGAATGACACGAAAGAAGGATGGAACATATGACGAAGAAAAAGCTGGCAGCAGAGATCATCGGGCGCTTGAAAGAGGAATATCCTGTTGCGGAATGCAGCCTGGATTACGACCAGGCATGGAAGCTGCTGGTCAGTGTGAGGCTGGCGGCGCAGTGTACGGATGCAAGGGTCAATGTGGTAGTGGAAGAACTATATGAAAAATATCCGGATGTGGATGCGCTGGCGGCTGCCGATGTGGAGGATATTGAAAGGATCGTTCGTCCCTGCGGCCTGGGAAAGAGCAAGGCACGGGACATCAGCGGCTGCATGAAGACTTTAAAGGAGCAGTACAGCGGAAGGGTGCCGGATGATTTTGACGCCCTTTTGAAGCTGCCGGGGGTGGGGAGAAAAAGCGCCAACCTGATCATGGGAGATATCTTCGGAAAGCCTGCGATCGTCACGGATACCCACTGTATCCGCCTGGTCAACCGGATGGGCCTGGTGGACGGGATCAAGGAGCCGAAAAAGGTGGAGATGGAATTGTGGAAGCTGATCCCTCCAGAGGAGGGGAGTGATTTCTGCCATCGCCTGGTGTATCACGGGCGGGATATCTGCACTGCGCGGACAAAACCCTTCTGCAGCCGGTGCTGCCTGGAGGACATCTGCGCAAAGAATGGAATATGAGAAAAAATAGTTGTATCTTTCGCAAGAAAATAATATAATGAGTAAGGTCAAAGAAGGCTCTGCGCCGCAGAGTGATCCAGCAACATATTTCAATGGCAAATATATGATAAGAAGGTAGAAAAAATGGGAAAATATTTTGGAACTGACGGTTTTCGCGGAGAGGCCAATGTTGTCCTGACCGTGGAGCATGCATTCAAGGTAGGCCGCTATCTGGGCTGGTACTTCGGACAGGAGCACAAGGCCCGGATCGTGATTGGAAAAGACACCAGAAGAAGCAGCTATATGTTTGAGTATGCGCTGGCGGCCGGACTGACGGCGTCCGGGGCAGACGCATATCTGCTCCATGTAACTACCACACCCAGCGTATCCTATGTAGTAAGGACAGAGGATTTCGACTGCGGCATTATGATTTCCGCAAGCCATAATCCCTACTATGATAATGGGATCAAGGTGATCAACAGAATGGGACATAAGATGGAGGCTGAGGTCGAAGAAAAGATCGAGAGCTATATTGACGGCAAGACCGAAGAGCTGCCTCTGGCATCGAAGGAGGCGATCGGCCGCACGATTGATTATGCGGCAGGAAGAAACCGCTATATCGGCCACCTCATTTCTCTGGCTACCCGTTCCTTCAAGGACATGCGCATCGGGCTGGACTGCGCAAATGGAAGCGCGTTCAGCATTGCCAAGAGTGTATTTGACGCTTTGGGGGCAAAGACCTATGTGATCAGCAACGAACCGGACGGATTGAATATCAATACCAACTGCGGTTCCACACACATTGAGGTGCTCCAGGATTTTGTCAGAGAGAAAAAGCTGGATGTGGGTTTTGCCTATGACGGAGACGCAGACCGCTGCATTGCCGTTGATGAGAACGGAGACGTGGTGAACGGAGACCTGGTGCTCTACATGTGCGGTAAGTACATGATGGAGCAGGGAAGGCTGGAAGGCAACACGATTGTTACCACGGTGATGTCTAATCTGGGACTTTACAAGGCATGCGATAAGATCGGTATGAAGTATGAGCAGACGGCGGTAGGCGATAAGTATGTCTACGAAAATATGATGAATAACGGGTTTGTACTCGGGGGCGAGCAGTCCGGACATATCATTTTCAGCAAGCATGCAAGGACGGGCGACGGAATCCTGACCTCTCTGATGATCATGGAGGTGATCATGGAGAAGAAGCAGACGCTTGCAAAGCTGTGCGGTGATGTCAAGATTTATCCACAGCTGCTGAAAAATGTGCGGGTGACAGATAAGAAAACCGCACGCGAGAATCCGGCGGTGCAGAAAGCGGTAGATGACGTGGCGGCGGCGCTAGGAAGCGACGGAAGGATCCTGGTGCGGGAAAGCGGCACCGAGCCTGTGATCCGCGTGATGGTGGAGGCCGCGACGGATGAGATCTGCCGGCAGTATGTGGAGCAGGTGATCCAGGTGATCCGCGCGGAAGGCCTGGAGGCCACACAGTAAGGAATTATTTTTCTAACAACTCCTAAATACGCAGGAATCAAGGGCTGTCAGGAAATCAGATACCTGCAATCTATCATATGCGGTTCATGGGAGCCGATATGGATAGATTGCGCAGGGTTCTGATTTCCTGACAGCCCCTTGTTGCGCCAAGATGAAGGAGATATTCCGCCGGTATGGCTGGAATCTGTTTACCCAACGATCACGGTCGGATACCCGGCCCGTTTCAGTCTCTGCTCCATTTCCGCGGCGTCTTCCAGGTCGTCGAAGCTCCCTACCCGTACACGGAAGAAACCGTCCTCTTCTGCGATGGAAGCCGTATAGTTCTGTTCCAGCAGTTCGTTCAGCAGGCGGTTCGCATAGGCCGGATTGCGGAAGGAACCGACCTGCACATAGTATACAGAGGGATCCGGAACGGATTGAGTCGGCTTTAACGTATCCAGAATCCCGGAGGCGATTGCCTGGGCTATATCGTCAAAATTCTGATCAAACAGCGTATTGTCCGTGTTGGAATTTATAAACCCGGCTTCTACCAGGACCGCAGGCATCTTTGTCCTGTTCAGGACGATCAGGTTCGGGCGTGCCTCGACTCCCAGATTGACAAAGCCCACAGCTTCCAGCTGGTCATTGATATTTTCCGCCATTTCCAGCTTGATTCCGGAGAGGTCATAAACCAGGGATTCCACACCGGAAACTACATTATCTGTAGGAAAGGAGTTGCGGTGGATGGAAACAAAATAATCCACACCGGCGTTGTTGGCTTCTGTCGCTTTTTCATAGGGTGACTGATAGATATCGGTTGTTCTCGTGTACTCCACGTCCAGACCGTTGTCCTGAAGGATCTCGCCGACGGCCAGGGTCAGGCGGAGCGTATCGTCCTTTTCCCGGCGGCCGTTGTAGACAGCGCCGGGATCGCGGCCGCCGTGGCCGGCATCCAGCATGATTGAGATAGGCATAGCAGTATTTCCTTTCACATCATTCTATATCAAAGTATGACGGAAAACACAGAAGTGTGCAGACCGGGGCGTAGAAAACTGCTCCGGAAGGGGCATATAGAGGCATGAAATACCCGGGGATGCCATATGTGCTCCTTCAAAAAGGCAAAGAAAAAAGCTGCCATATCACAAGACAAGCAGCTTTTGAACGGAGAGTGTGGGATTCGAACCCACGTGCCCGGAAACGGACAACTGCATTTCGAGTGCAGCTCGTTATGACCACTTCGATAACTCTCCATAATAAATACTTACGGCCGATAAAAAGTGCCGTGGATCTGCGCCGTGAAACGGTACGCGTCCTTTGATACTCAACAGCGGATTGACCCGACAATCCCGATCTATACAGCCGGCGGCGGCTGCCGCCAGGCTTTATATTATTGTATGCGATAAGGCCGCCGATGGCAGACTTTTCAGTCCTCTGCCTTGCGTTCTTCTTCGTCCTCGTCCAGCTCAGGATTTTCCTTTTCCGGAAGATAGAGATGCACAAGCTCCACCCGGTTCTTATCCAGACGATCTACGACCATACGGATTCCGTCTTCCGTCGTAAATTCATCGCCTACCTCGGGCAGACGGTCCAAACGCTGAATGAGAAATCCGCCCAAAGAATCATAATCTTCCGATTCCAATTCCAAATCCAGACGGTCATTCAGATCATCCAGACTTAAGGAGCCTTCTACAATATATTCAAGGTCATTGACCTTCTGAACAAAGTTCTCTTCATTCTCATCGTATTCATCGTGAATCTCACCGACGATCTCCTCCAGAATGTCTTCCAGTGTGATCAGCCCGGCGGTCTCTCCATACTCATCCAATACGATGGCAATGTTGAACGAAGCATCCCGCATCTCCACAAGGAGCTCGGAAATGCTCTTATATTCATAAGTGAAATAGGCTTCCCGGAGAATATCGCGTACATGAAAATGCTCTCTGTTGTCAAACAGAAGCAGATCTTTCATGTTGATCGTTCCGATGACGTTGTCTGTGGTGTCTTCATACACGGGAAGTCTGGTATACTTGTCTTCTTTAAAAATATCCAACAGTTCATGGTAAGTACTGTTGACGTCTGCAAATGTCACATGTACCCGGGGAACCATGACGTCCTTTGCCCGGGCATCTCCCAGGTCAAACACGTTGTAGATCATTTCCTTCTCTTCGGATTCGATTACACCGTCCTCATGGCTGACGTCTACGATCGTGCGGAGTTCATCCTCAGTCATGGTATTGTTCTTTGCGTTCGGATCAATCCGAAGGAGGAATAATACCCCGCGGGAAAGTATATTGACAATGAATATGACCGGGGTCATGACCGTCATAAAAATCTTGATGATCGGAATGTATGTCAGTGAAAGCTTGCTGGAATTGATCGTGGCCGCATTCTTCGGCGTGATCTCGCCGAATATGAGGATCGCCACGGTCAGGATACCGGTCGCGATGCTGACCATTGCCCCGCCCAGACGGTATGCCAATGTAGTCGTCAGGGATGCGGCGTACAGGTTCACGATGTTGTTGCCGATCAAAATAGCACTCAGCATCTTGGGAGAATGATTCTCCGTGATATCCAGCACGGTCGCCGCCCGCTTATTGCCATCCTCTGCAAGGGAACGCATCTTGATCTTGCTTACCGTGGTAAGCGCTGTCTCCGCAGAAGAGAAAAAGGCAGATAACAATAACAGGATAAATAATATGATAAATTGTATGGCGTCACTAGGGTCCAATGATATCTTCAACTCCTTTTACTTTGAACTTGACGAGTATACCAGATTACTATACATCATTCCGGCGAAATTTGCAAGTTGAATTTCAATCCGTTTTATTGTATATTAAATTTAACAGACAAAGCTATTAGAAAAATGAATGGAGACGGTATATGGATTTGTATCAGGAATTATGCGGGATACTGGGAGAAGAGAATGTATTTACAAAAGAGCCGATGAGCAGGCATACCACGTTCCGGGCAGGCGGTCCGGCGGATTTCTTTGTGACGCCTGAGAAGGAAGGGCAGGTCCGTAAGACGCTGTCTCTCTTGAAGGAGGCGCAAGTTCCGCGCTATATTATGGGAAACGGCAGCAACCTTCTGGTAGGGGACCGGGGGTATCGGGGAGTGATCCTGCAGATCTGCAAAAAGATGAACCGGATCCGGATCCAGGATACCGTGATCCAGGCCCAGGCCGGAGTGCTTTTGTCAAAAATTGCGGCAGAGGCCCAGGCAAAAGGGCTGACAGGGTTTGAATTTGCCTCCGGGATCCCGGGGTCGCTGGGGGGCGCGGTGATGATGAACGCCGGGGCTTACGGCGGGGAGATGAAGCAGGTGTTGATTCAGGCCCAGATTCTGAACGCGTCTGGAGAGATCGAGGATGTTCTGGCGGAAGAGATGGAACTGGGCTACCGGAGCAGTGTATTTTCCAGGAACGGCGGTGTGATCCTCAGCGCGTCCATCCAGTTGGAGCCGGGGGATCCGTCGGCGATCCAGAGCCGTATGGAGGAACTGAAATTTCTGCGTACCTCCAAGCAGCCTCTGGAATATCCCAGCGCCGGAAGCACGTTCAAACGGCCGGAGGGGTATTTCGCGGGGAAGCTCATTCAGGACGCGGGCCTGAGAGGATTCCAGGTGGGCGGGGCCCAGGTGTCGGAGAAGCACTGCGGGTTCGTGATCAATAAGGACCAGGCTTCGGCAATGGATATCCGCTCTCTGATGGAACAGGTATCGGAAAAGGTCTATACGCGGTTCGGAGTCCGGCTGGAGCCGGAAGTGAAGCTGATCGGAGAATTTTAATCGGGCATTATGACGCTTTGCGGCTGCGGATGGCACAATACTCACTGCAGACTTCGTCGGCTGTGAGTACAGAAAGCAGGGGGAGAAATTCCCGAAACGGAAAGGATGGAGGATGGGGCGGATGAGATTTGTCATAGTAACGGGGATGTCGGGGGCCGGGAAGTCTACCGCGCTGAAGATGCTGGAGGACATGGGATATTTTTGTGTGGATAACCTGCCCATCCAGCTAATGCCGAAGTTTGCGGAGATGCTGATGCTGCCGGATGCGGAGATCAGCCAGGCGGCGCTCGGCGTGGACATTCGGAACGGCCAGGCACTGGACGGGATCGAAGAACAGCTCTCCCATATGGACGATCAGGGGATCCAGTATGAGATCTTGTTTTTAGACGCAAGGGACAACGTACTTGTCAAACGGTACAAGGAGACACGCAGGCAGCATCCCCTGGGCGGCATCGGCAGGGTGGACATTGGGATCGCGAAAGAGCGGGAACGGATCGCGTTCTTAAAAATGCGTGCCACGTATATACTGGATACAAGTAAGATGCTGACCAGGGAATTGAAGCAGGAGCTGGAAAAGATCTTTGTGGAAGGAAAGGAATTCAAAAACCTGTACATTTCCGTGATGTCCTTCGGCTTCAAATATGGAATCCCGCAGGACGCGGATCTGGTCTTTGACGTACGTTTCCTGCCCAATCCTTACTATATAGAAGGTCTGAAGGAAAAGACAGGGAATGACCGGGAGGTACAGGAGTATGTCCTGGACAATGAACGGGCGCAGATTTTTGTGGAGAAACTGGAGGAGCTTATGGATTTCCTGCTTCCGAATTATATTCTGGAGGGAAAGAACCAGCTTGTGATCGGGATCGGATGTACCGGAGGGAAGCATCGTTCCGTTACACTGGCAAATGTCCTGTACCGGCATATGGAAAAGAAAGAAAACTATGGTGTGCGGATCGAACACAGGGACATTGAAAAGGATGCCATCGTAAAAGCACACTGAAAGGCGGAAGCGGACATGTCATTTTCTGGGAACGTAAAGGAAGAACTTTCCAGGAGCCTGAGTCCGGCCAGACACTGCCAGATTGCGGAATTAGCGGCTTTGCTGAGTATTTGCGGTTCGATTTCCATAGACAGCGGGAACCGGTACCGTTTAAAAATCCACACGGAAAATCAGGCTGTTGCAAGAAAAGTCTTTACATTGATCGAAAAAACATTTAATATAGATGCTGATATCTCAATTCGGAAGAACATGACGAAGAAGAGCGTCGTCTATGCAGTGAGCGTCAGGCACCATGTCGACGCGCTGCGGATCCTTCAGGCGGCGAAGCTGATCGACGAGCCCGAGAGGGCGTTTGACGAGGTGCGCGTCGCGAATCCGATCGTGGTCCAGCAGACCTGCTGCAGGCGGGCATTTATCAGGGGAGCCTTTCTGGCTGCAGGTTCGATGAGCGATCCGGCGAAGTCCTACCATTTTGAAATCGTCTGCGGGGCGGAAGCGATGGCGGTACAGATTCAGAAGCTGATCTGCAGCTTTTCGATGGACGCCAAGATCGTGCCGAGAAAGAAGTCATACGTCGTGTATCTCAAGGAAGGGTCTCAGATTGTAGATATCCTGAATGTCATGGAAGCGCATGTCTCTTTGATGGAACTGGAGAATGTCCGGATTTTGAAGGAGATGCGCAATACGGTGAATCGTAAGGTAAACTGTGAAACTGCAAACATTAACAAAACCGTCTCCGCTGCGGTGAGGCAGATGGAGAATATTACATACTTGCGCGACACTATCGGTTTTGAAAAACTGCCGGAAGGACTGGAAGAGGTGGCGCTCGCCCGTCTGTCCCATCCGGACGCATCACTGAAAGAGCTGGGGGGAATCTTGTCTCCGCCAGTCGGGAAATCTGGAGTGAATCACAGACTTCGAAAGCTGGAGGAATTGGCAGAAAAAGTGAAACAAGAACAAGGAGGATCAGGACTATGATTGAAATGCCAGTTGTCGTAAGACAGGAAAAGGGGCTTGACGGAAGACCGATCGCATTATTGGTACAGGAAGCAAGCCAGTATGCAAGTAAGGTGTATATCAAGGTAGAAGACAAAAGCATCAATGCCAAGAGTATTATGGGGATGATGAGTCTGAGCCTTTCAGAAGGGGAGGAGGTTACGATCTTCACAGAGGGAGAAGATGAAGAAAAAGCAGCAGAGGGGATCAAGACATTCTTTATGACATCAAAATAATTTCATAGTGTTTTCCGGGCATAAAATTCTGTCTGTAAGTTCATATTTTTTGTAACAGGGCATGACAGAATCGGAGTTTTGCCTGTATGGGGAGATGTAAGAATTATGAAGAAAATGCTGTTTATTTATAATCCGAATGCAGGGACCGGTGTATTAAAACCGAAGCTTGCGGATGTGATCGATATTCTGGTAAAGGGCGGCTATGATGTTACCACATATCCGACCCAGTGCTATCACGACGCATTGGCGAAAACGGTCACTTATACGGAGAAGTATGACATCATTGTATGCAGCGGCGGGGATGGGACGCTGGATGAGGTGGTGACAGGGGTTTCCAAGCGGGGAGGACATGTGCCCATCGGATATATTCCGGCCGGTACGACCAATGACTTCGCGCACAGTCTGCACATTTCCAGCAATATTCTGGAGGCGGCGGATGTAGCGGTGAACGGAGTGCCGTATCCCTGCGATGTGGGAAAATTTAATGACGATTATTTTGTTTATATTGCGGCATTCGGCTTGTTTACGGATGTATCCTATGGGACGAAGCAAAGTATGAAAAACGTGCTGGGGCATCTGGCATATATCCTGGAAGGCTCTAAGCAGATCTTTAATATTCCGTCATACCATGTTCGGGTGGAGCATGACGGAGAGGTGATTGAGGACGATTTCATGTTCGGCATGGTGACGAACTCCCGGTCGGTAGGAGGATTTAAGGGGATCATCGGAAAGGATGTCATATTTGACGACGGACTGTTTGAGGTGACGCTGATCAAGACACCGAAGAACCCGATCGCCTTGAATGAGATCATTGCGTCGCTGGTGATCAAGCAGATCGATTCCAATCATGTATATTCCTTCCGTTCCGGCGAGATTCATTTTGAGTCGATTGAGGAGATCCCGTGGACGCTGGACGGTGAATTTGGCGGGGAGCACGATAGCGTGACAATTCTCAATAAGAAGCAGGGCCTTCTGATTATGGTCAAGGAAGATACCAAAGCGCATCTGGAGGAAAAGAAGGAAGAGCTGCTGGAGAAGATCAAAGAGGAAGAAGGACTGGAAATTTAATAAAAGGTATGAAAAACAGCGGGGCTTTGCGCGCCGCTGTTTTTTGCGCGGTTGCGCCGCAAACCTCAATGGCTTCACTTTCTCAGAAAAAAAGAACCATCCCGCTGCAAGCATGCGGGTGATTAGATTCTCGAAGGAAAAAATAAAAAAAGCTCCGTATAACCAACGAAGCTTTGGGTAATAATAATGACTCCAAGGGGAATCGAACCCCTGATTCCAGCGTGAGAGGCTAGCGTCTTAACCGCTTGACCATGGAGCCATGCTCTGCTGCGGATGCTTCCGACTTTTATAACACTTCTGCATCACAAGCAAGATTGATTATAGCACATGATTTCCAATAGTGCAAGCATAAATTTGTTTTTTATGCAAATTGATTTTAGATTCTTTCTGGAATTGTTTGGTAGAAATGGTTTACATTCCTACATTCATTTGGTAGTATGGAACTATCAGAATTAAGGTGACTGTCCGGCCCGGGCATGGCATGGTAACAGTTACGGATTCAGCAATATAGAATGAGGAGGCTGACAACATGAGAATTATTAAGGCGACTGACTACAAGGACATGAGCAGGAAGGCGGCGAATATCATCTCCGCACAGATCATTATGAAGCCGGACAGCGTATTGGGGCTGGCTACAGGCTCTACACCGATCGGGCTGTATGAGCAGCTTGTGGAGTGGTACAACAAAGGAGATCTGGACTTTTCAAAGATTTCGACCGTGAACCTGGACGAGTATAAGGGACTGAACCGGGAAAATGATCAGAGCTATTATTATTTTATGCATGACCATCTGTTCAATCATGTGAACATCCGTCCGGAATGTACCAATGTGCCCAATGGTATGGAGCCAGATTCCGAGAAGGAATGCAAAAGATATGAAGCGCTGATCGACAGTCTGGGCGGTGCTGACCTGCAGCTTCTGGGACTGGGCCATAACGGCCATATCGGATTCAATGAGCCTGCGCCTGTATTTGAGAAGGCTACTCACTGCGTAGACCTGACCGAAAGCACGATCGAAGCCAACAAGCGCTTCTTTGCGTCTGCGGATGAGGTGCCGAAGCAGGCTTACACGATGGGAATCGGAACGATCATGAAGGCAAAGAAGATCCTGGTGGTTGTCAGCGGAGAGGACAAGGCGGAGATCGTTGCCAAGGCATTTTCAGGGGATGTGACACCGGAAGTACCGGCATCCATCCTGCAGATGCATCAGGATGTGACCGTGGTTGCGGACGAGGCGGCGCTTCGGGTGCTGTGCAAATAAGAGCCTGTTTCAAGCTGCCTGCGGCGGAGACGGACCTATCATGGCTTTGCGCCGCCGCGGCAGATAGATTATGGGAAAGTGATGAGGCATAGAAGATGGTAATAAAAAATGTATTGGTATATGGAGAAGACCAGGTTTTTACAGAAGGTGAAATCTATATAAAAGAAGGACAGTTCGCGGCCGAAGCGTCAGGAAACGATGAGACGGTGGACGGCGAAGGCTGCTTTGCCATTCCGGGGCTTATAGATATCCATTTTCACGGATGCGTGGGGGATGATTTCTGCGACGCGTCTGGGGAGGCCATCGGACGGATGGCAGAGTATGAGGCTTCCAGTGGTATCACGTCGATCTGCCCCGCTACGATGACGCTGGAAGAGAAGCAGCTTCATGAGATCATGAGTACGGCAGGAGATTACCGGAAGCAGGAAAAATCAGGCGCGGGAGAAGAAGGTAGAGCGAAGCTGGTGGGCATCAATATGGAAGGCCCGTTTATCAGTGCAAAAAAGAAAGGCGCACAGGCTGCGGACCATATCCGCCCCTGCAGTGTGCCGCTGTACCGGAAGCTGCAGGAAGAATCCGGCGGTCTCATCCGTCTGGTAGATATTGCGCCGGAGACAGAAGGCGCAATGGAATTTATTGACCAGGTAAAGGATGAGACGGTCATTTCGATTGCGCACACGACGGCGGATTATGATACCGCGTCGGAAGCATTGGCAAGGGGGGCCAGCCATGTGACCCATCTGTACAATGCCATGCCACCTCTGAACCACCGGGACCCGGGAGTGATCGGTGCCGCGCGGGATGCAGAAAACTGCCATGTGGAGCTGATCTGCGATGGCATCCATATCCATCCTGCCGTGGTGCGCGCGACTTTCGAGATGTTCGGGGCAGAGCGGGTGATTCTGATCAGCGACAGTATGCGTGCTACCGGGCTGACCGATGGAGAGTATACACTGGGCGGGCAGGATGTGTATGTGAAGGGCGCGAAAGCAACCCTGGCCGACGGGACCATTGCCGGTTCCGCGACGAACCTGATGGGATGCCTGCGCAGGGCGGTCCTGGATATGGAGATCCCGCTGGAGACGGCGGTAGGCTGCGCAACGGCCAATCCGGCCCGGGAGATCGGGATTTATGACCGGTGCGGAAGCATTACGCCGGGAAAGGATGCGGATCTGGTCCTGCTGGATAAGGACCTGCAGGTGAAGGCTGTATATATAAATGGAAGAAAGCTTGTGAAATGATCAGGCTTTGCAGCAGTAAGGGACTGTCATGGAATGTGATTTCATGGCAGTTCCTTACTGTGCTGAAAGCAAATCAGATAGAACCGATAGTACCAGACAGCTTTGCCGGAGGTATTTGCTGGGCAGACGGGGAAGTTCTGACAAAAGAAGAGGAGAGGTACGACAATGATAAAAGTAAAAGAATACAGAGGCCATATCCGGAATTGGGAAGCGCTGTGCGGGGAACTGGACATTGATCCTTCTCTGTCCCGCGGGGAGCGGGAGGAGGCGATTCTGGCAGGAGCATACAAAGCATGGGGATGCCGGATGGCAGACCACATGTACGGGATGTTTGCGTTTGCGCTGTGGGATGAGGAGGAAGAGACTCTGTTCTGTCTCCGGGACCAGTTCGGGACGAAGCCTTTCTATTACTATCAGACAGAGGACGGAAGGCTGCTCTATGGCACAACGATCCGAAGGATCATGGAACAGCCAGGATTTGTGAAGGAACTTAACGAGGATATGCTGCAGATCTACCTGACTCTGACCTACGGCGCAGGAGAGGATACGTTTTTTAAGGGTGTGAAAAAGCTGCTGCCCGGGCGGTATCTGATCTGGAAAGACGGAAAGGTTACGGTGGAGCGCTACTGGACGCCGAGCTTTCATCCGGATGAGAGCAAGTCACTGGAGGACTGGGCGGATGAAATCCACAGCACCATCGGGCAGATCATGCCGGAGGTGAAAGCAAAGGACGAGACGGCAGAATCTTTCCTGTCCGGCGGTGTGGACTCTTCCTATGTGCTGGCCATGTCCGACGCGAAGACGGCAGATACCTGCGGCTATGCGGAGGAACGCTTCGACGAGTCTAGGCTGGCGGCGGAGACGGGAAGGATTCTGGGCCGGGAGTGCTTCCGCAGCCTGATCACGCCGGATCAGTATTTCGGTATCGTGCCTTATGTCATGTACCATATGGAGCAGCCTTTGGGGGATGCCTCGGCCATCGTGTTTGCCATCGCCTGCCAGGATACAGCGAAGCACACGAAGCTGTGCTATTCCGGGGAAGGGGCGGATGAATTTTTCGGCGGCTACAATATGTACCGCAATGCGGAGCGCTACGGGGAGAATCTCAAGACCTTTTATGTGGGCAACACCAATATTATGAAGGAAGACGAGAAGAAACGGATTCTGAAGCGGTATGATGAAACGAACCTACCCATCAATCTGGTCAGGGAGATCTATGAAGAGATTGAAGGGCTTGACCCGCTTTCTAAAATGTCAGATATCGATATTCAGATCTGGCTGGAAGGGGACATCTATCTCAATGTGGACAAGATGAGCACGGCGGCAGGTCTGGAGATCCGGATGCCTCTCACCGACATGCGGATCTTCGACATCGCGTCCAGGATGCCCTCCCGGTACAAGGTGAACGAAGAGCAGAACAAGGTGGCGTTCCGCGCCGCGGCCGCAAAGGTGCTGCCGGAGGAGATCGCTTTCCGCAAGAAGCTGGGCTTCATCGTACCCATCCGCATCTGGATGGCAGACGACCGGTATAATCAGGATGTGCGGAGACTCTTCCAGAGTGAGATTGCGGAGAAGTTCTTCCATGTGGAGGAGATCCAGGCGATTTTTGAGGATTACATAGGGGGCAATTCGGACAACTGGAGGAAGGTTTGGACGATCTATACGTTCCTTGTGTGGTATGAGGAATATTTTGTGAAGCGGTAAAATTTAAGATTGTCTTTTTTTTGATAATGGGATATAATGGTACAAGAGTTAAAAATATTCCCGCCGCATAAAAGCGGCGGGGTGGGAGAATTGGAGGAAAGTTATTATGTTAGTATCAGCAAAAGAAATGCTTCAAAAAGCAAAAGCAGGCCACTATGCGGTTGGACAGTTCAACATCAACAACCTGGAATGGACAAAGGCCATCCTTCTGACAGCAGAAGAGTGCAAGTCCCCGGTGATCCTTGGTGTGTCTGAGGGCGCAGGCAAGTACATGGCAGGATACAAGACAGTAGTCGGCATGGTGAACGGCATGCTGGAAGAGCTGAAGATCACGGTTCCGGTTGCTCTGCATCTGGATCACGGCAGCTACGACGGATGTATGAAGTGTATCGAAGCAGGCTTCTCATCCATTATGTTTGACGGTTCCCATTTCCCAATCGAAGAGAACGTAGAGAAGACAAAAGAACTGGTTGCTATCGTCAATGAAAAGGGAATGTCCCTGGAAGCCGAAGTCGGTGCGATCGGCGGGGAAGAAGACGGTGTAGTGGGCAAGGGCGAGTGCGCGGATCCGGAAGAGTGCAAGAGAATCGCTGACCTCGGAATCGACTTCCTGGCAGCAGGAATCGGCAATATCCACGGAAAATATCCGGCTAACTGGGAAGGCTTAAGCTTTGAGACTCTGGACGCCATCCAGAAGCTGACAGGGGACATGCCTCTGGTACTTCACGGCGGTACAGGAATCCCGGCTGACATGATCAAGAAGGCGATCTCTCTCGGCGTTGCAAAGATCAATGTAAATACAGAGTGCCAGCTTTCCTTTGCGGCAGCGACAAGAGAATATGTAGAAGCAGGAAAAGACCTGGAAGGCAAGGGATTTGATCCGCGTAAGCTTTTGAAGCCGGGCTTTGACGCAATCCAGGCGACCGTAAAAGAAAAGATGGAATTATTCGGTTCTGTTGGAAAAGCCTGAAAAAAAGTTTAAAAATTACTTGCCTTTTTGGAAGGATTGAGTTATACTGACAGACGTAGAAAAGAACGAGGACGTTCCAAGAATGCTTGGAGTGTCCTCTTTTACTTTCAGGAACTGCCGGGAAACGGCTTGTACATAAGGACAGAATTGATTCGTCCAGGGCGGGCGTTTTCCCGATCATTCTTCATTAGGGATCATGCAGAAAGGAAGGAATTATGAGCACAGAATTTTTCAACGTAGCAGATATTTTTGGGGAAAATGTATTTAACGATACGGTGATGCAGGCGCGTCTTCCGAAGAAAGTGTACAAAAACCTGAAAAAGACGATTGAAGAGGGAAAGGAACTGGATCTTGAGACAGCGGACGTCATTGCCCATGAGATGAAGGAATGGGCAATTGAAAAGGGCGCGACCCATTATACCCATTGGTTTCTGCCTCTGACCGGCGTGACGGCCGAGAAGCACGATTCATTTATCTCCGCTCCGCTTCCCAGCGGAAAGATCCTGATGAGCTTTTCCGGAAAAGAGCTGATCAAGGGAGAGCCAGACGCGTCTTCATTTCCGTCCGGGGGCTTGCGCGCTACATTTGAAGCAAGAGGCTATACGGCATGGGACTGCACTTCTCCCGCATTTGTGAGACAGGACGCGGCAGGCGGCACACTTTGTATTCCGACGGCATTCTGTTCCTATACAGGAGAGGCGCTGGATCAGAAGACTCCGCTTTTGCGCTCCATGGAAGCTATCAATGTGCAGGCGCTCAGGCTCCTTCGTCTGTTTGGAAATACCACCTCCAGAAAGGTCACTCCTTCCGTAGGTCCGGAGCAGGAATATTTCCTGGTTGACGCGGAGAAGTTCCAGCAGAGGAAGGATCTGATCTATACCGGGCGCACCCTGTTTGGGGCAATGCCGCCCAAGGGTCAGGAATTAGACGACCATTATTTCGGCACCATCCGCCAGAGGATCGCGGGATTCATGCGGGATGTGAATACTGAACTGTGGAAGGTGGGCGTATCGGCCAAGACCCAGCATAACGAGGTTGCGCCGGCACAGCACGAGCTGGCTCCTATTTACGCGGAAGCCAACATTGCGGTAGACCACAACCAGATCGTGATGCAGACACTGAAGCGGGTCGCGTGTCAGCACGGGATGAAGTGCCTGCTCCATGAGAAGCCCTTTGCGGGAGTTAACGGCTCCGGCAAGCACAACAACTGGTCCATCACAACGGACGATGGCATCAACATGCTGGACCCGGGCAGGACACCCCACGAGAATACACAGTTTTTGCTGGTACTGTCCTGTATTTTAAAGGCGGTCAACAAGCATGCGGATCTGCTTCGGGAGTCTGCGGCAGATCCGGGAAATGACCACAGGCTTGGTGCAAACGAGGCACCTCCGGCGATCATTTCCATTTTCCTCGGGGAGCAGCTCGAGGATGTGATGGAGCAGCTCATCAGCACCGGAGAAGCGACACACAGCTTAAAGGGCGGCAAGCTGCAGACCGGTGTGACCACGCTTCCGGATCTGTCCAAGGATGCGACAGACAGAAACAGAACTTCGCCGTTTGCGTTTACGGGAAATAAATTTGAGTTCCGTATGGTGGGTTCCCGGGATTCTATCGCAAATCCCAACATTGTGCTGAATACGATTGTTGCGGAAGCATTTGCGGATGCCTGTGAAGTCCTGGAAAGTGCAGATGATTTTGATATGGCAGTGCATGATCTGATCAAGAAATATATGATCGAGAACCAGCGGATTGTATTCAACGGAAACGGATATTCCGAGGAATGGGTCAAAGAAGCGGAGAGAAGAGGGCTTCCGAATATCAAATCCATGGTAGAGGCGATCCCCTCCATCACCACGGACAAAGCCGTGGAGCTGTTTGAGAGGTTCAACGTATTTACAAAGGCTGAGCTGGAATCCCGTGCGGAGATCCAGTATGAATCATACGCGAAAGCCATCAACATTGAGGCGCGTACCATGATCGATATGGCCAGCAAGCAGATTATTCCTGCGGTGATGGGCTATACGAAGACTCTGGCAGACACCATTCTGGCAGTCAAGGCGGCAGGCGCGGATGTGAGTGTACAGTCTGGGCTGCTGACAGAGGTTTCCGCACTCCTGAAAGATACGAAGGATGCTCTGGAGGCACTGATCCGAGTGACAGAGGAAGCTGCGGCGAAGGAAGAAGGACCGGTACAGGCAAATTATTATCATACGGATGTATTTCCGGCAATGGAGGCGCTGCGGGCACCTGTAGACCAGCTGGAAATGATCGTGGATAAGGAAGTATGGCCGATGCCTTCTTATGGGGACCTGATTTTTGAAGTGTAGGGACGGTCTGTGATTCTGCTGAGAAAAAGTTTTACTGTCGGCAGATTGACGAAAATGATAAAACTGAAGGGACGTTTTTCGAAAAGAAGAACGTCCTTTTTCAGCAGAGCGTATCAGGAGGCCGCAGGATCCTCCAAAAAATAAACAGAAAAGAGCAGGAGGCACAGGATGCATAATTATACAAGAAAAGATATCATGGAGATGGTAGAGGATGAGGATGTGGGCTTTATCCGTCTGCAGTTTACTGATATATACGGAACCATGAAAAATATGGCGGTGACGGTAAGCCAGCTGAAAAAAGCCATGGATAACCAGTGCATGTTCGACGCTTCCCCCATACGCGACTTTCCAGGGGCGGGGGAGTCGGATCTGTATCTGTATCCGGATCTGAATACATTTGAAATTTTTCCATGGCGTCCCCAGCAGGGCAAGGTGGCGCGGCTGATCTGCGATATCCACTGTTCGGACGGCAAACCCTGCGAGAGCGATCCGCGGCAAGTCTTAAAAAAGGTGCTGGCAGAGGCGGAGAAGATGGGGTATACCATGAAGGCGGGGCCGGAATGTGAATTTTTCCTGTTCCATACGGATGAGGACGGACTTCCGACGACTCTGACCCACGAACAGGGAGGTTATTTTGACGTGGGTCCGCTGGATTTCGGGGAAAATGCCCGGCGGGATATGGTGCTGACCCTGGAAGAGATGGGGTTTGTCATCGAATCCTCTTATCATGAAACCGCGCCTGCCCAGCATGAGATTGATTTCCAGTTTGACGAGGCGCTTGTCACGGCGGACAATATCATGACCTTCCGGATGGTCGTCAAGACCATTGCGAAGCGGCACGGCCTTCACGCCACATTCATGCCCAAGCCGAAGACGGAAACCGCAGGCTCCGGGATGCATCTGAACCTGTCCCTGCACAAGGACGGGAAAAACAGTTTCCGGGACGACGAGGATCCCAATGGGATCAGCCGGGAGGCTTATTATTTCATGGGCGGGCTGATGAAGCATATGCAGGCAATTACCTGCATCACCAATCCTACGGTAAACTCCTATAAACGGCTGGTGCCGGGATTTGAGGCTCCGGTTTACCGGGGATGGTCCGCAAGCACCAGGAATCCTCTGCTGCGGATTCCGCTTGTGCGGGGAGAGCATGCCAGGATTGAGCTGAGAAGCCCAGATTCTTCGGCAAATCCGTATCTGGCATTTGCGGTATTGCTGGCTGCCGGTCTGGACGGGATTCGGAATCAGATCCTGCCGCCGGAGGGCATCGACAGGAACATCCAGGCAATGACGGATGAGGAGCGGGCAAGACTGCAGATTGAGAAGCTTCCTGCAAATCTGGGGGAAGCCGTGAGGGAACTGGAGCAGGATGCGTATATCCGAGAGGTGCTGGGGCAGAAGCTGGCATCGGATATCATAGCGGCCAGAAAGCAGGAATACCAGGATTACTGTATGCAGGTGACAGACTGGGAGATCGCGAATTATCTGTATAAGGTATGAGGGGGCGGACGGTTCGCGGCAGGACGGCTGAAGCAGTCAGGCTTGCGGAGTCTGCATCGAAGATCAGAAAATTCGTGTCTGCGATTGGGGAACAGGCTGGGGGTGAGCAGAGATGGTTCATATGATCATTGTATTTCCCAAAAAGGAAGTGGGAGTAAATATCCGGAATATCCTGAACCGCAATGGCTTGGATGCGGCCGGGGTGTGTACAACGGGCGCCCAGGCGCTGCAGTGCGCGGATACGATGGATGAAGGGATCGTGATCTGCGGATACCGGATGAAGGATATGATGTACTCGGAGCTTCGGGAATGCCTGCCGGACACCTTTGAAATGCTTCTGATTTCTTCAACGGAGAAGTGGAGCGACGGACTGGAACCAGGCGTTCTGGGTCTGCCCATGCCCCTCAAGGTCTATGATCTGCTCAACAGTGTGGAAATGCTGCGGCAGGGGATCCAGCGCAGGAGAAAGAAGCGGCGGGAGGCGGCGAAGAACCGGAGTGCAGAGCAGAAGGCCGTGATTGCAGAGGCGAAAGCCCTTCTGATGGAGCGAAACCACATGTCCGAGGAAGAGGCTCACCGGTATTTGCAGAAAAGCAGTATGGACAGCGGGACAAATATGCTGGAAACTGCGCAGATGGTGTTGACGATTATGCGAGATACGGTGTAAAGTATTTGTAAATGATTCAGAACGGCAGCAGTATGAAAAAACAGATTGTGCAAGTTTGCTTACGGAAGGATGGTTTTTCATACTGATATGGGGCGGAACGCCCAACAGCCTCAGACAGAAGCTGCGTAAGCAGCGAATGGCCTGCGCGGCTTCTGTCTGAGACCTGCCGTTCGTCTGTCAGGGAAAGCGAATTTCCAGACAGCAGAGTTATGACATCACAGCAGAAATGAGGAAACAAAGAAATGAGATTTACAAAGATGCAGGGCTTGGGAAATGACTATGTCTATGTCAATTGTTTTGAGGAAAAGGTAGCGCGCCCTTCGGAGACAGCGGTGCGGGTCAGCGACCGGCACTTTGGGATCGGGGCTGACGGCTTGATCCTGATTAAGCCCTCCGAGAAGGCGGATTTTGAGATGGAGATGTACAATGCGGACGGCTCCCGCGGGGAGATGTGCGGCAATGGGATCCGCTGTGTGGCAAAATATGTCTATGACTACGGTCTGACGGATCAGACCCATATTTCCATAGAGACTCTTGGAGGAATCAAGTATCTGGATCTGATCGTGGAAGAGGGCAGGGTCAGGCTGGTGAAGGTGGATATGGGCAGCCCGGTACTGGAGGCGGAACAGATTCCGATCATCGGCCTGGGAAACCGGGTTTTGGATGAACCGATCCGGGTGGATGATATGGAGTACCGCATAACGGGAGTATCCATGGGCAATCCCCATGGTGTGGTCTTTCTGGAGGATGTGAAAAATCTGGAGATTGAGAAGATCGGGCCGCTGTTTGAGCACCACGAATGCTTTCCAAACCGGATCAACACGGAATTTGTCCATGTGCTGGACAGACACATGGCAGAGATGCGCGTGTGGGAGCGGGGATCCGGAGAAACCCTGGCCTGCGGCACCGGAGCCTGTGCGGTGGCGGTGGCCTGTGTGCTGAATGGCTACACCGAAGAAGAAGTGACGGTGAAGCTGCTGGGCGGGGAACTGCAGATCCGGTGGGACCGGGAAAAAGACAGGGTTTATATGACCGGGCCGGCAGAGGTGGTATTTGACGGCGAGTGGCCTGAGGTGTGAGTACGGATTTCATTTTGACACGTAAAAGGAGATAAGAAATATGTTTAAAATCAATGAGAATTATCTGAAACTGCCTGGAAGCTATCTGTTTTCCACGATTGGAAAAAAGGTGGCCGCCTACACGGAGGCGAATCCGGACAAATCCATCATCCGTCTGGGAATCGGTGATGTGACCCAGCCGCTGGCGCCGGCGATCATTGATTCCCTGCACAGCGCGGTGGACGAGATGGCGCATGCGGAGACATTTCGCGGATATGCCCCGGATTTGGGGTACGAATTTTTACGCGGCGCCATGGCGAAGCAGGACTACCAGGCACGGGGCTGTGATATCTCTGCCGACGAGGTATTTATTTCCGATGGGGCGAAGTGCGATTCCGGAAATATCCAGGAGATTTTCAGTATAGACAACAAAATCGCGGTCTGCGACCCGGTGTATCCGGTCTATGTGGACACCAATGTGATGGCGGGCAGGACCGGTACCTACGATCCGACAGCGGGGACATGGAGTGACGTGATCTACATGCCCTGTACGGCGGAGACGGATTTTGCGCCGGAGCTGCCGAAGGAGACACCCGATATCATTTACCTGTGTTTTCCCAATAACCCGACCGGCTCCACGATCACAAAGGCACAGCTTCAAGAGTGGGTGGATTATGCGAACAAGTCAGGGACGGTGCTCATCTACGATGCTGCCTATGAGGCATACATTTCCGAGAGGGATGTGCCCCACACGATCTATGAATGCGAAGGGGCGAGAACCTGCGCCATTGAGCTGCGCAGCTTCTCGAAGAACGCCGGGTTTACCGGGGTGCGTCTGGGAGCGACCATTATACCCAAAGAATTAAAGTGTGGGGATGTGACACTACATTCTCTGTGGGCAAGGCGTCACGGCACAAAATACAACGGCGCCCCCTATATTGTACAGAAGGCAGGGGAGGCCGTGTATTCCGAAGCAGGTAAGGCACAGCTTGCAAAGCAGGTAGCCTATTATATGAATAATGCAAAGGTCATCTACGAGGGATTGCAAAGCGCGGGCTACAGCGTGTCCGGCGGGATCAATGCACCCTATATCTGGCTGAAAACGCCGGGAAAGATGACTTCATGGGAATTTTTTGACTATCTGCTGGAACAGGCAGGGGTCGTAGGGACTCCGGGTTCCGGATTCGGTCCCAGTGGAGAAGGGTACTTCCGCTTAACGGCATTCGGCAGCTATGAAAATACGGTGGCGGCGATCGAGCGGATCAAGCAGGCAGGGTGAATATGAAGGGAGTTAAACAATGATAATCATAGCCTGTGTGGATGAAAGAAACGGAATGATGTTCAACCGTCGGCGGCAGAGCCGGGATTCTGCGGTATGTGGGGATATCCTTCGGGAATGCGGTGGAAAGAAGCTGTATATGAGCGCATATTCCGGTAAGCTATTCGGGGATGTACAGGAGAATGATATCAGAATATCAGAGGACTTTTTGAAGGAAGCAGGGGAAGAAGACATCTGTTTTGTAGAGGATATCCCAATTTCCGGTTTTGAAGATAAGATCCGGACGGTGATCCTGTATCAATGGAATCGAAGATATCCGGCTGACCAGTATTTTCCTCTGGAGCTGACCGACGGATTCTGGGAGCTTCAGAGAACGGAGGAATTGAAAGGGACGTCCCATGAGAAGATTACGAAGGAGGTCTACGAGAGGGCAAGATGAAAAACGAACGTAAGCGAATCGGCTGGAGACTGCTGCCGTTACTGCTGTGCTGCCTGTTGTTAACGGCATGCGCGGAGCTGGGGGTGTTAAGCGGCAGCGACGGCGGGCATTCCAGGGAAACTGAAATCATTGCGCTGTCGGAGCTTCCGGAGTATTCCGGCGAACCCTACGTAGAGATTAACGGCAATGAACCCGATTTTTCGAAGGAGGAATGGACAGAAGAATCCTTCGAAAAATACGCTGAGCTGGACCGACAGGGAAGATGCGGCACGGCTTATGCCAGTGTGGGGACAGATCTGATGCCGACGGAAAAGCGGGGGAGTATCGGCCAGGTGAAGCCCACCGGATGGCAGACTGTGAAATATGACATCGTGGATGGAAAATATCTGTATAACCGATGCCATCTGATCGGCTACCAGCTTTCCGGTGAAAATGCAAACGAAAAGAACCTGATCACGGGGACTCGGTATATGAATGTAGAAGGGATGCTTCCCTTTGAAAATATGGTGGCCGATTATGTCAGGGAAACCGGCAACCATGTCCTGTACAGGGTGACTCCGGTTTTCGAGGAGGATAACCTGCTGGCGGACGGCGTGCGGATGGAGGCGTTTTCGGTAGAAGATGAGGGGGACGGGATTTCCTTTCATGTATTTGTGTATAATGTCCAGCCGGGGATCGAGATTGATTATGCAACCGGGGAAAGTTCTCTGGGCAGCTCAGAAGCTTACGGCACAGAGACACAGGAGGGCGAGATCCGGGGAAATTCCAGGTCGAAGATCTTTCACTGCCCGGGGCAGGCGGCTTACGAGGAGATGGCAGATTCGAAGTATCTTGTGATCTTTGAGACGGAAAAGGAAGCGGAGGATGCAGGGTATCGGAAGGCAAAGCGGTAAGGAAACCAGGCCGGATTTTTTGGGGGGAGTGTCAGAATTTCTGCGTAAGTTTTTTCGTAAAATCCTATAAATCAGGCATTTTGTGGATACTTACAAGAAAATTCTGCCACTTCCTTTTCTCTGTCAGTCTGAGCGCATATGCGGCAGTTCATTCACGATGACGACTGATGAGGAAAAATTGTGGCAAGTATGGGGGCAGGCAGATTCACTATCTGCTCTTCGTACTGTACACCCTGGATGGACAAAAGACCATGACACAGAAAAAAATCTGCAATTCTGCAGGTCTGACAAAACCGACGGTAAATAATGTGATCCGTTCCGTTCCCTGAAAAAAAGAAGGGCGAAGGGCATGTGCCCCTCTCGCCCGGTCGGTCAGATCTCGGTCAAATAAAAAATCATCTGTCTCCAGATGATCTCTTAACTGCTATAAAAGCTTCTAAAATCATAACTTTTCGAATCGGAGTGACAGGATTCGAACCTGCGGCCTCTACGTCCCGAACGTAGCGCTCTACCAAGCTGAGCCACACTCCGATAAAATAGGGAATCTGCTAATTCAGATTCCCGACTACGGAAAAGGGACTTGAACCCCTACTAACAGAGTCAGAGTCTGCTGTGCTGCCAATTACACCATTCCGCATTGTATCTTGTCCACTCTTACCGGACGCAACAACGTTATTATAGCAGACTTCAAAAAAAAATCAAGTGTTTTTTTGAAAAAAATTCAAAAAAATGACAAAAAAATTCGGCTGGCCATAAATTTCCCAAAATCTGTATGCGAAAAAAGGAATTAAATGCGTCATGCCGCCAAAAGTGTGTTATACTATATATAGCGGGGGATTTGGGGATAAGACAGACTTATCCATTTGTTGGTCAAAATTCAATAAGGAGGTTTCATGAGAAAAAAAATGCCCCTTAGATTGCTGTTCGTCTTTCTTTCAGTGGCATTGATTCCTGTGTTATTTTTTTCGGCGGCAATGCAACTCTACACAGTCAAGATAGAGAAGAAAGATATGGAGAAACGTGTAGAAGGCAATCTGAACACTTCCAATCAAGGGCTGGAGATGGTGTTTGAGAAGTATACAACGATTTTATATGACCTGTGTACGGACAAAGAGATTTTGAACATAGTAGAACGTATCGAGGCAGCAGGGGATGAGGAGGATGAAAATACCCGCATGCTGCAGTACAGGCTGGAAGCAATCTGCAGCCGGTACGAGGGACTTGAAGGCATTATGATTTCGTTAACTGATGGTGGGACTGTTTTTTATGATAGTCTCAGTTCATCGTCTGTCAGCAGCCCGTGGATCGAGAGGCAGGAGATCCCGGAAGTAAAAAAGGGCAATGTATACCGGGGAATTTCAGAACCGGTGATAGACAATGAAAAAAGGGTTTATATGTTCCAGATCACAGGACATCTGGAGCGGTCCGGACTCAAAGGAGAGAGCCGGGCGACCGCGGCTGTTTATATCAATGAAGAACAGATCTGCAAAGTCCTGAATGGAAGCGGATACCGGCAGGGATATCTGCTGGACGGCGAGAGGATCCTGAGCTCCGCGTCCAAAGCAGACATCGGGCGCAACTGCAGAGAGCTTATGAATCTGGAGGAAAACCACTATGCCTGCATTTTGAACAATATCAGCGGATTTACGATCTGTAATATCCAGCCGGTCAAAGCTTATAAGGATCTGCTCCAAATTCAGTATCTGATGCTGGGGATCATCGTTTTGGTCTCTGCATTTGTGGTGTCCATCATGGCCTATCTGATCAAAAAGCCATATCAGAAGGTGGTCAATGACTATGTGGATGCAATGAACAGAGTCGGAAAAGGAGATTTTACGATTCAGACTACGGAAAAGACGCGGATTATACCGGATATGGGAAGGATTGAAAAGGAATTTAATAGGATGGTTCTTCATATCCGGAAACAGGTGGAATTAGGAGAGCGGGCATCCGAGGAACAGAAGCGGGCCCAGGCAAATACGCTGGAAGCTCAGATCGCGCCGCATTTTCTGTATAATGCGCTGGATATGATTAATTGGAAAGCGATAGAGAATGAGCAGTATGAGATCAGTGAGATGCTTGGGATGCTGGGAGACATTCTGCGGTATTCGGTGAAAAATATCGATGATATGACGACACTGCGAACGGAATTTCAATGGCTAGAGCATTATGTCTGGCTGGGTAATGTAGAACTGAGCAGAAAAACCAAACTGAAGCTGCAGGTTCCGGAAGAACTGATGGAACTGCAGATTCATAAACTCCTTCTGCAACCATTCATAGAAAATGCTCTGAAGTATGCGTTTTTAAATAGAGGAGGCGATGATATACTGATGGTAGGAGTCGGTCTGGCAGGCAGTCAGATCCATATCACCATCGAAGACAACGGAAGAGGAATTGATGAAGGGCTTTTGAGAAAATTGAACGATGAGACGGCAGACATGGGCGAACATGTGGGAATTTCCAATGTAAGGAAGCGCCTGAAATTATACTATGGAGAAGACGCTGTAGTATATTTCGAAAGCCTGTTGGACTGCTACACGAGGATACATCTATTTATTCCAGTGAGGACGGAAATGCAGAGTAATGGCTAGGATTATTTTATGGATAAATAAGCGGACGGGCGAGAGTCTGCTTTTGCGCGCATGGCGAAGGAGGGGAAAGCATGCGAATTGTAATAGTTGAGGATGAAGCTGCGATTCGGGAGGGAATGGTAAAGCTTCTCCATCAGATTAACCCGCAGTATGAAGTGGTAGGAAAGGCGAACGACGGCCAGAGCGGATATGAATTGATCCGCAGTGTGCGTCCGGATCTGATCATTGTTGACATCCGGATGCCGGACATGAATGGATTGGCCATGATCCGAAAACTTCAGGAAGAGCAGATCCGGTGTAAAGTCCTGGTGATCTCAGCGTATTCGGAGTTTGAGTATGCGAGAGAGGCTATAGAGCTGGGGATCATCAATTATCTGCTGAAGCCCTTGAAGATCGCGGAGCTTAAGAGGGCTTTGGAGAAGGTGGATGAGGAGATACGGCGGGATCAGCATAAGGAATACGGTTTTTCGCTGGAGAATATTTTCATGGGGTGTATCAACGGCCAGCTCAAGCCGGATGCATATTTTCATGAGCAGACACGTGGAAAATATGGATTTACGGTACAGGAACCGGCTGAACTGCTCATGGTCTGGCTGGGAAAAGGCTACGAGCAGCAAAAGGATCTGGCGAAGGAGCTTTTGGAGCATGTGGCGGACCATACGGTAAAATTTGCTGCCAATATCCGGGAGCTAAAGGGCTGGGATATGCTGCTGATGATCCTGTACCGACAGCATGCGGGCGAGTCGCAGTATACCTATTTTAGCAAATCGGTTGTACCGATGCTGTGCGATAATCTGAAAAAGCCGCTGGTATGTGTATGGAGAAGAATGGATCACCTTCTAGATGCGTCCAGGGTGATCCCAGAGATGAAAAAAGAACTGGAGTGGAATCTGTGTTTCCCGGACAGGGCACTGATCTGTAAGCGGGTGATCCAGAAGCAGCAGATCGTGCCGATCAAGTATCCGCTGGAACTGGAGGATCGCGCAAAGAAGGCTCTGCGTGAAAAAAACTGGGAGGATCTTGTAAGCTGCTATGAGCGGCTGTATGACCATCTGGTGCACGAGAATCATCTGCCTTCCCAGATTAAGGAAAGTCTGATCCGCTTTAACTGGAGCCTGGTGACTTCACAGAAGGATAAGAAAGAAGAGTCTGAACTGGGGATCCAGAAGATCCTGCAGAGAATCGCGTCGGCGGATACCTGGAATCAGATCGAGACGGATATGAGTGAGTTTATGACGTTTCTGGACTATTCTGAACCGAAGACGGAAGAACCCTCTGTCAGCGAATTGATCCAGAGGGCGAAGGTGCTGATCCGAAAGTATTATAATCAGGGGATCACGCTGGAGGAGACGGCAAGAAAACTGTTTGTTTCGGAAGAGTATTTGAGCGCTCAGTTTAAAAAGGAAACCGGAAGTACATTTACCGAAACGGTACGGAAATACCGCATTGAAAAGGTGAAGGAGCTGTTGGTGGAGACCCATCTGAAGATGAATCAGATCTCGGAGCTGGCAGGGTATTCGGATCCGAAATATATGAGTAGGGTATTCAAGGAAGAGGTGGGGATGCTCCCTACGGAGTATAGAAAGGAGATTCAATAAAACATTAAAATTTTCCGCTTTTTTGGGAAATTTCCCCCTAACAGGGAGGAAAAAGTATGCTATTATGATTATGCTGAATAGAGATAGAATATTTGGATACACTGTTAAGAGACTAATGAAGGTAATGAAGGAGATTAAAGCAATGAATTGTTTTAACGTGACGTTCAGAAATCCTGAAGAGATCTTGAGCTTTTTAAACACTGTTGAGAAATATGATATCACAATGGACATGAAACGAGGCCGGCTTATCGTGGATGCGAAGTCGCTCCTCGGGCTCATGAATCTGGGGCTGAATAACGTTGCCGAACTGCGTGTGTACGGTGATGTAAGTCAGCTAAGGCAGGAGATTTCCAGGTATATAGCAGCATAAAATTTAGTCAACCCCTCCCCCCTCATAGTACTATTTTTTACGGATAACTCGCATCCGTTTTGTTGCTGCTATCGGAGGATCATGGAATCCTCCTTGGGATTGTTTCCGTTGCCAGGCACGATGGTGACTTTTCCAAAATATATATCTGGGTCTTGATTTGAAGGGCTTCCCGGCGTATAATATGCGCCGGGAAGTCTTTTTCTATAAGAAGTTTTTTGGATCTTCCTATAGAAAAAATCGGGAGCACCGCGTCTGGCGCAGGTTTGAGTTTTGCAAATGAGATAGTTTTTATAGAAGGAAATGAGGAAAATTGAGATGAGGCAGACAAAAGAAAGAAGATTATATTTGTTTGATGACAAGGCGCTGGCAGTCCTGATCGTACCGCTGATCATTGAGCAGTTTCTGGCGGTGCTCGTGGGCATGGCAGATTCGGTCATGATCGCCACAGTGGGAGAAGCCGCAGTTTCCGGCGTCTCGCTGGTGGATAACATCATGGTGCTGTTCATCAATGCGTTTTCTGCCCTGGCTGCCGGAGGAGCGGTGATCTGCGGGCAGTATCTGGGGCAGAGGGATGAAAGGCTGGCGTGCCGCGCGTCCACGCAGATCGTCTGGTTCGTGACATTGGTATCTCTTGTCCTGATGGTGATCATTTACTGCGGCAAATGGTTTATTCTGCATGTCGTATTCGGCTCTATTGACGCGGATGTCATGGGGCATGCTAATATTTACCTTCTGATCGTTGCCGCGTCGATCCCGTTTCTGGCATTGTATAATGCGGGGGCGGCTATTTTCCGGGCGATGGGAGATTCCAAAGCGCCGATGAAGGTCTCGATCCTGATGAACCTGATCAATGTGTCCGGCAATGCGCTTTTGATCTACGGGCTTCACTGCGGTACAGAGGGCGTTGCTATCCCTACGCTGATCTCCCGTATGACGGCAGCTGTGGTGATCATTGCAATGCTTGTGAATCAGAAGCTGCGTTTACATATCGACCGGGATTTTCACTTCCGGCCAGATGGCCGGATGATCCGGCGAATCCTGAGTATTGGAGTGCCGAATGGTCTGGAAAACAGCATGTTCCAGCTGGGCAAGATCCTTGTATTGAGCCTGGTATCCTCCTTCGGCACCTATGCGATCGCGGCAAATGCGGTCTGCAATGTGATCGCGATGTTTGAGATTCTGCCCGGTGTGGCGGTCAACCTTGCGATTACGACCGTCATTGCCCGCTGCGTGGGGGCGGATATGTACGACCAGGCGAAGTATTATACGAAAAAGCTGATCCTGATCACCTATGTCGGGATGTGGATCATGAATCTCATTATCGTGCTGCTGCTTCCGATCATTCTGCGGGTCTACAACCTGTCGGATGTGACTTCGGAGATTACCCGGCAGATTATGTATCTACATACCATAAGCAGTATGCTGGTTTGGCCTATTGCTTTCAGCCTCCCGTCTACTCTGCGGGCGGCGGGAGACGCCCAGGTGACTATGTACATTTCCATGATCTCTATGTGGGTATTTCGGATCGTGTTCAGCTATATCCTGGGAAAATACCTCGGAATGGGTGTGTTTGGCGTGTGGATGGCCATGATCATTGATTGGTGCTTCCGAGCGGTATGTATGACGATCCGCTATAGGGGCGGAAGATGGATGCTGAAAAAAGCAGTGTAAAATGTATAATATATTTTAAGCATCTAACCGTACAGCTGGAACTTTTTTATGAAAGCTGACGGGGATGACTTGGCAGATGCAATCAGGAACAATAAGGAGGAAACAGATGAAAAAAGAATTGGTGATTGTTCTGGATTTTGGCGGACAGTATAATCAGCTTGTGGCGAGACGTGTGCGTGAGTGTAATGTATACTGTGAGATTTATTCCTATAAGACAGATCTTGGGACCATTAAGAGCATGAATCCGAAGGGGATCATCCTGACCGGCGGTCCCAGCAGCTGTTATGAGGAGGATGCGGCCACTTGTCCGAAGGAATTATTCGAACTGGGGATTCCGGTGCTGGGACTTTGCTATGGCGCTCAGCTGATGATGCTGGAGTTAGGAGGCAGGGTCGAGCGTGCGGCTGTCCGGGAATATGGAAAGACGGAGGTTCTGATCGACAAGGCGGAATCCAAAGTGTTCCGGGGCGTGGAGGAAAAGACGGTCTGCTGGATGAGTCATTTTGACTATATTTCCCGGCCAGCCCCCGGATTTGAGGTGACGGCTCATACTGCGGACTGTCCTACAGCAGCGGCTGAGGACGAAGCCCGCCGATTATATGCCATCCAATTTCATCCGGAGGTGCTGCATACAAAGGAGGGCACGAAGATGATCAATAACTTCGTGAAAAAGGTATGCGGCTGTGCGGGAGACTGGCGGATGGATGCATTTGTGGAGAACTCTATCCGGGAGATCCGGGCAAAGGTGGGAAGCGGAAGGGTGCTCTGCGCCCTGTCAGGAGGCGTAGACTCTTCTGTGGCGGCCGTGATGCTGTCCAAGGCGATCGGAAACCAGCTGACCTGCGTGTTTGTGGATCATGGGCTACTGCGCAAGAATGAAGGCGACGAGGTGGAAGCAGTATTTGGCCCGGAGGGTTCATATGATCTGAATTTTATCCGTGTCAATGCGCAGGATCGGTTTTATGACAGACTGGCAGGCGTGGAAGAGCCGGAGGAAAAACGGAAGATCATCGGGGAAGAATTTATCCGGGTTTTTGAAGAAGAAGCAAAGAGGATCGGTGCGGTTGATTTTCTTGTGCAGGGAACCATTTATCCTGATGTGGTAGAAAGCGGTCTGGGCGGTGAGTCTGCGGTCATCAAGTCTCACCACAATGTGGGCGGCCTGCCGGATTATGTGGACTTTAAAGAGATCATTGAGCCGCTGCGGGATCTGTTCAAGGATGAGGTCCGCAAGGCCGGACTGGAGATGGGGATTCCGGAAAGGCTTGTGTTCCGGCAGCCGTTTCCGGGGCCAGGGCTTGGAATCCGGATCATTGGTGAGATTACGGCTGAGAAGGTGAAGATCGTGCAGGACGCAGATGCCATCTACCGTGAAGAGATGGACGCGGCCGGGATGAAGGCGACGGTAGGACAGTATTTTGCCGCACTGACGAACATGAGGAGTGTGGGTGTGATGGGGGATGAGAGAACCTATGATTATGCGGTTGCGCTTCGGGCGGTGAATACAATCGATTTTATGACCGCAGAAGCGGCGGAGGTGCCGTATGTGGTGCTGAATAAGGTGATGAGCAGGATTATCAATGAGGTCAGAGGGGTGAATCGGGTGATGTATGATCTGACTAGTAAGCCGCCTGGGACGATAGAGTTCGAATAAACAAAAATACTTAGTAAATCCAGTGCTTATGCGGGTTTTCGGGCTTTGGAAAGGTCTTTTGATAACAAATTGATAACAGTCGTTTGAGTGCGATTATTCTTACTGTCAAGTGGTTTGTTGGTGGGAGAATGATTTGCAAGCGGTTTAGATGACTGAAATAAATCCATATTATAACGCCCTTAGCTGTGGGTAGGAACTCATGGCTAAGGGCGTTTTTTGTCGTGCTTGTCAATCGTTTTTCAGTTTGTCCTTGAACGCTTTGGCTAAGGTATCGCTCAATTCCTTAGAGGAGACTTTCGCCCAATGCTGCGTGGTATCAAACTTTGGATAATTATACCGCCACTGGTCGTAATCTTCCCTGCTGATTTCCTCGGCAGAGAGCTTGTCTGCCTGCTCTTTCCAAGCAGAGAGCATTTTCAGCAGTTCGGCGGCATCCTTGCTTTTGTCTTTGTTGACTTTTAAGCAGATTTCACCGTCTGATTCACTGACGGTAAGACCGTAAATGTCCTCAAGGGTAAATAAGGTGTGCATAAGTCCGATTTGACTGTCAATGTCGGGTATGTCAAGAGCCTGCGGCACAACGTCAAGAGCCTGCGCCAGTGCAGCCGTCAAGTCTGCCTTTGGCTTGCGTGAGCCAGTTTCGTACTGCGCCAGACGCACATCCGCTGATTTTTCGGGAAATCCGACAAGCATACCGAGGTATTTTTGCGTCATGCCCCGCATGATGCGGAAAAAATGTATTCTTTCGCCAATCGCCATAATGTTTCACTCCTTGTGCTTATGTTTATAAGGAGTATAGCATATATGCTTAGAGAAAGTCAAGCATAAGCGAAACAAAAAAGTTTAATATTTTCTTGCAAACCTATTGACAGTAGCAAAAAAGTTTAGTATTATGAATTAAGCAAAAACGCTTAACAAGAAAGGAGAGGTTATATGGACAACAAATTTATCCGTGTGGACGAGGTGGCGCAGGAGCTTTCTGTGTCAAAGCCTTACGCCTACAAGCTCATCAAGAAACTGAATGACGAGCTGAAGGAGCAGGGGTTTATTACGATTGCAGGGAGAGTAAACCGCCAGTATTTCCAAGAAAGGTTTTACGGGTCGGGAGAAAACCAGGGAAAGGGGGTGGAATAAATGCCAGTATTTAAAAACGAGGGCAACGGCACATGGTATGTGATGGCAAGGTATGTGAATTGGAAGGGCGAACGTAAACAGAAGTGCAAGCGTGGGTTTGCCACAAAGCGGGAGGCACAGGAATGGGAGCGGAAATTCCAGTTGCAAAATTCCGCTGACCTTGACATGGACTTTGAAGCCTTTACAGAGCTTTATGCGAATGATGTCAAGAACCGACTGAAAGAGAACACTTGGCTGACAAAGGAGCATATCATTCGGACGAAGATTCTCCCGTATTTTGGAAAGATGAAAATTAGCGGGATTGGCACAAAGGAAATCATTGCATGGCAGAATGAGCTGCTTGCCTACCGTGATGAAAAACGCAATCCCTATTCGCAGACGTATCTGAAAACAGTCCACAATCAGCTTTCAGCGATATTCAACCATGCAGTACGGTATTATGACCTCCGCTCCAATCCTGCGGCAAAGGCGGGCAATATGGGGAGCGAGGAACACAAAGAAATGCTGTTCTGGACGAAAGAGGAATATAAGAGGTTTGCGGATGAAATGATGGACAAGCCAGTTTCCTATTATGCGTTCCAGATGCTTTACTGGTGCGGAATCCGAGAGGGAGAATTATTAGCTTTAACCGCCGCTGATTTCAATTTTGATAAGGAAACGGTCACGATTAACAAATCCTACCAACGCCTGCACGGGGAGGACGTGATTACCTCTCCGAAAACAAAAAAGAGCAACCGCACAATCAAGATGCCAAAGTTTCTCTGTGAGGAGATGCAGGAATATATCAGTATGCTGTACGGTTTAAAGAAGAAAGACCGCATTTTCACGGTAACAAAGAGTTATCTCCATCACGAGATGGACAGGGGCGCAAAAGCCGCAGGCGTAAAACGTATACGGATTCACGATTTGCGGCATAGCCACATCAGTTTATTGATTGACATGGGATTCTCGGCGGTGGCAATTGCTGACAGAGTAGGGCATGAGAGCATTGAAATCACTTACCGTTACGCTCATTTGTTTCCGTCAAAACAGACAGAAATGGCAGACAGGCTTGACGATTTAGGGAAGGGGGATTTTTGATATGTCGGCAAAGAATTTAGACAACTGCAATCGTTGGAGGAACAAGACCGTCGCCTTTCGGGTATCCCCCGAAGAAAATGAGCGGATTGACAAAGCGGTGCGGCTTTCGGGGCTTACCAAGCAGGACTATATTACAAGGCGGCTCTTATGCCAAGACGTGGTTGTGCAGGGCAATCCGAGGGTGTATAAGGCACTCCGCAATGAGCTTTCCGCCGTCCTTGCAGAATTGCAGAGGATTGAAGCGGGCGGGAGCGTAAATGAAGAACTGCTTGACACAATCGAACTGATTGCTGTTATTCTCGGCGGTCTGAAAGGAGAAAGTGAAGATGGCGAATAAAAAAGAAACGGCTGTCCCGAATGTATCTGTTGGCGCAGATACGGAGCAACCGCCTAATGTAAACAATAACAGTATAACCAATTACCCGCCGAAAAACAATAGCGAAGCTCTTGAAACTGTATCTATGGCTGAATTGTATGATTCTGTATATCCGAGCAAGCCGCCTTTGATTGACGGTCTGCTCTACCCTGGCACTTATCTTTTCGCAGGCGCGCCAAAAGTCGGCAAGAGCTTTCTTATAGCGCAGATTGCGTACCATACCAGTATGGGAGTGCCGCTGTGGGAATATCCCGTCCGAAAAGGAACGGTCTTGTACCTTGCCCTTGAAGATGATTACCGCCGCCTGCAGGAAAGGCTGTACCGTATGTTTGGCACGGACGGGGCAGACAATTTATTCTTTTCTGTTTCGGCGGGTAATCTTGGCAATGGTTTGGATGAACAGTTGCAGGAATTTATGAAACAGCATACCGATACAAGGCTGATTATCATTGACACCCTCCAAAAGGTGCGTGAAGTCGGCGGGGACAATTACAGTTATGCAAATGATTATGAGGTTATTACAAGGCTGAAACAGTTTGCAGACAGCTATGGCATCTGTATCTTGATTGTCCATCATACCAGAAAGCAGGGTTCTGATGATAAGTTCGATATGATTTCGGGAACTACTGGCTTGCTCGGTGCGGCTGACGGTGCATTCCTGCTGCAGAAAGAAAAACGCATCGGCAACGCCGCCACGCTTGAAGTGTCGGGCAGAGACCAACAAGAGCAGAAACTCTATCTTCTCCGCAATCCCGAAACATTGTTATGGGATTTTCAAAAGGCAGAAACAGAACTTTGGAAAGAGCCGCCAGAGCCTTTACTTGAGGAAATAGATAAAAGAATTACTGTCGATTGCCCCTTGTGGAAGGGGACGGCGACGGAGCTTGCGGCTTGGCTGGAAACAGAGTTACAGCCGAACAGCCTTGCACGGAAACTGAATGTCCTGTCGGGACGTTTACTCAACGAATACGGCATCTTCTATAAACGTGAACGGTGTCACGAGGGGCGTATGATAAAGCTGTACCGTGGGGAGCGTGACGATATGTGACGGTGTGACGGTATTTTTAGGAGTGGGGTGCGGTACGGAAATAACCGTCACATCGACGCAAACCGTCACGGATAAAGTTTTTGCGGGGTGCAGGGGGCTTTTTACAAAAAGCCGCCCTGTCTCGTCTGCCGACTCGGTCGGTTCGCAGCTTGTGTGCCACTGGCACACGCTCACCCCTCGGAGAGCGCAAAACCTGCTTGCAGGTTGCATTTTTGTTGGCGAAGCCGACAAAAGTGCTTTTGCGTTACTTTCGGGAAAGTAACAAAGCCTACCAGCCGAAAAGAAAGGGCGTGATTTTATAAGACGGACGATTAGCGCAATGGTGGGGAAAGGCTCGGTCAGTCATAACAGCCGAAAATTTAAAGCTGAAAATGTAGATGGAGAGCGTTCACATCTTAATGTAGACTATTGCAACGAGAGCATCAAAAAAGTGTATCATAAGCTATTTGATGAAGCATTACGGAGATATAACCAGAAACAGACAAGGGCAGACCGACGCATTGCTGATTATTACGAGAAGATACGGAACTCAAAGCAGGAAAAGCCGTTCCATGAACTGATTTTGCAGATTGGCGATAAGGAAAATATGGGTGCAGGAAGTGAGAACGGACAGCTTGCAAGGCAGATTTTAGATGAATATTATCATGGATTTCAAGAGCGAAACCCGAACCTTTATGTATTTTCCGCTCATATCCATATGGATGAAGCAACGCCGCATCTGCACATTGACTTTGTTCCGTTCACGACAGGCAGCAAGCGTGGGCTTGATACAAGGGTATCATTGAAACAGGCGTTAGCGGCACAGGGATTCAAAGGCGGCTCCCGTGGCGATACGGAGTGGTCACAATGGGTATTTTCCGAAAAAGAACAGCTTGCCGCCGTAATGGAACGGTACGGAATTCAGTGGGAGCAGAAAGGCACGCATGAAAAACATTTGTCTGTCCTTGATTATAAAAAGCAGGAGCGGGAAAAAGAAGTTATTCAGCTTGAGGAGCAGATTTCGGAGAAAAAAGAGGAATTCCAAGTATTGTCGGACAGGGTGGAGAATTACGACAAAGGAATGGAAAACCTAAAAACTCTGGAACAGGCGCTTGACACTTCGCCAGAATACCAGTTGCCAGAGCCGCAGGGGTTGATGTCGGCGAAGTCGTATAAGAATAAAGTGGCAGAACCTTTGGTGCAAAAGCTGAAATCGCTTGTTAAAACGGCACTTATAAGGTGCTTTGAAGCATGGGACAGCTACTATCGGCTGAATGTCACAAACAGCAATCTCCACCGTGAGAATGAGAGGTTAAGGAAAACCAATGAGAAACTGGCAGGGGAAAATGAAAACCTCCGTGTAGAAAACAAAGATTATAAGCTGCTCCGTAAGACATTTGGGAGTAAGCAGATAGACAGCCTTTTAGAGCAGGCAAAAGCAGCACAAAAATCAAAACAGCGTGAAAAACGCTTTAAAAACAGCAAAGAAGAAAGGTAGGAAACACTATGGAAAATAGGATTTATGACGAAAATAACGGTCTCTGGTATGCAAGGCAAGACGACTATTACCTCCCAGAGCTTGCATTACCTCCCGAAGAAGAAAAGCTGATTGGTATTTGGGGACAGCGGCATTTACGGTATCTTAAAGAGCATAAACAGTTCGTTTATCTCAATCTGCTGACAAGCGGCAGGCTGAATGAATACCTTGCAAGCATAGATGAACAGGCAGAGGATATGTTTTTTCGGCTGGTAAAGGAGTATGCCGGCAAGCATGGAGTAACGGAGCAATTAAAGGCAGAAAACCAGCTTTTATGGGTTCAAAAAATGAATAATATTCGGGTTTGTGTGAGGGAAGTTGTGGAGAGCGAGTTTATCTATTCGTAGTGATAAGCGGCACTCCTGCAATATGTGGGAGTGCCGTTCAATTAAGCAAAAATAGTTCGGGGAATTGAAAAATCTTACAAATTTGTGTATACTTAAAATAATTAGAATGAGAAATTAGAATTTGCGAGGAAAAAGTAATGATACTAAAATATAGAAACGCAACTCCAAATGATATTGAAGAAATATACAGTATAATTCGCACTGCTATAGATGCTATGGAGCGAGATAATATTTTTCAATGGGATGATTTGTATCCTACTAAAGAAGATTTTCAGGAAGATGTTGATAAAAGTCAACTCTATGTTGGTTCAGTGAATGGTCAAATAGCGGTTGTATATACCTTAAACCAAAAATGTGATAAAGAATATGAAAACGGCAAGTGGAAATATAAAGATAAGCCATTTTATATCGTACATAGACTTTGTGTGAATCCGACTTTTCAGAATAGAGGAATTGCTAAATCTACGCTATTATATATTGAAAAGCAATTAACGGAAATGGGTATTCATGTTATTCGATTAGATGTATTCTCTAATAATCCATTTGCATTAAGGCTATATAATTCTTTAGGTTATTCGGAAGTTGGCTATGCTGACTGGCGAAAAGGAAAATTCTTTTTGATGGAAAAGTGTTTTTAGCTACAAGTTACGTTTTTTCATACTGGAAAACCGGGAATTATGGAGGAAAAGAAAATGGCATTTAAGTTAGATGGCGTTGTACCTTGGGGCAGAAATATGGAAGAATACAAATTGATGTTCCGTTTAGATGATAATGATATGTCAAAAAAAATTGCAGGGTTTGGCGATGGTCCAGCCTGTTTTAATTATGAGATGACTGAAAGAAATGGAAGTGTTATTTCGTTTGATTTGATATATCAGTTTTCGAAAGAAGATATAGAAAAACGTATTGGGGAAGTCCGAACTACAATAATGCAGCAAATGCGGGAAAATATGGATAACTATGTGTGGAAGAACATTAAAAGTTTAGAAGAACTTGAAAGTACCCGTATGTCTGCTATGAGAAAATTTTTGTCTGATTATGAGAAGGGAAAAGCAGAGAGACGTTATGTATTCCATGAACTGCCTGATAAATTACCCTATGGAGCAGATTACTTTGATATTGGGTTGAGTTCTCACTTCCTGCTAATGTATACATCATTAGGATATAATTTTCATATAGCATCAATGACAGAAATGCTTAGAGTATGCAAAGAAATTAGAATTTTCCCGATTGTAGATTTGGATGCAAATAAGACAGACTTAATTAAAAACGTAATAGATTACTTCCAAAGGGATTATAATGTGGAAATTGTTAAGACAGAATATGAGTTCCAAAAGGGAGATAATAAATTATTGATTATAAGAAATAGAGATGTGATTTAGGAATAATGAGGTTTTAAAAAGATATGGATTATAAAATTCGGGAAATTAGAAAAAATGAATATCCAATATTATCTGATTTTTTGTATGAAGCAATTTTTATTCCAGAGGGCATGGATAAGCCGCTAAAATCTATTATCAAACAGCCAGAGTTACAAGCATATATTAAAGATTTTGGAAAAGCAGACGATTGGTGCTTGGTTGTGGAAACAAAAGAGCAGATTGTGGGTGCAGTATGGGTGCGTATTATGAACGATTACGGGCATATTGATGACAAAACGCCCTCATTTGCCATATCACTGTATGAGGAATACAGAAATTTGGGTATTGGTACAGCACTTATGGGAGCTATGTTGCAACTTCTAAAAGTGAAAGGATATAAGCAGACATCTCTATCTGTGCAGAAAGCGAATTATGCAGTCAAAATGTATAGAAAAGCAGGATTTGAAGTGGTTGACGAGAACAAAGAAGAATACATAATGATTTGCAAATTATGATAAAGTAGTGGTTTTTGACTATTGCATTTCTTAACAAAATCGCTTATAATCTAAGCCATAGCATATAGCTATTATCCGCAGTTACAGAGTTGGTGTTATCAACACCGATAACAAAATGATAACATTAGCTCATATAGGCAGGATAATATGGACATATCAAATAATCAAAAGATTTACATACTCGACAGAGAATAAATCCTAAGCAAAATTAGTTAGGAAAAGTCGAGTTCGAGTGATGAAATTGGATTGAAAAAGCCTTTATTTATGCGGATTGCAAGCAAATTTGTTTAGGTTCTGGCAACGATTTGGCAACATTTCGGGTATCACTCGTTAGATTAAAGAGTACTTCAATAACAGAAAAACCTTACTGATTTTCAGATATGACAACTGAAAATTGGTAAGGTTTTTTGCGTTCATTTTTTCTTCTTGCGCTTTGCTTCTTTTTTGTCTGTACTTTCTGCTTCTTTGGCAGTGTCATTGATAAAGTCAAACAATTCTTGCGGAGGAACCTTTGCCCAGATTTGGTGCGTGTCAAGTTCTGGATATTTGTACCGCCACTCGTCATATTCTTCTTTGGTGATTTCGCCCTTTTCCAGTCTGGCGGCTTCTGACTGCCATGCGTGGAGCATTTTGAACATGGAAGAATAGGTGGAGTAATCGGACTTATCCAGACGCAGGCAGATTTCCCCGTCAATCTCACCGATTTTCAGCCCGTACATATCTTCCAGCGCAAAGAGGGTGTGCATAAGCCCTATATTTGTATCAATGTCCGGCACTGTGAGGGCGTGGGTGCTGATACCGAAAAGGTTCGCCATTTCTTTTACAAGGTCATGCTTCGGCACTCTGGCTTCGGATTCATACTGTGCCATGCGGACATCAGAGGTCTTTCCGAGGAAGCCGAGGATTTCGCCCAGTTGCTTTTGCGTCATACCTTTTCTATTGCGAAAAAATTTGATACGTTTGCCGATTGCCATAATCAAACCTCCGATACTAAACAAATTTGTTGAATTTAGTATAGCATGAGGAAATAGAAATAGCAAGAATAACTTAAATAAAAAAAGTTAAGATTCTTTTGAAAACCACTTGACTTAACGGAATTTATTTAGTATTCTATATGCAGAACTTAAACAAAAATAGTTAGAAAGGAGAAAACAACTGAATGACAGAAAAATCATTTATGATGGTGGAGGAAGTGGCAGCGGAATTGCGTGTGTCGAAGTCAAAAGCCTACCAGATTGTAAGGGAACTGAATACAGAGTTACAGAAACAGGGCTATCTGACCGTGACAGGACGTGTGAACGCTACATTTTTTCATAAAAAGGTCTGTTATGAGGAAGCGCACTGATGTGCGCATAGGTCATCAACCTACGGTTGGTGACAAATGTTACAGCGAATAAGGAAGGAGAGTGATTACAAAATGGCTGTATACAAAGACAATGCAACTGGAACATGGAGGGTAATTTACCGTTTCACTAACTGGAAGGGAGAGAGGAAGCAGACACAAAAGAGGGGCTTTGCAACGAAAAGGGAAGCGCAGGCGTGGGAACATGAAGCCATGCTCAAACAGGGGGCAAAGCTGGATATGACTTTCGGCAGTTTTTTTGAGGTATATGAAGCCGACAAGAAACAGCGTGTCAAGGAAAGCACATGGGAGTCAAAAAGCCATGTGATACGGACAAAGATTTTGCCATACTTTGAAAACCGCAAAATTGCAGAGATTGAAGCAAAGGACGTGATAGCGTGGCAGAATGAACTGATGGCATATAAGGACGAGAAAGGCAAGCCCTATTCCGCAGATTATTTGAGGACAATACACGCACAGCTTACGGCGATATTCAACCATGCGGTAAACTTTTACAATCTTCCCTACAATCCGGCAAGGAGGGCAGGAACGATTGGAAGTGAAGCCGTAAAGGAAATGGACTTCTGGACGAAGGAAGAATATCTGAAATTCTCCGAAGCCATGATGGATAAGCCACGTTCCTATTATGCGTTTGAAATGCTTTACTGGTGCGGTATGCGCTCCGGTGAACTGCTTGCCCTCACTCCGGCAGATTTCAATTTTGAGAAGCAGACGGTCACGATCAGCAAGACGTTTCACCGTTCCAAAGGGCGGGATATTATCACAAGCCCAAAGACGAAGAAAAGTAACCGTACAATCAAAATGCCGCCGTTTCTCTGTGAGGAAATGCAGGAGTATATCAAACTGCTTTATGACATTAAGCCGGACGAAAGGTTGTTTACGGTCACAAAATCCTATCTCAATCACGAAATGGAGCGTGGGGCAAAACAGGCAGGTGTAAAGAAGATTCGTGTGCATGATATTCGTCACAGCGCAGTTTCGCTTTTAATCAACATGGGATTTTCGGTACTGGCGATTGGGGAGCGCATGGGGCATGAAGCGGAGAAGATTACATACCGGTATGCACACTTGTTTCCTACTGTTCAGACGGAAATGGCAGAAAGATTGGAAATGGAGCGAATGACAAAGGAGGATTAGAAAAATGGATAAGGCACTTGATTACAAAGGAAGATGGCGCAATCATACGGTGGCGTTTAGGGTTTCGGACGAAGAAGCAAAACTGTTAAATGATTTAGTGGCATTGTCGGGGCTGACTAAGCAGGACTATATCACCAGGCGGCTCTTGTGCCGGGATGTGGTGGTACAGGGCAATCCGAGGGTGTATAAGGCTCTGAAAAACCAGATGGTGGCAATCCATGAGGAATTAAAGCGTATGGAGAGCATAAGCCCGGACAATGATGAACTGCTCTATACGTTGCAGGTAATCGCAATCACGTTGGACGGTCTGAAAGGAGAAGATGAATGACAGGAAAAAGAAAAACGACTGCTTCCGTATCATCTGTTGGCGCAGATGGGAAACAGCCGAATCTTAAAAAAGACACTGAAATTATAGCAAATGAAACAGCACAAATCAATCTGCAAGCCACAAATAACTGCAATAGCCCGGAGAAATCCGGGTGCAGTTTGCAGACGGTTTCCATGACAGAATTATATGATACGCTTTACCCGCCGAGGACGCCGGTTGTTGATGGTTTTCTGTATGGCGGCACATATCTTTTCGTAGGTGCGCCGAAGGTGGGAAAATCCTTTTTTATGGGGCAGCTTGCCTATCATATAGCAATGGGGATTCCCCTGTGGGATTATCCCGTCCGTAAAGGTACTGTCCTGTATCTGGCTTTGGAAGATGATTACGCAAGGCTTCAGCGGCGGCTCTCACAAATGTTTGGTATAGAAAGCGCAGACAATCTCTATTTTGCGACACAGGCAAAGACGCTGAAGGAAGGCTTGGACGGTGAATTAGAGGAGTTTGTGAAACAGCATACAGATGCAAGGCTGATTATTATTGATACGCTGCAAAAGGTGAGGGAAGTCGGCGGGGAAACTTTCAGCTACTCGAATGATTATGAGATAGT
Organism: Lachnospiraceae bacterium; assembly: GCA_009911175.1. The sequence continues at coordinate 2,828 of QXWX01000001.1, read as the reverse complement.
AACAAATTTAAAAGCGTTTAGCGACAAGTATGGTATCTGTCTGTTGGTGGTACACCATACCCGCAAGATGGAATCCAGTGATAGCTTTGATATGATTTCCGGCACAAACGGATTGCTTGGGGCGGCTGATGGGGCGTTTATTATGCAGAAGAAAAAACGGACAGACAACACAGCGGTTCTGGATATTGTGGGGCGTGACCAGCCGGATCAGGAACTGACAATCAAGTTTGACCGGGAGCGTTGTATCTGGAAGTTTAAAAAGGCAGAAACAGAACTTTGGAAACAGCCGCCGAACCCACTTCTGGAAGCCATTAACGAATTTCTGTCGGAAGCCAGACCAGAGTGGGAAGGAACGGCAACAGAACTTCTGAAACAGTTGCCGGATATGCAGCTATCGGCAAATGTGCTTTCCAGAAGATTAAATGTAGTAAACAGCCAGCTATTAAATGACTATGGCATTTTCTATGACAATAAACGGGGGCATGAGAGAAGAATCATTTTAAAGCGGCTGGAACGGAACGAATAAAAAGCGACGATATGCGTCGGTTGCGACGGTATTTCAGATAGCGGGGCGGTATAGAAAATACCGTCGCTATCGACGCAAACCGACGCAGAAAGGAATGATATAAAATGAAAAATGTGCAGATACCTTATGATTTGTTTATGGCGTTGCTCCGGTATCATCTGGTGGAAGATGGTTCCTGTGCTGATGAAATCCGGCGAGGGCTGGAAAAGAAACTGGATTCTATGGTGCGCCATGAGCTGTACGCAAAATATAAGACAGCGCCAACGGAAGAAGAAAGAGAAAAAGCCAGAAAAGAATATCTGGATAAGCGGGGAGTGCCGGACAGCTTCCGCTGGTAGTTTTTCCTTCGGCGATAATTAACAGGGGCGTGTCACGCCCCCTGTCTATTAGCTGACAAGGAAAAATGAAGGATTGCCACACGGAATGAAGCGCCGGACAATGTGGCACTGACAGCGGCAGTGGAAAGGCTGGAACAGCCGCCCGTCCGTAGGACGGTATGCTATCCGAAGGATAGCTTGCCCCCGGCAGGGCGCAGAACCTGCTTGCAGGTTGCATTTTTGTTGGCGTAGCTGACAAAAGTGCTTTTGCGTTACTTTCGCAGAAAGTAACAAAGGCTATGCGCCGTATCCGGCGCTCATTACCCGATAGGGAGAAAGGGAAATTGATTGAAGCGGACTATCAGCGTTATGACAGGGAAAGGCTCTGTCAACCACAACAGCAGAAAATTTCACGCAAAGAACACTGACCCGGAGCGGAGTTGTCTGAATGTGGAATACTGCAAGGAAAATATCAAAGACGTTTACCACGAATTATTTGATGAAGCACTTGCTCGGTACAATGAGAAACAGACCAGAGGTGACCGCCGGATTGATGATTATTATGAAAAAATTTGCTCTGGCAAACAGGAGAAGCCATTCCATGAGATTATTTTGCAGATAGGCAACAAGGACGATATGGGGGCAAAGACAGAGGATGGACAGCTTGCGGCAAAAATACTTGATGAATATATGCAGGACTTTCAGCGGCGCAATCCTACATTAAGGGTATTTTCAGCACATCTCCACATGGACGAAGCCACGCCACATCTGCATATAGATTTTATACCCTATACGACTGGAAGCAAGAGAGGGCTAGAAACAAGAGTGTCGTTAAAAAAGGCATTAGCAGAACTTGGATTTAAGGGCGGCACAAGGAGTGAAACGGAGCGTAACCAGTGGGTAGCTGCAGAGAAAGAGCGGCTTGCGGAGATTATGTTACAGCATGGCATTGAGTGGGAGAAAAAGGGAACACATGAAAAGCATTTATCTGTTTTAGATTTTGAGAAGCAGGAGCGACAGAAAGAAGTTGCGGAACTGGAACAGACAATCTCCGGCAGTAAAGAGGAATTATCCGATATTTTTCATCAGCAGATAGAGGCAGGACAGGAAACGGAGCAGATACGGAAAGAGGGCGAAGTGATCCGGCAGGAAGTATCGGAACTTTCCGCTACAAATCTTCTGCTAAAGGAGCAGACGGAAACACTGACAGAGGATAAGGAAAAGCTGTTATCCGAAAATGAAAAGTTGGAAAAACAGCAGAAAAAGTTACAGCAGGAACTTAACAAAATAGTTCAGTCAAAGGAAATCATGGAGCGCAATATACACGCCTATGATGAAGATGTGAAATGGCAGTTGGCAGAGCCGGGGGCATTGATGAGCGCAAAGAATTATCGGGATAAAAAAGCACTTCCTCTTGTAGAGAAATTAAAAGAAGTGGTAAAAAATCTGACTATCAAATGCGTACAGCTTACGGAACAGGGCAGGAAGCTGACCGCCAAAGTGGACGGGCAACAAAAGCAGATTAGCCGTTTGACGGATAAGGTCATGGAGCAGAGCGACACCATAGACCGATTGCAGGAAAAAGCAGTTGATTTGGGGCGATTGGAGTGTTATTTCGGTAGGGAACAGGTGCAGTCAATAGTGGAACGGTCAAAGGCATTAGAACAGGCAGAAAGGGAAAAGAAATGCCCGAAACGTGCCTTTGAAATGAGCCGATAGGAAAGGGGATTGATAGGATATGACCGATATGGAAAAGAAAGTTATGGTGCGGCTGTGTGCTAAAATCGTGGCAGATACAGACCTTTACGAAACGGACAAGGAAGTGCAAAATCTGATAGACTGGGTATGTCTTTCGGAGTAGATAAAGGAAAACAATAATACAATCCGCAATCTGACAGGGGAATATAAAAAGTAAGCGATGAATAATCTAACGTTTTTACAAGTCCCGAAATCTGTGCGATAATCTCTTTAACTGGAGAAGCATC
>QXWX01000025.1 GCA_009911175.1 Lachnospiraceae bacterium | reverse complement strand
AATGAGCAAAGATGTGTCTATTCCCACTTTTACTATTCAGTATTTAATGGAATCTGGTCAGGGTCTGACCAGTAACTCAAATTGTTTGGTAAACGTAATTTTTCGTATTTCCGGATTCGTCTTGCGCAGTCACTTTAAGCATGATATGATTAGTTACAGGTCACTGACAAACCAGTGCCCTGCAACATAGGATTACTCCATGTGTAAAACTTCTATCAGGACCGGAAAGGAATGGTTGGATTTATGACAGATTCGCATCAGAAGCAGGTCCGCTGGGGAGAAAAGCGTTACCACTCAATGGATTATGATTTAAAGCAGACCTACGGTGAAAAGGTCTATAAAATCACATTGAACGGAGGTATGACCTGTCCAAACCGGGACGGCACCGTCGGACGCGGCGGCTGCATCTTCTGCAGCGCCTCAGGGTCCGGAGATTTTGCCGGCTCCCGTCTGCTCTCCATTACGGAACAGCTCCGGCAGGGAAAGGCGGACCTTGCACTGAAACGCCCCGTGCATTCCTATATCGCCTATTTTCAGGCGTTCACCAATACCTATGCTCCTGTCAGTCATCTAGAACGGATCTTTACAGAAGCGCTCCGGGATCCTGAGGTCAGGATCCTCTCCATCGCGACCCGCCCGGACTGCCTTGGAGAACCTGTACTGGATCTCTTAGAACGGCTTGCCCGGATTAAGTCCGTTTGGATCGAGCTGGGACTGCAGACTATCCACCCGGGCACTGCCGCTTATATCCGGCGGGGCTATGCGCTGCCTGTCTTTGAGCAGGCCGTCCAAAACCTGCGCCGCCGCCGCATTTCCGTGATCGTCCATACCATCCTCTGCCTTCCGGGAGAGACCCGGCAGCAGATGTTCGAGACGCTGGACTATCTGAACCGGAGAGATATCCAGGGGATCAAGCTTCAGCTTCTTCACATCCTGCGGGATACGGACCTTGCCGCCGAATATGAGAGCCATCCCTTCCCGGTCCCGGATATGGCAGAATATATCACCCTGCTGGGAGAATGCATCTCCCGGCTGCGGCCGGATCTCACCATCCACCGCCTGACCGGCGACGGGCCGAAGGAGCTTCTGATCGCGCCGCTCTGGACAGGCAATAAGCGCACTGTACTGAACAGACTGCATCAATATCTGAAAGAACAGGATATCTGGCAGGGAAAGGAATATCATGAATGAAACATTTACCTTATATAAATTGATGATCTTATATCTGCTCAAAAAAGTAAAGTTTCCCCTGGCTACCACGCAGATCTCTGACTTTATGCTGGGAATGGAGTATACCAACTATTTCCGGCTCCAGGAAGCCCTGTCCGAGCTCCGGGAAGCCGGCATGATCGAAGCGGAAAATACATACCGGCGCACGCTCTACCACCTCACCGGCGACGGCGCCAGAACGATCCGTCTTCTCCAGGGAAATATCAACCATGAGATCCGGCGGGATATTGATGCCTTTGTAGAGGAAAATGAATACGACTTACGGGAAGCCATGTCCGTGAAAGCTTCCTATTATCTGAATACCAATCACGAATATGAGGCGCGCTGCCAGATCCTGGAGGGAAAGTACAGCCTCCTGGATCTGAAGCTGACCGTCCCCACCAAGGCCGAGGCGGAATCCATTGTTAAAAACTGGAATCTGTCCAGCCAGGATATCTACGGGGAGCTTCTCACGAAGCTATTATAAGGATCAAAAACAGTGGTCCGCGATCACTTCATCCCCCGCAGACCTGCCAGGTATTCCCTGATCTGTTTCTCATAGCCGGAATCACTGGGCTCATAGAACCTGGCTCCCTGCACTTCATCCGGCAGATACTGCTGCTCCACATAATGTCCGGGGTAATTGTGCGCATACTTGTAGCCGGTTCCCCTTCCCAGGTTCTTTGCCCCTTTATAGTGGGCGTCCTGGAGATGGACGGGAACCGATGTACGGGTTTGACGCACGCTTTCCCCGGCCGCCGCGATGGCCATGACCGCAGAATTGCTTTTGGGCGCGGACGCCACATACAGGACTGCCTGGGAGAGAATGATCTCCGCCTCGGGCATTCCGATACGCTCCACCGCCTGAGCGGCCGCTACCGCCACCGTCAGCGCCTGGGGATCCGCATTTCCCACATCCTCGGACGCGCAGATTATGATCCGGCGCGCGATGAACTTGATATCCTCCCCTGCGTACAGCATTTTTGCCAGATAATACACCGCCGCATCCGGGTCCGATCCCCGCATGCTCTTGATAAATGCCGAAATCGTGTCATAGTGGTTGTCTCCGGTCTTGTCGTAGTGCACCACACGCTTCTGGATGCATTCCGAAGCCACCTCCAGGGTAATGTGGATCAGGCCGTCCTCGCTGCGGTCCGTGGTCAGAATCCCCAGTTCTATCGCATTGAGCGCGTTTCTGGCATCCCCTCCGGAAATATCCGCCAAGAAATCCAGGGCGTCCTCGTCAATCTCCGCATGGAAGGAGCCCATCCCCTTTTCCTTGTCATACACCGCCCTGCGCAGGATCGTTTTGATATCCTCCTTATCCAGCGCATGAAGCTCAAAGATGCTGGATCTGGACAGCAGCGCCCCATTGACCTCAAAATACGGGTTTTCCGTAGTCGCCCCGATCAGCGTGATGGTGCCGTCCTCCACAAACGGAAGCAGGTAATCCTGCTGTCCCTTGTTGAAACGGTGAATCTCATCGATAAACAGGATGGTCTTTTTCTGATACATCCCCAACACTTCTTTTGCTTCTTGAATGACCTGTTCCATGTCCTTCTTACCTGCGGATGTGGCATTGATCTGCTTGAATTCCGAGCGGGTGGTATTGGCGATCACCTTTGCCAGGGTCGTCTTCCCGGTTCCCGGAGGCCCGTAAAAAATGATGGAGCCCAGCTTGTCCGCCCGGATGGCCCGGTACAAAAGCTTGTCCTTCCCGATGATGTGCCTCTGTCCCGCTACCTCATCCAGGGTTGCGGGCCGCATCCTGGATGCCAGCGGAGACTCCTTTTCCTGCTGTGTTTCTCTCATATAATCAAATAAATCCATGTTCAATCCCTCTTCTTTTGATCACCATTTGGAACCGCCGCAATCTGAAAAACAGACCATATTGATTCCATCACAGTTCCTTATCTGTGACATGTGGCTTTTTCCGATTGCGGTGATTCTTCTTTTTTCAAGTATCAATGCCGGCCAAAGCGCAGATCACTTCCCCTGCGATCAAAAGCCCCGCCGCCGGCGGAACGAAGGAGATGCTTCCCGGTACGGCCCGGCGTCCTTCCTGCGCTTCCTCCGGCATCCGTCCGGAGACATCTGCCGGCTGTTCTCTGGAATACAGTACCTTTAAATGGGGGATCCCTCTGGCCTTCATCTCCCTGCGCATCACCTTGCAGAGCGGGCAGACACTGGTCTCTGACAGATCCGCGATCTCAAACAGCTCCGGGTGCAGCTTATTTCCCGTTCCCATACTGCTGATCAAAGGAATTCCCTCACGCTGCGCCCATTCCGCAATGGTCAGCTTCGCTGTCACGGTGTCTACCGCGTCCACAATGTAATCCGGCTTTGTTTCAAACAGCTCGGACAGGTCTTCTTTCAGGATAAAGCGTTCGTAAGTCTGAACCCGGATCTTTGGGCAGACGGCCCGGATCTGCTCCTCCATGACCTTCGTCTTGTACCGTCCGACCGTATGGTGGTATGCCACGCACTGGCGGTTGATATTGGTCAGAGAAACCTTGTCATTGTCGATCAGGATCAGGCTGCCCACTCCGCTGCGCGCGAGGGCGTCAATGCAGTGGGAGCCTACGCCGCCTACGCCGAATACCGCCACCTCGGCCTTTTTCAAACGCTCCATCGCCTCCGGGCCGATCAGAAGCTCCGTTCTGGAAAATTCATGTATCATCGTTTCTGTTTTCTCCTGTATTTTTTAAGGAGCTGTAGAAAAATAAGCGATACAGACTGCACAGGATATTTCTACAGATCCGGACCGTCACTCTAAGAGCAGTTCGTCAACCGTAACGAATTGATAGCCCTCGGCTTCCAAAAGATCTACAATCCGCAGGGCCGCCCTCACAGAGCTTTTATAACAGTCATGTAACAAGATAATATCATTTTCTTCCACTTCCGTCACTACTTTATTTACAATTTCATCCTCATTTTCCGTGGCCCAGTCCAAAGGGTCCACCGTCCACATGACAGGAAGCACATGGATCCTCTGCTCCAGCTTCTTCTGCCACAGGCCGAAGGGGGGCCGCATATATTCCACCGGCGCGCCGGTGATCTCCGAGATCAGGTCATTGGTGGCCTTGATCTCCTGGTAGGCCGTGTCATTGCTCACCCGCGTGATCTCCACATGGTTGTATGTGTGATTGCCCACCAGGTGTCCTTCCTCCCACTCTCTCTTCACGATGTCCGCATTATTTCCCGCCTCGATATTTTTCCCGATCAGAAAAAATGTAGCCTTTACGCCGCGTTCCTTCAATCCGTCCAGCAAAAAAGGCGTAAACTGCGCGTTCGGACCATCGTCAAAGGTCAGGGCGATCTTCGGCTTTTCCATTTTTTTGTCCGTTTCTTTTTTCGTTCTTTCCGAACGGATCAGATACAGTGTTTCCCCTGTGTCATTCTGCGCGTTTCCGCCTGCCGCCCCGGGGACGCAGATTCCCAACAGCAGCAGGATATAGATCAATCCGATTCCCTGCATCCATCTTTTCATGATTTGCCTTCCGGTTCCCTTTATTCTTTTCAATATATGCATTGTACTTTTAATTTATTGATGCTATAATGTAATGCGCTGATGCGCAAAATAAAGGAGGTTTATTTCTGAAATGCAGAATACACAGACAAAAGAAAACAAAATGGGGGTCATGCCGGTTCCCAGGCTGTTGATCACCATGTCCCTGCCTATGATGCTATCCATGCTGGTACAGGCGCTGTACAATATTGTGGACAGTATTTTCGTGGCCCAGATCAATGAAAATGCACTGACCGCCGTGTCGCTTGCGTTTCCGATTCAAAGCCTGATGATTGCCATTTCCGCAGGAACCGGCGTGGGGATCAATGCCCTGCTCTCCCGCAATCTGGGGGAGAAAAAATTCGAGGACGCGAACCGGGCCGCCAAAAACGGAATCTTTCTCGCCCTTGTCAGCTTCGCGCTCATGGCCCTCATCGGCCTCACCTGCTCCCACAGCTTTTTCCGGCTGCAGACCCGGGATGAACAGATCGTCACCTATGGTACTCAATATCTGACGATCATCTGCATCCTCTCCATCGGAATCTTTATGCAGATGACCCTGGAACGTCTCCTGCAGTCCACCGGAAAGACCGTCTATACCATGATCACGCAGGGGATCGGGGCGATCATCAATATTATCATGGATCCCATCCTGATCTTCGGCCTGTTCGGATTTCCCAGGCTGGAGGTAGCCGGAGCCGCCATCGCCACAGTGACCGGGCAGATCGTTGCCGTTACCCTTTCGGTCTACTTTAACTGTACCAAAAACAAAGAACTGAATCTGAATATGAAAGGATTCCGCCCGGATAAAAAAATTATTGCTACCATCTATCAGGTTGGCGTGCCGTCGATCATCATGCAGTCCATCGGTTCCGTCATGGTATTTGGAATGAACAAGATCCTGCTTATGTTCTCTTCCACCGCCGCTGCGGTGTTCGGCGTTTATTTTAAGCTGCAGAGCTTTATCTTCATGCCGATATTCGGGCTTAACAATGGCATGATCCCGATTATCGCCTACAATTACGGCGCCAGAAATAGAAAACGGATCGAAGCCACCATGAAGCTGAGCATCGGCCTGGCAGTGGGCATCATGTTCGTTGGGCTGGCCGTGTTCCAGATATTTCCAAAACAGCTTCTGGGCTTTTTCGACGCTTCCGAGCATATGCTGGAGATCGGGGTGCCCGCGCTGCGTATCATCAGCCTGAGCTTTATCTTTGCCGGGTACTGTATCATTGTAGGCTCTGTTTTTCAGGCTTTGGGAAATGGTGTCTACAGCCTGGTCGTATCGGCGGCGAGACAGCTCCTGGTGATCCTTCCGGCGGCATACCTTTTCGCCGTACTGTCCGGTCTGTCCATGGTATGGTGGTCGATTCCCCTTGCAGAGATTGTCTCCGTGGTTCTCTCCACCCTGCTGTTTAAAAGGATCCGGGTTCTGAAAATCGAGTCCTTGGACAATCCTCTTGAATAAAAAGGCTGTATGCTGCATAAGTTTGCGTGATCCGTGATACCTCACAGCAATCTCATGCAGCAATACAGTCTTTTTTCTCTGAATCCAATACAGCATTGCGCCATTATTCATCACATAGTGATCCCTGCAAAATAATATAAAAAAAGAAACCTCTCAAGAAAATCAATCTCGAAAGGTCTCCATCTTCATTCCGTATAAAGCTGCCTAGCGGATTTGAACCGCCGACCTCATCCTTACCAAGGATGCGCGCTACCTGCTGCGCCAAGGCAGCCTGCAACATGTCTGAATCTTCCGCTCAAGTCGAAGCATCATGTCACACAACGCTATAAGTATACAATAAAACACTCCGATTTGTCAATATTTTTTTCGGAATTTGTCATATTTTTTCAGAATCGAGTAGAACCGTAAACGGCCCGTCATTGACCAGGCTGACCTTCATTTCCGCTCCGAAGCTGCCAGTCTCCACAATCGGTACGTTTTCACGGCATTTTGCGATGATATACTCATAAAGCGCATTCGCCTTTTGGGGAGAACCTGCCTCCGTAAAGCTGGGGCGGTTTCCCTTTTTACAATTGGCGTACAGCGTAAACTGGGAGATCAGGAGCAGCTCCCCTTTCACATCCGCCAGGGACAGATTCGTCTTTCCGTTTTCATCCTCAAAGACGCGAAGCCCGGTCAGCTTCCTTACCAGCTTGTCCGCGGTTTCCTCGGTATCCTCCTCGGCAACCCCGATCAATACCAGGAGTCCCTTCCCAATCTTTCCGATTACAGTTCCGTCCACGGATACGCTGGACTGCGTGACCCTCTGTATTACAAATCTCATAATTGTACTCCTGTCCTTTCCAAAAGCTTCCCTGCCTTCGTCTTGATCCGCTGTAGCGCATTGTCGATCGTCTTGGGGCTTTTATTCAGAATTTCCGCAATGGTCCGGTAATCGGTTCCCATCAGATGCAGGTAGAGCACATGGTTTTCCAGCGCGCTCAAAGCCCCTTTCAGATTCTCCACAAAAACTTCCACATACTCTTTTCCGAAATACAGCACCTCCGGATTGTTGTCTACCTCAGACCGGATCTTGTCGATCAGCGGGATCTCCTTGCTCTCGTCGTCATCAGCTTCCACCTCATACAGAGACACATAGGAATTCAGCGGCAAATGCTTTTTCCGCCTGGAAGCTTCGATGGCGCTGTACATCTGGCGGGATACGCACAATTCTGCAAAGCTCTGGAAGCTGTTCCCCTGCTCCGGATCAAAATTCTGCACGGCTTTCATCAGTCCGATCATCCCCTCCTGGATCAGATCGTCATTCTCCCCGCCGATCAGGAACATCTCCCTTGCCTTACGGCGCACCATGGATTTATATTTCACCATCAGATAATCCATGATATCCCGCTCCCCTGCCCGAAGCCGGGACAGAAGCTCTTCATCTGTCATCGTATCATATATTCCCAAGTTTTTTCCTCCAGACCCGAAAGCCCTTACTTTTTGACTCATGCGAAGCGTTACAGGCCACACCCTCACCAGGCGCGCGCTGTAACTCAGGCCGTCAGACGTTCTTAAGCATCCGCTGCCGCGCGATCTCATAGGACAGCATCCCGGCTGCCACCGATGCATTGAGGGAATTAATCTCCCCCTTCATCGGGATTCCTGCCAGAAAATCACACCGTTCTCTGACCAGACGCCCCACGCCTTCCCCTTCATTGCCGATGACCAGGCCGATGGGTCCTGTCAGATTCATCTCACAGGGAACCTTTCCGTCCATGTCCGCGCAGACGAACCAGAGCCCCTTTTCCTTCAGCTCTTCGATGGTCTTTGCCAGATTGGTGACCTTGGCCACCGGGGTATAATTCAGCGCCCCGGCGGATGTCTTGGCCACCGTAGAGGTCAGGCCCGAGGCCCGGCGCTTCGGAATGATCACCCCGTGGGCCCCCATCACATTGGCTGTCCGGATGATTGCCCCAAGGTTATGGGGATCTTCAATATTGTCCAGCAGGATCAAAAAAGGATCCTCCCCCTTTTTCTCTGCCAGCTCCAGCATGTCCTCCACCCGGGCATATTCATAGGCCGCTCCGTAGGCAATGACCCCCTGATGCTTTCCGGTCGCGGAAATCTGGTTCAGCCGTTCCTTTCCCACAAAATTCAGGATCACATCGTGCTTCTTTGCCTCCCGGACGATGGTACGGATCGGACCGTCCTGGCATCCGTCCAGTACAAACAGCTTGTCTACCGGTTTTCCTGAGCGAAACGCTTCCAGAACGGCATTTCGTCCTTCGATCACCAGAGACTGCTCCTGCTGCTCCTTTTCGTTCCCAAAAGCCCGGCTCCCCGTCCTGTTTTCTGTCTTATCCATATATGATATACTCCTGTTTTCATTCCTTCTCTTCCAGGCTATCCAGCCCGATCTTGACCAGCTGCATCAGACGGGCATACCTTTTTTTCAGAAACAGGTATCCCACCAGCGCCTCAAATCCGGTGGCCCTGCGGTAATCCGTGATGGTCTGGTTTTTTGCCGCGGATACGGACCTGGTATTGCGTCCCCTGCGGTAAATGGCATGCTCCTCCTCCGTCAGATGAGGCTGCATGGCACGCATCATCCGTGACTGGGCGGAAGCCTGCACATAGCTGCTGGTCTCTTCATGCAGCCTGTGAACCTGCTTATTTCCCCTGCTTACCACCATGCTCTTGATGATCAGGTCATAGACGCAGTCCCCCATATAGGCCAGGACAAGGGGCGAATAGCTGTCCACATCCGTCTCCGGAAGCCCCAGCACCTCCCGGATCTGATCATAAAACTCAAATGTTATGCCCTTTTCCATTGCACTCCTTCTCGTGTGTCCTTCAAAATGATCCCTCTCGCAAGCAGCTCATCCCGGATCTCGTCAGCCCTTGCAAAATTCTTTTCCTTCCTTGCCGCCTGCCGTTCCTCGATCAATGCCTCAATATCCGCGTCCAGCAGCTCTTCCTTTTTCTCCACGATGATCCCCAGCACATCCGTCAGCTTCCCGAGCACATCCAGGATTCCCTGCAGGTATTCTTTCGAGCTGTCCCCGTCCGCCGTCGTATTGGCATACTTCACCAGCTCAAATACAGCCGCCACCGCGTCCGCCGTATTAAAATCATCGTCCATCGCTTTCTCGAAGCCCTCCACATACTCCCGGGTCTTCGCAAATGCTTCCTTCTCGGATTCGTTCATGGCCTCCGCCTGTGCGTTTTTCATCAAAAATCTCAGGTTCTCCGCCGCCGTCACGATCCGCTCCAGTCCGTTTTTCGCTGACTCCATCAGCTCTGCGCTGAAATTCAGCGGGCTGCGGTAATGAGCGCTGAGCATAAAGAACCGCAGGACCTGGAGGTCATATTTCTCACTGATCTCACGAACCGTAAAGAAATTTCCGAGAGATTTGGACATTTTCCGATTGTCGATATTCAAAAATCCATTGTGGAGCCAGTATTTTGCAAATTCCTTTCCGTTTGCCGCCTCACTCTGGGCAATCTCGTTCTCATGGTGCGGGAAGATCAGGTCCTCTCCGCCTGCATGGATATCAATCTGCTCTCCCAGATATTTTTTCGACATCTCCGAGCACTCGATATGCCAGCCAGGCCGTCCCTCGCTCCAGGGCGACTCCCATGCGGGCTCCCCTTCCTTTTTCGGCTTCCAGAGCACAAAATCCAGGGGATCCTCTTTTTCGTCCTCCCCGGTCACAAGAAGGGAACGGTTTCCGGAACGCAGGTCATCCAGATTCTTATGGGACAGTTTCCCATAATCCGCAAATTTTCTGGTACGGTAATATACGGTACCGTTTTTCTCATAGGCAAAGCCCTTGTCGATCAGCGTCCGTATCAACTCGATCATGCCGCCGATCTCCTCCGTCGCAAGGGGATGCGTGGTGGCCGGCTTTACATTCATACCCTCCATGTCCTTCTTGCATTCCGCAATATAGCGTTTGGAAATCTCATCTGCCGTAACGCCTTCCTCGATCGCCTTTTTGATGATCTTGTCGTCCACATCTGTAAAATTGGACACAAAATTCACCTCATATCCCTTGTATTCAAAATATCTGCGGACCGTATCAAACACGATCATCGGCCTTGCATTTCCGATGTGGATAAAATTGTAGACTGTGGGACCGCAGACATACATCTTGACCTTATCCTGCTCTAAAGGCACGAACTCCTCTTTTTTCTTTGACATCGTATTATATAATTTCATCACGCTCTTCCTCTCTTCCTGATCTGTTTCGTAAGAGAACTGCCGGCCTCATGCCGTTTGCCGCCAGACAGCTCCCGTCTGTTTTTTCCAGCCGCGGCTATTCTGCGCCGTTTCTGCGGCATCAATGCTTATGCTGCCAGGAACTCATCCGCTTCTCCATCTCTGACATCTGCTTTTTCAACTGCTGATTCTCCTGCTGCAGCGCCCGGATATCATTCAGCACCGGATCCGGCAGATGCACATGATCCATCTCCGTGCGGGGCACCTTCTGGTTGCCCATCCGGACCACACGCCCCGGAACGCCCACTACGGTACAGTTGGGAGGTACCTCCTCGAGCACCACGGAGCCCGCCCCAATCTTGGAATTTTCCCCGATGGTAAAGGAACCCAGGATCTTGGCTCCGGCGCTGACCATAACATTGTCCTTCAAAGTCGGATGCCGTTTTCCCTTTTCCTTCCCGGTCCCTCCCAGCGTCACACCCTGGTAGAGCGTCACATTGTCGCCGATAATGGTGGTCTCTCCAATGATCACGCCGCTTCCGTGGTCAATGAACAGCCCCTTTCCGATCCGCGCTCCCGGGTGGATCTCAATCCCAGTCTTCCTTGTCGCTCTCTGGGAAATCCACCGGGCCAGGAAATAGTGCTTCCTCCGATACAGCTTATGAGCCACACGGTAGCTTAAGATCACCTTAAAGCTGGGATACAGAAGTACCTCCATATTGGACTTGATCGCCGGATCCCGCTCCCGGATCACCTGGATTTCCTCTTTGATATAAGATATGATTCCCATTTACAACCTCCCCGCGTCCGCGGCCCCTGTCGTCAGGCAAAAGCTCTGATGACAGCGCGCGGCCGCTTGCTTCCTCTATACGATCTCATTCAGCCAGACATTTTTGAGCACCTTCAGCTTTTTCATCTCCGCCTTCAAATGCTCTGTCATGATCACGTCCTCTTCCTGTGCTGCCTCTTCGATCGTCCGGTAACCAAACAACAGGCTCGTCAGAGCGCCGATGGTCAGTACGCCTTCCGAATCCTCTGTCTCCCGCACCCGGACCTTACCGCCGTCGGTCTCTCCGCCCTGAATCCGCCAGACCCGGCTGTTCTGCGGCAGAAAAGGATCCAGCACCGCAAAGGAGCAGTCCATCTCCTGGCCTTCCCGGACTTTCATGCAGGAAAGCATGCTCTCCAGATGAAGGATCCGGGCCATGATCATGGGGACCCTTTTTGTCCCTTTTTCCCATGCATAGAGCTTCACACGGTCTCCTCTGCCCTCCGTCAACGCGAGCACGGCCTGCGCAAACGCCGCCTCATATTCCGGAAGATACAGCGGTTCCCGGATCTCCAGCCCGTCTTCGTCTGCGTAGAGAAAAAAGCCCGCAAGCCTTCCCTCCGCCCGGATCAGCCGGATCCCGCCGTGTTCACTCTGCTGTTCAAAAATCAGTGTATGATAATATTCCTCATTTCGTTCCGCATAGACCTGCCATTTTTCTGTGAAATGCGCTTCCACAAATGCATAGATCTCCCCTGCGTCCCCCATCGACGCATCCTCAAAAGTCACCGTCTTGCAGGAGAGATGTCCGAAAGACAGCATATCCTGCTGCTCAAAGCAGCCTGGATCCGCCCCGCCCTCCTCCGTCTGGCTCTGGTCATATACAAACCGGAAATCATAGGGTGTATAGATCCTTTCCGCGGCCGGCATCAGGAACGTAAAGGGCTCCTTCCTGCCGTACATCTCCTCCATGGCACGGCGCAAAAGCGCTCCCATATAGCCCCGCTTCCGGTAGGCGCATTCCGTGGCGACTCCGACAATATAATGACAGGGCCGGGAATCCTCCTCGATCCACAGGGTATAGGGATTGAGCTGAAGCATGGAGCGGATCCCGCCGTCCTCCTCAATCACAAAAATCTCATTATCCTTTGTCTTAAAATAATAATAATAATCCAAGAATTCTTTGGAATCCTCTGAAAACACAGTTTCCCACAGCTCTCTTGTGTTCCGGTGTTCACCTGGTTCCAGCTTCCGAAGCTCCATCCTGTTTTTGTTTCCTTTTCTGGCCGACACTCTGTCACTCCCTATCCGCAGAAAGCCGCTGACAGCCGGGACAGGATTCACAGGCCCCGCTTCCGGGTGTCACGTCCACACTGCTGTAGTTCATGAACTTCTCCAGAAGGCACACCGCCTGGGCGGAGATTCCCTCTCCCGTACCGGTAAATCCAAGCCCTTCCTCCGTAGTCGCTTTGATATTGACCTGATCAACGGATATCTTCAGCGCTTCCGCAATATTATTTCTCATCGTTTCGATATGGGGCAGCATCTTCGGCTTCTGCGCAATGATCGTCGCATCAATATTTTCTATCAGATACTTCTGCTCGTCCAAAAGCGCTGCCACCTGTTCCAGAAGCCGAATACTGGAGATTCCCTTGTACTTCGGGTCCGTATCCGGAAAATGCATTCCGATGTCTCCCAGAGCCGCAGCCCCAAGAAGCGCATCCATCACCGCATGGGCCAGCACATCCGCATCCGAATGCCCCAAAAGCCCTTTTTCATAGGGAATCTTCACTCCTCCGAGTATCAGATCCCTTCCTTCCGTCAATCGATGGACGTCATAACCCATTCCTACACGCATATTCTGTCTCCTTTTTTGATCCGCCCGCAGAAAGGACGTATTTTATTACTGTTCAGAATGGCAGCTTACATACATATTTATACGCAATTCCAAACAGTTAAATCATTTTTTCCATACCGTCGTGTCCGGTCCGACTGTCTGCAGCTGCACCGTTGCAGAGCTGGCCGCTGTCTGCCCGCGCGGCTTCTGTTCCGGCAGGGAAGATCCCTCTGCCCCTTCTGCCTGGTGTCCTTCATTCAACAGGACCATCGGAGCCGTCCGGAACATGGACTGATCCCGGACAGGCATTGCGGAATAAGGCGGGTCCATCTCCAGCGGATACTCCGCCGCCCGCTCCTCCAGCGCTCTTTTTATGACACCGCCCACAAGGATGATCAGGTACACTGCCCCGACCAGGATAAATACGGCTGCGATCCCGCACATGACTTCCTGATTCCCCGGGCGGATCTCCAGGATGGTGTTCAGCAGCGTCACTCCGACAAATATAAGATAGGCTCCCGCCAGCAGCTTCAAAACAAAACCAATTCTTCGACCCAACAATTTATCCTCCGTACAATGTTTCCACAAATCGCTATACCATTATAACATGAAAAATAGTTCCCGAAAAGGAAAAAGAAGAGTTTCCACGAAACTCTTCTTTTACAGTAGCGGAAACTGGATTTGAACCAGCGACACCACGGGTATGAACCGTGTGCTCTAGCCAACTGAGCTATTCCGCCATATATACTTTTGAGAAAATCCTGGGGCCTATAGGGCTCGAACCTATGACCCTCTGCTTGTAAGGCAGATGCTCTCCCAGCTGAGCTAAGACCCCATAACTCTCTGTGGGTTCCTCTTTCCCGAACCCGCTTTGCTATTATACTATTAAGAGAACCAACTTGTCAACACTTTTTTCGATTTTTTTCGCATCTTTTTTTCAAGGCATAAAAGAGGCCGGATTCCACTCAGATCCGTCTGCCTTTGTGAGCGGAATCCGTCCTCTTTCTACTTTGTCGTGCTTCCAAAGCCTCCGTTGCGCACGTCGGTCACATCATCATCGGTTGTGATTCCGTATTCCACAAAGATCCCCTGCATGAATCCTTCCCCCGGGGCAATCTCCACAGTCTTCCCCTCTTTGGAATCATTGGTCAGCTTTGCAAAAATATGCCCTTCATTATCGGAATAAAAATAATCGCTGTCAATGATGCCCACCGTGTTGTTGAGCTGCAGCCGGTACTTGAAGCCCAGTCCGCTCCTGGGGTAGCATTTCAGCACCCAGCCGGCCTCCATCTCCGCCCGGATCCCGGTAGGGATCTTCACGTTCTCTCCGGGCGCCAGGAAAATCTGAACCGGGGCATAAAAATCATACCCTGCGGAGCCTGCCGTCGCCCGTCTCGGAAGCTTCACGGCCTGATAGACCGCAAGAGCGTCCTCACTGCTGTTTTCCGGAAAGGTATCCGCCCAGTCCTTCAAAAACTGTTCCTCACTGACTTTATGAAATATCGCTATTCTCTGCATATCGTTTCTCCTGCCTTCAGACTCTTTTGTACATCAATCACCTTCTGGTTTCTGCTTCCGCGCCAGGGCAGAAGGGAATCCTTCTGAGCTTCTATATATCTGCCATCCACGACCACATCCAGAAACGGGACTGCCCGTTCCCCTTTGATCTCTTCCCACTGGTACCCGGTATAGAGCCACTGGGTCTTGTCCGGATATTTTGCGCGGATCTCCTTTGCCAGACCTGCGATCGCCCCCCTGTTTCCCGCATACAGCGGATCTCCTCCGCTGTAGGTGATCCCGTTGATATAGCTGTGATCCAACTGAGCAAAAAGCTCCTGCCGGGCAGCATCGTCAAATTCCAGACCTCCCTGTGGATCCCATGTCACCGGGTTATGGCAGCCCGGACAGGCATGGGGACATCCGGCCACCCACAATACTACCCGTAGTCCTTCCCCGTTCAGCATATCATCCTTTGTAATATTATGGTACTGCATAGTTACATACTTTTCCTTTCCGCAATCTCTGCCATCTTCGCCTCATTCAGGCGGGTATCGCCTTTGACCCTGGAATAAGAAAGATAGCCGTTCATCCGGTCGATCTTCGTCAGGTTTTTGCTGCCGCATACCGGACAGACATCCATATCCAGCTCCTCATGGCCGCAGTCATCGCAATAAGCCAGCGACAGGTTCACACCCTCGTAATAGCCCTTCTTCATGGCTCTGCGGACCAGGGCGCGGATGGCCTCTTTATTGTAGCTGACCGGATACTTCACATACTGGATCTTGCCGCCGTTGCTTAAGTTCCAGAAGCGCCCCTCCAGATTCTGCTTCTCGATGGGGGTAAGTTCCTCGCTGACATGGCAGTGGAAGCTGTTGCTCACATACTCCCGGTCCGATACATTTTCAATGATCCCGTATTTCTTTCGGAACTGGTGTACCTGCACGCCGCACAGATTCTCTGCCGGAGTTCCGTAGATGGCATAAAGATGCCCGTCCTCCTTCTTGAACTCCGTCACCCTCTCATTGATATACCGCAGGGTTTCCAGCGCAAAGGCTCCGTCCTCCGCAATAGATTTTTTATTGTAAAGCTGCTGCAGCTCATTCAAGGCCGTGATCCCAAAGGATGCGGTGGCTGATCTCAGCAGCGGCTTGATCTTGTCATACAATCCCAGATGCCCTCCGTAAAAACCGCCTTCGCAGTAAGCCAGCGGATTCGTAGAGGCCTTCATCTCTCCCAGATAATCATAGGTCCTCTGATGGAGCTTGCGGATCAGGTTCAGATAATAGTCCAGCTCCTCAAAGAAGTCCCGGCTCTCCTGTCTGGCCTTTGCCAGGATCATCGGAAGGTGCAGGCTGATGGCGCCGATATTGAACCTTCCCACAAAGATCGGCGTATCCTTTTCATCTGCCGGCTCCATGCCTCCCCGCTCGTACCATGGGGACAAAAATGCCCGGCAGCCCATGGGGCTGATGATCTTCCCGTACTTTTTGTACATGCTGGGCACATATCCTTCACCGGTGAGGCTCAGCCAGTCGGGATACATGGTCTTGCTGGAGCATTCGATCCCGGCCTCAAACACGTCCTCCAGTGGACCTCCCGGCCCGTGCAGCTTCTCATCATAGAGGAACACGATCTTCGGGAACAGCACCGGCTTCTTATGACCTGCCTTGCCCTGTCCCTTTTTGCGCACCTCCAGCATGGTCTTAGTCACCAGCTTGCCGTATTCGCTGGTCCGGGTGCCTGCCGTCACGGTGATAAAGGGGTAATCGCCCCGGCTGGAAGAAACCGAATTGAACTTGTACTCCCATCCCTGGAAGCCCTGCTCCATCTCCTTCTCCAGATCCTTCCATGCCACCTCCTGGACCTTCTCCTCTGCCAGTCCCAGATCCCGGTACTTCTGGATCAGCTTCTTGTGAGACTTCTCTGCATAAGGCTCCAGGATCTCGTCCACGCTGGGCACCGTAAAGCCGCCGTACTGCTGGCTCGCCGCGCTCAAGACGATATCTCCGATCACGTCGAAGGCCGTATCCAGTGTCTTAGGCTCGTTGTACCAGAGATTCCCCATCTCAAAGCCCCCGCTCAAGACATTCTGCACATCGAACAGGCAGCAGTTCATGGTATCTCTCCGGGCGGACATGTCATGGATATAGATGTAGCCGTCCCGGATGGCCTGGATCTCCTCCACCGTCAGGAAGAACTTTTTATATAATTCCTTATTCAGTTCGTTAAAAATCAGGCTGCGCTTGGTGGATACAAGCGCGCTGTCCGTATTGCTGTTTTCCTTGTCTCCGATATACATGATAGACTGGCTCTTTTTATAAACCTCATCCAGCATCTGTACGAAATCCTGCTTGTAATTCCGATAATCCTTGTAGCTCTTCGCCACTGCCGGATTGACGGCCTCCAGGGCACTCTCCACCACATTGTGCATCTGCGCGATCCGGATCTCCGATACATTCATCTTCTTCACCCGGTCCTCCACAAACCTGCAGATAAAATCCAGTTCCTCGTCCGTAAATGTGACCAAAGCCCTGTAAGCAGATTTATTCACCGCCACAACAACCTTCTGCACATTAAAATCCTCTTTTGTGCCGTCCTTCTTCACTACACTGATCATGCCCCGCGCCTCCTGTTAAATCCTGCAAATCCCTATATTTAGTACTTATTTTCAAGCTTCCCACTAGATAAAGTGGTTAGTATTTAACAGTGTATCACTTATCCGTATTTCCGTCAACCTGCAAATTTCACAAAAAATCAGTGAAAATTTTTGAACCTTACTGCTGTTCCGACTTTTTTTGTTCCGGCTCTTTTCTTTTGCCTTCTACTGTCTCAATACAATCCACAATTTTATCATTGTCGAACCCCTGCGCTCTTAACCAGTCAATTAAATTCAGAACCTCTTTTGCTGTCATACACTTTAATACCTCCATTTTTATTCTCCTCCTTTCCTCCGTATCTAAACAATTCAAACGGTGCAAAGTCAGCTGAAATCCGGCGCTCCGTACAGGTCATACGGAGTCACCTGATATACATAATAGTTCAGCCAGTTGGAATACAGGTTATTGGCGTGCGACCGCCAGATCAGGTTCGGCTTGTTGTTCGGGTCATTTCCCGGATAATAATTAACCGGCATCTGAATCTCCAGCCCTTTCCCCAGATCCCGTTTATACTCGCTGTCCAGTGTCATCCGGTCATACTCCGGATGCCCCATAACAAAGATCTGCCGTCCCTCCTTTGCCATGCACAAAAAGACCCCTGCCTCCTCGGAATCCGCCAGGATCATCATGCGCTCATCCTGTTCCAGCAACGCCTGGGGCACCTCCGTATGCCTGGAATGGGGCGCGTAAAACACATCGTCAAAGCCTCTCACCAGAGGGATCTTGCGGTTCCGCACGTGATGCGGGAAGATCCCGAATTTTTTTTCCGCCAGGGGAGCCTTGTCGATCCCATAGTGATAGTAGATCCCCGCCTGAGCTCCCCAGCACAGATGCAGGGTGGAGGTTACATTGGTCACGGTCCAATCCATGATCTCCTTTAACTCCTCCCAGTAATCCACTTCCTCAAAAGGCATCTGCTCCACCGGAGCCCCGGTGATGATGAATCCGTCAAACCTTTGTTTTTTGATTGCCTCAAAGGGCTCATAAAACTTGTAAATATGGCTGGTGGACGTGTTCTTGGACACATGGCTGGACACCCGCACAAATGTCACATCCGTCTGCAGGGGCGTATTGGACAGGGAGCGCAGGATCTGCAGCTCCGTATCTTCTTTTAAAGGCATCAGGTTCAAAAGCCCGATGCTGATGGGACGGATCTCCTGATGGGCCGCCCGGTATTCATCCATGACAAAAATATTTTCCTGTTCCAGGACTTCTTTGATCGGCAGGTCATTTTGCACTCTGATCGGCATTTTTCTTTTCCTCGTCTTTCCTCAGTTCATTTTCATTGGAGTGTACGTAGGTTCCGTCCGAATCCACGTAGCTGTACTCATCATAGCAGTTTGTATCCATGGGGAGAGCCTTCTCCTCCAGTCTGTGGTTGATCAGCATCCGTACAATATAATAGATCACGGCAAAGGTAGGTACTCCCAGGATCATCCCCACAAAACCGAACAGTCCGCCACCCAGCAGGATGGAAAATACCACCCAGAACGCGGATAACCCAGTGGAATTGCCCAGGATCTTGGGTCCAATGATATTCCCGTCCAGCTGCTGCAGGATCAGGATAAATATCGCAAAATAGATACCCATCTTCGGGTCGGACAGCATGATCAGTATGGCGCTCGGTATGGCGCCGATATAAGGCCCGAAAAAGGGGATCACATTGGTCACGCCGACGATCACGCTCACCAAAAGCGTATACGGCATCTTCAGTATGGACAGACTGACAAAGCACAGAACCCCGATAATTGCGGAATCAATGATCTTTCCAATGATAAAGCCGCCGAAGATCTCGTTGCTTTTGATCGTCAGATGCAGGATCATGTTCGCCTGGGACGGACGGAATAATGCATAGATGATCTTTTTTGTCTGCATGGAAAAAGTCTCCTTGCTGAACAATACATAAATCGAAACGATAATTCCGATGATCGCATTGAACAGCTCGCTGACCACATTGATAACGCCCTCTGTCAGATTTGTCATGACCACATTGGCCTGGGTCAGCATGTCCGTCTTCATCCAGTTCTGCAGCAGATCCGTCACCTCCCGCAGCGTCCGGGTAAAGATCTGCTCCAGGGTGGAATCCCCGGCCAGCGTTTTCGTAATGAAGTCCAAGGCATCATTGAGCTGCCCCGGCACCGTCACGGCCATATCCCGGATACTCCGGTACAGCTCCGGAATCATCATGTTGCACAGCGCTACGATCACAGCGATCAGAAACATGACTGCCGCCAGGATCCCCACGCTTCTGCTGACCTGGTGTACCTTTTCAAATTTTGGAAATCTTTTTTTGAGAAACTGACTCAAATGCTGCTCCACAAACTTCATGATGGGATTCAGCAGATAAGCGATGGCTAGTCCGTAGATGATGGGCTTGATCGTACGGACGACCATCCACAAAAGCTTTGAAATATCATCCAGCCGCAGCATTGTAAAATAAAAGATGATCACCAGCACGATCACGATAAACAATGACTTCTCCCGCGTAAGATGCTGCCGCAGCTTGGACTTTTCCTTGCTGCCGAAGCTGGGGCGGTTTATGTAATATCCGCTTTTTTGCTCCGCTGCCTCGCCGTTTTCATTTTTTTGATCCATATCCTGATTCATATTGTAACTTCCTATCCCTTTTATACAGCCGGAAAAAATACGGGAAAATCCGGAGTTTCTCCTGGATTTTCCCGCAGCGCTGTTCTTCACAGCCCAAAAACGCTTCCGGTCACTACGTTCAGCCTTTACAGTCAAAAGTCGCGCATTCCGTGGATTCGCAGCGGCAGGCATTGCTTCCCTCCACGCTGATCTTCCCGGCATGGCATTCGCACTTTTCATTGTACATACAATCCTTCGCCTCGCAGTGGATATTCGTGGAAGCAGAAGCTTCTCCTGTCACATTGGAATACGTATCTCCCGATCTTTCCTGGAAGCTGTCGCAGCAGGTCTCCCTGGCCTGCTTGGCATCGCTCCCGCCGACCTGGATCCGGTCCAGGTCACACAGGAAATTCTTATTGTGCCTGCATGTCTGTACGGTACATTTTAATTCCGGCATCATGATTCCTCCTTTATTATAAAAGTCAGTATCATTATGCCCGTTTTTCTGTGTTATATTCTTTGTATATCATGATCATTCGGCTGTTTTTAAACATTTCTTCCGCAGCACTTTTTGTATTTTTTACCGCTTCCGCAGGGACACGGGTCATTCCGGCCGATCTTCTTTTCCTTGCGGATGGTTCCGGACTTTCTCTGCTCCAGGAACAGACGCTTTCTCGTCTCTTCATCATAGATGTCATTCCACTGGGGCAGCTCATAGAGCCAGTCCGCCCTTGCGTCCACCATATTCTTATACAGCTTCTCCTTGTCGAAGGCCAGGCTGACCTCTGTATCCTCCTCCATGGTCTCGATCGGATTCGCCTCCTTCAGGCTGTCATTGATGCCGTCCAGAAAACCGACCATGGTCATAACATCCATGTTATATTTTTCAGCCAGTTCCCTGACCGTCCCCTTTACTTCCGTGTCCGGATCGGACAAAAGCTTTTCATAAACGCCCTTTTCCACCTGAAAATACGCATCCCACAGGCTTTTTAACTGCTCTCTCGTCTTTTTCTGGTCATAAGCCATCTCCCGCCATTGTTCCAATAAACTCTTATCACTCATCGTACTTAACTCCTTCATCATAAAATAAATCGCTTAATCATTATATACTAATTTTATTCTTACGTAAACTCTTATTTTAATCTATATGCATAATAAATGGCACCGGAAGCTCTTCATGCTGTCCATGCCCTTTTCATTTTCTGATTGAAGTTTCCAGCAAATTCAGATATAATTCAAACTATATCGTCACACGATCACTGTCAGCCTTTTCGCTGCTCGAATACCAATAAAGGAGAATTCCCCATATGAAACATATCAAACAAATTCTTGCCCTGCTCGGCGCCGTCCTGTTGGCCGCCTTGTATCTTTGCACTCTGATCTTTGCCCTGTCAGACAGCCCGCTGTCCTACGATCTGCTAAAGATCTCGGTAGCAGCCACGATCTTACTGCCTGTGCTGCTGTATGCCTGTATTCTCGTTGCCCGGCTCAACCACCGGGATGATGATGACTGATCAGATCAGCATCAGTTCTGCCAGCGCCAGCATGGAATACCACTGTCCGTTATTCCCTTTGCCGGCTTCCTCCCCTTTTGGCTCCTTCTTGCCTCTGCTATGTAGATCCTTTCCGCGCTCCTGCTCTTCCGGTTCTCTTCCTTTGATCACATTCCGTTTTCTCAAATACTCTTCCATCGATATCATGGTATCCTCCGATTTTCTATTCATTTTCTGCTGCATAAATTACCTCCTGTGCGCATAAACCCCAGCTTTACTATTATATGCCCTCCCCCCGGAAATATTCCTCTTTATTCATTTCTGTATCATCTTAGCAGTCAAATGTGACAAGCAAGTGACTCAATTCTTAAATTTTTCTAACAATTCTTAACAAAACATCTGTATTATTTTCAACCGATGCGGAGATTAAAGCTTCCTGTTAAGCAAAAAAGGCCGGACAACATTCCTCTTTACAGGGGAATATCCGTCCAGCCTGAAAGACACCTGCCTCCGTCCGCAGTCTTTTTGACTGCCGAAGCGCAGGAAGCCTCTTTTCGATTCCTTATCTGTATATGATATCCTCTCTTCCCGGACCATTGCTGATCATCCGGATCGGATATCCGATCTGTTCCTCTACAAATTCAATATATTTTCTGCAGTTTTCCGGAAGATCCCCATAGGTTTTGATGCCCCGGATATCGCATTTCCATCCCGGCAGCTTTTTCAGCACCGGCTTTGCCTGATCCAGCAGGTATGTCACCGGGAAGTCCGTCGTCACCTCACCGTTGATCTCATAGCCCACGCAGACCGGGATCTCATCCAGATACCCCAGCACATCCAGCACTGTAAATGCCACGTCTGTCGTGCCCTGCATCCTGCATCCGTATTTGGAGGCCACACAGTCAAACCAGCCCACTCTTCTGGGGCGCCCTGTGGTTGCGCCGTACTCTCCGCCGTCTCCGCCCCGTCTTCTGAGTTCTTCCGCCTCGTCACCGAACAATTCACTGACAAATGCACCGGCCCCTACCGCGCTGGAGTATGCCTTGCACACCGTGATGACCTGTTTGATCTCATAGGGCGGGATCCCCGCGCCGATGGCGCCGTATGCTGCCAGCGTGGACGAGGATGTGACCATCGGATAGATCCCATGGTCCGGATCCTTTAAAGAACCCAGCTGTCCTTCCAGCAGGATATTCTTCCCCTCCTTTAAGGCATTGTGCAAAAACAGGGATACATCGCCTACATACGGATCAATCATCTCTTTATATTCCATCAATTCCTGATATAACGCGTCCGGATCGATCAGAGGTTTGTGATACAGATGCTCCAGGAACACATTTTTCTGTTCCGCCACACGGACGGACTTTTCCCTGAGCAGCGCTTCGTCATAAAGCTCGCTGACCTGGAAGCCAATCTTCGCAAATTTATCGGAATAGAAGGGCGCGATCCCGGACTTGGTCGAGCCAAATGACTTTCCGCCGAGACGTTCTTCCTCATACGCGTCAAACAGCTTATGATAAGACATCACGATCTGCGCCCGGTCGGACACCAAGATCTTCGGAGACGGCACTCCCCGGTCCACAACAGACTGTATCTCCCCGCACAGCCTGGGAATATCCAGCGCAACCCCGTTTCCGATCACACTCGTTGTATGGCTGTAAAACACACCTGACGGCAGAGTATGCAATGCAAACTTGCCATAATCATTCACGATCGTATGCCCTGCATTGGCACCTCCCTGAAACCGGACAATGATATCCGATTCCTTCCCCAGCATATCGGTAATCTTGCCCTTGCCTTCATCGCCCCAGTTTGCTCCAACTACTGCTTTAACCATTTCAGATCCTCCTTTTAGCGCTCCTTCTCCAAAGCGCCGTAAGCATTATACTATAATTTCCCCGATCTGTAAAATATTTTT
The DNA here is from genome assembly GCA_009911175.1 of Lachnospiraceae bacterium. The sequence continues at coordinate 58,682 of QXWX01000025.1, read as the reverse complement.
TGTAAAAATTCAGGACAGAGCCCTCCCTACGTTACTGTTCACACGGCGTCGCGCACCCTGCTGCGCGGCGTCCGGTCAATAAAGTAACATTTGCCATAATATCCAGCCTCTCGCCGAAGGCGACTTAAAATAGGCTGGATACTGTTACTGGAGCACCCAAAGGGTGTGAACAGTAACCTCCCTACATCAGCGGCGCGATCATCCGCAGGCTCCTGCCCATGATGCTCATTCCGAGACTGATCTTTTTTAAATCTGCCACACAGATCCTCCGGCACTGCTTCAATGTATTCTGGAAATCCTGCTCCACATCCCACACCACCGGATTATTGTAGAGAAAGACACCGCACTCAAAATGCAGGTACAGGCTCCGGTAATCCAGGTTGATCGTCCCGATGGTGGCCGTATCGTTGTCGGACACAAAAATCTTGGCGTGCACAAATCCGGGTGTAAATTCATAGATTTTTACCCCTGCCTTGATCAGCTCTTTATAGTAGGTCTTTGCCAGAGCAAACGCATACTTCTTATCCGGAATCCCCGGCATGATGATCTTCACATCGATCCCGCTCTTTGCCGCCCGGCAGAGCGCATCCATCATCTTGCTGTCCAGGATCAGATACGGGGTCATGATATGTACATATTTTTTCGCATGGTTCAGAATATGGCAGTACACCTCCTCTCCCACATCCTCGTGGTCAAAGGGACTGTCCCCGTAAGGCATCACAAAGCCCAGCTCCCGGCGAAGCTTCCCCGCCGGCTTCGTGAGATACCGTCCATAATGCTCCGGCTTACGCTCCGTCACGTTCCACATCTGCAGAAACAGCATAGTCAGGCTCTGCACCGCGTCTCCCTCCAGCATAACTGCGGTATCCTTCCAGTAACCGAACCTCTCCTGCCGGTTGATGTACTCGTCCCCCAGGTTGATCCCCCCGGTAAACCCGACTTTTCCGTCTATGACACAGATCTTCCGGTGATCCCGGTTATTCTGCGCAGTAGTAAGCACCGGGCGGATGGGACTGAACATCTTGCAGCGGATTCCGTATTTTTCGATCATTTTCGGATAATTATAGGGAAGGAGCGAGATACTGCACATGCCGTCGTACATAAAACGCACATCCAGTCCCTGTGCCGCCTTCTCCTTGAGAACCTTCAGGATCGAGCCCCACATATATCCCTCGGCTACAATAAAATATTCGAGAAAGATAAATCTCTTCGCCTGCTTCATCTGTTCGATCAGAGCCGGAAATTTTTCCTCCCCGCAGCTGAAATAAGTCGCCTTTGTATTGCGGTATACCGGGAAATGAAGCGACCGGTTCATATAATGGGCCAGATTGGCGTTGGCCGGCTTGCTGGAACGCAGATCCTCCAGGATACTCTTTTTTTGATTGAGATACGGCCACGTCTCCATCTGCCGCTTTTTCAGCTGCTCTCCCACAAAATGGGTGCCCAGCTCCAGCTTCGCGTAGACATAAAAGGCACATCCGAACACTGGAAAGATCAGGATCAGAAGGATCCATGTCCGGGTGAATTCAGGACAGGTCTGCTCATTCATAATGTAGATGATCACACCTGCCTGCACTACCAGAATCACGCCATAAATATAGACCATATAATCCTTCAGGATCGTGAGCAGTCCGGCAAAGGTTGCCAGCTGCAGAAGGATCAGCAGCAGGATCAGCGCGGTCCGGCTGAATATCACGCGCAGCACGCCCTTTTTTGCTTTTTTCCCTGCCTTTACGGCAATATTGTACTCCATAAAACATCCTTTCATTGCGGACCACAAGAAATTCCAACTCTGCGCAAAAACAGATAAAATCCCTTGGAGCAAAGGCTCTCAGGGATCTCATCAATCATGTCAGATCTGTACCTTCTCAGAAGCATCCTCTTCGGCCGCTTCTTCCTGGTCTCTGGACTCTTCTGCCGCAGGCGTCTCCTTCTCGCCGGAAGCGTCCCCGCGGGCCTTATCACCGTTCTCTTCTGCTTCGGTCTCCGCTTTACGCGCCGCAATGTCGGCCGCTTTGTTCAGCGGAACATATTCCCTTTCGGAAACAGGCTTTAAGTCTCCGTCCAGGTCAAAATCATCGTCCTCATCAAAATCGTCCTCATCAAAATCAGATATCTCATCGCTTTTCCGCATAAAATAAGCAATTATCAGTCCGATTACGGTACCCGCAACAGCAAGGGCTGTCAGCCATTTAAAATTCTTTTTCAAAACAGAACTCTCCTTTCTTCCCTACCGTGACTAAATCATTTACTATTCTAATACTTTTTAATCATAATTACAATCTTTTTTCATCACAATCTTTTTTTGAGCCGCATTCCATACCGCGGAAAACAATTCGGCACGCAAGCTGTCATATCCATTCTTCTTCCAGGATCCGCACAGCTTCTACGATCTTTTCCTCGCTCATGTTCGCATAGCCCAGCAGGATCGTTGCAGGCGCGTCCGGCCGCGGCTCGACATCATACTCGGAAAGTCCGTACACCCGTACACCCCTTTTTTCCGCCCGCCCGATCAGTTCCTCCTCCGTCATGCCGTTCAGAACATGGAGCAGAAGATGGACTCCTGCATGCTCCCCAGAAATCCGAAACAACGGGCCTTCGTTTTTGCAGGCATTTCCCGGACGAATCCCCTGCCGCATATCCCCTCCGGTCCGGCAAAGTCTGCTCTTTAGGCAGGAAAGGAGCGTATCATGCCTGCTCTTATACAGTGCCCGGGTCTTATTCAGATGCCGCTCAAAATACCCCTCTTCAATGAATTTTTTCAGGATCAGCTGATCCACCTTGGATACCGTGGAGTTTAAAAATCCGCTTTTCTCCTGATAGCGTTTCAAAAGAGGCCGGGGCAGGACCAGGTAGCTCATACGGATGGCAGGCGCGATGGCCTTGGAAAATGTCCCGATATAGATCACCTTTTCCCGACTGTCATACCCCTGGAGAGCGGGCACCGGCTTTCCCTTATACCGGAACTCGCTGTCGTAGTCATCCTCAATGATGTATCGCCCTTCCTGCTTCCCTGCCCAGCGCAGCAGCTCCATGCGGCGCCGGATCGGCATCACGATCCCCAGAGGATACTGGTGGGAGGGCATCACAAACGCAATATCCGCGCCGGACTCTTCCAGCTTCTGCGCGTTCATCCCTTTTTCATCCATATCCACCGTACAGATCCGGAAGGACAGGTTTTCAAACAATCGGTAAGCCTGCCGGTATGTGGGATTTTCGAAGGCCACCTTATGGTCCTGCCCAATCACTGTCGCAAGCAGCATCAAAAGATAGTCATTGCCGGCCCCGATGATGAGCTGCTCCGGTCCGCAGTTGACTCCTCTGGCCTGATGGAGATAACTGCAGATGGCGCTGCGCAGCCCGTATTCCCCCTGGGGACTTCCCAGACGGAACAGCTCCGCCTGGTCGTCCAGCAGGCTTTCCTTGGAAAGCTTCCTCCAGGCATTGTAGGGAAAGCTGTTCAGATCCACGCCGTTGGGCGTAAAATCATAGGGATAAAAATTCTTTTTTTGTCCGTCAATCTCCGGATGCGCGGGGCTGGGGCGCTCCAGCTGATATAAGCCCTCCACATCCGCGGCAAAGAAGCCCCGGCAGGCTTCCGATTCCAGATAGCCCTCGGATATGAGCTGCTCATAGGCAAGCTCCACCGTACTCCTGCTGACATCCAGATACCGGCACAATGCACGGGTGGAGGGCAGCTTATCCCCGCTTTTGATCCCTCCGGTCTGGATCTCATGCTTGATATAGCGGTAGATCTGCTCATACAGCGGGGTCTTCGACGTTCCGTCCAGACTGATCGCCAGATCATTCATCTTTTTCTACAACTCCTAATCTTACTTCGGCAGCTTAAACGAACTCTTCAGGGATACGATCCGGTTAAATACCAGCGCGTCCGGAGCGGAATCCTTTGCGTCAATGCAGAAATACCCGGTTCTTACAAACTGGAAGCTGTCATAAGCCTTTGCCTCCGAAAATCCCGGTTCTACGAAACAGTCCTTCAAAACCGTGAGGGAATCCGGATTCAGATTCAGAGATCCGTCCTCCTTATTATAAACGCCCTTCTCCTCGTCCACCAGATTCTCATACAGGCGGATCTCCGCTTTCTTTGCGTAAGGAGCCGCCACCCAGTGGATGGTCCCCTTGACCTTTCTCCCGCTAAATCCGCTGCCGCTTTTGGTCTCCGGATCATAGGTACAATGAACCTCGGTCACATTTCCATTTCCATCCTTCACAAAGCTTTCGCATTTTACAAAATACGCGGACATGAGGCGCACTTCATTTCCCGGGAAGAGTCGGAAATACTTCTTCGGAGGCTCCTCCATAAAGTCCTCACGCTCTATATACAACTCCCGGCAGAAGGGGACCTTCCTTGTACCCAGCGCTTCATTCTCCAGGTTGTTGGGAACCTCCAGATATTCCGTCTCGCCCTCCGGATAGTTGTCTATGATCAGTTTGATGGGATCCAGCACCGCCATCATACGGGCCTTCTTCATCTTTAAGTCTTCCCGGATGCAGTATTCCAGCATGGCATAATCCACAGAGCTCTGCGCCTTTGACACTCCGCACATGTCGATGAACATCTTGATGGACTCCGGGGTAAAGCCGCGCCTGCGCAGCGCCGCGATAGACACCAGACGGGGGTCATCCCATCCGTCCACGATGCCGTCCTCCACCAGCTTCTTGATATACCGCTTCCCCGTCACCACATTGGTAAGATAGAGCTTGGCAAACTCAATCTGGCGGGGCGGATTTTTAAATTCACATTCCCTTACCACCCAGTCATACAGCGGGCGGTGATCCTCAAACTCCAGCGTACAGATGGAGTGGGTGATCCCCTCAATGGCGTCCTCGATCGGGTGCGCAAAATCATACATGGGATAGATGCGCCACTTGTCTCCGGTCCTGTGATGGGACATGCGCGCTACACGGTAGATCACAGGGTCGCGCATGTTGATATTAGGAGACGCCATGTCGATCTTCGCCCGGAGCACCTTCTCCCCGTCCTGATAGGCCCCTTTACGCATCTCTTCAAAGAGCCGCAGGTTCTCTTCCACCGTACGGTCCCGGTAAGGACTGTCCTTTCCGGCTTCTGTCAGCGTGCCCCGATATGCACGGATCTCCTCCGCAGACAAGTCGCAGACATAGGCTTTCCCTTTTTCGATCAGCCGGATGGCACAGTCATACATCTGATCAAAATAATCCGACGCAAAGTACAGCCTGTCCTCCCATTCCGCTCCCAGCCAGCGGATATCCTCCATGATCGAATCCACGAACTCCACCTTCTCTTTGGTAGGGTTGGTGTCGTCAAAACGCATATTGAAGGTTCCGTGATACTTCTGCGCCAGCCCATAATTCAACAGTATGGACTTGGCATGTCCGATATGCAGATATCCGTTGGGTTCCGGTGGGAACCGGGTGCACACCTTGTCATACACGCCCTCCGCAAGGTCCCTGTCAATCTCCTGCTCTATAAAATTCTTGGATACAACTTCGTTTTCCATGGTTTCCTCCTCAGTCTTTCTCTATAGATACTCTCAAAATCTCTGCCCACTATCTTACCATAATTTGTATACAACGGCAAGGCTGAAAGCAGGGTTTTCGTTACGATTCACGAAAAGGGTTGTTACAGGTCACACCTTGACCAGGCGTGCCCTGTAACTCAGACCGTCATTTTAAATTGCCTGCGGCAATGGACGGCCTGAATCCCAGCTTTTATGTGCATCCTCCTGACCAATCAGCGTAGTGATTGGTCAGTGTGTGACATGTAACAAAGGGTTACAGTTCACGGCCTGACCGGCCGCGAACTGTAACGCATCCAGCCATTGAAAAGTCGCCTGACGGCGAGGGCTGGATGCCTGCAGCCGCTATTTTACTGGACGGATGTCTTGTGGCAGAGCGCAAGGCACCGTGAACAGTAACCGAAAAGCAACGCAGAAAAAGACCGACCCTCCGCTGAAAGCAGCTGAAAACGGGCCGGCCCTTTTAGAGTTTTTCTGAACTCCTGGTTTTCACTCATTCTATTTTTTAATCTGTATCCAAAATAAAATAACTTCCCACCTCATCCAACAGACCAAGATACTGCAGAAACAGTTCCCTCTGGCCTTCCTGGAACAACACGCAGGACGGAATTCCCACATATTCATCATTCGCCTTATCCCAGTCCCGCTGCAGGAGCATCCTGAGATAGATCAATCCCTCTCCCTGATCCTCCCGTGTACAGATGCAGGTCTCAATGTTATTCTTCATAAAATCAAGATAGCGGTAAAAGTGCGGAACACCGCAATCCTGCCAATTATACAGGAATAACATCAACTCCTCCAATGCATCTCGCAGCGGAACTAGCTGTTCTGCTTCCAGGTTACGATAACTCATACGAATCCTCTTAGACTTGCCATTCATTCCATATACCATATGAATCAAACCACATTTATATATCGGCATGATTGCAATGATTCCATACGGAGCGAAACGTTTTTTGGCACAAACCGTTCCTGCAAGCATTCTATATCTTTAAAGCGTTCCGATAAATCTGCGGAATGCTTCCAGCCCTTCCGGCGTATATTTGTATACACCGGCATCCTCCAATACCTGGCAGAATACCTTTCCCACCTCTTTCTGAAGTATCTCCTCTATGTTTTCCGCGTTCACGTCCGGATACTGTGGCAAAAATCCCTCCACCCAGTCCGCATGCTTCTCAATGCTTTCCTCCGAGCGGATGTCTTTTCCTTCCAGGATATATTCCTTTAAAAGCTCCAGTTCTCCCTTCAGCCGCGCCGGAAGCACGGCAAGGCCCATGACCTCAATCAGGCCGATATTCTCCTTCTTGATATGATGCAGCTTCCCATGGGGATGATAGACTCCCAGGGGATGCTCCTCCGTAGTGATGTTGTTTCGCAGCGTCAAATCCAATTCATACAGTTCTCCCCGCTTCCGCGCGATCGGCGTAATCGTATTGTGGGGCTGTCCTTCCGTCTCCGCGAAGATAAACGCCGCCTCGTCCGTATAGTCTCTCCATGCCTTCAGGATGTACTCCGCCAGATCAATGATCCGGGTCTCGTCGGCGCACTGCAGACGGATCACGGAAAGGGGCCATTTTACAATGCCTGCCGTCACGTCCTCATATCCCTTTACCGTGAAGCTTTCCACCACAGGCGCCTTTGCCATGGCAAAGGTATAATGCCCGCCCTGGAAATGGTCATGGCTCAGGATGGAGCCTCCCACAATGGGAAGGTCCGCGTTGGATCCCAGGAAATAATGGGGGAACTGCTTTACAAAATCAAATAATTTAATAAACGCGGCACGGTCGATCTTCATGGGAGTATGCTCCCCGTTGAATACGATGCAGTGCTCGTTGTAATATACATAAGGCGAATACTGGAAGCCCCAGGCGGACTCGTTGATGGTGATCGGGATGATCCGGTGATTCTCCCTGGCCGGGTGGTTGGCGCGTCCCGCGTAGCCTTCATTTTCCATACAGAGCTGGCATTTCGGATAGGCGGAATTCTTTGCGTTCCTGGCAGCGGCTATTGCCTTCGGGTCCTTTTCCGGCTTGGACAGATTGATGGTGATGTCCAGTGTGCCGTAGTCCGTATCCACCGTCCACTTCCGGTCCTTTTTGATACGGTAGCGGCGGATATAATCGCTGTCCTGGCTGAACTTGTAATACTTTTCCGTCGCATGCTCCGGGGAAACGGCATAGTCCTCCCAGAAGCTTTTCTGTACCTGAGCCGGGCGGGGCATCAGGCAGTTCATCAGCTTTGTGTCAAAAAGATCCCGGTGTACCACGCTGTCCTCAATGATCCCGCGGCTGCATGCTTCGTCCAGGAGTTCCTTTAAAACATCCTCCAGAACAATCTTGGACAGATCGCAGGTGCTGTCCTCATAATCATTCTCCTGAAAGAGGTCCAGAAGAAGATTCGTTGTATAGATCCGTTCACATTCCGGGGTCAGCCCGGTGTTAATTCCGTATTGAACCAGCTTTTTGATATTTTCATATAATTTCATCATACCGTTCTCCAATCTGTAAGTTATTTCAGTTCGCCTGCGCCTTCCCCGATATCTACGGTATAAAATTCCGCCTCGTGTCCCACCTTTTCCTTGTAGGAAGCTCCGATGGAACGGATGAAATCATCTACCGCGTCATTTTCCACAATGCTCACGGTGCAGCCGCCGAAGCCGCCTCCGGTAATTCTGGATCCGATCACGCCGGGAATCTTCCAGGCCAGATCTACCAGAATATCGATCTCCTCACAGGAAACCTCATAGTCATCCCGCAGGGATACATGAGACTGGTTCATCAGCTCTCCGAACCGCGCGATGTTGTCCGCCTTCAATGCGGCAACCGCCTCAATGGTGCGCTGGTTCTCCGCAACCGCATGCCTTGCCCTCTTTTCCAGGATCGGATCGGTCAGAACATGCTTATATTTCTCAAATTCCTCTACGGTCAGGTCGCCCAGCGTCTTGATGTCCGCAACCGTCTTCAATGCGGCAAGCGCGTCCGTACATTCCTGACGGCGGTCGTTGTACGCAGAATCCACCAGGCTGTGCTTCACCTTGCTGTTCACAATGACGATCCGCGCATCTTTTAGCTTGACAGGCGCATACTCATAATGCAGGGTGCTGGTATCCAGGAAGATAGCATTGTCCTTCTTTCCCATGGCCACCGCAAACTGATCCATGATCCCGCAGTTGCAGCCGTTGAAATGATTTTCCGAATACTGACCGATCAGCGCGATATCTACCATACTCAGATCGGTGATGTGATACAGGCTGCTGAGGATCACGCCGGTCAGCACCTCCAGAGACGCAGAGGACGAAAGTCCGCTTCCGTTGGGAATGTTGCCCCAGATCACCATATCAAAGCCGGTATCCAGCGTATGGCCCTTTTCCTGAAATGCCCACGCCACGCCGAGAGGATAATTTGCCCAGCCGTAAGCATCTTTATTGATCAATTCATCCAGAGAAGCTTCTACAACCCCGAAACGATCCAGATTCATCGAGTAAAAATGGATTTTGCGGTCCGTACGCTTCCGCGCAATGCCGTATGTACCAATCGTCAGCGCACATGGAAATACATGTCCTCCGTTATAATCCGTATGCTCTCCGATCAGATTGACACGCCCCGGAGAAAAATAAAAGCCGACTCCGTCCGCATTTCCAAAGAGTTCCGCAAATTTTTTCAGCAATTTTTCTTTCATGATCATCAAAGTCCTCACTTTCTGGTTTGTTTCCTCAGATTTTATTATAGATGTCCCTACTGTTGAAATCCATATAAAATCCGTGCAAAAATATGCAATTATGTTGCTTTCCGATTGGATGTTTTCTTATGTTCCGTTCTCTTCTTATGCGCTGTCGCTTTTTTCCTTTGGACGGCCCGCTTCTGCTCCGGCGCTTTCTTTTTCACGCTGTAGCCGAAGGTGCCCAGCTTTTTCCCGGCCGCCAGATATTCCCCGTGGGAATACACCAGCAGTCCGGCACGGTTCAGCTCCAGGCGTCCGCTTTTGTCCAGATAAGCTTCGTCTGCATGGACCGCCTTCACTTCCGCCAGAAACATATGGTGGCTGCCCAGCTCCTTCACCTCCGTTACCCGGCATTCCAGATTCACCGGGGATTCCCGGATCAGGGGCGCAAAGTCAAGCGCCTCTGCCTTCCCCCTGTGGAGCCTTGTCTCCTTCCACTTGTCCACGTCCCGGCCCGACCGGACGCCGCAGTAATCCGCGGCCCATGCCAGTTTCTCCGTGGTCAGGTTGATGACAAATTCCCCGGTTTCCCGCAACATTCCGTAAGAATAGCGCTCCGGACGCACGGAGATATATGCCATGGCAGGATTGGTGCAGACAGTCCCGGTCCAGGCTATGGTCAGTATATTGGTGTTTCCTTTTGTATCCCCTGTGCTCACCATCACAGCCGGAAGAGGATACAGCATATTCCCCGGCTTCCATATTTGCTTGCCCATAAATCCATTCCTTCTATAATATAGAATACACCCCCCTGGCGGATACCCAGGGTACTGTATGAACAGTAACGTTCTGTTTATGTATCACTACTGCTGCAGCGCTTCCACCAGAGCGGGTACCAGCTGCTTTTTCCTGGATACGACTCCCTTTAAATGCAGCTCCTCCATCTCCGCGCGCAGGTCGAAGGCGTTGATCAGCTTCTCTCTGGCTTCCGGCCCGGCGCAGAGTAGCTCGGAGGATTCCGTGATAATGTTAGTCAGCATGAAAAAGATCATATTCAGACTGTGGTTGGTCCTTGCCTTTTCCAGATGCGGCATGACCTTTTCCTTGATCTCCGAGAGCTCCTCTTCGCTCATGGAGTTCACCTGCCCCACACCGAATACCATGTCGTTGACCGTAAACTGCTTGAAATCCAAAAAGCAGATCTCCTCCGCCGTCTTTCCTTTCAGGTTGCTGCCTGCGCGGAACATGGCCTGGGCCAGCATCTCGATATCTACCTCTGCCAGCTCCGCAAGCTGCCTTGCGGACTGCTCATCCAGCGGAGTGCAGGTGGGAGACCGAAACATCAGGGTATCCGAAATAATGGCCGCGCACAGAAGCCCGGCAATGGTAGCGGATACCTTCACGCCATTCTCCTGGTACATCTGGTACACGATGGTTGCCGTACATCCTACCGGCTGGTTACGGAAAAAGACCGGCCCCATGGTCTCAATGCTGCTCAGTCTGTGGTGGTCAATGATCTCCAGCACATCCGCCTGTTCGATCCCGTTGACTGCCTGGCTCTTTTCATTGTGGTCCACCAGGATCACCTGCTTCTTCCGGCAGTTTAAAAGTCTCCGTCTGGAAATGAATCCAAGGAATTTGCCCTTATTGTCCAGCACCGGAAAATCGCGGAAACGGTTCCTCATCATGACTTCCTTGACATCATCCACATAATCCCGCATCTTAAAGGAGACCAGCCCGTCCTTGCCGCTCATAAAATGCCGGATCGGAATGCTCTGGTTGATCAGCCTCGCCACGGTAAATGTGTCCTGTTCCGTGGTAATGATCACGATCTCCTTCTCTTTGGCCTGCTCCAGGATACCTTCGTCCAGCTCCGCTCCGGTGGAAACGATCATACAGCTGACCCCCATGTCAATGGCCATCTGCTGTACCTCCTTCCGGTTGCCCAGGATCACCAGGTCTTCCGGCTCCACAAACTCCGCCATCAGCTTCCGGCTGGAGGCCACGATCCCCACCTTACCGTTGGACATATAGCTGTGCGGATTTCCCGTGACGATCTCCCCCTCAATGCAGGTGGCGATGTTGCGGTACTGGGTCCGGGAGGTTGCAAGGATCGTGCTGTCATACACATCCATGTAGGAGGTTGCGATATCTCCGATGGTGATCAACCCCTCCAGCTTGCCATCCCTCGTCACCGGAAGGGTTTTCAGATTCTCCTCCTTCATCCTGGCCCATGCGGACTTGATGGAGACCGAACCGCGCATCCCTTCCACCTCGCGCATGGCCACATCCTTCACCTGCACCCGCAGGTCTGTCAGCAGCGCGGGGGCCTTCACGTTGAAATAATCCAGCACATACTGGGTCTCTTCATTCAGCTGCCCTGCCCGCCTCGCGTTATGCCGCTCTCCGGTCAGCTCCGTCCGAAGCTGGGCATAGGCGATGGCAGAACAGACGGAGTCCGTATCCGGGTTCTTGTGCCCTACCACATAGATCTTGTTGTTGATTACACCTTTTTCCATAAATTGTACCAAGCCTTTCTATTACTTTTCACAGCCTTTATCTAACAGTGTAACATTATTTTTGAATTTCGTCACTTGAATTTGCAAGATTAGTTGTTTTTTTAGTCAAACATATGTTATACTTGTGCCATAGATATTACAAATTATAGAAAGATACGTTGAGGTGTAACCATGAATGAAGAATTAAAAACCGAAGAAATGACCCCTGAAAATGTACAGCCCGAGGAAGCCGTGAACGGCGGTGCTGCCGAAGAGGCAGCTCAGGCCGCAGAAGCACCTGCCGAGAGCATGGCAGACTATGAGGAACATCTGGATGATGCCAATCCCTGGAATCTGGTCAAGAAGTATATGGAAGAGAAGACCGTCCTCCCGGTAAAGATAGAAGGTGTTGTGAACGGCGGCGTCATCGCCATGGTGGAAGGCCTGCGCGGATTCGTCCCCGCTTCCAAGCTGTCCCTGTCCTATGTGGAGGATCTGGAGGACTACCTGCTCAAGGAGATCGAGGTCCATGTCATCGACGCGGATCAGGCGAACAACCGCCTTGTACTCTCCGCCCGTGATATTTTAAGGGCAAAAGAAAAGAAAGCGCGCCAGGATCAGATCGCCAGCGTCAAGGTAGGCACGGTCATGGACGGTGTTGTAGAGACGCTGCAGAATTACGGCGCGTTCATCAAGCTGGAGAACAATCTTTCCGGCTTGGTACATGTATCCCAGATTTCCCAAAAGCGGGTAAAGACTCCGTCCGATGTACTGAAGGTGGGCGACGAGGTCAAGGTCAAGGTCATCGGGATCAAGGAAGGCAAGATCAGCCTGAGCATGAAGGCCCTGGAGACCGCCGCGGAGGATGTTTCGGAAAAGGTCGAGATTCCAAAGTCCGAGAATATCGGAACCAGCCTTGGAGATCTGTTCAAAAACCTGAAGCTGTAATGCAGCGGAGTTCTGTTTGATCCATCAAAGGCAGTATGAAAAAAAGTCCTTATGGAGCATGTTTCTCAGCTCCATAAGGACTTCTTCATATTCTAACGCTCTGTCTCACTGTGCCCGCAATGACCACCGCAGTATTTGCAATCTCCGCCGCAGTGGATGGATTTCCCATTTTTCTTATCGCGGATCATGCTTCGGATGATCAGTGCCACAATCCCAGCCAGGATCAGACCGACCAAAACAGTTCCCATATGCATCCTCTCCTATGATTTTAATCCAATTTACAATGCAGAAAACCTGTCGCCGACAGATTTTCCGCATACGCTGCTGTCCGAAACAGACAGCAGCCAATCCTGTGCTTCTATCCTTGTACTTCTATCTTGCTCCCGCTGCCTTCCGCAGATTCACATGCAGCGAAACGCTTTCCCGGTACGGTCTAAAAAGCAGATAGACAAAACCTGCCGTCAGGACAAATGCGATGATCGTAAAGATTCCGAAGCCTCCGCCTGTCACGAGCATACCGATCTGGTATACGCAGAGCGCCACAGCATAAGCCAGCAGGCACTGGTAACCGATTGCGAACCAGAACCATTTTGCGTTGTTCATCTCCCGCTTGATGGCTCCCATTGCCGCAAAGCAGGGAGCGCAGAGCAGATTGAACACCAGGAAGGAATATCCTGCAAGGGCGGACATGCTTCCCGCAAGGGTGCTCCAAATCTCCGCGCCGTCTTCCGCCACCTCTTCCAGTCCATAGAGGATCCCGAATGTTCCGACTACATTTTCCTTGGCTACCAGCCCTGTGATGGCTGCCACTGCCGCTCTCCAGTCTCCCCATCCCAGAGGTACGAAGATCCACGCGAACAGGTTTCCGATAGAAGCCAGAATGCTGTGATCCAGTTCCATGCCGTCCAGCATCCTAAACTGCCCGTCTACCCATCCAAAGTATGATGCAAACCATACTGCGATCGCAGAAAGCAGGATGATGGTTCCGGCCTTTTTAATGAAGGACCAGCCACGCTCCCACATGCTCCGCAGCACATTGCCCGGGGTGGGCATATGATAGGCCGGAAGTTCCATCACGAAGGGTGCCGGATCTCCCGCGAACATCCTTGTCTTTTTCAAAATGATCCCGGAGCAGATTACAGCCGCAACCCCGAGAAAGTACGCGCTCGGCGCTACCCAGGCTGCCCCGCCGAACAACGCCCCGGCTATCAGGGCAATGATCGGCATCTTTGCCCCGCAGGGAATAAATGTGGTGGTAATGACCGTCATCTTCCGGTCCCGGTCATTTTCAATGGTACGGGAAGCCATGATTCCCGGAACCCCGCAGCCCGATCCGATCAGCATAGGGATGAAGGATTTTCCAGAAAGGCCGAATTTGCGGAAGATCCGGTCCATGATAAAGGCAACCCTTGCCATGTACCCGCAGCTTTCCAGAAATGCCAGAAATAAAAACAATACCAGCATCTGGGGAACGAATCCAAGGACGCCGCCTACACCGGCCACGATCCCGTCCAGGATCAGCCCCTGCAGCCAGTCCGCGCAGTTCAAAGCCGTCAGCACACCTTCGATCGCAGGCGGGATGATCTCACCGAACAGCACATCATTCGTCCAGTCTGTCACAAATGCTCCCACGGTTGTAACCGACACATAGTATACCGCAAACATGATCAGGCCGAAGATCGGAAGCGCCAGAAAACGGTTGGTCACAATACGGTCAATCTTATCGGAAGTCGTCAGCTCGCCGCCCGCCGCATGCTTGGTACAGCATTCCCCGATAATGGAAGAAATATACGTATACCGCTCATTGGTGATAATGCTTTCCGTATCATCATCCATCTCTTCTTCAATCTGCGCGATCTCAGCGGAAATATCCGGTACGCTTTGCATCTGCTCTACTATTTTATCATCTTTTTCCAGTAATTTCACTGCAAAAAATCGTTTTTGCGCATCCGGCACTTCGGCTCCCAGTTTGCTTTCTACCGAAGAAAGCACCGCCTCCACATTTTGCGCAAAGGTATGTACCGGCACAGACGGCTTCTTCGCGGATGCTACGAGGACCGCCCTGTCTGCCGCGGCCTGGATTCCGCTGCCTTTCAGCGCGGAGATTTCCACCACCTCACAGCCCAGTTTCTTTGCCAGCTTTTCCACATGGATCCTGTCGCCGTTCTTCTCCACCAGATCCATCATGTTGACTGCCATAACCACCGGGATCCCCAGCTCCATCAGCTGCGTGCTCAGATACAGGTTCCGTTCGATATTGGTCCCGTCCACGATATTCAGGATCGCATCCGGCTTTTCATTGATCAGATAATTTCTCGCGACCACTTCCTCCAGGGTATAGGGAGATAAAGAGTAGATTCCCGGAAGATCCATGATGATCACATCTTTTTTCCCTTTCAGTTTTCCTTCCTTCTTCTCTACCGTAACCCCAGGCCAGTTTCCGACAAACTGGTTGGATCCGGTCAACGCATTAAATAATGTGGTCTTTCCGCTGTTCGGATTTCCCGCCAAAGCAATTTTAATCGCCATTGTTTCCTTCCTCCTACTGATTCTCTAATAAATGATTTAGCGACAGCTATCTTTGTACAGTTTTATCTATTGAAAATTAGT
Source organism: Lachnospiraceae bacterium (assembly GCA_009911175.1). The sequence goes on along the minus strand of QXWX01000025.1, from coordinate 43,447 downwards.
ATTAACTAACCACTGTTCAAAAAATAAGACTACTCCACAACGATCATCTCTGCGTCCGCCTTGCGGACAGATAATTCATATCCCCTTACTGTAATCTCCACCGGATCTCCCAAGGGGGCAACCTTTCTTACAAAAACCTGAACTCCCTTTGTAATCCCCATGTCCATGATCCGTCTCTTGACCGGCCCTTCTCCGGTCAGCTTCGCGACTTTTACAGTCTGGCCGCATGGAACTTCTCTCAATGTCATGACCTCTTCTCCTCCTGATCTCTTTTTTCATACAATCCTTTACACGGCTTTCATACAACCATGATCTTGTTTGCCATATCTCTGCCGATCGCCACGCGGGAATCCTTCACATTCACGATCATATTGCCGTCTGTTACCGATACGACTGTCACCTCCGCTCCGGCTACAAACCCAAGGTTCTCAATGAAACGTCTCGTATCTTCCTTTCCGCCGATCCTGTGTATCCTGTTCGGCACCCCCTGCTTCACCATTGATAAAGGCATCATCACTCATCTTCTTTCTGTAATGGATTAATCTTATCACTTACATTGGTTAGTATAATCTAACATTTGATAGTTGTCAAGCACTTTTTTGATTTTTCCAGTGATTCATCAAGCAAAGCCTGTAAGCAACTGCCTGCTGATTTCTACATGTCTGTAAATAAAAAAGCATTTCCTGATATTGGAAATGCTTTTTCAAAATACTGATTCAAAATAATACAAAGGAGTTTTCCGGAAACGCAGAAAAAGCTTCTCCGGAAAAAGCCGAAAATCGGACTCGAACCGACGACCCCTTCATTACGAGTGAAGTGCTCTACCAACTGAGCTATTTCGGCAAGGCTCAACAAACGAACCTTTACTATTATAACTACTTTTTATACAAATTTCAACTACTTTTTTCAAAAATTCTGAAAAAATCAAAATATCTTGTTACTGTGAGTGCCCGGTCAAGGTGTGAACAATAACAATGACTTTTCATAGCATCTCGAATCTTCCGCAGTTCCGCTCAGGCATGAGAACCGGATTCAGCCTTTTCATCCAGATGGACCGTAAGCTGGTTGTATGGGATCACGATTCCTTCCTCATCAAAGGTCAGCTTGATCCGCTCCAGCAGATCCCACCGTGTGGTCCAGTACTCGTCTGTTTTCACCCATCCCCGGATGCCAAGCACCACCGAGCTCTCGCCAAGGGAATCCACGAATACGTAAAGGTTCTCATCCTGCATAATGCTGGGAATTTCCTTGAGCATCTGTTCCAGCAGCTGCTTTGCCTTTTTCAGGTCGGAATCGTAGGAGATTCCGATCCGCAGATCCAGCTGCCGCTCAGCCTTTGCCGTCACATTGGTCAGGCTGTTGTTTGCCAGGATCCCATTGGGGATCACAATGGTTTTATTGTCCACCGTGGTCAGCTTTGTATAAAAGGTCTGGATTTCCTTGACTGTTCCCTCATCCTTGTTGGTGTCTTCGATGATATAGTCTCCCACCACAAAGGGCTTGAGCAGCAAAATCAGCACGCCGCCCGCAAAGTTGGACAGCGTCTGCTGCAGCGACAGGGAGATTCCCACGCCTGCCGACGCAAACAGCATAGAGATCGATGAGATCTCAATCCCCAGATTGGCCGCGACAATCAAAATCAGAACGATATAAAGGGATATTTTCAAAAAAGAATCCGTAAACTGGGTCAATCCCGCATCCGCGCTTGACCGATTCAGAGAATTCCGGATCCGTTTGCGGATCCATTTGATCAAAAGCCGTCCCACGGAAAAGATCAGGACTGCAATCAGCAGCCGGATTCCAAATTCGATAAAATTAGGAATGTGTTCCTGGATAAAAACAACGAAATCATTCATCTGTGTCTGTACCTTTTCTGCCGATTGTTCGGCTGATTCCTGCAGGATCTCCACCGTAGAGTCCACAACTGTAGAATCCATAGTCCGCCTCCCTTCTGCCAGGTACCATCCGCAGCCGCAAAGCGGCATAATTCCTCTTGCGGCTGTTCGCGTCATATGATACTGAATGACATATCTGTCGCTCAGTACAATGCCAAAAATGCTGCCAGGCTCCCCCGCTCATTTCCGGCCGTCCGGTGGGAATATAATATCTCGCTGTTGCAGTGCGTACATACATTCGTCACTGCCGTATGCTCCGGAAGGATCCCGGCCTCCGCAAAGATGATCTCATTCGCCTTCCACAGATCCAGCTGGTATTTTCCGTTTTCCTTCTGATAGAACAGGTCTTTCCAATACTTTTCCGCAAAGCTTTCCCGAAACCGCTCGATCACATCCCCGCTGACCTCATAACAGTCCCTGCAGACAGAAGGGCCCACAGCAGCCAGGATATCGCAAGGTTCACAGCCGTACTGCTGCTGCATCAGCTCTACCGTCACTCTGCCGATCTTTCCCACGGTGCCCCGCCATCCGGAGTGGCTCAGCCCGATCACCTTTTTGACCGGATCTACAAAAAACAGCGGCACACAGTCGGCGTAAAATGTGACCAGACAGATTCCCGGAATATTCGTCACCAGGCCGTCCACCCCTTCCAGCTTCCCGTTTGCCTCCAGCTGAAAGCCCCCGGAAGCACTGCGGCCAGGATTTTCGGATGCCCGTTTGCTGTATTCCATGGAACAGGTCATCCCCATCCCCCGGTCCTCCTCTGTCACCACCCATACATTGGTGGTGTGGGTCTGCCGGGACAGGACCATATCCTCACAACGCACCCCCATGGAAGCCGCGATCCGCCGGAAATTTTCCTGCACCGCTTCTTCCCGGTCCCCCCGGTGGAAGCCCAGATTCAGGGAGGAAAAGCAGCCTTCGCTGACTCCCCCAAGGCGGGTGGAGAACCCATGCCTCACGACACCTGTATCCGCCAGCAGCGGATATTCCAAAAATGGAGTTTCCTTCTCTACTTCTCTGAATATTTTATTCTGATTCTGATATCTTATACCTAAACTCATCCGGTTTCCTTTCTTTTATGAACCGCCCTCAAAGGCATTTTTGATCAGCGTGATCCGGGAACCTTCGATTCCGATCACATCATACCTGCAGGGAATGTCTCCCAGCCGTTTTTCCATCATATAATACCGGGCGCACCGGGAGATCCGGTACTGCTTCCTTGCATCCACAGCTTCCAGAGGATTCCCCCAGCTCCCGCTTCTGCGGTACTTGACCTCGCAGAACACTAGGCAGTCCCCATCCTGCGCGATCAGGTCGATCTCCCCGACACGGCACCTGTAGTTGTACTGGAGGATCACATACCCCTGCTGCTCCAGATAGTATCCCGCCGCCTGTTCATAGGCCGCTCCCGTTTTTCGCTTGTTTTGTGCCATAATCCCCCTGTCTGAAAATCATTCCTGCGTCCATGCCGTTCCCGATACAAACGCGTTCTGATAAAGCGCGCGTTCTGATAACATGCTTTTCATACGATCCCTTTGATAAATGTGTTCCGGTGGACCGGGCACGGGCCGTATGTTTTCAATGCTTCTATATGGGCAGCCGTACCGTATCCCTTATGTACCGCAAACCCATACTGAGGATACATGTTGTCGTACTCTGTCATCAGCCGGTCCCTGGTCACCTTTGCCAGGATGCTGGCCGCGGCGATGGAGACACTCCTGGCATCTCCCTTGATGATAGGCACCTGCTCCAGGTCAAGCTCCGGGATCGTCACCGCGTCATTCAGCAATACCTCCGGCACGATCCCCAGCTTCCCGACCGCCAGACGCATAGCTTCATACGTCGCCTGCAGGATATTGATCTCATCGATCCGGGACGCCTCGACCAGCCCGATGCCTGCGGCAACGGCCTTTTCCAGGATCTCATCATATAATGCTTCCCGGCGTTTTGGGGACAGCTTCTTGGAATCGTTCAGATACAGGATCTCGCAGTCCTTTGGAAGAATCACCGCCGCGGCCGCCACCGGGCCTGCCAGCGGGCCTCTCCCAGCCTCATCAATCCCGCAGATATATGTACAATGTGCATACTGCCGTTCAAATTCCCGCATTGCCTCCATCCGTTTCCGCTCCGCAGAGAGCTTTTCCTCCTGCTTACGGTATTTTTCCAGAAGGCTTTTTACCCCGGCCCTTGTGTCGGAGGCATATTGCTCCAGAAGCCTGCTTCGTTCCTCTTTTTGTGCCTGTTCCAGTTCTTTTCTGATCTCTGCGATCTTCTTATTCATGCTTGATCGCTCCAAACCGCTCAAAAGGCCAGATTCGAATCCAGGCCCTGCCCAGCAGATTCTCCCGCCGAATCACTCCCACGCTGGGATCCCTGCTGTCGGAGCTGTGGTTCCGGTTGTCTCCAAGGACAAAATATTGATCCTCTTCCAGCATCAGCGGCTCCGCGGCAATCCCCGGGTTCTCCATCAGTTCATTTCCATAATGCTCGTCAAGCTGCTCCCCGTCGATATACACATAACCGTCAATCACCTGCACGGTCTCTCCCGGCAGTCCGATGATCCGCTTGATATAATAGGTATTTTCCCTGTACTGGTATGGAAATACGACGATCTCAAACCGTTTCGGATCCCGGAACCGATAAGAAAGCTTATCTACCAGCAGATTGTCGTTATTGTACAGTGTCGTCTCCATAGACTGTCCGTCCACACGGGTGCGCTGCCCCACATAGGTGATGATCACATAGGAAAACACCAATACGAACAGCAGGTACAGCAGCCAGCTCCCCAGCTCCCGCAATATACTTTTCTCATTACTTTCCTCTTTCATATCCTGAATCTCCTCTTTCCGATTCCTTTTCACTTTCGTATTCTTTCCCCCGACAGGCTTTTACATATCCGTTCCCGACCTGCTGATCCGCATCCCGCGGTTCAGGCAAATTCTTCCGGATATTCCAGCGTGATCCTTCCAAGCCTGCCGTTCCGGAAATCATCCAGCAATAGCTTTGACGCCTTCTCCAGATCCAATTCATTCCCCTTCAAAAGGCAGTGCCGGCTTTCTGCCACGCCCCGCAGATCTTCAAATCCATCTTCGGATTCCTTGATCCCATACTTTTCTGCCAGGATACCCGGATAGCTTTTCACCAAAAACTGCATCAGTTCCGCCGAAAGCTCCTCCGACTGCAGGATCTCATCCTTGATGGAACCGATAAATGCCAGACGCAGCCCCACGGTCTGATCCTCAAACCTGGGCCACAGAATCCCCGGCGTATCTAACAGCTCCACGTTCTTATTCAGCCGGATCCACTGCTTTCCTTTGGTCACCCCCGGCTTATTCCCGGTCTTTGCGCAGGCTTTTCCGGCCAGAGCATTGATGAATGTGGACTTGCCCACATTGGGGATACCGACCACCATGGCACGCACCGGCCGGTTCAGGATACCGCGCTTTCTGTCTCGCTCCGTCTTTTCCCGGCAGGCCTCCTGGATCACCTCCTGGATGGACTTCATTCCGCCGCCCTTTTTCGAATTGACCTTTACCGCAGAAAATCCTTTTTTCTGAAAATATTCGATCCAGGCCGTGTTCCATTTCTCTTCCGCCAGATCCGCTTTATTCAGCAGGATCAGTCTTGCCTTATTCTTTCCCAGCTCATCAATGTCCGGATTCCGGCTGCTTAAGGGAATCCTGGCATCCACCAGTTCGATGATAAGATCGATCAGCTTGATATTTTCCTGCATCATCCGTTTCGCTTTTGTCATATGACCCGGATACCACTGAAAATGCATGTTCTTTCCTCCTAAATCTGTGCCGCCTGTAACCGCTTCAATCCCTGATCCTTCCGAAATTGTCTCCCGGGCTGATCACGAACCACACCTTTCCGAAAATGTCGCCGCGCTTTACATTTCCCACATCTGCCGTCCGGCTGTCGTCGCTTCCCTCGTGATTATCCCCTATCACGAAGTACTCGTTACTCCCCAGCTCGACAGGCTCCGCGGCAAGTCCGGCGGAGGACAGATCAGAAACATAGATTCCTTCCGTATGCTCCTCCCCGTCAATGTAAATGCTGCCGTTTTTGATCTGGATCGTCTCCCCGGGAAGGGCAGCCACCCGCTTGATCAGATAGTGCGCGTTTTCATTTCCGGCCGGCTTGAATACGATGATATCCCCCCGCTTCGGCTTGACCGCATTGTAGATGAGGCGGTCCACCAGCACCACGTCCCCGTTTTTCAGGATGGGGCTCATGGAATCTCCCGCGTTGCTGACCCGCTGCCCGTAGAACAGCACCAGCGAATACGCCAGAAGGCAGGCAGCTCCGATCTCCAGCAGGAGAAGAAACGATTTTTTAACGCGTTCTTTATCGATGTGTATCCCTTCATTCGGGAAATGCAGCTTCGGCTTGCGCTGTGCCTGCTGCTTTGTCCTTTGTCTCCTTCTTTTTTTCCGGATCTCTCTTTTCTTCATTCAATCCTGCCCTCCGTCCTTTTTTCCGTCCCGAAAAGCCGGCTTGCATATATATAGAAAAGGGACAAACTACAAGCTCTGTAATTGTCCCTCACTCTTCCTTACTATTTTACTAACTCTTTTACCTTTGCTCTCTTGCCGACACGGCCGCGCAGGTAGTTCAGCTTTGCTCTCCTTACCTTACCTCTGCGGATCACTTCCACCTTCTCAACATGAGGAGAATGAAGCGGCCAAGTCTTCTCTACGCCGACACCGTTGGAATTCTTTCTCACTGTAAATGTCTCTCTGACACCGCCGCCCTGTCTTTTGAGCACGGTTCCTTCGAACACCTGGATCCTTTCGCGGTTTCCTTCCTTGATCTTTGCGTATACCTTTACCGTATCGCCGACGTGAAACTCGGGAGCATTCTCTTTTAACTGCTCAGCTTCAATATTTTTGATAATATCGTTCATTGTGTGACCTCCTGTTTATTTGACGTTCTTAACACTCCTTTTGGGAAAATTCTCTTTTGATTTCTGTCTCCCTGTGCCAGAGGACCATCGCTCTTCTTTTCACAACTATTGTATGTTATCACATTTTTTCGCAACTTGCAAGCATTTCCGTCACATTTTTCCAATCCAGACTTTTTCCTGTTCCGTCAAAGCACAGCGTTCCAGCAGGTCGGGCCGCCGCTCCTTCGTACGGAGGATGGACTGCTCCCGCTTCCATTTCAGGATATTGGCGTGATGTCCGGATAAAAGCACCTCCGGCACCCGTTTTCCATGCCACACCTCCGGCCGGGAATACTGAGGATGCTCCAGCAGATTGTCCTGGAACGATTCCGATTCCGCAGACACATCGTTGTGGAGCACTCCCGGCACCAGACGTGAGATCGTATCCACCATGACCATGGCCGGGAGCTCGCCGCCGGTCAGCACATAATCCCCAATGGACACCTGATCGGTCACGATCTCTTCCAGCACCCGCTCGTCGATCCCCTCATAGTGTCCACAGAGAAAGATCAGGTCCTCTTCCTTTGCCAGTTCCTCTGCCATGCACTGATTGAATACCGCTCCCTGGGGAGAAAGGTACACCACTCTGGGCTTCCTCTCCTGCTCCCCGCACCCCTGCCGCCGCGTCCGGATCTCCGCCGCCGCCGCCTCGTATGCCAGGTATACCGGCTCCGCCTGCATCAGCATTCCGGCTCCGCCTCCGTAGGGGTAATCATCCACGCTCTGATGCTTATTAAACGCATAGTCCCGGATATTGACGGTCCGGATGGATAACAGCCCCCGCCCGGCAGCCCGTCCGATGATGCTGGTATTCAGTCCCTGTGATACCATGTCGGGAAATAATGTCAGTATATAAAAATTCATTCTTTCAGCCCTTCCAATAAATGTACCCGCATGCTTCCCGCTTCCACATCGACGTCCAGGATACAGTCCCGGATCGCGGGAATGAGTACTTCCCCTGATGTTTCAAACTGCACTGCATAGACTTCATTGGCCCCGGTCTCAATCACGTCTTTGAGGATTCCCTTCTCCCCGTCGTCTGTCACCACATCCATGCCCAGCAGGTCGGCAATATAGTACTCGTCCTTCTCCAGCTTTGCGGCATCCTTCCGGGCTACAAGAAGCTGCCGCCCTTTATATTTTTCCACCTCGTTGATATCATCAATCCCCCGGAACCTTACGATGACAAACTGCTTGGAAAACCGGACGCTCTGAATCTCCAGAGAAACCTGTTCCTTTTCCGAAGCCAGTATCACTTCTTTCAGCTTCCGAAAACGCTGCGGATCACTGGTGGTCGGAAATACCTTGACCTCACCGCGGATCCCGTGTGTGGAGGTAATAACCCCCACTTGAAAAAACTGCTCCATGCCACACTCCTGTTTTATAAAAAAGGGGCTGTCGGAAAACAGCCGTATAACCGCAAGATACTGCTGTGATTTATCATACCGCATAACAATATCTTTTGAGAAATCTGTATTTTCCGACAACCCCCAACTTTACTGCGCTCCTATTGGATAATGTCCACAACCACTCGTTTGTCATCCCTGGCCGCAGCCGCCTTGACAACGGAACGGATCGCCTTGGCAATACGTCCCTGCTTGCCGATGACCTTTCCCATGTCACCGTCCGCAACACGAACCTCCAGGACAGTCGTCCTGCCGTCCTGTCTTTCCGTAACGGTAACGCCGTCCGGGTTGTCCACCAATGCTTTGATGATTACTTCTACTAATTCTTTCATGCGCGCGTACCTCCGCGGATCAGATTCTTTGTCTCTGTTCAGTACAGATTCGATTATTTTTCAATTCCTGCCAGTTTGAACAGCTTGCCTACAACCTCTGTCGGCTGCGCGCCGTTGTTCAGCCACTTCTTGGCCGCGTCTTCATTCACCTTGAACAGGCTGGGCTCCTGGTTCGGGTCGTAGGTTCCGATCTCCTCAATGAACTTGCCGTCTCTCGGGGATCTGGAATCCGCTACAACGATTCTATAAAAAGGAGCCTTCTTCTTTCCCATTCTCTTTAACCTGATCTTTACTGCCATTGTCTTGCACCTCATTCTTTCTTGTTTTTATTTTTGTTTGTCATATTCTTTTTCGATCCGCCGGTCAAAACCAGAGGTCTGACTGCCAGATCATTTATGTGTTAAAAAGGAAGCCGAAACCTGCCTTTTTTACCACCGCCCATAAGTCCCGGAAGCTTCTTCATCATCTTCCGGGTTTCGTTGAACTGCTTCACCATGCGGTTCACCTCTGAGATATCCACTCCGGCACCCTTTGCGATCCTATGCTTTCTCGGAAGATTGATGAGATCCGGATTGCGCCGTTCCTCCGGCGTCATGGAATAGATCATGGCCTCCATCCTGGCCATCCGCTTCTCATTCTCTTCGGAATCCAGATCCGGCATTTTCGACCTGCCGCCCATGGCTCCTCCCAGCCCCGGCATCATGCTCATGACACCGGAAAGTCCGCCCATTTTCTTCATCTGGTTCATGCTTTCCAGATAGTCCTCATAATCAAACTGGGCTTTCTTCATCTTTTCCGTCATCTTCCGGGCCTTTTCCTCGTCCAGCTCTGCCCCCGCCTTTTCGATCAGCGTCAGGACATCGCCCATGCCCAGGATCCGGGATGCCATCCGATCCGGATAAAACTGCTCCAGGTCAGAAAGCTTCTCGCCCATACCCACATAGAGGATAGGCCTTCCGGTCACGGCCTTGATGGACAGCGCGGCGCCGCCTCGGGTATCGCCGTCCAGCTTGGTGACGATTACGCCATCAATCCCTATCTTTTCATGGAAGCTTTTTGCTACGTTGACCGCATCCTGCCCGGTCATGGCGTCTACCACCAAGATCGTCTGGTGTACGGTGACTGCTTCCTTGATCTCCTGAAGTTCGGCCATCATATCTTCATCGATATGGAGCCGGCCGGCCGTATCCAGAATGATGATGTTGTTGCCGTTCTTTGCTCCATGCTCCAGCGCCGCCTTCGCGATATCCGCAGGCTTCACCTTGTCGCCCATGGAAAAGACCTCTACGCCCTGCTTCTCTCCGTTGATCTGCAGCTGCTTGATAGCGGCGGGCCTGTATACATCGCATGCCACCAGAAGCGGCTTTTTGCCCTTCAGCTTGAACTTGCCCGCAAGCTTTGCCGTGGTAGTCGTCTTACCTGCGCCCTGGAGGCCTGCCATCATGATCACAGTCGCGGCACTCCCCGGCTGCTGCCGGATCTCGGTGGTCTCCGAGCCCATCAGGGACACCAGCTCTTCATTCACGATCTTGATGACCATCTGGCCCGGATTCAGTCCGTTCATCACGTCCTGCCCGATGGCCCTCTCCTGGACATCCTTGACGAATCCCTTGACCACCTTGAAGTTGACATCCGCCTCCAGAAGCGCCATCTTGACTTCCTTTAAGGCCGCCTTTACATCCTCCTCGGTGAGCCGTCCCTTGCTGCGGAGATTTTTAAATACGTTTTGAAGTTTTTCCGTTAAGCTGTCAAATGCCATTGTCCAACTCCTCTGTCATCCTGTCGGATGAACATTTCTATACATGATCAGTCACTGAAATCTTCTGTGTTCCTGCGGTTTCCAGGTTATTGTATGGATCGTGCGGTACATGCAGCATCCTTTTTCCTGACGGGCATGCGGCAATCCTACAGCACTTCCAGGATCGAATCAGAAAGCTCCCGGAACTGCCGCCGCAACTCTCCCTGGTTCTCCTTCGTCAGTTCGGCGGTATCCAGAAGCGTCTCCATCTCACGGACCTTCTCCTTGATGGAGAGGAACCGTCTGACCAGATGCAGCCTGGTCTCATATCCTTCCAAAGCCTTCTGACATCGCTTCACCAGGTCATGAACCCCCTGCCTGCTGATCCCTTCCGCTTCCGCAATCTCGCTTAAGGAAAGATCCTCCAGGATAAACTGCTCATAAATCTCCTTCTGGTGGTCATTGAGAAGCTCTCCATAAAAATCATACAGCAGTGCCTGTTGTAAAATCTCATCCATTGCTCATCACCTCTGCTATCTTAACCGAAAAAAAATGTGTTGTCAAGTCTTTTCTCTTTACAAACTTTTGTTCGTGTAAAGTGAGATTAATCCTTCTGCCACAGGACAGCTGAATATCATCTGGAAACGGCATCAGGTTTATTCCAAACCGGTAAGATTATTTGTGGAGCAGATTCGCAATGCTGTACTAATCGAACAGAATGAAAGCTAAAACGCTCGGGGCTGCGGGGAAATATTATTTCCCCGCAGCCCCAACTCAGACTATCATTTTAAATATCTTTATATTAGCATAGCGGATACTTTGCAGTCAGCTCCGCCACCATGGCTTTCGCCTTCTCCACGTTATCTTCGCTCTCGATCACCAGGGAAATGATCTCCGCGATCTTTTCCATATCCTCTTCCACCATGCCGCGGGTCGTCACGGCCGGAGTCCCCAGTCTCACACCACTTGTCACGAACGGAGAGCGGGGGTCATTGGGAATGGTATTTTTATTTGCCGTTACATGGGCATCATCCAGACGCTTCTCCAACTCTTTTCCGCTGAGATCCTTTTCCGTCAGGTCTACCAGCATCAGGTGGTTGTCCGTATCTCCGGATACGATCTTGATTCCCCGTGCCTGCAGGTTTTTGCACAGTGCCTTCGCATTCTTTACGACCTGTTCCATATAGGCCTTGTATTCCGGCTGCAGCGCCTCCTGGAAGCAGACTGCCTTGGCCGCGATCACATGCATCAGCGGACCTCCCTGTGTTCCCGGGAACACGGCCTTATTAAAGTTGAACTTTTTATTCATCTCCTCGCTGCTCAGGATCATGCCTCCCCTTGGCCCCCGAAGGGTCTTGTGGGTCGTGGTGGTGGTCACATGAGCATAGGGGATCGGGCTTGGATGCAGTCCTGTGGCAACCAGGCCGGCGATATGGGCAATATCCACCATCAGGTAAGCGCCCACTTCATCCGCGATCTCGCGGAACCTTTTGAAGTCAATGGTTCTGGCATATGCGCTGGCCCCCGCCACGATCAGCTTCGGACGGCACTCCTTCGCGATCTTTAATACATTGTCGTAGTCGATTACGCCGTTATCATTTACACCGTAAAAGGTCACGTCAAAATATTTTCCGGACAGGTTCACCGGAGAGCCGTGGGTCAGGTGTCCGCCGTGATCCAGGTTCATTCCCATGATCTTGTCTCCCGGTTCTAACATGGCGAACATGGCCGCCATATTCGCCTGGGCTCCGGAATGGGGCTGCACGTTGACATATTCACAGCCGAACAGCTTCTTTGCCCGCTCCCTGGCGATATCCTCTACCACATCCACGCACTGGCATCCGCCGTAATATCTCTTCCCCGGATAGCCTTCCGCGTATTTGTTGGTCAGGGGGCTTCCCATCGCCGCCATCACAGCCTGGCTCACCCAGTTCTCAGACGCGATCAGCTCGATATGAGAATTCTGACGGTCCATCTCCGCCCGGATGGCATCCGCGATCTCACCGTCTGTTTTCCTGATCTCTTCAAAATCGTACATTCTCGTTTCCTCCACATCTCTCGAATTAGAATCCATATGCAAACATACACTGCATTCCAAAAAATATTGTTGCAGCATTCACATCATATCATTTTACTATCCTGTTTACAAGCCTAAGTTTTTTGTGCAATATCCGGATTCGAGCTTTTTTATGCCAGGTCAAACAACGACAGCTGGTTGCTCTGGGGCAGGTCTCCGAAGAGCCCCAGATCCGACATCAGGTCGATCACGGTCACGCTGACTTTGGTCCGCTCCCGGAAGTCATCCAGAGACAGAAATGCTCCGTCCTTGGCCGCCAGCTCCACCGCTTCCGCCGCTTTTTCCCCCATGCCTTCGATGCTGGCGAAGGAGGGCATCAGCTTCCCGTCCACGATCTGGAACTGCTTCGCCTTGGCCCGGTACAGGTCAATGGGCGTAAAATCCAGCCCCCGGGCATACATTTCCTGCACAAGGCGCATGTCCTTCAAAGTATCCTGCTCCTTGTTGGTCAGTGTATCCGACCGTTTTTTATAATCCTTGATGTAGTAGTTCAGCTTCTCCTTCCCCTGGCACATCAGCTCATAGGAAAAGGCATCCGCCCGGATGCTGAAATACGCCCCGTAATAGGCCAGCGGATAGTTGATCTTGCAGTACGCGATCCGGTACGCCATCATGACATAGGCGGCCGCATGGGCTTTCGGGAACATGTACTTGATCTTTTTGCAGGACCCGATATACCAGTCCGGCACATTTTTTTCCTTCATGGCCGCGATCCATTCGTCTTTGAGCCCCTTTCCCTTCCGGACGCTTTCCATGATGGTAAAGGACAGCGCGCTGTCCACGCCCTGGTTGATCAGGTAGATCATAATATCGTCACGAGTACAGATGGCCGTGGAAATGGTGGCCGTACCGGAACGGATCAGATCCTGGGCATTTCCCAGCCATACGTCGGTTCCGTGGGACAATCCCGCCAGCCGGATCAGATCCGACAGAGACTGGGGATTGGCCTCAATGACCATGCTCATGGCAAAATCGGTTCCAAATTCCGGAATGCCTAAGCACCCCAGCTTGCATCCTTCGATGTCCTCCGGCTTGATCCCCAGGGCCTGGGTGCCGTGGAACAGGGATAATACCTCCTGGTCGTCCAGAGGGATCTGGGTGGCCACAAAGGGGTGCTCCTCATTGTAGTCATTTTCCAGGGATTCCGAGGTAATGTATTCCTCCAGCATCTTGATCATGGTAGGATCATCGTGTCCCAGGATGTCCAGCTTCAGCAGGTTGTGGTCAATGGAATGGTAGTCAAAATGGGTGGTCACGATGTCTGTGGTCACATCATTTGCCGGATGCTGCACCGGAGTAAATTCATTGATATTATGGCCGTGGGGCAGCACCACGATCCCGCCCGGATGCTGGCCCGTGCTTCTGCGCACTCCGGTGCAACCCTGGCTGATCCGCTCGATCTCACATTTCCGCTTCCGCTGGTTCTTCTCCTCATAATACCGGCGTACATATCCATAGGCCGTCTTGTCCGCCAGCGTGCCGATGGTCCCGGCCTTGAAGGTATAGCCTTCCCCGAACAGCACCTCTGTGTACTTGTGGGCCTTGGACTGGTAGTCCCCGGAGAAATTCAGGTCAATATCCGGCTCCTTATCCCCCTTGAAGCCCAGGAACGTCTCGAACGGAATGTCATATCCGTCCTTGACAAGCATTTTCCCGCAGTCCGGGCAGATCTTATCCGGCATATCAAATCCGCAGCAGCCAGAATAAGCCTTCACTTCCTCCGACTCAAACTCGCTGTAATGGCATTTTTTACAATAATAGTGAGGGCTTAAGGGATTTACCTCCGTGATTCCCGCCATGGTGGCTACAAAGGAGGAGCCTACCGATCCCCGGGAGCCCACCAGGTAGCCGTCCGCAACGGATTTCCACACCAGCTTCTGGGCAATGATATACATCACCGCGTAGCCGTTGGAAATGATGGAATTCAATTCTCTTTCCAGCCGGGAGGACACCTGCACCGGCAGATCGTCCCCGTAGACCTCGTGGGCCTTTTTGTAGCAGATATCCCGCAGCTTCTGGTCCGAATCCTGGATGACCGGCGGGCACTTGTTGGGGTTCACCGGTGCGATCTTCTCCACCATGGCCGCGATCTTGTTGGAATTTTCCACCACCACCTCATAGGCCTTCGCGGAACCCAGATATTCAAATTCCCCCAGCATTTCCTCGGTTGTCCGCAGATACAGCGGGGCCTGATTGTCCGCGTCGCTGAACCCCTTTCCGGCCATGATGATCCGGCGGTACACCTCGTCCTCCGGATCCAGGAAATGCACGTCGCAGGTGGCCACAACCGGCTTTTTAAACTGGTCTCCCAGCTCCAGGATCTGACGGTTTAAATTTTTCAGATCCTCCTCGGTCTGAATGTCCGGCAGCTTTTCGCTCTCCAGCATGAAATGGTTGTTCCCCAGGGGCTGGATCTCATAATAATCATAAAAATCCGCCAGCTTAGCGATGGTCTCCTGGGATTTTTGATTCAGGATCGCCTGAAACAGTTCTCCGGCCTCGCAGGCGCTTCCGATGATCAGCCCTTCCCTGTGCTGGTTCAGCAGGCTTTTCGGAATCCTGGGCCGACGGGCAAAATATTTCAGGTTGGAGGCAGAGATCAGCTGGTACAGGTTATAACGGCCGATGTCATTTTTCACCAAGATGATAATATGGTAGGTGGGGAGCTTGCGGATCGCGTCCTCGTTGGTATTTCCAAACTGGTTGATGCCTTTCAGGGTGGTAATGTCTCTGTCTTTGAGCATCTGCACGAACTTTACAAAAATCTCTGCCGTGGCTCCCGCGTCATCCACCGCCCGGTGATGATTTTCCAGGGAAATGTTCAGCGCTTTTGCCACCACATTCAGCTTATATTTTGATAAAGTGGGCAGCAGTACCCGGGCCAGGGCGACGGTATCCACGGAGATAAAATGGGGTTCAATGTCCTGATACCTGCAGTTCTGCTCGATAAATCCCACGTCAAAGCCCGCATTGTGAGCCACCAGCACCGCGTCCCCCACAAATTCCAGAAATTGGGGCAGAATGGTCTCAATGTCCGGATATTCCATGACCATCTCATCCGTGATACTGGTCAGCTTGGTGATCTCAAAAGGAATGGGCCGCCGTGGATTGACGAAGGTACTGAAAGAATCCACGATCTCTCCTTTGACTACCTTTACCGCCCCGATCTCGATGATCTTGTCCTTGATGGCGCTGAATCCCGTGGTCTCCAGGTCGAATACCACAAAGGTATCATCCAGGCTTTCCTCCCCGGCGCCCACAGCGATCTCGGTCAGGTCGTCCACCACATAGCCTTCCACACCGTAAATGACCTTGAACGGGTCTGCCTTGTCCAATCGCTCGATATAGTGGTTGGCGTCCGGAAATGCCTGGGCAGTCCCATGGTCCGTGACCGCAATGGCAGGATGCCCCCACTTGTGGGCGCGGCCTACGATATCCTTGACCTCGGAGACCCCGTCCATATCGCTCATTTTCGTATGGCAGTGGAGCTCCACGCGCTTAATGGGGCTTAAGTCCTGCCTGGACACGGTAAAATCCCCGGTCTTCTTGATCCCGGTGATGGAGCCGATAGTCAGCTCCCCGTCATATTTGTCAATGGTGGTGATGCCCTTGATCTTCAAAAACGCGCCCTTTTTCAGGTCGCCTAACAACTCTGCAAGCTGTTCGTTGCGGACAAACATTTTCACGGTAATGGTATCCGTAAAATCCGTAATCGAAAAAATGATGATGGTCCGTTCATTCCGGATCTCCCGGGTCTCAAAGCTGATGACCTTGCCGTGGAGAGTAATCTCTCCCATCTCCGTGGCCACCTGATCCAGCCGCAAAGGCTCGTCCTCAAAGTCCCTTCCGTAGATCAGGCCCGGCGCGTCTCCCTGCTTTAAGGGGCGCACATAATCCCTGCCGGAGTCCTTCCGAAAGCCGTTTTTCCCCTGGCCATAGGAAAAGCCGCCTCTGCCCGACGCATTGCTCTTTCCGGCAGCAGCCGCACCCGCGCTTCCATTCCTGCCGGCAGCCGTCCCGTTCGCGCTTCCATTTCTTCCGTTTGCATTTCCATTTTTCCCGGCTGCGGCACCATTTGCTGTTCCGTTCTTTCCGGCTGCAGCTCCTGCTGCATTCCAGGCCGTTTTGGTTCCCCTGCCCTGGTCTCTGGCTGCATCCGAGTCGCCCGCCCGGTCTGAGGCAGCACCGGAAACACTGCCAGGTTCCTCCCAGGGCGCCGCAAAATCGCTGCCGTTGGAGGGGTCTCCGGAACCCATCCCGTCAGGATCCATTTCCCCGTGAATACTTTTATTCCTCTGGAAAATGGCGTTGATCTCCCGCTGGATCCGCTGTTCCTCAAACTCCCGTGTCTTACTTTCCTTTTTCTCCCGGTAGGTGACGCGGAACTCGGTCGGAATGCCGCAGCGCCGATTGAACACCTCGTCCAGAAGCTCCAGGATCTGCTCCCGTCTTCCTTCGGATACAATGGTATCCGCCAGCTCCAGACAGCAGATCTGCCCCTCCTCAAATCGAAGCTGTGCCTGGTCGAACATATTGGCCGCCAGCACGCTGCTGTCCCGCAGTTCCTGGGAAATGCTCTCCCGGTACTCCGCCATCAGGGCGGCGGGGGTGTACTGCTCGGACAGGCTGTATTCTTCTTCTATATGAATATGGACCATGGAGGTTCCGAACAGCTGCTCCTTGATCTTGTGCTCCATGTGCCAGATCTGCTTCTTCTGAAACAGATGGCGGCTGAATATGTAAACGTGCAGAAAATCCCGTGCGGAATTGGTGGTGATCTTCTTCACTTCCACATCCGAAAACAGCATACGGACAGAGTCCTCCACTTTCAGAGTGGGAAATACATCAAAAAATAATTTTGCGGTTCCTACTTGTTCCAAATTGATCAGCTCCTGTCACTCATTTTCCCAGTTCTGTAATTCCCGGCGCAACGTTTCCAGAAGTTCCTCTTCCTTTACCTTTTTCACGACCTCTCCCTTTTTGATCAGAAGTCCTTCGCCCTTGCCGCCCGCGATCCCGATATCTGCTTCCCGGGCTTCTCCCGGGCCGTTCACGACGCATCCCATGACTGCTACCTTGAGATCCAGCGGAAATTCCTGAACCATCTTCTCCACCTGATTTGCAAGCCCGATCAGGTCGATCTGGGTTCTGCCGCAGGTAGGACAGGATACCACCTCAATACCGCCCTTGCGAAGCCCCAGGGTCTTCAAGATCAGCTTTGCGGATCGGATCTCTTCCGACGGATCGCCGGTCAGGGACACCCGGATCGTGTTTCCGATGCCTTCATAGAGAATGATCCCAAGGCCTATCGAGGATTTGATATTTCCGGAGTAGACCGTCCCTGCCTCCGTGATTCCCACATGCAGCGGATATGGACACTGCTCTGCGATCAACTCGTGGGCTTTCACGCACATCATGACATCGGAGGATTTGATGCTGACCACCAGATTATCATACCCCATCTCCTCAATCATCCGCACTTTATCCAGCGCGCTCTCTACGATTCCTTCGGCCGTCACTGCACCATATTTTTCCAAAAGTGTTTTTTCCAGGGAACCGCTGTTGACGCCGACCCGGATGGGAATCTCATGCTCCTTCGCCTTATCGACGACGGCCCTCAGGCGCTCCTCTCCACCGATATTGCCCGGATTGATCCGAATCTTGTCGGCTCCGTTCTCAATGGCCACAATCGCCATCCGATAGTCAAAATGGATATCCGCCACCAGAGGGATCTGAATATTTTTTTTGATCTCCCGCAGTGCCTCAGCCGCTTCCAGTGTGGGAACGGTACAGCGCACGATCTCACAGCCTGCCGCCTCCAGCCTGTGGATCTGCTCTACGGTTCCTTTGATATCCTCGGTCTTTGTATTGGTCATAGACTGGATCGCCACCGGATGATTTCCTCCGATCACCACGTCTCCGATCCGGATTTCCTTTGTGTTCTGTCTCAGCATGTTCTATTGTCTCCTTTCCGATATCTTATAAAACAGCCATAAATAGGATGCCTTGAGGTATATTCCATGACACAAAACAGCCCTGCATATCCGGAGCTTCCCGAACATACAAAGCTGTTTATCCCTCCATGCGTTATCCTACTCTTTTTCAAATACCATCTGATCACCATACTCCCGTTCTGTCAGTGTCAATTCTCCCTGTTCCAAGCTGTAGTCATAGCTTCCTTCCATGTTCTCCGCGGCAAAACCGGATTCTGCCGACGTATCATAGACCGCCTGCGAGGTCCCGTTTTCCTCTCCCTGATACAAGGTGAATATTTTGGATTTCAGATCCACATGATACTGCAGTTCTACCGCGCCGTCCGATTCATCCGGCCATTCGATGGACGCAGATCCGTTGCCCTGGATCCGCATGACAAGGCCGCTGCCTTCGTTCACCCATCTTCCCTCCAACGGATTCGAAGTAAAAAGCGTATATCCAAAAAATACGGCGATGACAATGATCAATACCGATGAAACGGTCATCGCAATTCTCCAGAGCTTACTTCTTTTTTTCTCATCATTTTCCGCAATCATGCCGCAACTTCCCTCCCGGCGGAACATTTGGCCGCTGCTTGCCAGAAAACCGGCAATACACGACGGTTGTTCTATATCGTTCCGCGCCGTCTTTTCCTTTATTATACGGATATTTCAAACCGGTGTCAACGGGTGGATTTCATCAGCCGGATTCCTAACACTATAAGTGTTACTGTTCCTGACCAATCAGCGTGGTGATTGGTCAGGGTGTGACATGTAACGACTTATACAAAAATCCCGCCAAGTACCGCATAAGACAGCACCGTCATCAAAAATGCCGCCACAAACACTCCCAGCACGATCGCCGGAAACGCCTTCCGAAAGCGGATTCCGATTAATGCCGCAATCAGGGAACCTGTCCAGGCTCCGGTGCCCGGAAGCGGGATCCCCACAAAGGCAACCAGTCCCCAGAACTCATATTTTTCAATGTTGGCGCTCTTGCTCATGGCCTTTTTTTCCAGCTTCTCTACCAGCGGTTTCAGCCGTTTCGTGCCCTTCATCCAGTTAAAGATCCTGGTGATCAAAAGGAGGATGAAGGGGATCGGGATCAGGTTTCCGACGATGCAGATGGGGATCGCTTCCCACATGGGTACGTCCAATACTGCCGGTCCCGCGGCCAAAAGCCCCCCTCGAAGCTCCAGGATCGGAACCATGGAAATGATAAACAAGATCACTTCTTTTCCGACTTTTCCGCCTAAATTATCTATGAACCAACTGATCAGTGCTTCTTTCATCTTCTAAATTCTCTCCTGCTGTTTTTGCTGTTTTATGTCAGATTCAGAAATCGCTGTCTCTGTATGTTTCGAATCCCTTTCCCGTACGGGAAAAAGCAGAGACTGCGATACGGCATATTATACTGCACGCCAGATAAATCTGCCGCACAATATAATTGATGCGCACAGCCGCATAAGGAAATATGTCGCTTCGCGGCTGCGGCTGGCGCAATACTCACGGCAGATTTCATCGGCCGTGAGTATAACACATATACGCTCTCAGCGCCGCGAACAGCGCCTCCATCTCTTCCCTGGTTCCCACGGTGATCCGCAGATACTGGCGGATCCGTTCGCTGTCCCAGTGGCGCACATAGATGTCCTGTTTCTTCAATGCCTCGAACAGTTCCCCGGCATCATACCGGGGATGTCTTGCAAAGATGAAATTTGCCCTGGAATCTGGAAATTCGAATTCTAACCTCCGAAGCTCTTCCTTCGCCCATTCCCTGGTTTCCACGATTTTTTTTGTGGTCTTCTCAAAATATGCCCGATCCTTCACCGCCTCCGTTCCGCAGACAATAGACGTCTGATTCATGGTATAGGAATTGAAGGAATATTTCACATTGTTGAGATACCGGATCAGTGCAGGGCTGCTGATCGCATATCCGATCCGCATGCCGGCCATGGAGCGGGCTTTGGAAAAGGTCTGGACAACGATCAGGTTGCTGTATCGGCCGATCAGCTCCAGCGCGGATTTTCCCGCGAAGTCAATATATGCCTCGTCCACGATCACGACCGAATCCGGATTATGGATAAGAATGTCCTCTACGAATCCAAGCTCCTCATAGATAGCCGTAGGCGCATTGGGGTTGGGAAAGATCACCCCGCCGTTTTCCCGGTAATAATCTTCCTTCACGATCCGAAAATTTTCATCCAGCTTCGGGCATTCATAAGGAATCCGATATAATTCTGCCCAGACTTTATAGAAGGAATACGTAATATCCGGGAAAAGTATGGGCTTTTCGGAGTTAAAAAAGGTCAGAAAGCACATGGACAGCACATCGTCCGATCCGACGCCAACAAACACCTGATCCATGCCTACCCCGTAATGCTCCGCCAATGCGGACACCAGGTCATTTGCGGAAGGATCCGGGTATAACCTGAACCTATCCGCATCCATTTCCCGCAGAGCGCGCTCCACCCCAGGGGCGGGCGGATACGGATTTTCGTTGGTATTCAATTTAATCACCTTACGCTGAGGCTGCTCGCCTGGTACATAAGGGTCTACTTTTCGTATATTCTTTATGATTCCGGGATTGGTTTCCACTGATCTCATCTCCTGTTATTCTGTCTGTTTGTGTTGGACTGTCATTCCTTTTCCAGGCAGTCCAAGTCTGGGTGTATCCTGCGGTACGGCTCATATATTGTATCATTCCTTTTCCTGACAGCAGACCTCCAGCTCGTCTGCCATACAGACTATCGCTATCGCGCCGCTTCGCATCGGATCATCTGCAGTCATATTCCTTCGCCAGCTCTGCGAATCTGGGCAGGGAATTTACGATCGTTTCATGGGACACACAATAGGCCAGTCTGACATATCCGGGACATCCAAAGGAGCTTCCCGGAACAATCAGAATATTATATTTTTTTGCCGCCGCGCAGAATGCCTTTTCATCCGTAACCGGAGATTTTACGAAAAGGTAAAACGCTCCCTCCGGCTTGACGCACTCAAAGCCCAGTTCTCTCAGGCCGTTGTATAGTGTCTCCCGGTTCCGGTCATAGAAGGAAATATCCGTCTTTTCGTTCAGGCAGTATTTGACCACCTTCTGCTGCAGTGTCGGCGCATTCACAAATCCCAGGATCCTGGTCGCCACATTGGCCGCGCTGATCAGCGCCTCGCTGTCCGCCGCTTCATCGGGGATCACCAGATATCCGATTCGCTCCCCGGGAAGCGACAGGGATTTGCTGTAGGAATATCCTACCACCGTGTTTGCATAATATTTTGTCAGATAGGGGACCTTTGCACCGTCATATGCAAGCTCCCGGTACGGCTCGTCTGAGATCAGATAGATCTCCGTTCCATATTCCTTTTGCTTTGCTTCCAGAATGGATGCCATCCTCCGGATCGTCTCCTCAGAATAAACGACTCCGGTGGGATTGTTGGGCGTATTGACGATCACGGCCTTTGTCTTTTTCGTGATCTTCTCTTCAAACTCATCCAGCTTGGGCTGGAAATCCACGGTATTGGGAGAGATCTCCACCAGGACGCCGTCGTAATTGCTGGTATAGCTCCGGTATTCTCCGAAATAGGGCGCAAATACAATGACCTCGTCCCCCGGATTCAGCAGGGACTTTAAGATCACATTCAGCCCGCCGGCCGCCCCCACGGTCATGGTAATGTTCTTCGCCGCAAATGCAGTGCCGAACCGCTCATTCAAGGATTGTGCCACAGCCTGTCTCACATCCTCATATCCTGCATTGCTGTTGGTGTAGCCATGAAGCGCCACCGGATCCTCCTCCTGCAGAATCTCCAGGATGGCCTGTTTCACTGCCGCTGGCGCGGGGACATTGGGATTTCCCAGGCTGAAATCATATACGTTTTCCTTGCCGTAGAGCTTTGCAAGGCGGTTGCCCTCTTCGAACATTGCACGGATTGCAGAACTGTTTGCCACCATATTTTCCATCTTTTTTGAAATCATCGTATCTGTCTCCTTTTTCCGCAGGACCGAATCTATTGTTCTCCCGCTCATGATCTGATTCCGATTGCTAAAATTCTATTCCCGGCAGGTGATCTCCCTGTCTCGCGGTCATACCTTATGAAACGGCCGAATGGCTATAATGGGATGCCCTTGGGTATGCCTTCCGGGTCACGATCCCTTTTTCTACAAGAAATGCCGGATGATAGGAAAGCTTGGATTTCCTCAGTCCCTCCGCTCCAGTGTCTTCCTCCCGGTTTACATATTGATACTCCATGCATTCATGCTGTACAAACTGCTGGTTGATCATTGGGTAGGCCCCTTCCACTTCCGCAAACGCTTTCTCCACATGCACTACAAAGGTATCCTCGCAGACCGGCTCTCCGACACAGAAGGCCACCACTTTGCCCTCTACCCGGATCAGGCCGCCCTTCATCCCCAGTTCCTGGAACAGACGCAGGAAATTCAGAGTCACACACATCTCCGCGTTTTTTTCCAGGTCCTCCTCACAGCCGTTCTCGTTACGCCATTCCAGGGCCATCTGAAAGCATTCTTCCGCATTTTTCCCGGTAATCGGCTCATAACTCCAGTCCGGATACAAGGACTTGAACTTATTGATGTGATTGCGTTTGCCGTGCAGCTTCTTTCCCGCCAGGGTGGCAAGCTTCTCCGTCTCATATACATAGTCCGCTTCATCCCGGAGGTACTCGATCTGAAACTGCCCCGGATACCATGCCTCCATCTGGGCAAAATTTTCTTCCGTGACATTGTAAAGTATAAAGGGAGCCTTCTGTTCCTCTGTGTATCGCATCAGGTATTCCAGCGCCCGCTTCACGGCCTCCGGTTCTCCTGCCGGGTAGGCGAACGCAAGCTTCTCTCCGTCATCCCGAAAGACCAGAGCGCCTTCTATGACCGCATATTGTACATGATAGTGCCTGGACCAGAGGTAAACATTCGCAAAGGTCCGCTCACAGCTTCTGCTCGGAGCCTTCTCAAAATACGGGGCAATGATCTCCTGATCCTCCAGTTCCGGCCTTTTAAACAGTATCTCTTCCATTTTTCATTCTCCATCTCTTTTCTGTGCCCTGCCCCAGAATTTTCCAGCGGGGGCGGCGCACATTTGTCAGTATAGCATATTCTGTGCGGTTCTGACAAGATTTATCAAAAATCTTATCCTATAGAAAAGTTTTTATGGACTATTGGGGAAAAATTTTATGCTGTTACCTATCTTGACTCTTTTTATATTTTTCATTTTGTATATATCAGATTGCTTCTAAGACAGCTTTTTATTATTTTGTGGTAATGTATCCACATCCTGCAGTTCCCCGACATCCAAAATGGGAAAATATAGGATTTGATCCAGATGCTTTTTCAGAACCTTCCGTCCCCCCTGGTCTTCTTTCAATTCCAACAATTCCGGAAAATAGTTTCGGGAAAACCAGGCCGGATTTCCGGTCTGGTCCCCGCATGTCACACAGCCAAGCTCTGCCCGGTTCCTTTCCATATATTCCAAAAAGGCCTCTGCGCTCTCTTCTGCAAAACAGGGCTGGTCCGCCACAAAAAACGCACAGGCCTGTGCATCTGCCGCAGCTTCCAGACCTGCACGGATGGAATAGGATACCCCTTTCTGGCTGTCCGGTGAGAATATGGCACGAATATTTCCCGCGCGTACTTCATCATATATCTGTGGATATTGTGTCACCACGATCACTTCCCAGTCGGCATGTTGCCTGCTGAGGCTGACCAGCCTGTCCAATAAGTGCCGATACAGAGGCCGCCCCTCCAGTTCATACAAAAGCTTGTTGGAACCGAATCGGCGGCTGTTCCCGGCCGCCAGATAAATCAAACATACTTTCATCTTTCCTCCACCATTTCCAGCAGTTCTTCTACTGCCCTTTCATCTCTCACCCTGATCAGGTTATCCCATGCGTCCTCTTTTCCAAGAAGATTCATACCGCCATGCCATACAAGAGACTGGTCGATAACAGCAAAGTGTCCCGCTTCCCCGTCCGCAATTTTCGTATGGATCCCGCAGCCTTTCATTTCTTCAATCAGCGTATATGTGAAATCCGCATTATGAAATGCATCCGATTCCGGATTTTCTGTGATAACGGTTATGTCAACTCCCGCTTCCTGCCGGGGCTTCATCAAATAGATCAGCCGTTCCACCTTATCCTGCGTGATCTGTGGGCTGGAAATGATAATCTCTTTTTCCGCCTCGATCAGATCCTGTTCGAACACAGCCGTATAGTTTCCTGAATCATAGATTGCCCCAGCCTCCTGCTTCCTCTGCGCCGCATCTGCTGAAATCTGAAACCCGATTTTCTTGTATGTCCTAAGCCGTTTTAAATACATATTGTGAAATTGGGGAATATGGGAATCTATGTAATCATATACCACAACGTCCTGCTTTCCCTCATAATCCCGATTCAGCCGGCCCACATATTGTTCCAGCCTTCCCTGATAGGAAACCGGTGCCGCAAGCATCAGCGTATCCAGTCTCGGACAGTCAAAGCCTTCACCGATCTTTTGTCCTGTGGCGACCAATATCATGGATTGATCCCGCGGAATTTTCTCGATCTGCATTCTGACAGCTTCGTTTTCTTTATCTGTATTGCCTCCATATAACAGGAAAGCCTGATCCGCCGCCTGTCTGACATTCTCATATATCCATTTTGCCTGCTCTTTATATCTGGTCAGTATGACAGGCGTTCTCCCGAGCTTTACACAGGATCTCACATCTTCTGCGATTTGTTGATTCCGCCACTCGTGACTGCTGATAAATGCATACAAAGCGTTAATGCCCGGTTTCCCGCCTCCCGTGTAGATGACTCTTGTATAACGCGGAATCACAAGGTGTTCTATGCCCTGTTCCATGGTTCTTTCCAGCGCTGTGTACTTGTATCGGATTGGTCCCAGAAGCATAAAATTGATTTTTTCCAGATTATCACTTCGCATAGGCGTTGCCGAAACGCCATATACATATCTTGCATTGATCCTTTTCAGGATTTCCTGCGCAGTAGGAGACGCGGCATGATGGCATTCATCCATGATGACCATTCCATAAGAATATAGCTTCTCATGAAAATTTCCTTTTTTATATAGCGATCCGACCATTGCAATATCAATGATACCTGTCATGGTGTCTTTGCCGCTCCCCAATTTTCCAATGACACTGCTTCTTGTTTTCACTTTCCCGGTTTTGGTCTGATATGTCGGGAGCGTTTCGTTCACCTTAAGAAAATGCTGCAACTCATTTTCCCATTGAAAAAGCAGGTCTTTACTTTCCAGAAGAATCAGAGTGTTTACTTTCCGCTGAGCGATCAAATAGCTGCACACAACTGTCTTACCAAAAGCAGTGGCCGCACTCAGAATCCCATTTTCATAAACCAGCATCTGCTGTGCCGCCAGGCCCTGCCGCATCCGCAGTTCCCCCTGGAATTCCACGCGAATCGGCCGCCCTTTTTCCCTGTGATCCGATATATCATATCTGATCCCGCCTTTTTTGCATTTTTCGATCAACGTTTCCAATAATCCGCGCGGTATTTTGATATATCCGTCCACGTCCTTCCCCATATACACCGTACTGAAATTGTAATAATTCGAATAGCCAAATCGTTTTTTCTTATAGTAGACCGGGTTATCGAATACGGCCATGCAGCGTATCTGATTTTGCAGATAAGGCTTTAAATTCAGGGCATCTACATAGATTCCGTCTGCAAGTACGATGTGCAGTTTTCCGACCACATCCGATTCCCGGAAATCTTCCTGACGTTTCCATGGTTTGGGGCGATTTATACTTTTTATATAATCGGAGCTGTCCTTTCGTATAAACAGATCTCCCTGCCACTGTGATATTGATTGTTCCACTTCCTCCTGGGTCAGCTTCCGGGTATTCAATAATTTTTTCCACTGATCCGGATACGCATTCCAATGCTCATCAACAAAGGCACTGTTTCCATTCTTAAGCGCCCGTCCCTGCAGCGGAAGCGCAATGAGATTTCCAATGGAATCCGTTTTGTCCTGAGATGGATACATCCTGTCATAGAATCGGAACGACTTCAGATTGATCGTGGACACGCCTTGATCAAGAAGCAGAAGCCCAAAGCTTCTTGCCGTCGCGGCAGGGATCGGTTTTTGAAAAAAGATCCAGATATGTGCTCCCCGTCCGGAACGGGAGCGCTCCACCAATGCATCAATCTTATTTTGCCGGCAGATCAGACGCAGAGCATCTACTTCATCATGCCACTCATTGTCCGTATTGGCATAATCCTCTTTTTCTGCTCCCTTTTCGTGATTATCAAAATCGAACACAAGGAATCTGCAATGACCATCCGGCAGCAATGGATACACCCCCAATACATCCGTACCGTCCTCTTTGTAACCGATCAGATGCTTTATGAGCATTCCCTGAGTCAACGGTTCGAAGCTGGAAAAATCACACTTTCCGCATTGCAGCTTGCCGCTGTTATTTGCAGGACAGATCGGATTCCAGCGATTGGCACACTGGGGATAATAGTTTCCATTTTTCGACCGTTTCGCAAACACGTCTTTTCTGCCCCAAAACATGGCGAAAAAGCGGTTGGCCATCTCCTTGTCAATATATTGTGATTGGATCCTTCCGCCCTGGTCCAGATCATATTCTTCGGAATCGGCTGGAATTTCAGAAAACACTTCACTTTTGGCGTATGGTATTTCTGCTTTATCCAATAATTTTTTTAATCCTTCATTTTCTGCCTGGAGATCTCGGACCAGTTTTCTAAGAGAATCCAGATTATATGCTTCAATATTCATACGACCCATCCATTCGCAGTAACAATCACCCGAATCTCCTTCCTGCGATCCATTGCCTCCCAGACTTCCAACGCCGCGTCGCGCCGCTTTCGGGTATCTGCCTTATTCAGGACAACTGCATACCGCATCCCATCCCCTTCCCCTTTCCTTCCTGCCAGCCTGCTCTGTGCAAGAGCCGCAATATCCTGCGTTGTCAGCAGTTCCTCCGGGGACTTCCCCAAAAAATCTGCCAGAAGATCTGCCCGGAAGCAGACCTCTTTTATTTTTCTTCCGGGTGCGTCCATGCCGCATATGTACAAAATATGGGTGGTCTGCGGCAGAATGACCGGTTCGTGGTCTGCCGGGAATTTCACAGGAAGCATTTTCGCCCCATCCGCTTCGATCAAAACAGGATTCGGAAGCTTTAAAACCGCTTCCAGAACCTCCTCGGGAAGGCTCTTTATCTTTCCATTCCCTGCCTTCCCGCCTGCAAATATACAACCCTCTTTGTCCAGAAGCGCAAGGATCTCCCCCACAGACGGATCTTCCAAAAATAACGGAGAATCTTCTCTAAACAGATGTGTGGTGGTTGTAACAATCGGCTTCCTTCCCATATCTGTATATTCTGCCGCCAGCCGTTTTAATGTAGTGGTTTTCCCGCCTGCACCAACTGCAGAAATTCTCGGAGCCGTTGTCTCTGCAAGATCAAATGCTTCCAACAATGTTTGTTTTGATATCAGATTTCCATATACTATCTCACCAATCATTTGCATACCTCAATCGATTTACCTGCTTATTTGATTATTCTACTATATTTTGATGCGGTTCACAACAAAACATTTCCGCATATTTTTGCTGAATCAACTTTTTGAAAACCGCCGTTTCCATTTCTTTACAAATCTGCTAAAATATCTGTAACCACACAGGAAATCTGCCCCTGCAGCTTTTCCGCATACAATGATATTCAAAGAGACCTACAGTAAAGGAGAGTACACCCATGACCCCAACCGTAAGTATTATTGTTCCTATATACAATGCCGAAAAGCATCTTGCACGCTGCATTGACAGCATCCTGAACCAGGAATATACGGATTTTGAGCTTCTGCTGGTCAATGACGGCAGCACGGATTCCTGCGGCAGCATCTGTGACAGTTACGCCGAACAGGACTCCCGGGTCCGTGTGATCCACAAGGAAAACACCGGAGTATCCGACAGCCGCAACCAGGCCATTGACCGGGCGCGGGGAACCTATCTTCAATTTCTCGACAGCGACGACTGGATCACGCCGGACGCTACCAAGCTGTTCGTGCGTGCCGCCGAGGAGCACTGCTGCGATCTGGTGATCGCTGATTTTTACCGGGTTGTGGGAGAACGTCTGTCCCAGAAAGGGGACATCGAAGAGGATTCCGTAATGACACGAGAGGAGTTTGCGTCGCATATGATGGAAAATCCTGCGGATTTTTATTACGGCGTACTCTGGAACAAGCTGTACCGCAGAGAGATTGTGGAGAAATACCGCCTGCGCATGGATGTGACCATCAGCTGGTGCGAGGATTTTATGTTCAATCTGGAATATATCCGCCATGGGAAAGCCTTCTATGCCCTGCACGCCCCCATTTACTACTATGTCAAGACAAAAGGTTCTCTAGCCAGCCAGGGCGCTAGCATCACCAATACCGTGAGAATGAAGCTGATGGTATTTGAATACTACAATAATTTCTATAAACTAGTTTTTGACGAAACGGATTATGAAAAGAAACGGCTCCAGGTCTACCGCTTTCTTGTGGATGCCGCCGGGGACGGCATGGTTCCTCCTGCCATCCTGCCGGGCAGCAAAAAACTGGGGGAAGAGCACACCAAGGTCTGCAGCGAGGCGATCGCCGGGGAGGGCATCCTGATGGAGGTCTACCGAAATCGGAAGCTTCTGGAATATTATCTGGAAACCGCGGCCCGAAAGAACGGTCTGACCGTAGCCGAGGCCAGCCTGCTTTTCTGCCTGAGCCAGCCTCATCAGATCACCACCCGGGCGGAGCTTGCTGATTTTGCAAATATTTCCCGCAGAGCGCTTTCGCTGACCCTGCAGAAGCTGTCCGCGCGGGGGCTTCTCAAGGTGGAGGAGATCCGGCGGACGGACGGGACCTCCAGGGCAGACCGCATTCCTCCTTCGGATCCTGCGGAAAGCACCGCCGATCCCCAGGCTTTCGGATCTGTTTCCAGATCCCGCCGCAGACAGATCCGGATCACGCTTCTGCCCGAAGCTGACCAGATCATGGAAGATCTGGCCGCTGCACAGAATGACTATGACCATGCTCGTTTTAAGGACTTCAGTGAAGAAGATCTGGTACAGTATGCTCTTTTATCCGAAAAAATGAAGGAAAATATCCAAACTGTATTAGAGCGTGTCTGAACATGCCTTACCGAAAGCGATTTCCAGGCACACATCCGCCGGATCCTTTTACGCAATATCCTTCCTGCAGTACTTCATATATGCCGCCGCAATCCCCGCGGCTCCATATGCCAGCCCCAGCGCGACCAGCCCCCATTCCAGACTCACGCTGGTCACAATATCCGAGCCTTCCGCATACCCGAAGGGTGTGATATACCGTAGAAATTCCGCGCTGTCGGTGATATTGGCGATCAGGTTCAGAAAATACAGGACGGCCGCCGCGCCAAGCCCGATCCCCATACCTCCATGCCTTAGAAAGGCGGAGATCCCGAAGCAGACCGCCGTAATCTCGATCTGCAGCAGCAGATAGGCCAGATGCAGAAGCGACACCTCTTTCCAGGGAATCTCCTCCCCAATCACCGCGATGGAGCCGATGGAAGCCGCATAAATAACCGCATTCAGGATCACAATCTGCAGCCCCGCCGCGACCAGCTTGCAGGTCACGATCCGGGCACGGCTGACCGGATGGGTCAGGAGAAATTCCGCCGTATGGTCTTTTTCCTCCTTTGCCAGTATGGACACCCCGCAGAGCGCCGAAAAAAATGCCCCGCCAAGCCCCAGGATGTTTCCGCATTCTACGGCATAGAACCCGGTCAGCGTGCCGAAGCTGATCTTGTCCATCCCAAATGCCTCGGTAAAGCTCCCCATGGAGGCAAACATATCGCTGACTCCGTCCATCTCTTCCTTCATCTCCGGAAAGATCAGGATGCAGATTACAAGCAGAAAGCCCACTGCCGCCGTCCACGCTGCCAGAGAAATCCTGTTTTGCTTTAATTCATGCCGGATCATGATCATTTTTCCTCACCTCCGTTCATTCCTCTGTCTCCCGCAGGATCCAGATAATAATGCAGAAAGATCTCCTCCAGATCCGGCTCGGATATGGTCAGATCTGTGATGTCCTGCTCTGCCAGCACCCGCAGAAGACTGCGGATCTCTCCGCCGTACAAAAAGCTGATCCCGCTCCCGGTCTGCCGCAGGTCCCGCATCTCTTTCCATTGAGGCAGAGAGAGCTCGCCCTGGACATGAACCCGTTTTGCGCTGGTCCGGGAGAGTGCTTCCACACTGTCGCAGGCGATCAGCTTTCCTTCCCGGATGATCGCTGCCCTGATGCAGTTCCGCTGGATCTCCGAAAGCACATGGGAGGATAAAAAGATGGTGGTTCCCTGGGCATTCCTCTCTTTTAATATCTCGAAAAACTCCCTCTGCATCAGCGGATCCAGACCGCTGGTAGGCTCATCCAGGATGCACAGCCCGGGGTGATGCTGGAGGGCACATACGATGGACACCTTTTTCCGGTTTCCGAATGACAGCTCGTCCACCTTTTTGGATACGTCCAACTCCAGCCGGCTGCATAGCTGCTCCGCCTCCTGCGCACAATCCTTTTTCCGCAAGCCCGCGGAAAGCCGGATCACCTCCCTGACCCGCATTCCCGGATAAAACACGGCTTCCGACGGCATATAGCCCACCTCTGCCAGTATACTGCTTTTCTCTGCCGCAATGTCCTTTCCAAAAATCCGGGCGCTGCCGCCGGAGCTTCGGAGCAGCCCCAGAAGTGTACGGATCGTGGTACTCTTCCCGGCTCCGTTGGGACCGATAAATCCAAAAAATTCTCCCTCCGGAACCGTCAGGTTCAAATCCACGATCCCTCTGGATTTTCCATAGAATTTCGTCAGTCCTTTCATCTCAATCGCGTTCATCTCGCATCTCCTTTCGAATGAATCTTCTTCCTGCGGTACCAGGCTCTGTTTCCTGATGCAGCCTGCCAGCTGCGCATATTCCGGCACACTGCTTTTGCCGAGCCTTCACTCCCTCAGATAGGTCTTCTTCCAAAATTCAAACATTTTCGTAAAATCCGCTTCCATCTGATCCACATCCATCTCCTCGTTCTGCATAAATTCCCAGAGATACCCAAGCGATGCCAGATACATTTCCTGATACATCATGGACAAGTCGATCCCTTCCCGAAACTGCTTCGGATCCAGATTGAGAAGAGTGCTGTTTGCTTTGATGTCCTTATACCTTTTGTAGCTCTCCTGGATCTCCGTACTGACCTCCGGATCCCTTTCATAGAACACCTTCATCGCATAATTGCCGATATAGGGATAACGATGCATGAGCCGGATCTTGGCCTGCATCCCCCGATAGAGCATTTCAAAAAGATCCGTCTGTTCGTAGCATCCGTATTGTTCCAGATATCGGATCGTCATCTCTGCGCAGGTGTCCCAGAGAAACAGGTACAGCTCCTTCTTATTGCGGAAATAATGAAACAGCAGGGACTTGCTGATCCCAGCCTCGTCCGCGATCTCACTCATGGGGCTCTTCTTATAAGAATTCTGAGAAAATACACGGTAGCCGGCATTCAGGATTCTCTGCTGTTTTTCTTCCGGCAGCGCAAAAAATTTTTCATTCATGGCAACTCCTCCATTATGTGCAAGCAACCATTACCGCAGAATTAAAATGCGGCAGTCTCTTTTATTGACCATACCGGTTTATATCCATTATACCCCATTGACCATTTTTGAGAAGACCCCTTTTTTGTTTTTCACCTGGTGCTCCGTCCGCGCTATGGGTCACTCTTTGACAACTCATCCATTTAGAACCGGACTCCCGTATTTCCGGACGGAGCAACGGCTTATCCGCGCCACAACACAATAACCCTCCGAACTGCATATATTGATATAGAACATATCTCAAACAGGGGGAATTATGGTTTATATTAAGGCAATGCAGGAAAATGCGGAAAATGACGCGGCAAGGCGTGATCAGATTGAAAGGGGATTGCTGCAGATCAATGTGACCTCGGATGTGGATTCCTATCCCGTGTCCGACGCGGTGATCTCCGTATCCTACACCGGGGTTCCGGACAGCACGCTGGAGGAGCTGAACACAGACAGCTCCGGGCAGACTGAAACCATCGAACTGAATGCGCCTCCGCTGGAATACAGCCTGGATCCGTCCATCGAAGCCCAGCCTTACGCGGAATATACGCTGGATGTGCGGGCACCTGGCTTTGAGCCGGTCAGCATTTCCGGAGCCGAGATCCTGCCTGATGTCACGGCAATCCAGAATGTACGGCTCCGTCCGCTGACGCCAGCGGATACAGGAGAAGAGGTCTTTGTCATCCCTGCCCATACCCTGTACGGGGAATATCCCCCGAAAATTGCGGAGGACGAGATCAAGCCCACCAATGAATCCGGGGAGATCGTACTGAGCAGGGTGGTCGTGCCGGAGTATATCGTGGTGCATGACGGTTCGCCCCGGGACACTACGGCACAGAATTATTATGTGAAATACCGGGACTACATCAAAAATGTAGCCTCCTCGGAAATCTACGCCACCTGGCCCGAGGCTTCCATCCGCGCAAATGTGCTGGCGATCATGTCCTTTACCCTGAACCGGGTGTATACGGAATGGTAGCGTGATCAATGCTGATTCATGGTGAAACCTTTTGCGCCTGCGATCATCTTCTTTGCAGCTAAACATTTATACGCCGTCAAATTAACAAGTTCTTTCCTGACAATTCCTTAAAACGGATCCGAATCTGCTCCCGCATCACCTGGATCCGTTCTACCAGCCTTTGAACTAAAATCCGTTTCGTATCGGAATCCGCTTCCTGAAAAATCTGTTTCCAAGGAGGGATTGCTTTCCGGATTTCTTCCCGCTTCCCTGCATTTTCTTCCAGCTTGCTTCGCCTTTCCCTGCTCCTTTGTACCGCCTGCTCCTGCTCCAGCACTTTGTTTCTCTGGCTTCTGACGGCTTCCGCCAGCTCTTCCGCCGTAAATCCGCACTCGCCTGTGATCGCGTCCGGGATCTTTCCTTCCATCACTTCGATCCCTTTTTGCAGTTTTCGCAGTAACGCCTCTTCCTTCTTCCATTCTGCTTCCGCAATTTTTTTTCTGGTTTTCAGCTTTTCAAAAACAGCAGCGTCAGCATCCTCGTTTTCCAGAAGTCTCTCAATATATTCCCCAAGACATTGGAATACCGCCCTTTCCATCCTCTCCGCATGGAACAGTGCTGTCGGATGATCTGCCATTCCATCCCCATTCCGGCATCGGTACATCGGAGTCCTGCTGGATCTCCTTTCCCCGGTACCTTTGATCGTCCAGTAATGGTACCGGCTCCCGTTGATAAGCTTCCCCCCGCAGTATCCGCAGTAACTCACATCAATCAGAGGGAGCATCCCGTCATTCCTTCTGATCACAGAAACCGCCTGGTCCTCCCGCTTCTTTTGGTATCGGTCCGACCTTCTCTTTCTTTTTTCCTGTACCCGGTTCCATATATCCTCCTCAATGATCCGGATTTCCTCATTGGGCGCTTCTGCCCTGATCCAGTCCGACTGGTCCAGACGATGGTATGTTCCATTGATCCGTTCCCGCCTTTTATATGCCGTATAGCCTGCATACACGGGATTGGTCAGAATACTGGTGATCGTTCCGGCCTTCCACACATCCCGGGGCGCAAGCTGTCTGTAACAGGGATCTTCATTTAAAATGTTTGCGATTTTCACAGAGCCGTATTCCTGATTCAAAGACAATGAATAGATGTGCTTTACCGTCTCCGCCTGCCGCGGAACGATCTTCAAGGTGTGCAGGGCACGCCCATGCTTGCTCAGCTCCCCGGACAGTACGAGCTCATATCCGTAAGGCGCCGCCCCGCCCATGAATTTTCCCTTCTGCACCAGCTTCTGGGCCGTATCCTTTACCCGCATCCCGGTATCCGAGCTGCTCTTCTGGGCATTTCCATAGCGGAGGGCCAGTATCATCTGCCCCATAATATCATCCGCCTCCGGGCTGATGCATCCGTCCTTTACCGTATAAACATCTACCCCGCAGCTTTTTAAAGCCATGATATAGGCTCCCATCTCCCACATGCGCCTTCCCACCCGGTCATCCTTATAAGCCGCCAGGATCTCATATTCCCGCTTCCTGGCATCCTCCAGCGCCTCCTGGAGTGTTTCCCTTTTGGAGACCGCATGTTTGTAGCCGCTTCTACTCCCCTCAAAGTATTCTTTTTCATCCGCCACCCAGTCCTCGTGCTGTCCGATATAATCCAGCACGATCTGTCTTTGGACCGACAGGTCCCCGTCTGCTTCCAGCTGCTGATTGGAGCTGACCCGCAGCAGCATTCTGACACGCTTCACAGAACGATCCGCTTCCTTTTCCATCACTGCCTGGCACAGTGATCCGGTTTCTAATATTCCTATTATTTTGAGGCACGTCCTATTCCTGAAATGCAATGGGGCAGTCGAAAAATCCACATTTTCCGACTGCCCCACCATGAATAGTAACGCAGAAAAATCATAATTTCATTTTTTCCAGCAATACACTGGTCAGGATTTCCCGGATTTCCTGTTTCAACTGCTCTTCATCTCCTGACTCGATTCCCGAGCGTTCTCCTTCCTGTCCAGATGGCTGTTCCGCCGGAAATTCCAAAATCACATTGATGCCCTCTACGTCCATGCAAACCTGCCGATATTCATTCTCAGACATAACTTCTCCTGAATCTCCCGCATATCTCTGACAGAGCTTTTCTACTATAACTATTTCCCAAAGCCAGATTCTATTCCTCCTTCTGCAAAGCCAGCTGCCTGAATCAATGTGTTTTACATTTGCGCTTCCTTTTTTCTTACGGATGCCGGAGCTGGCTGCTCTGCCCTCTGTCGGCCCGATCCTTATGCCGTCTTCTCAAACTGGGAATTATACAATTCCGCATAGAATCCGCCCTTTGCGATCAATTCCTCGTGATTTCCCTGTTCCACGATATCTCCGTCCTTCATGACCAGGATCAGGTCCGCGTCCCGGATGGTGGAGAGCCGATGGGCGATCACAAAGCTGGTCCTTCCCCTCATCAGGGTGTCCATAGCCTTCTGAATCTGTATCTCCGTCCGGGTATCCACGGAGCTGGTGGCCTCATCCAGGATCAGGATCTTCGGATCTGCCAGAATGGCCCTGGCAATGGTCAGGAGCTGCTTCTGTCCCTGGGACACATTGCTGGCTTCCTCATTCAATTCCATATCATACCCGCCCGGCAGAGTCTGTACAAACCGGTGCACTCTGGCTGCCTTCGCCGCCGCGACCACTTCCTCGTCGGTGGCATTCAGCTTCCCATACCGGATATTGTCCCGGATGCTGCCGTGGAACAGCCAGGTATCCTGCAGTACCATACCGAACATCATGCGGAGCTCGCTGCGGTTAAAGTCCCGGACATTGTGGCCGTCAATCAGGATGGCCCCGCTGTTCACGTCATAGAACCGCATCAGGAGCTTGATCATGGTGGTCTTTCCGGCTCCGGTGGGACCTACGATGGCAATCTTCTGCCCTTCCGTGACCTTTGCGGAAAAATCATGGATGATGGTTTTCTCCGGATCATAGCCGAAATGCACATGGGAAAATTCTACATTTCCCAGAAGGCCGTCCACGGATACCGGATCCGGCACGGTCTGGTCCTCCTCCTCTTCCTCCAGAAACGCAAAGACACGCTCCGAAGCCGCCGCGGTGGACTGCAGCATGTTCGCCACCTGTGCCACCTGCTGGATGGGCTGGGTGAAGTTCCGCACATACTGGGTAAAGGACTGGATATCCCCCACCTCAATGGCCTGCTTGATGGCCAGATAGCCGCCCAGGATGGCCACTCCCACATAGCCCAGATTGCCCACAAACTGCATGATGGGCATCATCATGCCGGACAAGAACTGAGATTTCCACGCAGAATCATACAGCTGCTGGTTCGTCTTTTCAAAGGTTTCTATTGTCTCCTCTTCCTTGTTAAACGCCTTGATGATATTGTGGCCCGAATAGACCTCCTCCACCTGGCCGTTTACATTTCCCAGAAACTCCTGCTGTCCCCGGAAATATTTCTGGGATTTGGCCATGATAAGGGAGATCATGGCAACGGAAACCGGCAGCATCAGAAGCGCGACCAGTGTCATCAGCGGACTGATGGAAAGCATCATGATCAGCACGCCCACCATCTGGGTCACGGAGGTGATCATCTGTGTGGCGCTCTGATTCAGGCTCTGCCCCAGCGTATCCACGTCGTTCGTGACCCGAGAAAGGACCTCCCCATAGGTCATTTTGTCAAAGTAACTCATAGGCATCCGGTTGATCTTCTCCGAGATCGCCTTTCGGAAGCGGTAGGTCGTCTTCTGGGAGATCCCGGTCATGATATATCCCTGGATAAAGGAAAATAGCGCGCTCACCCCATAGAGTCCCAGCGTCAGCAGCAGGATCCGTCCAATCTTTTCAAAATCCATGCCGCCGGTTCCGGATACCCTGCTGACCAGGCCGTTGAAAATCTCTGTCGTCGCCTTCCCCAGGATCTTCGGCCCCAGGATATTGAAGATCGTGCCGCCCACCGCAAAGATCAGTACAAACAGCATCTGAATTTTGTAGATGCTCATGTAGCGGACCAGCTTTTTGATGGTGCCCTTAAAATCCTTCGCTTTTTCTCCCGGCCTCATCCCATGGCCGTGCCCCCGGCCCACAGGCCCTCTTCTCTGCTCTCTACTCATGGGTCAGTTCCTCCTTTCCGGAATTGATTCCTGTTTCGGCAAGCTCCTGTTCCGACAATTGGGATTCCGCAATCTGCCGGTATACTTCACAGTCCCTCAAAAGCTCCCTGTGGGTGCCGATCCCCGCCACTTCTCCATCGTCCAGTACAATGATCTGCTCCGCATGGAGAATGGTGCTGATCCGCTGCGCCACGATCAGGACCGTACTGTTTTCTGTCTTTTCCTTCAGAGCCTTCCGCAGTGTCACATCGGTCTTATAGTCCAGCGCGGAAAAGCTGTCGTCAAAAATGAATACATCCGGATGCTTTGCCACCGCTCTCGCGATGGACAGGCGCTGCTTCTGCCCGCCGGAAACATTTGCCCCGCCCTGGGAGATGGAACTTTCAAACCGGTCCGGCTTCGTTTCGATAAATTCCATGGCCTGAGCGATCTCCGCAGCCTCCTGCATTTCCCCGTCGGACCCTTTTTGATTCCCGAACAGGATGTTGGAGCCGAT
This sequence comes from Lachnospiraceae bacterium, assembly GCA_009911175.1. The sequence goes on along the minus strand of QXWX01000025.1, from coordinate 5,887 downwards.
GGTCCCGGAGAACAGCACTCCCTTCTGAGGCACATAGCCCAGCTTTTCCCGCAGATCATGCTGGCGAATCTCCCGGATATCGATGCCGTCCAGGGTGATGGAGCCCTCTGTCACATCGTAAAAACGGGGGATTAGATTAACCAGGGTGGATTTTCCGCTTCCGGTGCTTCCGATGATGGCTGTCGTCTCGCCCGGCTTTGCCGTAAATGTGATATCGTGGAGCACATCCTCATCGGCCCCCGGATACCGGAAGGATACGCGGTCAAAGCGCAGCACTCCTTCTGTTTTTTCCGGAAGCCGCTCAGGTTCCTTCGGATCGTGGATCAACGTCTCGCTGGTCAGCACTTCATCCACACGCTCCGCCGCCACAGCCGCTCTGGGCAGCATTATGGAGATCATGCACAGCATCAGGAAGCTCATGATGATCTGCATGGTGTACTGGATAAATGCCATCATATCCCCGACCTGCATCTGCCCCTCGTTGATTCCGTGTGCCCCGGTCCAGATGATCAGGACTGAGACACCGTTCATAATGATCATCATCAAAGGCATCATAAAGGTCATGGCCCGATTGACAAACAGGTTCGTCCTGGTCAGATCCAGATTCGCCGTGTCAAACCGTTTTTCCTCATGCTTTTCCGTGCTGAATGCCCGGATCACGGAAAGCCCGGTCAGGATCTCCCTTGTCACCAGATTCAGCCGGTCTACCAGCTTCTGCATGATCTTAAACTTGGGCATGGCTACCGTAAAGAGCAGCAGGATCACAAGCCCGATCAGGAGGACTGCCAGCCCAATGATCCAGGACATGGACACATTGGTCCGGAATACCTGGTAGATCCCCCCTGCCGCCAGGATCGGCGCATACAGTACCATGCGCAGCAGCATGACCATGAGCATCTGGATCTGCTGGATGTCGTTGGTGCTCCGGGTGATGAGAGAGGCCGTGGAAAACTGGTCAAATTCATTGTTAGAAAAGCCCACCACCTTACGGAATACTTTTCCCCGCAGATCCCGCCCGGAAGCCGCTCCTACTCTGGAGGCCAGAAGTCCTACCATGACGCTGGAGAGCATGCCCAGAAAGGCGAGCCCGATCATCTTCGCTCCGGTCCTTGTGAGATATCCGAGCTGCAGTCGATCCAGATCCATTCCCAGCTCCTGATAGGCTGTTTTCACATAAGAGATGGCCGCCTGCTCCAGGATCGTTTCCGGCATATCCGCCGTCTGGCTTCGGATCTCTTCCAGCATCTGCTCCACCTGCTCTGGAGGGAGCATTCCAAGGATATCGAATAAATCCCCGTCCTCCGGCACCATTTCCGCAGGGATTCCTGCCATAAGCTGTGCCTGGATCTGCTCCGTGGTATCGCTTCCGGAGGAAAAACCCTGAATGAGCATCATAGGCAGGCTCAGGATCTCCGAGAGCTCGTCATAGGCTTCACCGCCCTCTTCTGCCTCTTTCTGCATGCTGTCCTTTAAGACAAATGCCGCTTTGTCATAGACATGGGAATCCTCCTCATAGGCATCCCATACCTTCTCCTGGTCCTCCGGATCCGGAAGGAAGATCAGGATCTGTTCCATCCCTTCCCGGGAAACAGCTTTCGGAACCGGCTCACTGATCCCGCCCTGCTGGATGCCCACGTTGACAATGTCCGAGGTGTAGGCCGGCAGGGACAGATCACAATATGCCTGCACGATCAGGATCAGGAACACAAGGAGCACCGTTTTCCAGTACATCCCCATATATTGAAATAATTTTCGCATCGTTCGTCTCCTTTCACAAGTTGGTCACTTCGCGCCATCACATCGGCGGCCGCAAGGCGGAAGGATCCTGACCTTCCATCAGGTTATCCCGGACCTGTACGAGCAGGCGCTTCAGCAGCAGAGTCTCCTCCATACTCATTCCCCGGAACACCATTTCCTCAATCTGTTTCCCTACCCTGCAGATGTCATCAATAAAAGCCTTCCCCTTCTCCGTAACGCAAAGCCGCAGGACCCGCTGATCCTTTTCGTCCGGCTTGCGCCGGATATACTCCAGCTTTTCCATCTTCTGGATGACTGAGGTGATGGTGGGGGGCGTCAGGTTCATCTTTTTGGCAAGCTCTCTCTGGGACAGCTCCCCTTCCTGATTCAATACAAATAATATTCCCGCATGGCCCGGCTTTAAATCATACTTTCCGAACATCTCCTTTGCGTGGCAGCTGCTCAGGTGTGTCACCTGGGCCAGCACTCCCAGAGTCTGCATATGATCCACATTCATATCCATCCTGTCTCTCCTCCTCTCATTTAGTTAGACGTCTAACGGTTATTTTATGTTTATTCACAATATTTGTCAATACAGGACTCTTTATTTCATGATTTTTTTATACTTTTTATCTATAATTTAGTTTGATATCGAATTATGCGCTGTGTTTTTATATTTCCTGCCGGCTTCCGCGTCTCTTACGAATCGCTCTGAGATGCTGCTTTTTTCCGCGCGCTTTCATCAAAAAAGACGCAGCCATGTTCCGGCCGCGCCCTTTCTTTCGTATTCTATTCTGACTTTCCGAACCGGATCACATTCCAGGATGCCTTTTTCAGCACCGTCTCCGCTCTCTGTCCGTCCATCCTGACATTTGTATCCCGGATAGGAGCCACCTTTTCTTCAAACAGGGAGTTCTCCGCCTTCAGATCCTCCGAAACCAGCTCCAGCTTTTCCAAAATCCCATATCCCTCAAAGCTTCTCAGGTCTATACTCATGTGCTGGTCCTCTTCCAGATTCCTGTTCACCGCAAAAACTGTAAGCTCCTCTTTTTCCTCCTGATACACCGCCACGCTGACTACATCGGTCACTGCCCCGTGTCCGCTGGTCTGATGAAGAGGGGTGTCAATGATCGTCTCAATGACCGTTCCCCTGCCATAGGCGGAAGCATGCAGGAAAGGATAAAAAATCGTCTGCTTCCATGCACCGCCCTGCGCGTCGGTCATGATCGGCGCGATGACATTGACAAGCTGCGCCAGACACGCGATCTTTACCCTGTCCGCATGTTTGAGCAGCGTGATCAGCATCAGCCCCACCACCAGCGCGTCTTCAAAGTTATAATGATCCTCCAGGAGACGGGGACCAATCTGCCAGGGATGATTCTGTGTGATGTCCATTTCTTCGTCTTTCGAATGATACCACACGTTCCACTCGTCAAAGCTGAGATTGATCTTCCTGCTGCCGCGTTTTTTTGCCTTCACAAAATCGCAGACCGACACCACCGTATGGATGAATTTCTCCATATCATCCGAAAGAGCCAGAAAATCGGCGCTGTCCTGAGCTTCATTTCCATAATACTGGTGAAGGGAAATATAATCCACATAATCATAATTACATTCCAGCGTGGTGGCCTCCCACTGCGGAAATGTCGGCATTCCCATAAAGGAGCTGCCGCAGGAAACCAGCTCAATGGAAGGATCCATCAGCTTCATGGCTTTGGCCGTTTCCTCCGAGAGCCTTCCGTATTCCTGCATATTCTTGTGGCCCAGCTGCCACTCTCCGTCCATCTCATTTCCCAGGCACCACAGCTTGATGTGATAGGGATCTTCCGCGCCGTGTTTTCTCCGGAGGTCGCTGTATTTTGTCCCGGAAGGGTGATTGCAGTATTCCAGCAGATTGCAGGCATCCTTTGTCCCCCTGGTCCCCAGGTTTACCGCCATCATCACATCCGAACCGGCCTTGCCGGCCCATTTCACAAATTCTCCCAGCCCGAAGGTATTCGGCTCCAGGCTCCTCCAGGCCAGATCCAGCCTGGGCTTGCGTTCCTGGGCCGGCCCGACGCTGTCCTCCCAGAAAAAATTAGACACATAGTTGCCTCCCGGATAGCGCACCACTGGTACGCGCAGTTCCCTCACCAGTTCCAGTACGTCCTGCCGAAACCCATCCCCGTCTGCGCTCACGTGCCCGGGCTGATAGATCCCGCCGTATACGGCTCTGCCCAAATGCTCGATAAAAGAGCCGAAAATTCTAGGATCCACCGGTGAAACCTTGTATGCCTTGTCGATCGTCATCTTTGTTTCTCTCATGCTCGTATCCTCCTGTAGCTTTATTATAGGAAAAAGCGCCCCTTTTTTCAAGAATTTTACAAACTTCTTTCCGGTCCATACCCTGACTGCATGTAAACGAAAACTTTGAAATCACTTTCCGGACGGTTTATGTTACGTTTATGTTGCGGCATTTTCCCATCGCTTTTGGCAGGGATTTTTCTATGGTATTTTGTACTCTTAAAAATATCAGACCGTCTCATTTTTACAACCTTTCGCATACATGAACGTTAGTAAAATCATTGCAAGGTGCTGAAAGTGAGACAAGAAAAAGGAGGATTTATTATGCCAAAACCAAGAACACAGACAGGGGAGAAAAATCTTGTCGGCAAACATCTGATCGAGCTTCGTAAGAAAAGCAATTATTCTCAGCGTGACTTGGCCTACCGGCTTCAGCTTGCCGGATATGATATGGATAAAAATGTGATCACAAGAATTGAAACAAATAAACGGTATGTAACTGATCTGGAATTGAAGGCATTAAAGGAGATCTTCCATGTGTCATACGATTATCTGATCGACGGCGCGGAAGCCTCTGAGGGAACACGGTAGCTGCCGAAAACAGCACTCCACAGAGTGCTCCCTGTAGAATCATCGGTGGTTTCGGGGTACCGGAACCGGGGTTACGATTTCACGATCACCTCTTCTACCGCATTTGACCACAAATGGATCCCGGAGCGGAACTACTTTAATACGATTTCCGTGATCGTGGATGAGCTTTTTGCAAATTATCTGTCCCGGCCCAATGTCCGGCAGCCGATCCTGACCCAGTACTGCGATGGCCAAAGGGTGTCCTGCCCCAACTGGATGCAGCAGTGGGGGTCTATGTCCCTGGGAGAACAGGGCTACTCCGCAATTGAGATCCTGCGGTATTATTATGGGGATAACATGTATATCAATACCGCGCAGGAGATCTCCGGCGTTCCCTCCTCCTGGCCCGGCTATGTGCTGGAAAACGGCTCCAGCGGCGATAAGGTCCGGCAGCTCCAGGAACAGATCAATGTCATCGCCGGGGCATACCCTGCCATACCGAGTATCCAGGTGGATGGAATGTACGGCCCGGCGACTTCGGAAGCCGTCCGGGTATTCCAGTCGGTGTTCGGGCTTCCCCAGACCGGCACGGTAGATTACCGGACCTGGTACAAAATATCGGAAATCTATGTAGGGGTATCCCGGATCGCCGAATTGACCTGAAACAGTTAGATACAGAAAGCCTGCCACTGGCAGCCTTTCTGTATACGATGGTATGAAAAAGTGTGCGTTTTAACGCACACTTGCGCCGAAGCGCGGCTGCATAAGCAGTCATTTTCCTATAGAGCAAAAGATCTGCGCGGCGCTCCCCCGGTTCCCCCCGAAAAGCGCCGCGCAGATCTTTTTCCGACCGTACAGTCGGTTTTTTCATCCGGCTCCTGTCAAGCGTATCCTGTCCTGAGCCGGAAGGCGTGTTAGTCTGCTAATGCATAAATTTTAAGAGCTTCTCTCCGCTCATCCAGATCCATTTTCACAAAATCTGTAAATTCGATATCCACATGATACATGGGCTGGCCGCAGCAAACGGCCCGTGCCTGATTGTTCGTGTAGTGATATCTTTTGCATTTTATGCAGTAAAAAACATGCATCATTTGTTTCACCTCGCAATAACTAAAAAATATGAGGATTTGAAGACAGTCCTCCCCCTCAGATCGGAAAACCATCTCATGGATATAGAATATAACCAAAGAATCGGTTTGTCAATATTATAAATACGGGATGTTACTGGTCAGACCCTGACCAAAATTAAAAATGAGTATACCAAGCAGCTTCTCTCTGACACGGGGAAGCTACTTGG